>NZ_JBFBAJ010000044.1:0-1335 GCF_040682215.1 Actinoplanes sp. NPDC051346 | reverse complement strand
TGACCCACTCCGGGCGGATGCTCCTATGGTCGTCAAGTGGTGAGCAGGGTGTAGATCTCGCGGGCGATGTAGCGCTTGAGGCAGCGGAAGATTTCTGGGCGGCTCAGGCCTTGTTGGAGGCGGCGGTCGCGGTAGGCGCGGGTGCGGGGATCGCGGGCCAGTCGGGTGAGCACGATCCGGTAGAGGGCACAGTTGGCTTGTCGGTCCCCGCCGCGGTTGAGCCGGTGGCGGTGGGTTTTGCCGCTGCTGGCGGGTAGCGGCGCGGCACCGCAGAGCATGGCGAACGCGGCTTCGGTGCGGAGTCTGTGGGGGTTGTCGCCGGCGGTGACCAGTAGCTGTCCGGCGACTTCGGGGCCCACGCCGTGGGTGGCGCTGAGTGCGGGGTTGATCGCTTTGACCAGGGGGTTGATGACCTGGTCCAGTGCGTGGATCTCGGCGCTGAGCTGTGTGTGGCGGCGGGCGATGCTGCGTAGTGCGATTTTCGTGGCGGTGTCGGGATTGCCGGCGTGGGTGGGGTCGGGGCGTAGCCTGGCGCAGACGTGCACGAGCTGGGCTGCGGTGAGAGCACGCAGCTTGCCGCGTAGTGGTTCTCCTGCGGTGACGATCAGGGCGTGCAGGCGTTGCTGCAGCTCAGCGCGGTGTTTGACCGCGCAGGATCGGGCCAGGCGTAGTTGGCGCAGGGCTTCGACACGGCCGTCGCGTTGTTTCGGGGTGCCGGTAGCACGCTTACTCAGGGCAGCGCGGGCGGCGGATTCAGCGTCGACGGGGTCGCTTTTGCCGCGATGGCGGCGCGTGGCGCGGTCAGGCCGGTCCACCTCGACCACGCTGATCTGCTGGGTGCTCAGGTAGCGGGTGAGGCCGGCGCCGTAGGCGCCGGTTCCTTCGACACCGATGAGCGTGACCGTGCCGTGCCGGCGCAGCCAGTCCAGCAGCTGCCGGTGTCCTGCCGGGGTGGCAGGGAACTGGGCGGTGCCCAGCAGGCGTCCGGCGTCGTCGACGGCAGCCGCGGTGTGCGTGTCTTTGTGGGTGTCCACGCCTGCGGTGACCTGCACCGGTGGATGTGTCATGGTGGCCATAGCTGTCCTGTTCGTCGACCGGTCAGGGCGGCACGCACCAGCCGGACGGGATCGGACAAGACAGTGATGGGGCCTCTAGCCAGGCTCCTATGAAGTCACGACACCCATGCGGTGAGTGCACGAGCGTCCTCCTCGGCCGGGTCGACAGATCCGCTCAAGGACCCGAGGTCAGCCAGGCTTAGGGTCAGACCCAGCCCGAGGAGGACGCCCCCCATCCTCACTGTCAGGCTTGATCCCTGCGTGGGCCATCCCCTCCCCC
>NZ_JBFBAJ010000043.1:0-1410 GCF_040682215.1 Actinoplanes sp. NPDC051346 | reverse complement strand
GGGACTGTCTCGCTAACGGTGTTTCCGGCGTCTTTGGTTAGTAGGTTTCGGCGGCCGGGAACCGGTCGCCGAAGGTGATCGAGAAGGCGTTCAGGGCGGGTTTCCAGCGCATCGCCCATCGTGCCCGGCCTTGACCGGTCGGGTCCAGTGAGCGGGTGACCAGGTAGAGACATTTCAGGGCGGCCTGCTCGGACGGGAAGTGGCCGCGGGCCTTGATCGCCCTGCGGTAGCGGGCGTTCAACGACTCGATCGCGTTCGTGGAGCAGAGCACGCGGCGGATCTCAATGTCGTAGTCCAGGAACGGGATGAACTCCTCCCAGGCGTTGTCCCAGAGCCTGATGATCGCGGCGTAACGCTGGCCCCAGGTCTCGGCGAGGTGCTCGAACGCGGCCCGGGCGGCAGCGGCGTTCACGGCGGTGTAGATCGGCTTGACGTCGCGTTGCAGCGCCGGCCAGTCGCGTTTCGAGGCGAGCCGGAACGTGTTGCGGATCAGGTGGATGATGCACGTTTGCACGATCGTTTGCGGCCACACGTTGCTGACCACGTCCGGCAGGCCTTTCAACCCGTCGCAGACCACGAAGAACACGTCGCGCACGCCGCGGTTGCGCAGGTCGGTGAGCACGCTCATCCAGAACTTGGCGCCCTCACCCCCGGTGCCGGCCCACAATCCGAGGACGTCCTTTTCGCCGTCGAGGGTGACCCCGATCGCGGCGTAGACGGGCCGGTTCGCGACCTGACCGTCGCGAACCTTGACCACGATGGCGTCGATGAACACGGCCGCGTAGACGGCGTCGAGCGGCCGCACCGCCCAATCATTCATCTCCTCGATGACCTTGTCGGTGATCCGCGAGACCGTCTCGCGGCTGACCGACGCCCCGTAGATCTCCGCGAAGTGCGCCGAGATCTCGCCGGTGGTCAGGCCCTTGGCATACAACGACAGCACGATCTCGTCGACGCCGGTCAACCGGCGCTGGCGTTTCTTGACGATCTGCGGCTCAAACGTGCCCGCGCGGTCGCGTGGCACCTCGATCTCGACATGACCGGTGGCGTCGGTCAGCACCGTCTTCGAGCGGCTGCCGTTGCGCACGTTGCCCGACCCCGACCCGGCACCGGCACCGGCACCGGCCCGATCGTGCTTGGCATAGCCGAGGTGCTCGGTCATCTCCTCGTTCAACGCGGTCTCCAGGACCGCCTTGGTGAACTGCTTGAGCAGCCCGTCCGGGCCGGTCAGCGACAGGCCTTGCTCCTTGGCCAGGCGCACCAACTCCGCCGCGGCAGCGGCCTCCGCCGACAGCTCCGGCTTCTTCTCGCGAGGGGTCACATCATCCAGTGTCGTGGTCATCACGGCGCCTTCCTCGCCGGGCTACGCCCGGCGGGTCAGACCGGAAACACCGAAAGATCCACAGTCCC
>NZ_JBFBAJ010000042.1:0-1434 GCF_040682215.1 Actinoplanes sp. NPDC051346 | reverse complement strand
TACTCCAGCCGGGGATGTTGACCTTGGCTGAGCTGGGGTCTGATCTGGTGTGGGAACGAGGGCAGCCACCGTCGATCATGGACGGTTGTGTGGACTGACCATGACGCAGCGGTGGCTGCCGGATACAGGGTAGACGCCCAGCGATGGCGGGTGTTGTTCGACGACCTGATGTTGACTGTCGGGCAACGTTTCCGCAGGCCGGAACCCCGACGGCGAGTGGGTAACTTCGTGCGGGGACTGCTGGCGCCGCTGCCGCGTAAGAACTGCTGGACGATCGCCGAGCATGCTGGTGATGCGGGTCCGGACGGGATGCAGGACCTGCTGACCCGGGTGAAGTGGGATCACGCCGCGGTCCGCGGCGATGTCCGCGAGTTCATCGCCGAGCAGCTCGGCGACGCCGACGCGGTGCTCGTCATCGACGAGACCGGCGATCTGAAGAAGGCCCGGCATACCGTCGGCGTCCAGCGGCAGTACTCCGGCACGGCGGGGAAGATCGAGAACTGTCAGCTCGCCGTGCATCTGGTCTACGCCACCGAGACCGCTCACGCGATGCTCGACGCAGCTCTCTACCTGCCAAAATCCTGGTGCGACAACCCGCAGCGGCGGGCCGAAGCCGGCGTACCCGAACAGGTGCAGTTCGCGACCAAACCACAACTGGCATCCCGGATGATCGAGGCCGCGGTCGCCGCCGGGCTGCCGTGTCGCTGGGTGGCCGGCGACGAGGCCTACGGCGGCGATCCGCGCCTGGCCGCCAGGCTGCGCACGCTGCGACTGGGCTACGTCCTCGCGGTGGCCTGCTCACATCAGGTGACCACCGGCCAGGGCGTCTACCGCGCCGATGTGCTGGCCGCAGGACTTCCCGCTTCGGCTTGGCAGCGGATGTCCGCCGGCCGCGGCGCGAAAGGCTACCGCTACTACGACTGGGCCTTCACCGCCCTGCCCCACGCCGCCGACAGCCACGGCGGGCATCACTGGCTGCTGATTCGCCGCAACCGCACCACCGGTGAGCTGGCCTTCTACCGCTGCTGGTCACCCGAACTCACCGCGCTGCGCACCCTGGTCATGGTCGCCGGGCGTCGCTGGAAGATCGAAGAGTCGTTCCAAGCCGCGAAGAGCGGCCTCGGTCTGGACCAGCATCAACACCGCCGCTGGACATCCTGGCACCGGTGGACCACCCTGACGATCTTCGCTCATGCCTTCCTCGCTGCCGCTACAGCTCACCACGACCGGCCCGACCCGATCGGGCTGATCCCGCTGACCGTCAACGAGCTACGTCACCTGTTCCACGTACTGATCATCAACCCTGCCCGCCGCCACGCCGACCCGCTGCTCTGGTCGATCCGCCGACGCCGCCATCAAGCCCGCGCAAGAAATAGCCACTACGCCCGACAAGCCCTCACCAAGCCGTGATCACGATCCCCGGCTGGAGTACTA
>NZ_JBFBAJ010000041.1:0-1455 GCF_040682215.1 Actinoplanes sp. NPDC051346 | reverse complement strand
GCCGCCTACAACCACCAAGACCTCCCCTTCGAACTCCTCGTCAAACACCTACAACCCACCCGCTCCCTCGCCCGACACCCCCTCTTCCAAATCGCCTTCGCGGTGGACCGGGGACTCGTGCTGGAGTTGGACACGCTGGAGGTGGTCAACGAGAAGCCGCCGTTCGACACAGCCAAGTTCGACCTCTTCTTCGGCTTCGTCGTCCAGGAGGACTCCGGGGAGCTCGATCTGGCGGTCACCTATGCCACCGACCTGTTCACCCGGGCGGGAGCCGAAGCGGTCGGCCGGCGGCTGATGTTCCTGCTCGAGCAAGTGGCCCAGGACCCCGCGGCCCGGCTCAGCAGCCTGCATGTGCTGAGCGAGATCGAGCGGCACCGGCTGTTCGAGGACTTCAATGCCGGATCGCCGCAAGTGGCCTCCGCGACGCTGCCGGAGCTTTTTGGCCGTCAGGTGTCCGCCCATCCGGACGCACTCGCCGTGGTGGACGACCATGTCGAGCTCACATACCAAGCCATGAACCTGCGGGCCAACCAGCTGGCGAACTACCTCGCGACCATTGGCGTCGGGCCGGACGTTCCAGTCGCCGTCTCCATGCGCCGGTCCGCTGACCTGATTGTCGTCATGTTGGCGGTCGGTAAGGCAGGCGGCTGCTATGTGCCGGTGGACCCGGACTATCCCGTCGTCCGGCAGGAGTACATCCTCTCCAACGTTTCGGCGCCGGTCATCGTGGTCGACGACGTCTCAGCCCTGCCGGGCACCGGGGCCGCACAGAGGATCGTCGTCGGAGACGACCTGTGGCAAAAGGCGGCGGCTTACCCGAGCCACGATCCGGTGCCCGAGCTGTCCCTCGATCACGGTGCGTACGTCATCTACACGTCCGGCTCCACCGGCGCGCCGAAGGGCGTTGTTGTCACCCATCGCGGGCTGAGCAGGCTGGCGCACCGCTATCAGCACGAGTTCGAGGTGCGGCCCGGTAGCCGGGTGCTGCAGCTGGCCTCGATCGGCTTCGACGGCTCGGTGTGGGAGATGTACATGGCGCTGTTCGCCGGCGGCGCGGTGGTCCCGTCCGCACCTGATCGACTGTTCGGTGCGGAAGGCGCAGCGGCGAATACCGGCAAGATCACCCACGTGACGGTCACGCCGTCCCTGCTGGCCTCTCTGCCGCCGGATGCGTTCCGTGCCGGGACGACGGTCATCACGGCCAGCGAAGCATGCCCACAGTGGCTCGTGGACCAGGCCTCGGCCCGATACCGGCTGATCAATTCGTACGGACCGACCGAGGTGACGGTCTGTGCTAGTGGCGGCCTGCTGGCTTACGGGCAGCCCGTCACCATCGGATCTCCGGTCGCCAACACCAGGTTGTTTGTGTTGGATGAGTTTTTGCAGCCTGTACCAGTCGGTGTGCCGGGAGAGCTGTACATCGCTGGAAGCGGGCTGGCACGCGGTTACCTCGGC
>NZ_JBFBAJ010000040.1:0-1491 GCF_040682215.1 Actinoplanes sp. NPDC051346 | reverse complement strand
GCCGAGGTAACCGCGTGCCAGCCCGCTTCCAGCGATGTACAGCTCTCCCGGCACACCGACTGGTACAGGCTGCAAAAACTCATCCAACACAAACAGCCTTGTGCCGCCCATCGGCCTGCCCAGGGGCACCGAGGTGCCGGCCCGCTCGGTGCCGTGCCAGGGGTACTGAGTCACGCACAGAGTTGCCTCGGTTGGCCCATACGTGGTGCGGACGACAATGTCCGGGCAATGCCGCAACGTGTTGTTCACCGCATCGGCGGAGATGACGTCGCCTCCCGTGGTGATCTCGTCCAGCTCCGCGAACGCCTCGATCGAGTCATCCGCGATCACCCGGAAAAGACCCGCCGTCAAACTGAGCCGGTTGACTCCGGTGGCGTGGACCAGGTCCTTGAGGAAGGCCCCGTCGATCTCCCGTGCCGGCGCGACCACGACTCGGCCACCTGCCAGCAATGGTCCCCAGAGCTCCCACGTGGAGGCGTCGAAGGCGTGCGGTGAGTGCAGCAGTACGCGGTCCTCTGGCTGCATTCCCCAGCTGGGATCGCACGCCAGATCGACGACGCCCCCGTGGGTGATCTGGATACCCTTGGGCTCGCCGGTGGACCCCGAGGTGTACATGACGTAGCAGATCTGGTCCGGCAAGACCGTGGGAAGCGGCTCGTCCTCCGCTGCGTGATCCGCTTCGCACCTCAGCGCCGTCCGGCCCCCAGCGACCAACGCGTTGGTCACTTCGTGCTGCTCGAAGGCGTCGTCCACCAGTACGACCGGTGAGTTTGTTTCCTCCGCAACCCTCTTCATCCGGACCGGCGGATACGCCGTATGGATCGGTACGTATCCCCCGCCCGCGCGCAGCACGGCGAGGATGCCCACGACGAGGTCCACCGAGCGCTGCATCAGCATCGGCACCAGCGTTTCCGTGCTCACCCCGGCGGCGACCAGGGTTCGTGCGAGGCGATCGGCTCGGTCTCGCAGTTCGACGTAGGTCAGGCTCACGGTGCCATCGGTGATCGCGATCCGGCCCGGTGCCCGTTCCACCTGCTCGTCGAAGACATCGAGCACCGTCCGGCTCTCCGTGACCGGAGTGCCGCTGCCCCCGAAGCCGCCGAGGAGGTCTATCCGCTCCTGGCCGGTCATTACGTCGATCCGGCTGATCGTCGTTTCCGAGTCGGTGGCCACTTGGTGCAATACGTTGCGCAGCCGTTGTCCCAGCACCTCGACGGTGCGGTGAGCGAACAGGTCTCTCGCATAGCTGATGCCGATGCCCAGCTCGCCGTCGATCGGCTCATCCGCAACGGTGATCTCCAGATCGAACTTGACTATCCGCAGCGGCGTCGCGACGGGCGCGCATTCCAACCCGGGCAGGGGCGTAGCCGGCGGGAGGCGATCGGCACGGGACAACGCGATTTGGAAGAGGGGGTGTCGGGCGAGGGAGCGGGTGGGTTGTAGGTGTTTGACGAGGAGTTCGAAGGGGAGGTCTTGGTGGTTGTAGGCGGC
>NZ_JBFBAJ010000039.1:0-2244 GCF_040682215.1 Actinoplanes sp. NPDC051346 | reverse complement strand
GGCTTAGGGTCAGACCCAGCCCGAGGAGGACGCCCCCCATCCTCACTGTCAGGCTTGATCCCTGCGTGGGCCATCCCCTCCCCCCGAAGCCGTTGTGGTTGCTCTGCGTGGGCACGTGCCGGCTTTCCTGCGCTCGCCCACTGCTACTTCTTCTACTTCTCTGCTGTGGGTGGGGTGGCGGGTTCGCGGCCGCCTCGTTTTTTGGGGGCTTGGGATGCTTGGGCTGCGACGGTGGCGGGGTGAGGGGCGACCAGGGCGGTGGCGAGGCGGGCGTCGCAGAGGCGGGCTAGTTCGAGGTAGGCGTCCTGGCCGATGAGGGCGGCTAGTTCGGGGCCGTAGGAGCGGTACATCGGTTCGGTGCCGACGTGGGCGTCGGGGGACGATGTGCACCACCAGTCGAGGTCGTGGCCGCCTGGTCCCCAGCCTCGGCGGTCGAACTCGGTCAGGGTGGAGAGCAGGTACTTCGTGCCGTCTGCGCGCTTGGTCCAGTCTTGCTCGCGGCGAACCGGGAGTTGCCAGCACACGTCGGGTTTGTAGGTCAGCGGGTGGACGCCGTCGCGGAGGGCCTGGGCGTGCAGGGCGCAGCCGGCGCCGCCCGGGAAGTCGGCGTCGTTGAGGAAGACGCAGGGGCCGTCGTCGGGCTGGGTGGCCGTGCGCCGGGCCGGCTTCGAGCCGTCGATCGTGTCCATTTCCGTGTAGTTCTTGAAGCCGCGACGGTAGTGCTGCCAGTTCTCGGGCGTCAGCTTGGCGGCCGCGTGTTTCGTGCGGTTCTCGTCGTCGGCGTCGGTGAAGAACGCGCCGTGCGAGCAGCAGCCGTCCTGGGCGCGGCCGGCGATGATGCCGTGGCAGGCGGAGCCGAACACGCACGTCCACCGGGACAACAGCCAGGTCAGGTCGGCGCGTACGACATGCTGCTCGTCGGCGGGGTCGGTGAACTCGATCCATTCGCGAGGGAAGTCGAGCTTGACCTCGCGGGCGCGGGCGGCTGCCGCGTCGTCCATCACTATGCGGAGCTGGGTGCGGCGACTCACCTGCGACAGCGTACGCGCGCCCGCCGGGCATCCGCGTTCAGCGGGTCGGGTTTGTCCTCATGGAGTGGGTCCGGGTTTGTCCTCATGTATACCGACCGAGGAACTAGCAGCCGTGCCGGACGGGTCTACCCTTGACCCGTGGCTTCCCGAGTCCCCGTGATCCTTTCCAGCTCCTCTGTCTTCCCCGAGCCCACCGCGGCCACGTTCGAGATGGCGGCGACCGTGGGCTACGACGGCGTCGAGGTCATGGTCTGGACGGACGCCGTCAGCCAGGACGCCGGCGCCCTGCAGGGCCTGGCGAAGCACTACGGCGTGCCGGTCCTGTCCGTGCACGCCCCCTGTCTGCTGGTAACCCAGCGGGTGTGGAGCCCCGACCCGTGGGAGCGGCTCAACCGGGCCGCCCAGCTCGCCGAGACGCTCGGCGCGCCGACCGTGGTCGTGCATCCGCCGTTCACCTGGCAGCGCGACTACGCCCGCAACTTCGCGCAGGGCCTCGCGAAGGTGCAGGCCCGGCACCCGGATACGACCTTCGCTATCGAGAACATGTATCCGGTGCGGATGGCGGGGCGCACCTTCGTCCCGTACGTGCCGGGATGGGATCCGACCGAGTCCGGCTACGACGCGTACACGCTGGATCTTTCGCATTGCGCGGCGTCCCGCACCGACTCGCTGGAGATGGCCGACCGCATGGGTTCCGGCCTGAAGCACGTCCACCTGGGCGACGGCACCGGCGAGGGTCGCGACGAACACCTGGTGCCCGGCCGAGGCAACCAGCCCTGCGCCGAACTGCTCCGGTCGCTGTCGAGCCGCGGCTTCACCGGCTCCGTCGCACTGGAAGTCTCGACCCGCAAGGTCACCAGCCGCGAAGCCCGAGTCCAGGACCTCCGAGAATCCCTCGAGTTCGCCCGCCGCCACCTCGCCCCAGCAGGCTCAACCGCCCCAGCCATCACCCCGGCCTAATCGTCTGCCAGTTCAGCTGAACTGGCGGTGGACCGGTGGACCGGTGGATCGGTGGATCGGTGGATCGGTGGAGCGGATGAGCGGATGAGCGGATGAGCGGAAACGAGTCGGCCGGCGATACCCGCCGCTGACCCACGGAGAGCGACCACAACGGCTTCGGGGGAGGGGATGGCCCACGCAGGGATCAAGCCTGACAGTGAGGATGGGGGGCGTCCTCCTCGGGCTGGGTCTGACCCTAAGCCTGGCTGACCTC
>NZ_JBFBAJ010000038.1:0-2335 GCF_040682215.1 Actinoplanes sp. NPDC051346 | reverse complement strand
CCACCAGGTTCGACAAGCTCGCCGTCCGCTACGAAGCCACCGTCACCATCGCCGTCATCAACCAGTGGCTTCGACCATTCCGAAACACGGCCTAGGCAAGCATTGAGCAGCACCGGCGGAGTCCGAAGATGGCTCGGACGGCGCACGCGAACGCGGTCGCGCCGCCGCCCGGAAACGACTTCGGCGTAGTGGTGAATTTACCTGCCAGGAGATACCAACTCGTACCAGGCTTACCAACCGCTGCCAACAGGTGTGACCTGCCGTAGCCCGACCCATGGAGCAAGTATGGAAGACACCGAACCCGTGCCAGGCAATACCAACGGCCGCCAACCAGCGCCAACGTCTCACCGAGCACACACCGGGCAACTGCAAAATCGAAGTTGCCGCCGACGGAGCCGTGACCGTCCGTAGAATTATCGGTGACCTCGTCGCGGCAGAACAGCTCCGGGGCTCCATCAAAGTCGGGAAGCTCAGGCAGCCACCGGCCGGACGTACCCCTTCATCGCCTACGACGCGGCTCGCGCGGCATGCGGACAACAATAGGTGGGGGCTTAACTCGTGAGCCGTCGGCTCAGTCTGTGGGCAGGCCCGCTGAGTACTGCGGGGAACGCCGCGCCGATCGCCGCTGCGATGCCCATAGTGAACACGAGATCGACGTCCGACATGTGTCGGATGAGTCCGAGCGTCAGTGCAGCCAGGGCTCCTCCCCATCCGGTGACCTCGGCCGCGAGCGCCAGCGCCCCCGACGCACGCATGGCCGGCAAAGACAGAACGTCCGCTGTGACTGACGCCCGGGCTCGCAACAGCGCCGCTATCAGTAGCGCCACCGACACGACGGCGGCGACAGCGCCCACCGCCACGGTGGTGACGGCCTGGCCCTTCGCCGTGCTGAATGCAGTGGCAAACACGAGGGGAAGCACGACGACCAGAACGACGGCACGCGCTCCGTGGACGAGATCGCTGAACATGTGGTGAATCTGCACCGGGATGAGTGACTGGGCCCCGGTTGGTGGTCCGCCGGTTATGAGAGTGCTGGTTGCCGGTTGGTGATCCATTGCTGGCGGTAGGCCTCGGGGGTGAGCCAGTCCAGCGAGCCGTGGGGTCTGTAGGTGTTGTACTCGATGCGCCAGTCTTCCGCCAGGACTTGGGCTTCGAGCAGGGTGTCGAACTGTTCGCAGGTGAGGAACTCGTCGCGGAACCGGCCGTTGAACGACTCGCAGATACCGTTCTGCCACGGCGATCCGGGATCAATGTAGGCCGCGCTGACACCGCGGTAGCGGCACCAGTCGACCAGGGCGTGCGCCGTCAGCTCCGGGCCGTTGTCCATCCGGATGTGTTCTGGGCGGCGGCCCCGGGGCGGTGATCAGCTCATCGAGGACGTTGACGGTGGCGTCTGCGGTGAACGAACGCCCGGCGCGGGTCGCGAGGGCTTGCCGGGTGTCCTCGTCGACGATGTTGAGGAACCTGATCTGCCGGCCGTTCGCGGTGACGTCGACCTGGTAGTCCAACGCCCCCACATGTGATCCGGTCGGGTCGCGCGCAGACGTTGCTGCCGGCCAGGGCCGGCGCGGCGTCTCTTGCGCACCCGGGGCGGGCGTTTCAGGCCTTCGGCGATCCAGATCCGGTGGGTGCGTTTGCGGTTGACGACTAACCCTTCTCGGGCGGCGATCGCGTGGGCCTTGCGCCAGCCCCACCGCGGATACTGCGCCGAGATCTGCCGCAGCCGCGCCCGCAGCAGCCGATCAACGTCGCGGGGCGCCGCTACGGGCCGGCGTTGCGCCGTGCGGTTCTGCCCGGCCACCCGGCAGGCCCGCCGCTGGGAAACACCGAAGCGCTGCTGCAACACCGTCACGGCGCGGCGGCGACGCTGCGGGCTCACCAGTTTCCCCGGTTCAGCTCCTTGAGCATGTCGATGTCGAGGACCTCGCCCGCGACGATCTTCTTCAGCCGGGCGTTCTCCCGCTCGAGGTCCTTGAGCCGCTTCGCGTCATCGGCTTTCATCCCGCCGTACTGCGCCACCCACCGGTGCCAGGTCGCCTCGGAGACCTCGAGGTGTTTACACACCTCGGCCAGGGCGCTGCCCTGCCCGAGCAGCTTCTCGCCCTCGCGCAGCTTACGGATGATCTGCTCCGGCGTGTGCCGCCGCCTGGTACTCATCGTGATGAATCCTCCCAGCCCCATGATGGGGCATCGGACTCTCACATCAGGTGGACCACTTCACGGGAGCCCAGTCACCCTAGTACTCCAGCCGGGGATGTTGACCTTGGCTGAGCTGGGGTCTGATCTGGTGTGGGAACGAGGGCAGCCACCGTCGATCATGGACGGTTGTGTGGAC
>NZ_JBFBAJ010000037.1:0-3219 GCF_040682215.1 Actinoplanes sp. NPDC051346 | reverse complement strand
CTGCCTCAAGCGCTACATCGCCCGCGAGATCTACACCCTGCTCACCACTTGACGACCATAGGAGCATCCGCCCGGAGTGGGTCATCCCCTCCCCCCGAAGCCCCAGCGCAACCCACCCGAAGCCGCAGGAAACCGATCACGGCTCGAACTTGTACCCCAACCCCCGCACGGTAACGATGTAACGCGGCGCCCCAGGCTCCGGCTCCACCTTCGACCGCAGCCGCTTCACATGCACGTCAAGCGTCTTGGTGTCCCCGACGTAATCCGCGCCCCAGACCCGATCGATGAGCTGCCCCCGGGTCAGCACCCTGCCAGCGTTACGCAGCAGCAGCTCAAGCAGCTCGAACTCCTTCAGCGGCAGCTGCACACCGGCACCGTCGACCGTGACCACATGCCGCTCCACGTCCATCCGGACCGGCCCGGCCGCCAACGTCGGCGTCGACACCTCGGCCGCCTCGGCACCCTGCCGCCGCAGCACGGCCCGGATGCGGGCGACCAGCTCCCGCGGCGAGTACGGCTTGGTGACATAGTCGTCGGCGCCGATCTCCAGGCCGACCACCTTGTCGATCTCGCTGTCCCGGGCGGTCACCATGATGATGGGTACGGCGGAGCGCTGCCGCAGCTGCCGACACACCTCCGTGCCGGACATCTCGGGCAGCATGAGATCGAGCAGGACGATGTCGGCGCCGGTCCGGTCGAACTGGGTCAGCGCCGAGGTGCCGGTCGCGGCGACCGAGACCTCGAAGCCCTCCTTGCGGAGCATGTACGACAAGGCGTCGGAGAACGACTCCTCATCCTCGACCACGAGCACGCGAGCCAATGGGGGTTCCTTTCCTACTCCGCCGGCCGTCAGGCCGAAGGGAGCCCGGCCTTGCCGGACTCGATCTCAATCGCCGCCGGTAACGGCAGCGGGGATTCCGGGGGTCGCGCCGGTAGGCGCAGGGTGAACGTCGAACCTCCGCCGAGCGTGCTGGACACGTCGACGCGGCCGCCGTGGTTGGTGGCGATGTGCTTGACGATCGCCAGACCGAGCCCGGTGCCGCCGGTGGACCGGGAGCGGGCCTGGTCGGCGCGGTAGAACCGTTCGAAGATCCGGTCGACGTCGTGGGGCGCGATGCCGATGCCCTGGTCGGTGACGTCGATCTCGATCCACTCGTCGTCCTGCCGCATGGTCAGCGCGACGCGGGTGCTCTCGCCCGAGTACGCGATCGCGTTCTCCACGAGGTTGGTCACCGCGGTGGCGACCTGGCTGCCGCTGCCGTACACGGTGGCGCCCTTGGGGCCGGTGTAGACGACTTCGATGTGTTTGGCCGCGGCGGTGGTGCGGGTGCGGTCGACGACTTCGGCGATGACCCAGTCGAGGGCGACCGGTTCCGGCGTGGGCAGCGGTTCGGCGCCCTGCAGGCGGGTGAGTTCGAGCAGCTCGTTGACGAGCCGGCCCATCCGGGCGGACTCGTGATGGATGCGCTCGGCGAAGCGGCGGGCGGCGGTGAGGTCCTCGGACTGCTCCTGCAGCGAGGTCTCCGTCATCGCGGTCGCGTCGAGCAACGCCTCGGCGAGCAGTTGCAGCGCACCGATGGGGGTCTTGAGCTCGTGGCTGACGTTGGCGACGAAGTCTCGCCGGACCCGGGCGAGGCGGTGCGATTCGGTGACGTCGGCGGCTTCGATCGCGACGTGGGTGGCGTTGAGCGCCACCGCCCGCAGGTGCAGGCCGAGGGGCGCCTGGGCGTTTCCGGCGCGGCCGCGGGGCAGGTCGAGCTCGACCTCCCGGCGTACGCCGGTGCGGCGGACCTGGCCCGCCAGGGTCCGCAGGATGGGATGGGCGGCGAGGGTGCCGGGAGCTCCGCCGGAGCGGAGCAGGCCCATCGCCCGCGCCGCGGGGTTGACGAGCACGGGGTGGTCCTCCGCGTCCAGCACCACCACGCCTACCCGCAGCGAGTCGAGGCTCTTGCGGCCGAGGCCCTTGAGCCCGTGTTTGCCGCTCGGCTCCTCGTCGGTGTCGATCTTTCGTCCCCCCTTGGTCGGTCTGGCCGCGACGCCTGCCGGGCTCGCCCCGGCCGGATCCGGCGCGGTCTGGCCGGGCCGACGAACCCGGGACAGCAGCCACCCGGCCGCCCCGCCACCGGCGAGTGCGACCAGGAACAGGGGGATGCCGTACGCCAGGTCCACGCAGCGATCGTAGGGTCATTGTTTACCTGGACCGAACGCATAATCGGACAAATCCGGCGCACTTCGAAGAATGTTCACCACCCGGCCCGGCGTCGTTCACCGCCGTTCATGTCCGCGCCGCCGGGCGCTCCTAGCGTTGCCCCTGCAACCCCCTGCACACCCGGCTCCCGGCCCGACGGCCGAGGCAGCCCACGAACAACCGGGACGGAACATGCGCGAGGAGTTTCAGGCCGACCTCAACGAGGTCAGTCGCCTGCTGGTGACGATGGCGGAGGCCGTACGTGCCGCGCTGCGCAAGGCGACGACCGCCCTGCTGACCGCCGACCGCGAAGCCGCCGAGTCCGTCGTGGCCCGCGACGCCGAGGTCGACGAGATCTACCGCCAGGTCGAGACGAAGGTCGCCGACACCATCGCCCGGCAGGCGCCGGTCGCCTCCGACCTGCGCATGGTGATCACGGCCCTGCACATTTCCGCGGACCTCGAGCGCATGGGCGACCTGGCCGAGCACGTGGCCAAGACCGCGCTGCGGCGCCACCCTTCGCCGGCCGTACCGGCGGAGCTACGTCCGGTCTTCCGGCAGATGGCCGAGGTGGCCGACCGCATGGCCGACAAGATCACCACGGTTCTCGCCAGCCCGGACGCCGAGCTGGCGGCCGAGCTCGAGAAGGACGACGACGCCATGGACGACCTGGAGCGCGACCTCTTCAAGGTCCTCCTGCACGACAACTGGCCCTACGGCGCGGAAACCGCAATCGACGGCGCCCTCCTCGGCCGCTTCTACGAGCGCTACGCCGACCACGCCGTCAACTCCGGACAGCACATGATCTACCTGATCACTGGTGAGCAGGCGACTCCGCAGGACTGAGCTGCGGTCCGGCTGCTGGTCGTCGCCGCCGCCGACGCGAACTCTCATCGGACAGGGGTCTCAGTTGCTGGCGGCGAGCCGGCTAGCGGGACCACAACGGCTTCGGGGGGAGGGGATGGCCCACGCAGGGATCAAGCCTGACAGTGAGGATGGGGGGCGTCCTCCTCGGGCTGGGTCTGACCCTA
>NZ_JBFBAJ010000036.1:1811-5065 GCF_040682215.1 Actinoplanes sp. NPDC051346 | reverse complement strand
CCTGTCCCCGGTGAGTGTTTCCGGGGATGGGTGGTTGTTTGCTGTGAATCACACAGTGGACGCTGAGTATCAAGTTTGGTGTGGTTAAGCCCTCGGCCTATTAGTACCGGTCAACTGAACCAGTTACCTGGCTTACATTTCCGGCCTATCAACCCAGTCGTCTAGCTGGGGGCCTTACCCACTCAAGGTGGTGGGATACCTCATCTCGAAGCAGGCTTCCCGCTTAGATGCTTTCAGCGGTTATCCCTTCCGAACGTAGCTAACCAGCCGTGCCCCTGGCGGGACAACTGGCACACCAGAGGTTCGTCCGTCCCGGTCCTCTCGTACTAGGGACAGCCCTTCTCAAGTATCCAACGCGCACGGCGGATAGGGACCGAACTGTCTCACGACGTTCTAAACCCAGCTCGCGTACCGCTTTAATGGGCGAACAGCCCAACCCTTGGGACCTGCTACAGCCCCAGGATGCGACGAGCCGACATCGAGGTGCCAAACCATCCCGTCGATATGGACTCTTGGGGAAGATCAGCCTGTTATCCCCGGGGTACCTTTTATCCGTTGAGCGACACCGCTTCCACTCGCAAGTGCCGGATCACTAGTCCCGACTTTCGTCCCTGCTCGACCTGTCAGTCTCACAGTCAAGCTCCCTTATGTACTTACACTCAACACCTGATTGCCAACCAGGCTGAGGGAACCTTTGGGCGCCTCCGTTACCTTTTAGGAGGCAACCGCCCCAGTTAAACTACCCACCAGACACTGTCCCTCGACCCGATCAGGGCCGCAAGTTAGATACCCAAATCCAACAGAGTGGTATTTCAAGATTGCCTCCACCCGAACTGGCGTCCGAGTTTCACCGGCTCCCACCTATCCTACACAATTACATTCGGATACCAATGTCAAGCTATAGTAAAGGTCCCGGGGTCTTTCCGTCCTGCCGCGCGTAACGAGCATCTTTACTCGTACTGCAATTTCGCCGGGCCTGTGGTTGAGACAGTGGGGAAGTCGTTACGCCATTCGTGCAGGTCGGAACTTACCCGACAAGGAATTTCGCTACCTTAGGATGGTTATAGTTACCACCGCCGTTTACTGGCGCTTAAGTTCTCCGCTTCGCCCCGAAAGGCTAACAGGTCCCCTTAACGTTCCAGCACCGGGCAGGCGTCAGTCCATATACATCGTCTTACGACTTCGCATGGACCTGTGTTTTTAGTAAACAGTCGCTTCCCCCTGCTCTCTGCGGCCATACCGCGCTCCAGCAGCAAGTGCCTTCACGCGTCCGGCCCCCCTTCTCCCTAAGTTACGGGGGCAATTTGCCGAGTTCCTTAACCACAGTTCGCCCGTCGCCTCGGTATTCTCTACCTGACCACCTGTGTCGGTTTGGGGTACGGGCCGCTCGGAACATCGCTAGAGGCTTTTCTCGGCAGCATAGGATCACTGACTTCACCTGAATCGGCTCGGCATCACGTCTCAGCCTCAATGCCACGCGGATTTGCCTACGTGACGGCCTACACGCTTACCCCGGCACAACCACCGGCCGGGCTCAGCTACCTTCCTGCGTCACCCCATCGCTAAACTACTACCCACCAAGATCCCAGACTCCACACCCTCGACCCGAAAGTCTCCGGCGCTTCGCGTGGTTAGTACAGTGAGGTTCGTCTTGGGCGCTCCTTTGCGGGTACGGGAATATCAACCCGTTATCCATCGACTACGCCTCTCGGCCTCGCCTTAGGCCCCGACTCACCCAGGGCGGATTAGCCTGGCCCTGGAACCCTTGGTCATCCGGCGGAAGGGTTTCTCACCCTTCATTCGCTACTCATGCCTGCATTCTCACTCGTGTAGCGTCCACGGCTGGATCACTCCGCCGCTTCACCCGCTACACGACGCTCCCCTACCCACCCACACACCTGCACACCAATCAAGTCGGTGCGAAGTTATTGTGTGAGTGCCACAGCTTCGGCGGTGTGCTTGAGCCCCGCTACATTGTCGGCGCGGGACCACTTGACCAGTGAGCTATTACGCACTCTTTAAAGGGTGGCTGCTTCTAAGCCAACCTCCTGGTTGTCTATGCGACCCCACATCCTTTTCCACTTAGCACACGCTTAGGGGCCTTAGCTGGCGATCTGGGCTGTTTCCCTCTCGACTACGAAGCTTATCCCCCGCAGTCTCACTGCCGCGCTCTCACTTACCGGCATTCGGAGTTTGGCTGATTTCGGTAAGCTTGTGGGCCCCCTAGACCATCCAGTGCTCTACCTCCGGCAAGAAACACGCGACGCTGCACCTAAATGCATTTCGGGGAGAACCAGCTATCACGGAGTTTGATTGGCCTTTCACCCCTAACCACAGGTCATCCCCCAACTTTTCAACGTTGGTGGGTTCGGTCCTCCACGCAGTCTTACCCACGCTTCAACCTGCCCATGGCTAGATCACCCCGCTTCGGGTCTAGAACATGCGACTCAGACGCCCTATTCAGACTCGCTTTCGCTACGGCTACCCCACACGGGTTAACCTCGCCACATGCCACTAACTCGCAGGCTCATTCTTCAAAAGGCACGCCATCACCACTGCTAGGGCGGCTCTGACGGATTGTAGGCGAACGGTTTCAGGTACTATTTCACTCCCCTCCCGGGGTACTTTTCACCATTCCCTCACGGTACTTGTCCGCTATCGGTCACCAGGAAGTATTCAGCCTTACCAGGTGGTCCTGGCAGATTCACAGCAGATTTCAGGGGTCCGCTGCTACTCGAGAACACCACAAGGAGGTCACAGATTTTCGTCTACCGGGCTCTCACCGTCTACGGCCGACTTTCCCACGTCGTTCGACTAACCAGCAACTTTGTAACTCCTCGCCTGCGTGTCAGCACAGACATGTAGGTCTCACAACCCCGCACACGCAACCCCTGACAGGTATCACACGCGCACGGTTTAGGCTACATCCGCTTTCGCTCGCCACTACTCACGGAATCACTATTGTTTTCTCTTCCTACGGGTACTGAGATGTTTCACTTCCCCGCGTTCCCCCCAACTAGCCTATGAATTCAGCTAGCGGTAACACGACATGACTCGTGCTAGGTTTCCCCATTCGGACACCCTGGGATCACAGCTAGGTTGACAGCTCCCCCAGGCCTATCGCGGCCTCCCACGTCCTTCATCGGCTCCTGGTGCCAAGGCATCCACCGTTCGCCCTTGACAACTTAACCACAGAAAACAAGATGCTCGCGTCCACTGTGCAATTCTCAACCAACAACCAACCCACAACCCAA
>NZ_JBFBAJ010000035.1:0-5681 GCF_040682215.1 Actinoplanes sp. NPDC051346 | reverse complement strand
GCAAGCGTCCGAACTCGTTAACCGGCGACCGGGCGTACTCGTCACGGGCCAACCGCAAAGCCCTACGAGACAAACGCATCACCACGACCATCCCCGTCGTCTTGTCTGGCCGGGTACGACACGCACTCGTCCGGGATGTCCGCGACGCGGCATCACGGACCAGGCTAACCGCCGCGCAACGACACCGAAGTCAGCCCCCGACCCGGTGCCGCCGGCGACGCCCACGGAGCGGACGCCCCGGGGCCACCCGGCCTGGGTCCGAATAGGACAGTTGAGCCGTGTTCGCCGGTGGCGACACGATGTTCCGCTTGTTCGCCGGCACGGAAAGAAGGTCAATACGAAAAGGGCCCTTCAATTGGTGTCCATATAGGACATCGTGAATTCCGTGCGTCTGCTACGTTCCTCGTATAGGAGACAACGAATGTCTCCCTTACCAAGCGGGGGTGGAGCATGTCGGTTCGCACGCGCATGGCATCGCTGGGCGCAGCGGCGGTAATGGCAACGATCGGTGTGCTGGCGGCGCCACAGGCGGCGTCGGCGGCGATGTACGTACAGAATTACGGAGCCACTTACACGGGCCCGACCGCCATGGCGGACTGCAACGCGGCCGGCAAGTACGGTGTCTCGCACAGCCAGTGGGACTTCTACCGCTGTTCGCCGTACGCGGGCATGGCATATCTGGCCGGTTACGTCCGCATGTAGCCAGACACATCTGGGCTGGTCCGATCTCGCCGCAAGCCGGACCGGCCCCGGTCAGGCCCCGGCGGGCTCGAAGACCGCCGGCAAATAATGCGCCATGGGGAAACGGCGGTTACCACTATCACGGTCACGAACTGACGTTGCCGACCCTCCACAGCCGTACCGTCGCGTCCCAGCTTGTGCTGGCCAGCAGTGTCCCGTCCGGGCTGAACGCCACGCCCAGGACCAACTCGGGGTGGCCGGCGAGGACGGCGGTGGGTCGGTCGGCGGTCAGGCCCCAGAGCTGGATCGTCCCGTCGGTGGAGGCCGAGGCGAGCGTCTGACCGTCGGGGCTGAACACCACGTGACCGACCCGGTCGACGTACTCCAGGAGCCGGTCGAGAGGTCGACCGGTGGCGCTGTCCCACAGGCGTACCCGTTGGTCGAAGCTGGTGGAGGCCAGTACGGTGCCATCCGGGCTGAACGCCACACTCTGCGCCGGCAGCCAGTGCTCGAGGGGGCTGCCAGCCGGTCGGCCGGAGGACGGATCCCACAGCCGCACAGTGCGGTCGTCGCCGGCAGTGGCCAGCAGCGTGCCGTCCGGGCTGAACGCCAGGTCGAGCACCGGCCCCCGGCCGTCGAGGGGGGCGCCGACCGGCCGGCCGGAGGACGGATCCCACAGCCGCACGGTGCCGTCGTCGCTGGAGGAGGCGAGCAGGGCACCGTCAGGGCTGAACGCCACACCGGAGACCCGCTGGGGATGGCCGCCGAGAGCGACGCCGGCGGGGCGCCGCGACACCGTGTTCCACAACCGCACCGCACCGTCGTCGCCGGCAGAGGCCAGCAACATCCCGTCCGGACTGAACGCCACCACGCCCACCGGTCCCCAGTGCCCGGCAAGGGCAGCACCGGAGGGCAGTCCGGTGGACGGATCCCACAGCCGTACCGTGCCGTCGTCGCCGGCGGTGGCCAGCAGGGCACCGTCCGGGCTGAACGCCACACCCGACACCGGCCCCAGGTGGGCGGCCACGATGGTGAGACCCCGATCGTCGACCACGGGCCTGGTCACGATGGACTCGTCGGACGGTTCCTGGTAATCGCCCGTACTCCGGCGAATCCACTCGCTGCCGCACACGTCCCTCCTCCCGTCGTCCGGCTCGAGCGGGAGGAAAGGCCGGAGCCAGGCGGCGAACGGCACCGCAAACTCGGCCTGAGCCAAGGCGAGCACCCGGTCCGGATCCGCGGCCGGCGCCAGGCCGAACTGCCGATCCAGCCAAGAAACGTACGGTTGGTGGCCGCGACTGTGCTCGTGGGTGCCGTCGCCGAGGAAGTACCGTGCGCTGTCCTCGGCGACGTCGATCTGGCAGTCATAGCCGAGGAGCTGGAACAGTTCTGGGAGGCCGCGCGCCACGACGTGCGCGGCGCCGTCCTCGCCGAACACGACCACCGGGAGGGCGGCCTCGGAGGTCCGGTCGTCGAGGCGCCACAGCGCGTAACATGCGCCGTCCCGGTTGGCCTGGGCGAAGGGAACCACCCGGTCGATGAACTCGGGATCCGTGGGCCAGCACGCCGGGAGCACGGTGGTGTCGCCGTACCGAATCAACCCGAACCCCTGGGCGTAACCATCGAACCCGAGGACGCTTTGCAAGGTCATGAGCCATGCGAGCGCGGGAACCGGAGGATCGTTCTGGCGGGCGGACACGGGTCGATTCTTGCGTGTGCTGTCAACTCGGCGGTGGGTTGTCCATAATGGAGCCGATACGGCCTGAGCCGCTCCGCCGCGTAAGCCTCGACGGGCTGCCCTACGATGCGCCGATGACTTGGCATCATCTCGAAGTCGTTTCCGAGCGGCTGGCCTTCGCCCTGGCCGGGCCGGGCGCCCAGGAAGGATCGATCTGTGGCTTCGACTACGCGCAGGGCGTCGATGGTTGCGTGATCGTCGTCGAGCCCCACGACGATCCGGGCCGCAGCGGTGTGTGGAACCCGCAAACCTTCCGCGTAGTCGGACCGGTGCCGGAGGGCGTACGCGTGGTGTGGCTGCGCGCGAGCCACAGCCGTCCACCGATCCACGTGTTCGTCAGGTTCGGCGCCGACTTCGTATACCTCGGAACGGCCTCGCCGTGCTGGTTCGCCCATGCGGTCTCCGAGCCGGACGACACGTTCGAGCTCACCGAATGCCTCCTGCGGCTGTCCCAGCCCGTGCCGGCCGACATGCTGGAACGGGTACGCCCGACCACGCTGCCCACCCAGCTTCCCGGCGTCGCCTGGCTCGGTCGCCTCGCCGACGACCGGGTCGCCGCCCTGCGCGAGTTCCTGACCGGCTGGTACCCGGACCTCCAGCCGGAGGAGCGACCCTTCGGTCTCAGCCTGGCCCATCTCCCGCCCGTGCTGGCCGAGTTCCACCGACTCACCTACCGCATGCGCGTCGACCAGAACCCGCCGACGGAGAACCACTCCACCGGCGAGTTCGACCGGACCCGCCACGGGCGTAACCTGAACCGCGGCTACCGCGCGGGTTGCTCTCGTCGGAGCCGCTCGACATCCCCGATGACTATCGCGGGCCGATCACGGTCGCCCACGAGCTGAGCGGCGACGACGTCTCCTGGGCCTACCCCGCGGCGAGCTCGGCACCCGACCCGACGGTGTCGGTGTACGGCGCCGGACCGGAGCCGATCGACGAACACGAGCCCCTGAGCGGATTCCTGATCCAGCTCGCCCTCTTCGAAACCATCACGACCATGGCGCCGTACCGGGCGGGCGCCCGGCAGCTGCCCGCTGCGGCGGCGGCCCGGATCACCGGCTCGCTGAACCAGGTCCCGTTGCGCCCGTTGCGTTGGCCGCACGACCCGACGTCCTTCTACGTCGGTCCAGGCATCATCGCCATGGTGACCGCGGCGGACGGCGGATACCCGCAGGCCGACGGCACGGTCTCCGTCCATGTCGGCTGTCGCGACCGCGCCGTGCTGCGTCCCCTGGTGGATGCCGGAGTGGAGTGGGACGTTCTGGACTACTGAGCGGTCACACCGCCAGGACTGCTCGCCAGTACGACGGTCCCAGCCATTCGAGCTCCTCCGGGGCGAAGTACTGAGGCGGGTACGGAACGGGTGTCCAGCTCGCCACCGCCACACCGTGCTGCTCGGCCAGGTAGCTCGCAGCCCACGCCTGGGCCTCACCCCGTTCGGCCAACGAAAAGGCATGAGTCACTTCGTGGGTCACCGACTCGACGGGATCGCCGGTCAGCCAGAGCACCATCCAGGTGGATGACGGACCATCCCACTGGCCCCGATGACGCAGTGCCCAGCACGGCGTGGCGTCCGTACTCATCCGTCCCCCCCGGGGCAGCCGCGGACCTGACAGAGCCCGAAGCGTACGCCTGGTCCCGGCCGATGCCGACCGGTCCGGTCCGCTTTCCGGTCTGGGCACCCGGGCCCGACGGCCCTAGTAGGGCTTTGTCACCCTTCGAGTGGCTGATGGCGACAGGCATGGGTTGATGTTGGTGTCGTGAAGTGATGGACACCGTTGAGGTGCAGCGTCTGGGTGATGATCTGGTCGAGTACGTCGGGGATATGTTCGGGTCGCTGAGGTATGCGGGTTGGCAGGAGCGGGCCGGGCATTATCTGCGGGGTCTGATGCTCGACGGGCGGCGTAAGTCGATCCAGCCGATGGCGGCTCGGCTGCATGGGCCGCATGAGCAGGCGTTGAACCATTTCGTCACCAACAGTCCGTGGGACGTGGCACCGGTGCGACGGCGGGTCGCTGAACGCATCAGCCAGGCGCTGGACGGCCCGGCGTGGGCGATCGATGACACCGGCCTGCTCAAATACGGCACGGCGTCGCCGTGTGTGGCCCGCCAGTACACCGGCACCGCCGGGAAGGTCACGAACTGCCAGGTCGCGGTGTCGGTCAGTTTGGTGACCGAGACCGCGTCGTGTCCGGTCGACTGGCGGCTGTTTCTACCCGAGGCGTGGGATCCGGCGTCGCCGAAAGCGGCTGCGGATGTGGCCCGGCGGCGCCGGCGCGCGCAGATACCGGACCTGCTCGGGCACACCCCCAAGTGGCGGCTCGCCCTGCAGATGATCGACGAACTGCTCGGCTGGGGCCTGCGCCCGAGCGTGCTGGTCGCTGACGCCGGCTACGGCGACGTCGGCGAGTTCCGGCTGGCTTTGGCGGAGCGCGACATCGGCTACGCCGTGCAGGTCGCGCACACGATCACGGCCTACCCGCTCGATGTGGAACGCACGACGGTGCCGTACTGCGGCGACGGCCCCTACCCGAAGAAGATCTACCGGCAACCCGCCCCGACGGTCGGGGCCATCATGACCGCTGCCGGACCTGCTGCGGCCCGCCGGGTGACCTGGCGCGACAGCTCCCGCCAACGGGCCGGCCGAGCAGTGCCGATGAGCTCAAAGTTCGTGTTCCAACGAGTCCGACCCGCCGGCCCGGCTCTGCGCTCCGCCAACCTCGGCCAGGACCTTCCTGAAGCCTGGCTGCTAGCCGAATGGCCGACCGAGGAACCTGAGCCGGTCAAGTACTGGCTGTCGAACCTGCCGGCGACCACACCAAAACGCACTCTGATCCGCCTGGCGAAGCTGCGCTGGCGCATCGAACACGACTACCGCGAAGTCAAAACCGGGCTCGGTCTGGATCACTACGAAGGCCGCACCTGGCAAGGCTGGCACCACCACACCACCCTCATCAGCGCGGCTCACGCGTTTCTGACCCTGCAACGTCTAGACCCAAAAACCCGTGCGCCGGAATGACTCTCTACGCCGTGCTCCGACGCCTACAAGCCCTGCTCGCCCGGCTGATCGGCACCTGCCCAACCTGCCGAACCCGCTTCCCGCAACACCTTCACCACGCCGGACGCGGACCATGACAAAGCACTACTGGGTTCTGTCTCTTAGATCAAGGGACTGTCTCGCTAACGGTGTTTCCGGCGTCTTTGGTTAGTAGGTTTCGGCGGCCGGGAACCGGTCGCCGAAGGTGATCGAGAAGGCGTTCAG
>NZ_JBFBAJ010000034.1:0-6333 GCF_040682215.1 Actinoplanes sp. NPDC051346 | reverse complement strand
GGTCGAGCGAACTTTCGGCTGGCTGATGCAACACCGCCGGCTCGCCCGCGACTACGAGTCCCTCCCACAACGATCACGCGCCATGATCCTCTGGGTCATGGCTAACACAATGTCCCGCCGGCTGGCCGGAGAATCCACCCAAACCTGGCGCGACTGAACACTGCCAATCCAGGTCAGGCCCGGCCCTCCGGGATCAGATGCCCTCTCAGGCCCGCTCGGACAGCATCCGCTTCTGGCCGAGATGAATGCGTACTTAGCAGTGTCCGGATTTCGGCACTCCTCGCCCGTGGTTGAGCCCGCTGAGATGGCTTCCGACAAGGACGTCATGATGATCTGATGCGAGCTGACGAGGCCCGAACCCGCGAGCTTCTACGGGCACACGACGATCCAGACCATCTTGAGTTCCCCGCCGGTTTCGATCACGGGCAAACCGCGGTGCGCTTCACCCAGCTCGAGGCGCAACTCCGCGCCGCGTTCGGGACGGTTGCTTCCTGGGATGGGCAGGATTGCAGCTTCCACGGCGGCATCGAAGTGCCCGCCGTAGCCACCACCGGCGGTCTCAAGCTCAGGGTGATGGTCAGCAACTTCGGCGACCTTACTGCGGTATCTTCCGAAGAGGGTCTCTACTGCGACGATGTCGAACTCGCGGAATTGCTGCATCCCGCTGACGCCGCTCGCATTTACGGAGTCTTGGACGATCTGGGCTATGTCACCCTGCGACTGGACCCCCTCGACGAGATGTACGACGGCGTCTGCGCACATCTCCGCACGCAAGGCGAGAAGTGGTGGACTCGCTACTTCGACTACCTGTAGAGACGTGGCCTCCGCGTGAATCCCGCGCACTGATCTGCCGCCGCCCGTGCGCACCGACCGGCGGCGTGCGGTCACGCGGTGTGATCGTCGGGCTGGCTCCTTGTGCACCTGCCCCGTTCGGCTTGACCCGGCATGACTAGGCAGCCGTGAGCTGCGATGGTGCCAGGTCACGCGTTCGATCCCGCGCGACGTCGTCCGGACCACGTGGCACCCCCTGAGGTGATGACGCAAGGTCTCGCCGCTGAGGACTTGAGCCTCAGCGGCCTCCGAGGCCGATCGTGGTGGCGTGGCTGGGTGAGAGCGTGATCGGTCCGACCCAGCCTCGGACGGTCGCCGCGATCTGGGCGCGGCGGGGTTGCGCGGGGTGGACGTCGCGGCCGTGTGCCCAGTTGTCCAGCAGCGCGTGGGTGGTGTCCAGGGCGGTGGTGACGATGGTGTGGGCGCGGGCCTTGTCGTCCCAGGTGTGCCAGAGCGCCCACCCCTCGTCGCGGGCGTCGACGCCCAGGCGGACGCAGCCGGTCCGGTAGTTCTCCTGCTGGGCGGGGCTGCTGCCGGGTGTGATCACGGCAGCGCCGCCGAGGGGGAGCAGCGGACGCTCATCATCCAGACAGCCGTCGTCATCAAAGTGCCAGTGTTGAAGGGCGCGGGCCAGGTCGTTGACGGCCCGGTGCAGCTCGGTGGCCTCGGCCGGGTGCGGCCCGGAGGGCTGCCAGCCCTCCTCCTGGGCGGCGTGGACCACGTCGCGGGCGAGCAGCTCGATCTGTCGCAGGTGGTCGTGTTCGGTTAGCTCTGGCTCCAGCACCTGGACAGTGTGGCCAGGGATCGCGACGCTGACCGGACCGCCACCCCCGCTGCCGCGACAATTCCGCCCGGATAGGTGCACTCATCCGCATACAACGCGCGGTCGCTCACCACCCCAGCTGCGACCGAATCTCCGCCTGTCACGCAACGTAGTCGACGTAGCGGCGGAACGGCCTTGCCTCCGGCGACACCGGCACGGAACCGGAGGTTAAACGCCAAGCTAAGTGCCTGTCTCGCTACCTGTTTTCGCAGCTAGCGCCGGTATTAGCCTGCCTGGCTCCGTCTCTGCCGTTCGTGTCGCCGTCACAGTGACACCGATCCGAACGCCACACCGGAAAGTAGCTCTCCTTGATCCGGTGGGCGGGTCTGCCGATGGCACGGCGGCTACTGCGCGGATTGAGCGGCGTGCGGCGGCAGCCTGGACTGCGACTCAGTGCGCTTCGAGGACGAAGAAGATGAAGGAGAGGAACGCCGTGCGGTCCACGAGGTGTGGAGGCAGGAGCTCGCGCGGAGTATCGGGAGACATGGGGGGCTCGCTGATGACCGAGATGCGAAAGCCCGCGTCGGTAAACGCATCCGTCATTGCGTGCAGCGGCCGGTGCCAGTAGGTCAGCTCCGTGCACTGCCCGTCGAACGTGCACTCCTCTGACCATTGCGCGAGGGCGAAGTAGTCGCCGTCCGGGTTCACTACCTCGTAGGCGATCGGGTGCTTCACCGACAGGAGGAGGCGACCGCCTGGCTTCAGGACTCGTCGCAGCTCAGCCAAGGGCGCGGTCCAGTCCTTCAGGTAGTGCAGGACCAGGGACACGACGACATCGTCGAACGCCCCGTCAGCGAAGGGCAGTGGCTCGCTGAGGTCGGCCACCAGCAGCGTGACGTCTTCGCCCAGCCGCCGTTCGGCCAGCTTGAACATTGCGGGGCTGGAGTCGAAGGCGGTAACGATGGCCCCTCGCTCGCGAAGAGCCGCGGACAGGGGACCTGAGCCGCAGCCGGCATCGAGGATCCGCCGACCGTTCACGTCCCCGGCAAGTTTGATCATCGCGGGCCGCTCGTAGTAGCCGTTCATCAGGTTAGATTCGTTAGCCGCGGAATAGCGCTCGGCGAAACTGTCGTAGTGGTCGGCCTTCACCAGGGTGTCTCCTAAGCATGCTCCAAGGTCGAGCAGACGATCTTGGCATGGAGGCCGACATACCTCTACCCCGGCCACAGGTGGCGAAGTCGGACGCGCTAATGCCGGGAAGCCGCATCAAGCAGCACGGGGCTAGGCCGTGAGCGCCGCCGCGAGTTCGGGTAAAGACCGGCCACGCAGCCGCGTTCGAAGGTTTCCCAGTCCGCGTCGTCGATGGTGGTCATGCGCTGCGCACGAGCAGACCGAGGGCAGACTTGACGCCAGTGAGCTGCCCCAGCACGAGTTGCACCCACTCGTCATCGGGCAGCCGTTGCGCGTGCGGGATGACCGTGCTGCTCAGCAGCAGGGCGATACGGGTCAGCTCGGTGCGCACGCAGGCCCGCTCGTAGGCGATCCAGTCGGCCGGGTCCGTCGACAGCCGGTAGCGCAGCGCCGCCGAGCTGCAGGCCAAGTCCCGGCACCGGCACCTGGCCACGCTCGGCATCTACGTCCGGCTCGGCGAGGAGACCTCCGCCCGCATCACCGCCGAGAACGACGAGCACCACCGTCGACACCGACGCTGACCCGCCGCGGCTTCCGCTTGGCCGTCAGCCCTTGGACATCACCCGTCCACAGGTCGAGCTGCACGCTTGCGAACCTGGAGGGCCGGCACCGTGAGCACGAACTCCCCGACCGGCTGGCCGCGGCGCAGATGCTGCTGGCCGATCATCGAGCCGAGCGCCCACACCTGCACGATCGATCCCACCCGGTACACGGTGCAGACGTCCGGGACCAAGGCGCTGGCACCTGGCCAGCCAGGGATCAGCCGTGCGGCTTCCTCCGGCCCGAGCGGGTCCACGGTTGGCTGCATGGTGCTGTTCGCCATCTGGCCAGGATCGTCGCGAGGCGCATCCCACATGCCGGAATCACCAAATCCGGGCGGTGAGTTCTCCGGAAAACCGATACCTCGGGATAGGCGTCCAGGTAGAGGCCTAGATCAACTGCTTACCGTTGTTTTTGGTCTGAAACTACAACCGCCCTGTCGCTACCCGCCGAGCCGACCAAGGCCGACATGCAGGTCCGAGGCCGCGCCCAACGAGTCGCCGAAGCCCTCGCCGGACGCCAAGGCACCGGTATCCAACGGACCACGACACCAGCAACCGACCAGACGGAGAACACACCCAGCGACACCCCGACGACCTGAAGTGTGGTGCTGGGACAGCTACACGAGTGGGGCCTCGTACGGCGAAACTGCCGTACACTATGCCGTATGGCAGACACCGAGAAACTCACCGTCCTGGTGCGGACCAAGAGCCTGATCGCCGAGCGGGCCCGTGCTGCGGGCCTGTCCCAGGGCGACTACCTCGACTCGCTCGTCCAGGAGGATGACCTACGCGCCCGGGTGCAGCGCGACGCCGACACCATGGCGGCCGCCGGCCTGGACTCCCCGGAGCGGGCCGCCCGCTCGGCCGCTATGATCGCCGGGCTGCGGGCCGCCCGGTGACCATCACCCCCCAGTGCGGCGAGGTGTGGCTGCTCGACGAGGCGTCGGTCCTACCCGGCGGGATGATCAGCCTGGTCGTCTCCGGGCCCGCCTACAACGCGGCCCGCCCGCGCCGTATGGTCGTCGAGGTCGTCGCGGAGAACCTGCCCAGCGCCGGCGCCCTGCTCGCCGCGATGCCGGCCCGGCTCGCGCACCTCGGAGTCGCCGTCATCGGCGAGCCGATGACGGTCCCGCTCGTCTGGTTCCAGCACGCCACGAACGAGCCCCTGGCCGTCCTCGCGGCCGACGAGATCGACCCGATCACCGACGCCCTCCGCGCCCTCATCGGCCGCCGGCCCTGAGGCACCCGCGCTCGATGCTCAGGTGTGGGCCGAACGATCCGTTCCGGGCGCTGCACTCCTGCCCGCCGACCTCGCAGCCGGTACCCAGCCCGTCCTGACGACGCGGTGGTAGCTCGGGAGTCGCGTTGATGATGTTGGTGCCGGGCTATCAGGTCTCATGATCACAATAAGTGTCGGTAGTGCGCCCTAGAGTGAACGCGTGGCGTCGAAGGTCTTCTATGTTGATCTCGGTGTGGAACTGGATCTGCGCCGGCCTGATCTGGGGTGTCCGCAGGTGCCGGGCCTATGGGACCAGCTGTACGGGAACGTGTCCCGAGGGGCGCTGCGGTGCATTGGGTTCGCCCGCGGCCAGTGCCAGCCGGGATGCCCGGAGTGGATGTACCTAAAGGTGTCCACCACCGGCCGGCGATACGCGGCGCACCTTCGGCACGGCGAAACCGAGTGGTCGCCGGAGAGCAACGAGCACAAGGCGCTGAAGGAGCGGATCGCGCGGGCCGCGGTCGCTGGCGGGTTCGAGGCGACGATTGAAGACCGCGGCACGCACCGCCGTACCGATGTGCTGGTCCGCGGACCGGACGTGCTCCTGGGATGCGAGCCGCAGTTGTCGCCGATCAGCGTGTCCTCGGTACGCCGACGCTCGCAGACCGCGTACGACGACCGGATCACCCCGCTGTGGACGACCAACAGTCGGACGGCCAACGTGATCGACCAGGCGCCATGGGCGCGGATCGACTCGATGCCCTGGCGGCAGTACCTGCAGCCGGACTTCGAGATGCCGGTGCGCGGCGGGATCCGTAAGCTTGACTCGATTCCGTGCACCCCGGGCACGGTGTGCAACGACCGCAAGCTGAGGCAGCCGTGCACGGGCTGGAACCACCAGTTCGCGCCGGTCCAGCTACCCCGGTTCGACGATCTGATCGTGCGGGCCGCGGCCGCGGACCTAAAGCCGCTCAAGCAGCAAACCTCCCGCGGGAGCGTATTCTTCTGGGCGCCAGCCAGCGACGTCGCGGAGGTCGTGACCGCGACCGGGCCGGCGCTGGTCACCACGCTGGGCCCGATCGCCGTCCGCATACCGCCGAAGAACCCGGTCGTGATCGGCGTCGACGACGACGATGAGTGCACGTACGGCGACGACACGTTCGGGCAATATCCGTGGACGCCGCGGCCGCGGGAGAACACGGACCCGGTCCCGGTCCAGCGCGACCCGAACGCGGTCGCCCGAGAGGCCCGAGCCGTCGCGAACCTCGACGCGTTCCTGGCCGAGGTATCCGACCGCGGCGGCCAGCTGGCTGCCGACCCCGTCCGGACAGGGACTGCGCCGCCTGGCTTCGTCGGCTGGCGGCTGCCGATGCGATACGAGCCAGTGGACCTGCTGATCCCGGACACGACGTACGCGGAGCTGCGCGGTGTGGCAGCAAGCGCACCACGGTTTCTCTAGGGGTTCCGTGCCTGTACGTCAACGGTGAGGCGTGGTGGTGGTACAGCGCGGTCGGCCTGGTCGCCACGCGGGGCAACCCCGACGCCGAGGCGATCCGACAGCAGGTCCGCCGGTAAGTCCCAGAGGACACACGACCCGCCCGTGCTTCCCCGGCCGTCGCCGGCGCTGACCGCCGGGCGGCGCGAGGAGCGCTGGTGCCGGTTCAATAGCCCGCGAAGGGCGCTGGACGCCTAAGAGGGCATCTGATCCTCGATCGGGTTGATTCGCGTTTGTGGGCGGTTGGCAGCCGTGCTGACTCGTTGGCGGGGCATGAGGATGGAGCGACGTC
>NZ_JBFBAJ010000033.1:0-11031 GCF_040682215.1 Actinoplanes sp. NPDC051346 | reverse complement strand
CCGTGGGGCGCTCGCCCGGGGGCGCGCGGGGCTGGCTAACCTCGTTGGGGGGCGGCCCGGGCCGCGCGCGCCCGGTCTACTGTGGGGGGCGCGGCCCTCGACGAGGGCCGCGCCACGCGACTTGTTCCTACCTCAGCCCTTCGAGCCGGAACCCGACTTCTTGCCGGCGGCGCCGGCCTCGTCCTGGCCCTGCTCGTCCTGGCCTTGCTCGTTCTGGCCCTGCTCGTTCTGGCCCTGCTCGTTCTGGCCCTGCTCGTTCTGGCCCTGCTCGTCCGCGCCGTTACCGGCTTCCTCGCCCGCCCCGGCGTCGTCACCGGCGGCGGCCTTCGCCTCCTCCAGCGTCAGACACGCCGTCAGCAGCGCCTCCCGCGCGGTGATGACCGCGGCGTCGAGCTCCTCGGCGTTGCCGTTCCCGGCGGCGTCCTCGCCCTGCCCGGCAGCGCCCTGGCCCTGGCCCTTGCCCTGACCCTGCGCCTGGCCCTTGCCCTGCGCCTGGCCCTTGCCCTGCGCCTGACCCTTGCCCTGCGCCTGACCCTTGCCCTGCGCCTGGCCCATCTTGGCGGCCCAGCGCTTCGCGATCGCCTTCTTGGCCTTCTTCGACTTCGGCACGGCCGCGCCCTCGTCACCGGCGCCGGCCTGCTCCTCGCCGGCTTCCTCCTCCTGGCCCGCGGCCTCGGCCGCGGCGGCGGCCTGGTCGATCGCGAACTGGGCGCAGGACGCCTCGAGCAGCTGCGCGGACGCCGCGGCCTTGTCAGCGGCGCCGGCCTCCTGCTCCGGCTTCAGCGGCTCGCCGTCGCAGACCACCGCGCCGGCGTTGACCTCCAGCTTCTCGCAGCCGGCGATGTCGAAGTTCTGGCCGTCGACCACCACGATCTCCGCGGCCGCCGCCTGCTCGCCGGCGTTGGCGAACTGCAGGCCGGTCAAACCGCCGGCCACCAGCACTCCGGCGAAGACTGCGGCGCCGATCGCCTTACGGTTGACCCCGGCACCCCGTCGCTGACGCAGTCTCATCACCACTCCTCGTCATCGAACATCACTTTTTGTGTACGGGAGTCGATACGGGATCGGGCCACGGGCCGGTTCATCACTTCCGCGAATTACCCCGGTTCAATTTCGCCACATTTATTTCTCATTATTTTTCGGCGCGGTGGCTGATCATCGCGAAGGTCCACCCCCTCGGGCGACTACCTCATGTTGTTCATCGACCACAAGATGTCACGATGGGACCTGGTTGGACTGAGATACCTCCCGCCGTCGTCGTCGCCGTACTCGCCCTGCTGGCGGCGCTGACCACGCTCCGGCAGGCGTGGCTCATCCCGTTCCGCCGGCTGACCGGCGCGTTGGCGGTCGTCGCGGCCGCCGCCGTCCTTCTCGGACGCTTCGTGCCCGGTCTGCTGCCGTTCAAGGAGCCGCTCTTCGCGCCGGGCCTGATGTCGGGCGTCCTCGTCCCCGCATGCGCCGCGGCGTTGTTCGTCCTCGGCTGGTACCGCCTGCTGTACGCACCCCGGAACGCGGCGGCGCTGGACCTCGGCCGGGTCATCCGGAACGCGGCCGCGCTGGTCGCCGACTCGGAGGTCTCCCGGACCTCGCCCAGGCGCCGCCCCGGCCTGCCGGTGGTGCCGCTCGACGCATCCCTGACCCGCCGCGGCAAGACGAGACACGCCGGCCTCGATCGGTCGCTACGGCGGGCGAGCCGCGGCCGCGTCCGCCGGCACAGCGAGGCCATGACCCTGCTGGTCGGCACCCGGGGCGCCGGCAAGAGCGCGGCGATGCGCCGGCTCGCCCGAGGGCGCATGCCCGGTGCCCAGCGTGCCGTCCCCGGCGTACGGGTACCCGTCTATGTGGACCTGAGTCGGCTGGACGCCACGAAGCCGGTCAGCGTCCAGACGCTTCGCGAGCACGTGGCGACGTTGCTGGCCGACAGCGACCCCCTGCTCGACGAGACGGTCCTCAAGTACCTGCGGGAGAGTCGCGACACCGTCCGCTGGACGTTGCTGTTCGACGGCTTCGACGAGATTCCGGCGCTGGCCTCCGCCACCGATCTCGCCCACGCCCAGGAGATGCACGTACGGGCGATCCGGCGGTTCGTCGGCAGCCTGCCGCACGCGCGGGCGGTCGTCGCCGGCCGGAGCTTCGGCGAGACGACCATAGTGGACGCCGCCGCCACCATCCGTGTCCAGCCCCTGCGTCCCCGCCGCCAACGACGACTCGTCCGCGCCGCGGGACTCCGGGGCGCCGCCGCGCGCCGACTGCGTCAGCGGCTACGCACCGACCCCACCATCCGCTCCCTGGCGGACACGCCGTTCACGCTGGGCGTCCTGTGTGAATACGTCGCGGCCGCCCCGGACGCGCTGCCCCAGACCCTCTTCGAGAGCTTCGACCGGGCCATCGAGGCCCGGCTCACCGGCGCGGGCGGCCCCCACCTGCACACCATCGCGAAACAGCTCGCCTTCTGTGTCACGCTCGACGCTCAGCCGAACGGCGCGGCATGGAGCCGGCTCGCCGAACGGATGACCCGGTACGGCTTCGCCACGGCGGCCGAGGCGAGGGCCGCCACGCCCGCCCTCATGGCCGCCGGGATCATCACGGTGCGCATGGACGGCACCGAGGTGTCCTCCGTCGCCTTCACGCACCGACTGTTCCAGGACTGCCTGGCCGCCGGCGCGATCATCGCCCGGCCCGACCTGGCCACCGGCCCGGACATTCTGGGAGAACGCTGGCGGGAGGTCGTGCCGCTCGTGCTGCGCCACGGACCGCCGGAGGCCCGCGATCTCCTCTTCGCCGAGGTCCGGGCCCTGCTCGCCGCCGGCCTGTCCCAGGTGCCGGGCCTGCTGGCCCGGGTGGATGTGGCCGGCCTCGACCGGGTGACCGGCCTGCGGGAGCGGTTCGCGTGGCCACAGCCCACGGCGGCGATGCTCATCATGCTCGCCGCGGTCTGCCGTGGCGGCACGGTACGGGTGCCGCCGGACGTCAGCCGCGACGTGGACCGGCTCGTGGTGAGCGCGTTCCTCTCCGGTGCCACCTACGACTGGTTCGTCGCCCTGGACGTCCTGCCGCTCGCCGACACCGCGGTCGCGGCCTGGGCGGTCGACCACTGGTCCACCTTCGCCAATCTGCCCGCGTTGCAGGTCGGGGCGCTGACCGAAGCCGCGGTCCTGCCGGAACTCCCGATCGGCGCGGCGTCGCGCATCAGGCTGTCCTTTCTGCGGGAGGCCCTGAACGGTCGGCGGGCCTGGTATCACAACCCACTGACCCCGTCGGTGAGCCAGCCGGTCGGCCTGCGGGTGCTGAGCGCCATCGCCGCCGGCATGGCCGCCGTCTTCGCCCTGCGCGCGGTCGTCGACCTGACGCGCCCCGCCTTCGGCGGCGAGAAACACCTCGGCGAGGCGGCCGTCTTCGGCGTGCTCGCCGTCGCGGCGTTGCTCTGGTGGCACGCGTGCCGGGGTGCCACCGTTCCACCGAGCCTGCTCACCGCGGCGGCCAGCCTCTACGGACTCGTCGTCTTCGTTTACGGGTGCGCCCTGCTCCTCATGCTGTCCCGGCTGCCCTGGGACGTCCTGCTCGCGCGCGGCCGGGGGGTCCTCGACGCGAGCGGATGGATCCTCGGCGGTCTCGCCGTTCTCTGGCCCGCCCTCGCCGTGCTGGCAGCGGTCGACGGCGGATCACGCCGGGAGGTGCTGCTAAGGCCAGACCGGGTGATCCGGCGGTTCCTGCGGCGGCGGCTGCGGGAGCGCGGCATCGCCGATGGCCTGGTCGTCGTCGTGGCGGTCTTCGGCTTCGCCCTGCTCGGCATCCTGACGGTGGACGCGGAGGGGTCCGCGTACCTACCCGAGCGAGCCGCCCCGGTCGTCACCACGGTGCTGCGCTGGGTGCTGCTGGTGACGGTCACGGTCTGCTTCGTCGTCACCCTGTACTGGAACGAGCTCTCCGACCTGGCCTGGCGCCGCCGCAACGAGCTCGCCGACCTGGACGCCGTGACGGACGCGCAGCTGCGGTCGATGCTGCGGGCGGTGCCGCACCAGCGGAGCCTCGGGTGGCTCCTGGACGGGCTCGAACGCCGCTCCGAGGACCACCCTCCGCTGCTGGCCGGCGCCGCCGCGCTGCTGTTCGATCTGGACCACGCCCTGGACCACCTGGGCCGCACCATGCCGCCGGGAAGCGCCTGGTCGGTCCAGGCGACCGCCTGGGACGACGTCCGGCCCTTCCGGGATCCGGAGTTCGTCGCGTTTCTGCGCGATCCGGCCCTGGCCCGGGACAAGCTCTGCTGGCTCACCCGCTATCACCGCGAGCGGGTGGCTCGGCTGCGTCGGGCCGCCGAACAAGCCGGCACGCGCGACGGCTCCCCCACCGCCCCCGCCGTGGGTCTACCCGCCACGGCCCCACCCCGCCCGTAACCGACCGGCCACAATCCGGCGTAACCCCGCAAATTCCGGCGCATCACCAGCTCGCCTGTCCTTCTATCATCTACAGAATGGCGACAATGACGGGCCCACGGCGGCCCCGGGTGGGCGGTCACGTCTGCCTGGCCTACGCCGAGCCCGCCGCCTTCGAGGACGCGGCCCGGGACTTCCTCGCCGAGGGCGTCGCCGCCGGTGAGCGCGTCTGGTATCTCGCCCCGACGCCGCCCCGGGGCTGGCGCTTCCGGCCCGAGCTGGTCCGGATCGGCGACCACTATCCCGAGGACGGCGTGATCGATCCCGCCGCCGGCGTGTCCGCCTACGCGGCCGCGACCGAGCGGGCGCTCGCCGACGGCTATTGCGGTCTGCGGGTCGCGGCCGAGGCGACGTCCCTGGTAGGGACGCCGGCCCAGCTCGATGCCTTCGCCCGCTACGAGCACCTCGTCGACCGTTACATGCGCGGGGCGCCGTTCTCGGCCCTGTGCGGCTACGACCGGGTGGCCCTGGGCGACGAGGCCGTCGACGAGTTGGCGTGCCTGCACCCGTTGTCCACAGCGCCGTTCCGGCTGTCCGCGGGCCTACCCGGGCAGGCGGACGTCATCCTCTCGGGTGAGCTCGACTGGGCGAACCGCGACCTGTTCGTCCGAGCCCTCGCGCGCGCCGAACCGCGCCCGGCCTCCGCAGAGCTGGTGATCGACGCCGGGCGGCTCACCTTCGTCGACCACAACTGCCTGGTCGACCTCGACCAGTACGCCCACAGCCACGGCATGACGGCCGTGCTGCGCACCCGGACGCCCGTCCCCGCCCGCCTGGTGGCGCTGATGGGTCTGACCGCCCTGCGGGTCGAGAGCGCCCTATGAGAACGGGTGCGGCCGCCGGACATCCCGGCTACTTCCACGCGGCCGTGCGTTACGCGTCGGACGAGGAACTCGTCGAGGTCACCCTGCCCTTCCTGCTCGGCGGGATCGCGGCCGGCGAGCCGACTATCGTCGCCTTCGGCGAACGCACAGCGGGCCTGATCCGGTCCGCGCTGCCCGTCGGCACGCCGGTGCGGTTCCTCGCCGGCGGTGCCAGGTATGCCCGACCCTCCTCCGCCATCCGCGGCTACCGCGATCTGCTCGCCAAGCATGTCGCGGCCGGCGCCACCCAGATCCGGATCATCGGCGAGATGCCGTCCGCCGCGTTCGGCAACACCTGGGACTGGTGGGCGCGCTACGAGTCGGCGATCAACCACGCGTACGACGACTTCCCGCTGTGGAGCATGTGCGCCTACGACACCCGGATCACGCCGGCCGCGGTGCTGACGGATGTGGCGCGTACGCATCCGCGGTTCGCGGTCGCGGGTGGGCGGCACGAGGACAGCGACGCGTACACGGATCCGCGGGAATATCTGAGCGAGCACCGCCCGCCCGTGCTGGATCCGCTGCAGGCGGGCCCGCCGACGGTGGTGCTGGAGGCACCGACGCCCGGCGAGGCGAGGCGGGCCGTGCACGCCGCGGATCGCGGCGGCATGCCCGCGCAGCACGTGGACGACCTGGTGGTCGCGGTGAGCGAGACGGTCACCAACGCGATCCGGTACGGCCGCCCGCCGGTGCACCTGCGGGTCTGGGGCGGCGCCGACCGCATCGTGGTGACCGTGACGGACGCCGGGGCCGGACCGAAGGACCCCTTCGCGGGTCTACTGCCCGCCACCGGAACGGCGACCGGCGGTCGGGGCCTGTGGATCGCCCACCAGGCCTGCGACCACGTCGCCGCCGCGAACGACGACGAGGGCTGGACGATCCGCATGATCGCCGGCGGCACGACCGTTTCCTGAGCACGGCGTGTTACCGTTCACATAGCCGGCAGGAGATCAAGGGGGACCGCGTGCCAGCAAAGAAGCGGGTCACGGTCATGCGTGACGTCGCCAAGCTCGCCGGCGTCTCCCACCAGACCGTGTCGCGGGTGCTCAACGACCACCCCAACGTCAAAGAGGAGACCCGGACCCGGGTCCTTGAGGCGATGCAGTCGCTGAACTACCGCCGCAACCTGGCGGCCCGCACGCTGGTCACCCGACGCTCACACACGCTCGGCCTGATCGGCTTCGAGACCACGCTGTTCGGCCCGGCCTCCATGCTGTACGGCATCGAGGACGCCGCACGCACCGCCGGATACCTGGTCAGCATCGCCACCATCCGTACCCTCGAACGCCGCGAGGTGCTCGAAGCCGTGGACCGCCTCTCCCAGCACGCGGTCGACGGCATCATCGCGATCGCCCCCAAACCCTCGGTCACCAGCGGCCTGCTCCAGGCGCCGCCGGGCCTCTACTGTGTCGCGGTAGGTGGAGCGGGCGACCCGGACGCGGTCCCGACCGTCCGCGTCGACAACGCCGCCGGCGCGCGGCTCGCCACCCGACACCTGCTCGACCTCGGCCACCGAACCGTGCACCACGTCGGCGGCCCCCCCGACTGGCCGGAGGCCCAGGAACGCGTCGCGGGATGGCGCGACACCCTCTACGAGGCCGGCGCGCCGGTCCCACCGGCCGCACTCGACTCCTGGAACGCCGAATGGGGTCACCGCCGCGGCCAGGACCTGGCCCTCGACCCGGAGGCGACGGCGATCTTCTGCGCCAACGACCGCATCGCCCTGGGCGTGCTCCGCGCCCTGCACGAGGCGGGCCGCCGGGTGCCGGAGGAGGTGAGCGTGGTCGGCTTCGACGACATGCCCGACTCCGGCTACTTCCTGCCGCCGCTCACCACCGTGCGCCAGGACTTCGCCGAGATCGGCCGGCGCAGCCTCGCCCTGCTGCTGGAACACCTGGTCGACGCGGAGAACGCCGGCCCGCCGGCACACCTCGTCGTCCCCCCGGACCTGATCGTCCGAGGCAGCACCGCGCCACCCCCGCGACGGTGAGCTACCCCCCGTCCGCGCGGCCGCCAGGGAACGCCTGGCCTGACAGACCCGGTCGGCCGCCCGCGGGAGGGCCGTGAGGTCCGGGAACGGCCTCCCCGCGGGCGATCACCCTGTCAGTGCTCCCCGGCGCCGAGAAGGTTGCCCGGTGAGACGAACTTTTTTCCGGCCGGGGCGGGGAGGGTCGGGAGCATGGCCACGTGCAGGCCCAGCCGCAACGCCGCCAGGGTGAGGCTGTGCGCGGCGGTCAGCGCCCGAAGGTCGGGCGCGAGGGACGGCTCGCGCAGGCCGAAGGCGTACCAGCCGCCGTCGGTGGTCGGGCCGACCACCGCGTCGAACCTGCGGAGCAGGGCGTATGCCTCACCGCGCAACTCGGCGGTCAGCTCCGGCGCCGCGGTCGAGACAAAGAACGGATCCGAACGCGGGGCGCGGCGGAAGTAGGTCATGCCCTGTCAGTGGCCGTCCGCGGCCATTAGGTTGCCCGGGTGGCCGGATTACCCAGCCGGATCGGCGCGCAGGGCGGCGGCGATCGTCTCCGAGAGCCACCCGGGGTCGTCCAGCCAGGGGAAATGTCCCGCTCCCGGCTGCACGGCGAGCTCACCCCGCGCGAACAACCCCGCGTATTCGGCGGCCCGCCCCGGCGGGAGGCCGACGTCGTGTTCGCCGGCGATCAGCAGCACCGGCGCCCGCAGGCGACCGAGCGCCGACCGCACCGCCTCCGGCGCGAACGCGCCCTCGCCGTAGTAGCCGGCCGTCGCCTCCGGGTTGCGGTGGCCCGCCTGACTGGCGCGTTCGGCCCGGGCCGCGTCCCACCGGCCGTACGAGAACGGCGCGATCGCCGCCCAGTCGTCGTCGGCGGCCCGGCCGGCCCAGACGCGCTCGAAGGCGGCGAAGGCGTCCGGGAACCAGGGCTCCCCGCGGCGCCGCTGGGCGACCTCCCGCCGGTCGGCGTCGGTGATCTCCAGGCCGACCGGCCGGGGGCTCGGGGCGATCAGCACGAGGCGGCCGACCCGATCGGGATGGCGGGCCGCGTACAGCAGGGCGAGGGTCGCGCCGGCCGAGTGGGCGACCAGGCTCAGCCGCTCGATCCCGAGGTGCGCGCGCAGGGCCTCGACGTCGCCGACCTGACGGTCGCATCGGTACGTCGCGGGTTCGCGCGGCACGGCCGAGTCGCCGGTCCCGCGCGGATCCAGCAGGACCAGCGGGTGGTGCGCGGACAGGCCGCCCAGGTCACCGAGGTAGGCGGCGGCGTGCATGGGGCCGCCGGGCAGCACGACCAGCGGCTCCCCGTCGCCACCGACGCGACGATAGGCGAGTCTGGTGCCGTCGGGGGCGTCGAAGATCAGCACTGCCGGATCCTAATGCGCCATGACGACGGCCGTCAGGACAGATGTGAGTCGATGCACTTGTTCTTGCCGTCGCCGGCGGCCGGCTTCACCATCTCGGGCTTCGAACAGGTTCCGCAGGTGACCGCCCCGTCCTTGCGGGAGGCCGCCGCGTGCCTGCGACGCGAGGCGCACACCCCGCTGCAACTGATCACCGACGAGGCGTACGCGGCCGGGGTGGTTCGCCTGCGCGAAGCCGCGGAGACCGAGGCCGGCCCGGTGGTCGACGCTCTCGACCTGCTCGTCCTGCGGTGAGCGGGTAGCTCAGCGGGTTTCCAGGGCTCGCACCACGGCGGCCATGTCCTCGTCGCCGTGCCCGAGCGCGACCGCTTCCGTATAGAGGACGTGGCAGGCGTCGAGCACGGGCGAGGCTATTCCGGCGCTGCGGGCGGCCGCGGCGACCAGCTCGTTGTTCATGAGGACGTCTCGCAGCGAGGCCTGCACCGCGAAGTCCCGCGCGAGCAGCTTGGCGCTCTTGATCCGCGACACGTCGCTGGCCATCGGCCCGGCGTCGAGCACGGCGGCGAACCGCGCGAGATCCACCCCGGAGCGCGCGGCGAAGTGGTAGGCCTCGGCGAGCCCGGTGACCATGCTGATCAAGTAGAGGTTGACGGCGAGCTTCATCAGCAGCGCCTGCGGCACGGCACCGCAGTGCGTCGCGTCCCGGGTCATCGGCGCGATGATCTCGCGCACGGTGGCCACGTCCGCCGGGTCCCCGGCGAGCATCGCCACGAGCTGCCCGGCCTCGGCGGGGCGGCGCGATCCGGACACCGGAGCCTCGACGTAGCGTCCGCCGGCGGCGACCACGTCGTCGGCCAGCGCCCGCGAGTACTCCGGGGAGGTGGTTCCCATGTGCACGAGCAGCCGGCCGTCGACGGCCTGGAAGGCGGGAGTGCCCCGGCCGAGGACCGCGTCGACCGCCTCGCCGTTCGCCAGCATCATCAGGACGACGTCCGCGCGCTCCAGCACGGCCGCCGGGCTCGGCGCGACGCTCGCGCCCCGCTCGTGGACGGCATGACACCGTTCGGGACGCCGGCTCCAGACCACCAGCGGGGTGCCGGCCCGGGCGAGGCGCAGGGCCATCGGCTCGCCCATGACCCCGAGCCCGAGAAATCCGACGATCTCACCGTCTGCCATGGTCGTACCGTAGAACGGTCGTTCCTTGCCCGGCGCGGGCCAATTCGCACCCGGCGGCCCGTCAGCCGGTGCGGCCGTTGGCGTAGACCACGCGGAAGCCGAGGTGGTCGGCGAGCGCCCCCCAACGGCTGGAGCGCATGAGGCGTTCGACGCTGTCGATGCGTCCGCCGTTGACCATGGCGTTGAGGACGACCGTCTCGAAGGCCGCCGACTCGACCCAGTCGATCGCCTTGGTGAAGCCGCACAGCATCGCGGCCTTCGTCTCGTGCAGGAATTCCTTGAGGACACGGTCGGAGGCGCGCAGCACCGAGCAACTGCCGAAGTACAGGCTGCGGCCGGCGCACCGTCCCGACATCCAGGCGGCGATCTCGTCGAGTTCGACCGTGGTCTTGGCGGTGAGGCACAGTTGTGTCGGCTGCCCGTGCAGGGCGAAGAAGCCGACCTTGTAGTCCTGGTACTTCCGGGAGAGCCAGGTGTCGAGGTAGTAGTGCAGTTCCTCGGTGGTCGCCGTGTCACGGTGGATGAAGCGGATGCTGCCGAGGCGTTCGAGCAGTTCGAGGGTGGGCAGCACGGATCCTCGCTCGGTGAGGTCGTCCTCCCACTGGCCCTCGACGCAGAACACTCCCCCGGCCTTCGCCACTGCCCCTCCTCGTGCGCCGCCGATCGTGCCCGACGCGACGACGCTAGCGGACCTCGGCGAATTGAGGGGGGCGGGATACACGAAGCGGATATGCCTCACAAATCGATCAGCCGAGGTTCGCGTTCGCGCAGGCGGCGGCGTACTCGGCGGCGCAGAGTTCCTCCCTGGTCACGAAGCCCTCGGCGATGACCTCCGCGATGGTGTCCCGGGTGACGGCCTTCGAGGTGAGCAGGACGGCCGGGATGGTTCGGCCCGTCTCCGGGTCCGTGATCGCCTCGGTGAGGGCGGGAGGCCGCTCTCCCCGGGCCAGCGCGACCGCCAGCCCGGTCGCCGCGGCGGCCTCCTTCTCGATGTCCTTGTAGACGGTCATGCACTGGTCGCCGGCGAGGATGTTGCGCAGGCCCTGCACGGTGGCGTCCTGCCCGGTGACCAGGACCTCGCCGTTCAGGCGGTATTTTCGCAGCACCCCGATGGCCGCGTTGGCGATGCCGTCGTTGGCGGCCAGCACCCCCTTGATGTCCTTGCTCTGTGTCAGCATCTGCTCGAACATCGTGCCGGCCTGCGCGTTGTCCCAGTCCGGCAC
>NZ_JBFBAJ010000032.1:0-12881 GCF_040682215.1 Actinoplanes sp. NPDC051346 | reverse complement strand
CGGACTACGCACGCCCCTGCCACGCAGCCAGCGGGTCAGCCGGGCGGTGCCCATGCGGCGGATACCGGCCGGGGTCTGGTAGCCCTCGAGCAGGAGGAGCGGGCCGGCGTTGGTGAAGACGAGTGCACGATCGAGGGCGGGGAACATGCCGGTCAGTGCGCAACGTAAGCGGTTGATGGTCCTGGTCCGGTCGCGGACGAGGTCGGTGCGGCGGCCGATGAGGACCTTCAGCATCGAGGTGACCGGCCGCCGGTGGGAAGGCCTGAGTCCGGGACGAGGACGGCTGCGCCGGCAGCGTCTCGAGCTTCGCGCGGCCGGTCGTGGCAGGGCAGCGCGGCCGCGCACGGCGGCGATCACCGTTCCACTCGGAGCCGGCGGCGGTGAGCCACGTGCTGTCGTTGCCCCGCCGGAGGTGCGCGACTGCGCACCTGCTGTCGCCGAGTCTCCGCTCTGGGCCGACATGAGATCCTCGTCCCGCCCCGATGCATGGGCGGACCTGGTCCCGATCGCGGCGGCACCGCGACGACGTAGGTCGGGCTCCGAGACGCGCGAGTGCGCATGTGCGCCTGCGTGCGTGTGCGCCTGTCCGCCTGCATGCGCGCCCGCGCGCCCGTGCCTGCGTGTTCGCGCGCGCACCCCCACGGGGGCACCCCTGCCCTCGCGTGCGAATGGGCACCGGCATGTTCTGGGCCCCGCGATCTCGCCGAGTTCCAAAACTTTGGAACCACGAGGATCTGCCGGTACTGGTAGCTCTCGTCGCGGTCCTTAGTCTTGTCCGGCTTCTAGAGGAGGTGCTGTTCACGCTGGTTGCGCGGCTCTCGCGCCGCCCCGGGCGAGGTTGCCCAGGTGCAGGCCGATCCCGCGGGTCCGCGCAGCCTGTCCCGAGCGAGCGCGGCGGCCTCCTCGGCAGTCCATGCGAGGGCCTCACAGGCGAAGGGCATCGCTTTGTTGAGGTGGAGCACCTTGGCTCGTTGTATTCGTCCTTTGTAGACGTTCGGCGATGTGGTCGGCGCCGAACCGCGCCCCACCCGACTCCAGTACCTCGATGACATACCGCGTCACGCCGTCGTATCCGAAACCGCAGAACCCGCGCCCCGGGATCCGACGAGTTCCCCCAGCCGGCAGAGCGGTCCGCCTACGTCCGCGGCTGAAACAGCCTGGGCCAACGCCTCGCGAGCCTCGCGCTCAAGCCCGTGCGAGTCGCTGCCGCCTCTATGTGCGTGTTGAACCAGTTCGTCGCGCCGGAAGCCGCGAGCCGGTCGCGGAGTGCGTCACGGCGAAGCAGCGGGATCGGGGTTGCGGTGATGATGTCGGCGTACGAGCCATCGGAACCCGTATGCCGACAGATGTTGAGTCGGGCGGCCGGCATTTCCTCAGCGCATACGCCGCGTCGAGGTCCTTGTTGGCCCGTTCGGCGTTGAGGTCGCGGCGGGCCAGCAGGCGCACAACTCGGTGGTCGAGCGCCCGCTTTGTGCGATTATCCCGTCCTGGATCGCGGTGATCGACCAAGTGCGGGATGTCCGTCGCCGGCACCTCGGCAATGAGCACGACGGATTGACGGGTCCGATGGGTTCCCAGATCGTCGCGCATCGTCACATGCAACGGCGGCATGATCCGGCTGTTATTGATTTGATCGATCCGCTCGATGGCCCCCAGTTGCTGGGAGCGAAACAAACTTTTTTACTGGAGGTAGCGGCAACGTTGTGGCGATTAGCGTGCCGGTGGTCTTGTCCATCGCGTGATTCAATTCAGCTAGAATCTCATCGATCCTGCGCGAGGCTGCTTTGGTCGAGGCGATGGCTCTGGACAGCGCAACGAGAATAAGGACGGATAGCCCGACGATTTCGGTCACGAAGAATGGTCGGCACTTCTCGAAGCCGTAGTCATGGTTCGCCCCCGCGATGGTGATGTGACTGGCTGCAACAACCTAGATTGATCTTGCTGCCCGTGTCAATATCAACTCAGAGTGTGGTCATAATCCGACTTAAGCGCCGTATCGGCTCGGCTCAATCACTCCCAGTGTTGGACTTGTACTTCTCGATTGTCGGAAATTACCGTGAGCCGGATCTGTCCTATTCTAATGGACAAAACGTTCAGTGAGAGAGTAATGTGGCCCGCGATCGGGTGGCTGTCTCCATCGCGGTCTGCTCTGATCGCTGGAATTCCTGGCTCCGGTTCCCCGTGATGGCCTTTCAACTCAGGTCGACGGGTGCGGACGGGATGAGTTCCAGCGAATTGACGTATCCCTCTTGCTGCCTTAGCATTCGCCGAATTCTGTATTGAATCTTGGGGGCGTAGGGTTGAATAACGTACGCAAACGTTCCAGAAGCAGGTGGAACGGCGGCAGGAGAGCCACAAGTTTCGGGTGGCGAAGAATTCTCGGTGCAGGTTTGGGCTTGGCGGTGATGGTCGAGACCGTCGTGGTCGGACCGTCCACAGCTTCGGCGGGGGTGCCTCAGCTACCCAGCGCGCCGGGCAAGCCCGCGACTCAGGTGCTCGAGCGTCCCGACGAGGCCGCCGCACTGGTGACTGCCAGGATGACGCAGCAGAGCGTCCGTATAGGTGGGTTGACGACTGAGACCGCCGAGTACTTCGCGCGACCAGATGGCCAGATAGAGGCAAAAGTCTCCGCGGGCCCGGTGCGCACGATGCAGGGCGGCAAGTGGGTGCCCATCGACTTGACGCTGCAACTCGCCGAGGACGGATCGGTGCGGCCCGTAGCCGACGTTCTGGGTCTGCAGATCTCCGGTGCGCGCACGGGCAGTGGCGACCTCGCATCCGTCGGCTCCGGTGGTCGGCGCCTTGCGCTCGGGTGGACTGGCAAGCTGCCGACGCCGGTCCTTGACGGGAACCGGGCGAAGTACCGGGATGTGGCTCCTGGAGTGGACCTCGTGGTGGAGGCGACTCGCAGCGGTTTTGAGCAGTTCGTCATCGTGAAGAGCCGGGACGCCGTTGACCACCTTCCGAGTCTGTCGTTTCCGCTGACCGGCAAGAACCTCGCCGCGTTGAAGCAGGATCGCTCCGGTGGCCTTGCGCTACGCGACGCCAAGGGTGCTCTGCTCGGAACGGTGCCTGCACCGGAGATGTGGGACGCTCGGCGCGCCACGGGCACCGAGGTGCCGCTGCACCGGAAGGTTGTCACCGCGAAGGGTGAGCTCGCTTCCGCAACAAAGGAACGGCACAAGCGCGCGGCTACCAGTGGGAAGCAGGACTTGACGCTCGCCTTGCAGCCGGACGTCAAGTGGCTGAAGGATCCGGCGACGCAGTACCCGGTCACCATCGATCCGCAGATCAACGCTCTCCTGACTTCCTTCGACACCTACGTGCGTGAGGACGTCGCCGCGGACAGGAGCGGTGCGGCAGACCTGCAGTTGGGCACCTTCACTGGCACGCCGAACGCGAAGGCCCGGGCGTTCGCTCACTGGCCGGTAGCTGCGTTCGCCGGCAAAGAGATCACCGAGGCCACTGTCAACTTCTGGAGCTTCTGGTCCAACACGTGCGCCCCGAGCTCGTGGGAGATCTGGACCACCGAAGCAGCGTCATCGGCCTCCCGGTGGGACAGTCAACCGGCGTGGTTGAACCGCGAGGCTTCGTCGACCGCGAGCAAGGGATACTCTGCAGCCTGTGACGACGGCTGGGTGACGATCGACGGCCGAAGCTTCTTCCAGCGCGCCGCGACTGCCGGGCAGTCGACCGCCTACATGGGGGTACGGGCGACTGACGAGAGCACCACGCTCGGCTCGAAAATCTTCCGTTCCCGTAACGCGGTCGATTCCGCCCAGGTGCCTTCCGCGACGATCACCTACCACTCCTACGCAGAAGTCGGCACTCGTTCGACGGTGCCCGCCTCGGCGTGCGAGACAGGTACCGATCGGCCCCAGATCAACACGGCGACCCCGCAGCTGCGTGCAGTCGTGTCGGATGCGGAAGCAGCACCGGTCAAGGCCGAGTTCGAATGGTGGTCGCTCACCGGCTCGTCCAGAATCGGCGGCGCCATCACCGACAGTTCTCCCTCGGGTTCTACGATGGAGACGACTGTGCCGGCGGGCACGCTGGCGAACGGCGTGTCATACCGCTGGCGTGTGCGTGGCAACGATGGCAACGCCGATGGACCGTGGTCGTCGTTCTGCGAATTCAGCGTCGACACGTCAGTCGGTAGCGCACCGGTGGTCACCTCGGTCATCTATCCGGAGAACGGCTGGGGCGGGGAAGCGAACCAGGCTTCCGACTTCACCTTCTCGGCCAACGGCATCAAGGATGCCGCGGCATACGAATACAGCCTCGACGTTCAACCGGTGAATAGGGTGGTCAACACGGCAAGCTCTGGCGCGTCGGCGACCGTGAAGATCATGCCCACCACGCCAGGCTGGCACGTGGTCTTCGCCCGTACCCGTGACGCGGCCGGCAATGTCTCGGCGTTGCGCTCGTATCCCTTCAAGGTCGGCTCCACGGTGTTGACGTCTCCGAGGACAGGCGACGTGAGTGGCGCGAAGACCTCGATCGCGGCGACCACGTCGCCGTCTTACACCAACGTCACCTATCAGTGGCGCCGTGCTGGATCTGACACGTGGCGCGAGATTCCCGCTGCACACGTCACCTACGCGGCCGGTGGCGGCGCCGTGACCTGGCCGGTGCCCGTAACCGATGGCAGCGTAGCGAAGGTCAACTGGGATATTGCGGCGACCCTCGCCGCCATCGACGCCCAGGGCGTGCCGCGTGACGGGCCCGTGCAGTTGCGCGGGCTTTTCAATGGAGTCGGCTCGGATCCGGTCAAGCTGACCTTCGACCGTGACATGGCCTCGGCGGCCACCAGCCCGATCGGTCCGGGAACGGTGAACCTGATCACCGGCAACTACGAGATTTCGCAGCCCGACGTCTCCGTCGGCAGCTTCGCCGTATCGCGCACAGTCAACAGCCGACAACCGCTCGGCCTCGACCCGCTGTTCGGCCCCGGCTGGGTCTCCGGCATGTCGGCGTCGGACGCGGCCATGCCATTCACCGGGTTGACTGTGTACGGCAGCCTGGCGCAAGCCAAGCTGCCGGACGGCTCGTCTATCGGTTTCACCAGGACCAGCGGCGCGGGCACCAGTTTCGAGCCGCAGATCGGCGCCGAGACCTACACCTTGACCGCCAACGCGGCCGGCACGGTCTACACCTTGAAGAACGGCTCCGGGGAGACGGTGACCTTCACTCGGGGCAGCACCGACCCCGCCGGGGTCTACTCCCTGGACTCGGTGTCGACCTCGGGATCCGGGACCACCACGACATACTCGTGGGAAAAGGCCACGGTGGGATCCAAGGAGATCATGCGACCCACCCGGGTTCTGGCTCCCACGGCCGATGGCGTCAGTTGCACCAGCCTGGTGCGCGGCTGCAAGGCGCTGGTATTCACGTACGCCTCCGCCACCACGGCGACCGGTAAAGCCGACGGCACGTGGGGTGACTACGCCGGGCGGGTCTCGCAGATCGCCTACACCGCCTGGGACCCCGACCTGGCGACCCCGGCCATGCGTTCCGTCGTCGTGGCGCGCTACACCTACGACGACAGCGGCCGGCTGCGCTCTCAGTGGGACCCTCGGCTGGACTGGACGAACGCCGAAGGCAACCACTCCCTGCGCCACACGTACTTCTACGATGCCAACGGCATCCTGGTCACCATGACACCCCCGGCCCAGGAACCGTGGCACTTCGCGTACACCACCGTGCCGAATGATTCTGGCGCAGGCCGGCTGGCCAAGGTCACCCGATCGGCGTTGTCGGCGGGAGCCACCGTCGAGACCGTCGCCTACCGCGTGCCGATCGCGGGCAACGGTGCGCCGTACGACATGTCGGTGGCGCAGACCAAGCGGTGGGGACAATCCGAACAGCCCATCGACGCCACCGCCGTTTTCCCGGCCAGCCAGGTGCCCTCCGGGGATCAGGCCGCGGGGGCCATGCCCAATTCCTACGAGCGAGCCATGGTGACCTACCTGGACGCCAACGCCCGCATCGTGAATGTCGCGCAGCCCGGTGGCCATCTGAACACCGTCTGGTACGACGACTCCGGCCAGGAGCTACGGACTCTCACCGCCGAGAACCGCAAACGTGCACTGAACGCTGCGGCGTCGGACACCGCGGAGGTGGAGGCCGAACGCGCCGCGTCGTTGTCAGACGCCAACGTGTACTCCGCCGACGGCGAACGGCTCCTGGAGACCTTCGGACCAGAACATGACGTGACGTTGCCGGGCTCAGGCACCACGGTGCGGGGCCGGGAACACCACCGATTCACGTACGACGAAGGCGCTCCTGAGACCGATATTCCGTTCAACCTGGTCACCACTGAGCGGAAGTCGGTGAGCTACGTCAAGGACGGCCGGACGGTCGATGAGGATGTGGACACTGCTTCCTTCAAGTACGACTGGAAACTGCGGTCCCCGATCAACGCCACCGCCGACCCCGATGGACTCGACATGAGCTCGCGGGCGTCTTACGACTCCGCCGGGAGGACCACCGCAGCCACCACTCCCGCCGGGGGCGGATCGGACAACACTCCGGCCACCCAGAAGATCGTCTACTACACCAATGCGGACAACGCTACCGCTGCAGAGTGCGGCAACCGATCTGAATGGGCCGGGCTGGCATGTCGAACCGAGCCCGGAAATGCTGCTGAGAGTGGCCCCGAACTGCTCGTCACGACCACTACCTACGACCTGTACGGTCAACCCCGGGTGGCGACCGAGAAGAACAGTAAGGGTGTCCAGCGCGTCACTACCACCAGCTATGACAAGAGTGGGCGCCCCATCGAGCAAACCGTTACCGCGACGACTGGCAAGGCGCTCGACAAGAGTCGGAGTGTGTATGATCCGGCCAGTGGCCAGTTGCTGCGCAGTCAGACGGTCAACTCGTCGAACGCCGTGACGGCGGAGATCGTCCGTGCCTACGACGCACTCGGACGTGTGACGTCGTATACCGATGCCGACGGCAACACGTCGACCACGACGTACGACATCCTCGGCAGGGTGGCGAGCTCGTCCGATGGGAAGGCAACCCGCACCTACGGCTACGACGGTGGATATGAGCGCCGTGGCCTCGCCACCTCGGTGAACGACTCGAAGGCTGGCACGTTCACCGCCGACTACAACGCCGACGGTGCACTCGTTTCAGAGTCGTGGTCGAGCGGCGTCGTCGTCACGCACAGCCACGACGAAGCAGGAGTGCAGACCAAGCGCACATACACCCGCCCGAACTGCGGCCGACCGGATTGCGTCCTGTACTTCGACAATGCGGGCTTCAACGTCCACGGTCAGAAGAAGTGGGACAGCAGCACTCTGGCACGGCGGTCCTACGACTATGACGCGGCCGGCCGGCTCACCCACGTTGCCGACACCATTGGGGGAAGCTGCACCAGCCGCGTCTACGGTTTCGACGAAGGCAGCAACCGCACATCGCTACAGACCTATCTGCCGGGTGCCGGCGGAGTCTGCCAGAAAAGTACTGGAGCCCAGACCAGGAACTGGCAGTTCGACAATGCCGCGCGCGTGACCGGCGGATACGTCTACGACACATTCGGGCGCACCACCACCGTCCCCGCCGCCGATTCCACAGGAGCCGGCGGTAACGCGACGGTCAGCTATCACGTCAACGACCTGGTCAGCACCATCAATCAGAACGGACGCACCACCGCTTACACCCTCGACGTCAATAACATCCGAATCAGGTCCTGGACTGACAACCGCACAGGAACTCAGGTCCGGGCAACGAACCACTACAACGACGACACCGACAGCCCTATCTGGACCCAGGAGACACCCACCGAGTACACTCGCACAGTGGCCGGCCTTCACGGTGCCGCTGGCAGTTACCACAGCGCAGACGGGCAGATTCGCTGGACTATCTCTAATCTGCACGGTGATTTCGTGGCCACGATTGTCGGCCAAGACACCGGATTGTCGAGTACAAGCGAAACCGACGAGTACGGTCAGCCGTATGCGACGGCCCAGGTCGGCACACAGCGGTATGGATACCTCGGGAGCTACCAGCGGGCCGCTGACGCACCAGTTGGCTTGACACTCATGGGTGTTCGCCTCTACAACCCGACCACAGGCCGATTCCTTCAGAAAGACCCAGTCTTCGGCGGCGGCGCCAACCCCTATTCCTACCCGACCGACCCGATCAACATGCAGGACACCAGCGGAATGTTCTGGGGCGGGTTCGGCGAAGCCGCCCGGGCCGGAATCCTGGCCACCGTCATGAAGACCCTCGAACTTGGTTCTATGATGCTATGCGCTGGCACCGTATCAGCCTATAAGGTCTGCGCTGCCGTCACGGGCGGTGCGCTCGGCTTCCTCGACGATGTTCTCGACCAGTGGTACGTAAGCAAGACGCCATTCGGCCAAATCAACTGGCTGAAGGCTGCCGTCAAGGGCATGGTGACCGCTGCGTATTCCGTCCTCGGCGCGTGGCTGTTCAAGAAGTTCGAGAAGCAGATCATCGCTAAGAGCAAGAGCATATTGGGCTGGCTTGGTGGGAGGATCAGATCGCGGTGGCCGGCAGTGGCCGGCGCACTTGCTAGCATCACCGGCGGAGTCATCTCGGCAATCCAAAGCAAGGCACGCAAGAGCTAGGAATATGCGATGGGATCATCGGAACTCAGAAAATTTCTCCGAGATGCCAGGTTCCTTCAGTCCTGGAGAAGCTGGTCGATACTAATACTGCTCGCCTGTCTGATCGGAGTCTCGCATAGCATCATTGATTTTGGCATGGGATACACGGATGCCGGGATTCGTGATGCAGTCGCGACCGTTGCGATAGTCTCACTGCTGATCATCGCCAAGCTGGCCTTGGACTTGACTCGCTGGCTGCGAGGTCGAAACAGCAGGCGACGCTCCTAGTTCGTGGGTCCTTGATTGACTCCGGTGCGAGTAAATGATCGGGCCGTATGGATCTGAGCTATACGGCCCGATCACCAATTTGCGTGTTTGAGATACGCGAAGACGCCGCAGCAGAGGTTTCTGCTGCGGCGTAACGCATGTACCCGGGCAGAGGCTGCGTTTCGGCTGGTAGCGCCACCGGAGATCTTCACTGCGGCGGCCGTCGTCCTCCTCGCCCGGCCCCGATGGGCGGGACGCCGCCGTCTAGGCCGTCGCGGCGATGTCCATGGCCTACTCTTCAGGCCGTTTCCCTGCCGGAGTAGTTGTCGCGTTCAGTTCTGGGGTGTGCGACTCGCGCAGCTCGCCCAATGCGACATGCTTCTCAATCTCTTCCTGTGTGCGCCACTCGCCCACGCCAAGCAGGTCTGTCACCTCGTGGTAATCGCACCATCCTCCTCTATCCACGAGTCCCGATCCTCCTGAGGAGGCCGCCCGTGTCCTCCGTCCAGCACGTTGACTTTGGAAGCCCCTGCTGACCCTTGCGGGTGGATGCCTCGGCGATCACCCGTACGCGGCGATCGATATCGGCAGGTATGCGATCGGATTCATCGCGCCCGCCGGAGGCGGGTGAATCCATCCGAAGCGCCAGGAATGGCATTCATCTCAGGTCGCCCTGGCGGGCCGCCTGATCCCACCGTGTCGCAACGGCTGCGTCGCCGCCGGCACTGACTGACTGGCCGGTCGGCGCACGGTCACGCCCTGCGACACGCGACTGCGGCCGCCCGCAGGTGCCCCTATGCATTCCCCACGGCTTCGCGCTGGAGTCTCAGATCGAGCGCTCGGGCCCTCATCGGAGGCGGAACGGCGTGCGGGTTGCTGACTGACCCTACATGGTGTGACCGCCGTCTCCCTTGTGGATCTCCTGTGCTCGTGTCACCGTTGCTGAACGGGAGAATTCTGCCCGTGGATGACGCCCCGCCTCAGTCGGCTGGGCGTTTTCTGTATCCGCCAACTGCACATCGCGGATGTGGGGGTGGTCGTGAACCTCGACGCCTACCTCACCCGGGCACAAGTCGTCATGGCTTCCGGGGTCTGCCCAGACACGATCAAGAAGTGGCGTGCTCGCGGCTGGCTGCCTCCCAATGGCGTCCGCCGGCATTTGCAGGTCCGGCTGTGGGGCGACGGAACGCTGCGGTATCGCTATGGAGACATCCTCGAGGCCGAGCGCGACACCCGTTTGTCCGGCCACTCGCGCCGTGGCACACCGCGTTGCCGAGCAACCGGTCAATGCAGGAGATCAGCCAGCCCGGCTGTTAGCCTCGGCCCTTCATCAGGGGCGGTCGGTGGCGGTGCCCGGGAACGCGAAAGTGCCTCCTGATCTGGGATGATCTGACTTGTCTAGTGTCGTGAGTCGTTAATGCGTGTGCAGTAACGCTTGATGGATTCGAGGATCTGGTCGGCGGTCTTGGTCCAGACGTAGGGCCGGGGGGCGTCGTTCCAGGTCTCGATCCAGGCGCGGATGTCTTTGTTGAGTTCGCGCACCGAGCGGTGGGTGCCGCGCTGCAGCTTCTTGGTGGTCAGTTCACCGAACCAGCGCTCGACCAGGTTGAGCCAGGAGGAGCTGGTCGGGGTGAAGTGCAAAACGAAGCGCGGGTGGCCGGCCAGCCAGCGTTTGATCGCCGGGGTTTTGTGGGTGGAGGCGTTGTCCAGAACGACGTGCACGTCCAGGTCGGCGGGGACTTCGCGGTCGAGTGTTTGCAGGAACTTCTGGAACTCGATCGCCCGGTGCCGGGCATGCAACGAGCCGATCACCTTGCCGGTGGCTAAATTCAAGGCGGCGTAAAGGCTGGAGGTGCCGGCCCGGACGTAGTCATGCGAGGCGCGGGCCGGGGTGCCGGGCAGCATCGCCAGCACCGGGGCGGTGCGATCCAGGGCTTGGATCTGCGATTTCTCGTCGACGCACAGCACCACGGCACGTTCGGGCGGATCCAGATACAAGCCGACGACGTCGCGGACCTTGTCGATGAACTGCGGATCCTTCGACAGTTTCCAGGTGTCCTGCCGGTGTGGCTGCAGCCCGAACGCCCGCCAGATCCGCGAGACCGCGGTCTGTGACAGGCCGACCTCGGCGGCGAGGGAGCGGGTCGACCAGTGCGTGGCGTCTTTCGGCGTGGTTTCCAGGGTCGTGGTGACCGCCCGCTCCACATCGGCGTCGGCGATCGTGCGGGGCCGGCCCGGGCGTGGCTCATCCAACAACCCTTCGAGGCGATCCGCGGCGAATCGGTTACGCCACTTGGTCACCGTGTTGCGAGAGACGCCGAGTTCCTCGGCGATCATCCCGTTCGGCGCCCCGGCCGAATCCGCGCAGGCCAGCACCACCCGCGACCGCATCGCGATCGCCTGAGCGCTCGACGGACGCCGCGACCAGGCCAACAACTGCTCCCGCTCATCGTCAGTGAGCACGATCGGAACTGCTATCGAGGACGGCATACCCACCACCGTACCCACTGACAACGATTTAACGACTCACGACACTAGGGCCCAGATTCGCCCGTCTCGGAAGGCACTTTCAAGGTGCAGAGTACCCGTACGCGTCCGAAGGTTGTCGTGGCTGGCGTGGTCGCGGGATCGTGGCTCACGCCGGTACCCGGCTGCTCGCTGATCTGGCGGACAAGACCGGCTTGACCAGGGGTTTCGGTCAAGCGTTGGGTGTGGGCAGGGTGCGTCGCTCAGTCCATGATCCGGGCCGGGTGGCTGTCGACTTGGCGTTCTTGCTGGCTGATGGCGGTGAGACGATCGCCGATCTGGCGGTGCTGCGCCAGCAGCCGGATCTGTTCGGGCCGGTGGCGTCGGGTCCGACGGCGTGGCGAGTCCTCGACACGATCGACGAACCCGCCTTGGCCCGGATCCGGGCCGCCCGCGCCGCCGCCCGGGAACTGGCCTGGCTGCAGCTGACCGAGACGCGTTGCCAGGTTCCGGCCACGACCGTGCTCGGACGCACCCTGCCAGGATTCGTCCTCGACATCGACGCGACGATCGTGGCGTGTCACTCCGAGAAGCAGTCAGCGGCGGCGACGTGGAAACACACCTTCGGATACCACCCGCTGCTGTGTTTCCTCGACGCCACCGGCGAAGCCCTCGCCGGCATGCTGCGGCCGGGCAACGCCGGATCGAACACCGCCATCGACCACATCACCGTCCTCGACCAGGCCCTGCAACAGATCCCTGACCAGCAGCGTCACGGCCATCCGATCCTCATCCGTAGTGATTCGGCGGGCAGCAGCCACGCCTTCCTGGCACACATCCGCGGCTTGCGCGAGCAGGGGTTGGACACGCAGTTCTCCGTCGGTGTCGCGATCGGCGCACCGGTGCGAGCCGCGATCACCGCCGCCGATGACTGGATCCCCGCGCTCAACGCCGACGGCAGTCTGCGTGACAGCGCGCAGATCACCGAGCTGACCGACCTGTTGGACCCTGCCGTGCTGGCCGGCTTCCCGACCGGCACCCGGTTGATCTGCCGGCGAGAACGTCCGCACCCCGGCGCGCAGCTATCACTGTTCGACGCGGTGAACGGCACGCGGCACCAAGTCTTCGCCACCGACACAGCACACGGCAACAACCCGATCCAGTTCCTCGACGGTCCTCTCACCATCGCCGAGCCGAAGAAGCTGCGCCACCGGCTGCTGCACGTCGCCGCGAAACTCTCTCGCACCGCCGGGACTACGACCCTGCGCGTCGCGGCCGGCTGGCCCTGGACCAACCAGATCATCACCGCGTTCCACAGGCTCGGCGACCTACCCGAACCCGTTACCTGACAACGGATCCCGACCCATCCACCACAACCAAGAACCCTGGAGCAACCCGGCCTACCGCCGGGCGATGACCGCCGCCCGTCACCATCACGCCTGTCATGACCTCGCCCGAAACACCACCCGGAGGGACTGTGGATCTTTCGGTGTTTCCGGTCTGACCCGCCGGGCGTAGCCCGGCGAGGAAGGCGCCGTGATGACCACGACACTGGATGATGTGACC
>NZ_JBFBAJ010000031.1:0-14375 GCF_040682215.1 Actinoplanes sp. NPDC051346 | reverse complement strand
ATCGCCTGAACGGCGGCGAGCGGGGTACTCGCCGCGACCGGCTTCACCGGCACGGCGAGCTCACCGACCTGGCGAGGCATGCGCTCCTGGTAGCCGGTGGGCGCCATGGTGCCGGTGAGCGCCATGGTGCCGGTGGGCGCCATGGTGCCGGTGGGCGGCATGGTGCCGGTCATGACGGCGCCGGCTCGGTGGGTGGCGGGGTGACGTCGCAGCACACGCCGTCGAGCAGGGTGGGGTCCTCCGGTCGCGGGCGCTGTCGGAAGAACACCGACCGCTGCACCCCGTCGTAGCCGATGATCCGGCAATTGAGGTCGGCCGCATGCCCGGCAAGCGCGCTGGCGCGGAACGCCGCGTACCTGGTCTGGTCATCGGGGTGGATCAACGCGCCGATGTTCTCGGCGACGTCCCCGGTGGGGTCCATCGGCCCGCCGAAGATCTCCGTGCCGTCGGCGCTGGCGTAGACGGCGCGGACACTGCCGTCGGGCTGGGCCTTGATCGTGTAAGCGTAGCCGCGCAGCGACGAGATCAGCTGGTGCAGGTGGCGGCGGGTGCGGGCGGACTCCAGCTCCACCTCCTTCTCCCGGGTACGGTCCAGCAGCAGCCCGTCCCAGACCACGGTGCCGTCCGGCAGGCGCTCCGGCCGGGAGATGCCCTGCACGTAGCGGCGCTGCCCGTCGCGCAGGATCGCATGCCCCTCCCAACGCCAGTGTTCGAGGCTGTACGCCGACACCCGGAGACTGGCCTGGATCGCCTGCTCCTGCTCGTGCGGGAACAGGCCAGTCACCACCGTGGCATCGGCAATGACCGCCTCGGGCTCGACCCCGAAGATCTCACGGCAGCCGTCGGAGACGTACGAGAACGAGGTGAACCCATCCGGGGCCACCTCGAACCGGCACGCCATACCGGGCATGTTGCTGACAATCCGCTCGAAGCGTTCCTCGCTGCGACGCAGCGCCTCCGCGTCGCGCCGGCGCGCGGTGTCATCGATCGAGATCGAGCACACCCCGCGCGGTACCCCACTGGGGTCGAGCAGCGGGAACCGAGTGACGATGTACTGCTGCACATCGTCGCCGGCAGGAATCTCCTCCACGGTGGTCGAGGCGGTAGCGGAGCGCAGCACCAACTCGTCGCGCTCCTGAGAGACCGCCGCCAACGCGACGGGAAGCACGTCGGCCTCGGTACGCCCGACCAGCTCACCGGCGGCGACCTGGAAGCGGCGTTCGAACTCGCGGTTGACGAACAGGTACCTTCCGTCGGAGTCCTTCGCGGAGATCACCGCGGTGGTGTGGTCGAGGATGGCCTGCACCAGGGAGTTGCTCTCCCACAGCGCCTGCTCGGCCTCACGCCGACCAGTGCTGTCGTGAGCAAACGCGCAGAACCCGTCCGCGCCGTTGTTGACCGGGTCGATCGTGATCTCGATGAGCAGCTCGTGGCCGTCACGGTGACGCGCTGGCAACTCGAGGCGCCGGCCGAGCCCTGCGGTGTCGCCGGTCACCAGATGGCGGGTGAATTCGACCAGGAACGCGGCACGCATCTGCAGCGGCACGATCGTGTCGGCCACCGACTGCCCGACGATCTCGGCGCGGGTCCAGCCGAACATCCGCTCGGCCGCCGGGTTCCAGTCCGTGATCACACCCAGCCGGTCGACACCGAGGTACGCCAGCGACGTGGCACTCAACGCGCCCGCCGGGACCGCCGGGCCGGTTGCCGTCTCGGCGGTAGCACCGACAGTTCTCTCAGCCAACACGGATCCCTTATTCGGAAGTGCCGGCCGCCAGTTAAGGGGTTGGGGGACGCCTATCCAACCAGCGGTCGGGATCAGGTGGAAGCCGACCCTATGAGTCTGCACGAGTGGTGCTGGTGTGCCGGTGGAGATTCATGGTGCGCGGCTGACTGTCCGGCACCAGTTTGCCGGCGCGGGGCGCGGTGCTGAGGGTTTGCGCCCTGACGAGAAAGAGCGGGGGTCGGATTCACTCGCCGGTCAGCTGAGGATCATCCGTCGCGGGCAGCGTCCGGGGCTCGCCAAGATGTCCGTGGACCTGCGCCGAATCGTGGAACGCTTCACGATCTGATTCGACCAGCGGCGGCGCTGCACGATCACAGGCGCATACTCTTTCCGAGCGGTTCCAGATCGAAGGCGATCAGGCCCTGCGCACCGGGCGGATCTGGCGCGACACCGGCTACGTCTTCACCCGACCTGACGGCCAGCCCTACCACCCGAACCACCTCACCCACCGGCTGCGCTGGCTCACCAACCACCACGGTCTGCCACCGGTGCGTCTGCACGACCTGCGTCACGGCGCCGCGGCCCTCGCCCACACCGCCGGCGTCGACCTGAAAACCGTCCAAGACCAACTCGGGCACGCCAGCATCGTGCTCACCGCCGACACCTACACCAGCGTGCTACCCGCCGCCCAACACAAGGCCGCCGAAGCCATCCGCCCGCGCCGTCCGCGGCAAGATCCGCCGCCAAAGCCCGGCATCCACCACACCCCGCCGAGCTAACACCGCACCCGCGACCAAACCCGCCGGTCAAAGCCCCGAACAAACTGTCCGGCAGGAACAAAGTCGGCGAGACCGACCCGAGCGGCAACGAGCGACCAGCAAGCGGCCACATTCCACACGCGACAAAGCTAAGAGGCAAAACCGCAGGTCAAAAGGGTGGGCCGCCGGGGACTCGAAACCCGAACCTAAAGATAAAAGTCCGTAGGGAGAAGCCATTCTCGGCGCGGCTAAGAAAGGGACTTTACTCTCGCACAGTCCGGCCGGGTCCGGCCACGTCCGGCTACGTCCGAGTGAATGAGAACAGCCATTTCATGCGGGAATCCGGTGGGGTCCGGCCGCGTCCGGTGGGGGTACGGAACATCCGAGCGACCGCGGAGCGACCGATTGAGCCGGTGAGGCTCCCACCGCCAGGCCATCGCGACGGTGACCAGCGGAGCGACCGAAGCCGCCGACAGTGCCGTCTCATCGACATGTCGGCTGTTTCATCTCACTGATCTGTCATCTTCCTACGGAAGAGGATCGTTAAGCGGCTCCCGCAAGGCTCTGATCAGGAGTGCGCCATCTACGGCGACAGAACGATGAGAAAGCGACAGATGAAGAGAATCTAGTGTAGGTTCTCGCCTCTGTCGGCGGCCCAGACTGCGGGAGAGTGGTCCCGTCTTGTGCTTTTTCGCTGTGTGCCCGCTGGGCGTTCTCACTGTGATGGCGGTTGCCGATTCGGGCTGAGGCCGTTATGCCCGGAGCGGCGTTCCTGCTGTCGTGCTAGTCAGCTGCGGGTGCCGTCCGGTGGGGAATCGGCGGTTGGCTGGTAGCCGAGTAGTGGTGCCGTCTCGGTGAGGGTGAGCAGGTAGCTCACGGCCGGGGACGCGGCGCTCACGCGTACAGTGCGGCCCGCCGCGGCGGACTGCTCGCTTACCTGCAGCAAGATCCGTAGGCCGGTGAGGTCACAGAAGTCCAGGCCGCTGAGGTCCAGGCGTACCTGCGGCGCTGGTGACCGTTCGAGCAGGGTTCTCAGCTGGGTCCGTGCGGTGTCGGCGGTGGTGATGCACAGTTCACCGGTTATCAACACGGTAAGCACTCCGTCGGCTGCGGTGTCTGCGACCACCCACAGACCTGCGACGGGATCCGGCGTTTGCATTCTGTGGCTCCCTTGCGCATCGGTGCCGATGGCCCTGTCCGGTGGCGGCATGCCCCTCAGCGGTTCGGAAAGTGTGGCATGTCACGGCCGCCGCTTCACCCCTCTGGGTGTCGGTCAGTGGGGCCCGGCTACACCGTCGAGCAGGGCGGCCGCGGTGTCGGCCAGCGAGAGGCCGGTGTCAGCGGCTCGGAGCCGTAGTTGCCGGTAGGCCTCGGCGAGGGTGTGGTGGTCGCGGGCCATGAGTACACCGGTGGCTTGTTGAATGGTGTCCCGCACGGTCAAGGCCTGTGTCAGTCCGGTGAGCAGGTGCTGAACGCTGGCGTCGATGTCCGGTCGGTTGCCGGTCGGTGGTGGCTGCCCGGTGTAGACGGTGCGGACGCCGGCGATCAGGGGGGCCATGGTGGCGGTGTCGTGGCTGTAGAGGTTGAGTACGGCGATCGGTCTGCCGCTGCCGGCGAACAGCGGTATCGACAGTGAGGCGTGCAGGCCGAGTTCGTGCGCCGTACGGTAGAAGCCTGGCCAGGACATGGTCGCCGCGATGTCGGGTACCCCGACCGGCGCGGCCTCCTCGAGGGCATGCAGGCAGGGTCCGGCCTCGTCGGCGTATTGCGCCTGGTCGACCGCCCAGGCCAAGTCGCTGCTGGCGGCTACGGTGGTGTAGCCCTGCCCGCGCCATGCGGTGATCGATGCATAGTCGGCGGCGGTGAGCGTGTCGACCGACAGACGGACGACCTGGGCCAGGTGGACGTCGATGAGGGAGGCGTCGTCGGGCGTTGCGGCGAGCGCGACGAGGGTGTCCGCCAGCGAAGCCGAAGCCGACCCGTCGGGGGTGTCGGGGTGCTGTGAAATCGGCATGGCTTGCCTTTCTCGTCGCGGCCGCACCGGGTGTCGCGCACTCGCGGCGGGTTCGGCTGCGAGGCAAACGTAGCGGTAGATGCCGGCGGTCCGCCGCTGCGACGGCGCTTACCCGCGCTCGCGCGGCACCGGTGCCGGCAGCCGGTAGCGCAGCAGCAAGCGGGCGCCGCCCGTGGCGGTGGTGGTGATGGCGAGATCGTCGGCGACCTGATCGATCAGCCAGAGGCCGCTACCGCTGCCGATGTCGTTGGGTACGACAACCGGCACGGTGACATCCGCGGGCATGCCGGGGCCGTCGTCGCTGATCTCGCACCCCAGGCTACCGGCGTGCGACCACAGCCACAGCCGGCCGCCACCGCCGCCGTGGCGCACGGCGTTGGTCGCCGCTTCATGGATGGCCAGCACAAACTTGTACCGCACGGAGTCAGGCAGGCCGGCGGCGGTCAGCCGACGGTGCAGCACGGCGCGAAGCGCGGTGAGGGTGTCGCGGTCGAAGCGCCGGACCAGCAATACCGGATCGGTGCTCGTATCGGCGCCGGTCGGGGCGGTGGCGGGATCGCCGTCCAGGATGGCCTGGGCGATCTCGCCCAGCGGCCGGCCGACGCGTGCGCTGTGCCGCAGCATCTCGTCCAGAGCGGCGTCGATGTCGATGTCCAGGCGTTCGGCGACGATCCCCTTGGCGCGCTCGATGAGCACCCTGCTGTTCAACACGTGTCGCAGCTGCTCGCCGAGGACCCGGCGTTGCGCCAGCGTGCGGTGCTGCAGCAGGCCGACTGTGGTCACGTTGGCCAGCGCCTGCCCCAGCCGGATGTCGTCGCCGCTCAGCGCCCCGGCCTGAGCGCGGAGCAGGGCGAGCACACCGATGACCTCGCCGCGCAGGCGCATCGGCAGCGCATACATCGAGCGGAACCCGGCGGCGTGGGCCTGCCGGGTGAACTTCGGCCACCGCCCGCCGGCCGTGTCCAGGTCTGGGACGGCCACCAGCTCGCCGGTGGCGAAGCAGTCCGCGCACGGCGCCACGTCGATCTCGAACAACTCCAGCAGTCGGCCGTACTCCGACGACGCCGCCGTCAACCGCAGTACTCCGTGCTGGTCGGCCACCATCACCCCGGCCAGCTGCACCTCCAAAAGCTGCACGCACCGCCCGGTGAGCAGGCGCACGAACTCCACCACATCGATGTCGGCGACCAGCGTGTCGGACAACTCCACGAACGCCTCGGCCACCGCTTGCTCCCGCGACATGCTCACCTCGCACCATCCCTGTCACCGGCACCGCGGCCCGGACCACCGTCAAGTTGATCGAAGCGCAGCCGGCGGGCCACCACCTCACCTGCCACCGCGTCCAACTCGTGCTCAGCGGCGAACGCGTACGCACGCAGCCGGGCGAACGCCTCCTCAACACCCGCCTCGAGCTGCACACTGACCATGCCGGTGGCCTGGTGCACCACCGCCCGCTGCGCCAGGTAACTCCCGGCACCGTCGCCGTAGTCACCACTGACGTCCCCGTTCGGCAGGGCCTCGGCCAGCAGCAGGTCGGTGACCGCGTCGGCGAAATCCAACGCGTCCGCCAATTCCTGACCGGCCAGAGCACCCGGGCTGTCGCGGTACAGATCCAGCACGCCCACTCCCAGCGTGCCGGCCCGTAACGGCAGCGCGAACAATGCCCGTGCGCCGGCCTGCAGCGCCGCCCCGGCGAACGCCGGCCACCGCTCACGCCATACCGCAGCCTGCAAGTCGTCGGCCAGCACCGGGCCACCCATGTCGAAGGCATCCCGGCACGGGCCCTCACCCAGCAGCAGCTGCAGCTGCTCCACCCGCTCGCTGACCGGGTCACTGGCATATCGCACCTGCTGCGCCGTGCCGGTCATCACCGCCACACCCACACCCTGAATGTCGGGAAAGTGCGCCACACACGCCCGGCACAACACTTCCACGTCCGGGCCGTGCGCCGCCACCAGCCGATCCACCCGTGGCCGCCGGCCATCGCTATCCACCACGACCACGGCCAGCCCCGCCCTTGCACACACACCGATCGGTCACCATGACGGAGACCTCCGACCCTGCCCCGGGGCAACCGCGCGAATTCGGACCCGGCATCACAAGAGCCGGCATCCCACCGAAACGACACCATCCGCGTCAATGGCAGATCTGCCCCCACCCTACCCTTGGCAGCCGCCATCGGCCCGGGCCGCCGATGCCGACCCCTACAGGGGCCTTCCCGAACGAGGGACCGCGCCCGCAGCGTACGGGCGTGGGCGGTGAGACCACCTGTTGTGACGGCAATCAGCGCCGTCCTGGCGCGCCGGCCTGCTGATCGACCGCGCCGGCCTCAACGTTCAGGGCTGGGCCGGACCGGACCGACGCCCGCCGGCTCATCCACACGGTTATCCACAGCCTCGCGAGCGCCGCGGGATTGCCCTGCCGGGCGGGGTGATCGTGCGGGTCGCGATGCTCGCCGGCCCGACCGCCCTGGCCGACCCGGCGGCTCCGGACGACGTCCACCGGTTCACCGCGACGGTGCAGGTCACCGCTCGGTAGGCGGCATATGGTCTGGTGGACCGCGGGTCTTGCTCTGCCACCGTCCGGTGCGCGCCAGAGGTGGTCCGGCACCGGACTGACTGGGGTGCTTACGTCTGCCGACGATCCGGCATCACGACATTCCGACGGCCGTAGAGATCAGCGTTCCTGTTCGCGGCGTTCGAGGTCCCGCTCACGGGCGTCGGCCACGTCCTCGCGGATGTCTTCCCACCGTTCATGCGCGCTTACCTGTTGCTGGCGTTCGTCGATCAGGTGATTACGTTCCTGCGCGAGCCGGTCCCGATCATCGGCCTGCTCCTCGCGCTCGTCGGCACGCTGGTCACGCTCATCAGCTCGCCGTTCACGGTCGTCGGCCTGCTCCTCGCGCTCGTCGGCACGCTGGTCACGCTCATCAGCTCGCCGTTCACGGTCGTCGGCCTGTGCCTGCCGCTGATCGGCATGCCGGTCATGCTCGTCGCGGGCGTCTGCCAGCGGAATGTGATCCGCAGGCGGGAGCGACGGTGTTTCGTTTGCGGTTGCGCCGGTCGTGACCGGTCGCGGCGCGCCGCGCGGATAGAGCATCGCGGTATCGGCGGGTGCAGTGCCATCGCCCAACAGCAGGACGGCGATGCCGACGATGTGCAGCAGCCACCCGACATGCGGTTGAGGATCATGCAGGGCCAGCGCGACACCGCGGCCGGCGCCGAGCTGGTAGGCGTCGCGCAGCACCCGCGCCCCGGCCGCGTCGACGAAGCTCAGCTGAGCCGCCTGCACGTCCACGTACTTGACACTGCCGTCCATCGCCGTGTCCAACAGCTGCATCAGCAACGGCCCGCTAAGCCGATCCAGTTCGCCGGCCAAGGCCAGCGTGGCCCGGTCGCCGTCGGTATCCACCGTCACGTACAGCCGGGCCCCGCCATCGGTAAACAAGGTCACGACGCCGTCTCCGCCTGGGTGTCAAGGTTCGCCCACACGACCTTGCCGTGCCGGCTCGGCATCGCACCCCACGTGGCAGCCGCGGCGGCCACCAACCCCAGACCCCACCCTCGCTGGAGCGCGGCGGGAGGCGTGCCGGTGTCGCGCAGTTGCGGAAGATCCCGGCTGCGATCTTGTACGGCCAGATGCAACCTCACGTCGCGCACCGATACCCACACGTCCATGTCGGTGCCGGCGTGGAGGACCGCGTTGGACACCAGCTCCGACACGATCAGCCGAGCCGGGTGCACCAGGTGCGCCACATCGAAGGCCAGGCACGCATCACCGACCATCGTGCGAGCCAGCGCGCCCGCACCGGGCACTGCCGGCAGCGCCAGGTGATGTTGCGCAATCCAGCCATTCTGGCTTGGCGTTGCCGCCAATGCCGCATCGACGGTGTCGGCCAGCATCACCGTCTGATCACCGTCCGCCGACAGGCGCTGCCGCACCGCGAGCACCGCCGCGCATACCACCAGTATGACCGGCGGATCGACCGTCCGGGCGTAGCGCGCCGCGGTGCGCCACATCGTCGCTGAATCCCCGGCCGGGTCCTGCAACTGCGTCAGATCGACCAGCAACATCCGAGGGGCCTGCGTCACGCACGCCCGCAGCACCCGCGACGCCTCCTCGCGCAGCGCACCGTTCCAGCGTCCCCGCACCGTCACCTGCGTGATCCCGTTGTCGGGCTCACTGACGCAGACGATCTGCGGACTGTTCACCACCAGAAAGGGACCGTTCATAACAAACCAGATCTTCCGTGTTCGGCAGGGAAGCGGTTGCTTCGTTCTGAGTTTCCCCTCCCCGCCGCCGTCACGCCAGAACGTCACCACCTGACTTACGCCAAATCCGCCATAGCCAGGCAGACAACGAACGAGCCGCCAGCAGTGCGCACGGCCGGGTGTCGGACACCGGCTCGACGGCGCCGGATCCAGTGTCCACGATCTGTCAGGCCGCCTCGCCGGTCCAGGAGATCCAGCGCAAGCGCCGACCATGCCGCCTCAGCCGGACGCGGTCTCTAGGCGCAACACAAGGTGGGCGCTTCCTCGATACGCCGGGCCGGCCACGGCTTTCCCCACCTCGCGAAGGAGCAAGATCGGTATGGCACTCAACGACAACGCGCTGGTAATCCCGGCCGTCGGCTACATCTACACCACCCCACCGAGCACCGCCCGGCCCGCCAACCGAGACAACCCGGCAGCGCCGTGGGTGGACAACGGCCACAGCTCGGAGGACGGACTCTCGATCACCTTCGAGATCAGCACGACGAAGCGCCGGACCTGGCGGCGGCCTCGCTTCGATCAACCGGGGAAAGCGTCGTCCAACGCGAGCACCCGCACACCCGCCGCCGACTTCGGCGGCCCCACGTGCACCCTGCCATCCACCAGCAGCAACTGCCGGCGCACCCGCAATTCCCGGAGATGATCGTCGAAATCCTCGTCCCGAAGTGCGACCACCTCGCCGCGGCGCAGGCCGCGCAACGCGACCAGCCACCACAACGGGAACAGCGGGTCATCACACCGGCGACCTCCTGCCGGCTGATCGCATCCACCGCCCGCTGCACCGTGCGCACCCCACTCCGCCCGTCCAGATCCGCCAGCCGACACCGGCCCAATCGCGGGATCAGATGCCGAACCGTCACCGACCGATACGCGCGCACCGTCGCCGGCCGCAAACGGTCCTCGAGCTGCGACAACCAGCACTCCAACCAGCGCCGCACCGTCCACGTCTGCGCGATCGCCTCCGGCCCCGGCAGCTCCAACACGACGGCCAGCGCCCGCTCCGCCGCAGCACGAGAACTGAACCCACCACGCCGTAGCCGACGCTGCCGACCATCAGCCCCGGCACATGCGCATCGAAATACCAACGGCCGTGGCTCACATCGCCCAGACGAGAACACTTCGCGCCTAACTGCCTGCCCGTCTCGGGCGACCGGCACGCACACCGCCGAAAACACGATGCCTGAACAGCGAGCGGCCACCACGACCGCGACATCAGCCGAGGACCGCCGACCACGGGAACCAGCTCCGACATCGCCAAAACCGATCAAGTTGATCACTCCGTACATGTCTGTAGGAAGTGAGCTCTTGATCTTCAGGTTCTGGATTCGAGATCCGTCGGCTTCGCCGCACGAGATGTGGGGCCCGACCATGCCTCACATCTGCCTCACATCGTCCAGTCAAGACGATGATGACCGGCTATATCCGCTGGTCGGCAATGGTGGGCCGCCGGGGACTCGAACCCCGAACCTAAGGATTAAAAGGTGAGCGCCATTCTCGGTGCGGCCACAAAAGCGGACTTTATTCTCGCACAGTCCGGCCGGGTCCGGCTACGTCCGCGTGATTGAGAGCGGCCATTCCAGGCGGAAATCCGGTGGGGTCCGGCCGCGTCCGGTGGGGGTACGGAACATCCGAGCGACCGCGGAGCGACCGGGTGAGCCCGGCGACTCTCCTACGGAGGCCAATGATGCCGTGGATGGATGACACCACGGCCGACGATCGCGCTCGGCTGCATCCATGGCGGTACGAGGCCAGTTGGTGTTCCGCTGGCTCGGTCAGTGCGAAATCGTAATCCGAATTGCCTGGCCGGACCGCATGGCCGAGAGCTTGTTCGTTTCCGAACGTTCGGCGTTTGAAGCCGTAACCGGATCGATCGAGATGTTGGGTCCCGTTCTCGACCTGTGGAGTGTCTTCGGCCGTAACAAACGAATTCTCCTGCTGCCCGAGCGGCGCGATTCTGGATGGTGGCCAGTCCAATCCCCCGGGCCAGCTTGGGAGGTGGCACACATGAAGGGTGACGACCGGCGAGCCCGCCGCCGTGGCGGAGGCGGAGCCTTCGCGGGAGCTGACGCCTTTCGAGCAGGCCTCGGCGGTGCTGGATCAGGAGACGGCGGCGCTGCTGAAGGGTGACGAGAAGGGCTGGCTCGCCGCAGTTGATCCGAGCCGGCTGAAGTTGGTAGCGCGGTACCGCAGCATGTTCCGCAACCTGCGCGGCCTGGGGCTCAGCCGTGCGGAGTTTCATGCCCGGGGACCCCATCTACAGGGCGGCTGAGGAGACGCCCGGCGAAGTCGATGTCGACGGTATGCGCTGTCCCAGTTGGCATGACGAACCCAACTACCAGCCGCCGAAGACCACGACCGAGCTCACGTTCAAGCTGGCCGAGGGCGTCACAGGAGGTCTTCCAATTCAAGCAGGCCATCTCTGATTGCCAACGGAATATCCGCAGCAAAAGGCCGGGCGGCGTCTACTAACCATCTAGCCGCCTCAATAATCTCTTCCGGCTCGTCGACCCGCAGGAGCAACTCTTCCAGATTGTCGACATCGCCATCAATCTCAGCAGCGGCACGGCCTTTAAGTTCATGCGTTTGCTGCGCTATTCTAATAACCTTCACAAGCCGCTTGGCGGAAGCGTAGACCGCCAGGAAGCCAACTAGGGGTGCGGCTTCGGTATGGCTTGGTTGAATCGTCCCGCGAAGGGCGTTATCAATTCCTTCGCAGAGCATCCCAAGATCGACAATTGCATCTCTCAGCTCGGATTCGCTTGCAGCTGGGACAGAGAAAGGCTCAGATACATGTTTAGAGACATACCCATTTGCGGCCATGGCTTTGGCGACACGATCGACCGTACTATCGAATGCCGACCCGTAGGACCAAACAACTCTTCGAATATCGCCCATATCTCCACCTACAAAGTCGATCCGATATACTTCACATTACCAGTCTGCAGGAAACGTGCTCGGGTTGGCCGTGATATCGAGCCACGGGAGAAACAATCTACAGTGTCCGTCGCACGGCGCCATGGGCGTTCCGTGGGACTTTCCGAAGGCGTCATCCACAGTTACTGACCTCATTGTCGATCCCCGAAATTCGACCCCTTCGTGGACGGCTTGCGAAATGCAATGCAGCTCTGCGCACTTCATGTGTCGCTTGTTTCCCGTAGCAGATATATAGTCGTTGACGAGACCTTCGATATTCGCGTTCTTCTGGCCGTTATGTCCGTAGAATTTGCGGCCGCTCGGAGTGGTCATCTCCGTAACCACCTTGATGGCATGTCCGTTTTCGGCCTTCTTTCCCCTGACATCATCGGCGACTACGAGAAGTGGATCACGCGGTTCGGCCATGTCGCACTGCCAGATGAGCGCGGATCGGGACCCATCTCCCCGCCGAAGCCCTCCGGAAGAACAGGGATCATCCAGTTGAACTTGGGCTGGGACGCTAAGGGTGTCACCCACCCACCCCCCCTGCTGCGATCCAGCAGCTTCATCGGCGACGACCCTGGTGGCTCTTGCCGAGATGGAGGGACCAGGGTCCACTCGGCTGGTGCCCGGACGGTCGGCGCGTTCCTTGGGGACACGCGGTTTGACCTGGGTGCCCGGCGCCGGCGGCATGATGAAGGGGCTGTCGGAGCTGGCACCTCGACTACCGGCCTGATCGCCGCACCAAGCGACGTCCCTTCGCGGCTGACTGCGGACGTCCGGACACACTGCCGTCGCCACTCACCATCGCTGGGTCGTGGACAAAACAGCGGACGTTGGACCTGACGCGAAGAGGTCTGGAACTCCCCGGGCAGAACGCTTCGACCAACTCGCGGAAACCGGCAGGCAGCGCAAGGTCCAGCGCATCCTCGACCGCACGCCAGTCCACCGCATGATTCGCGTACCGCACGCCGAGAAGTTCCTGAAGGCGCCGAACACCCTTGACGTTCACGATCGCGGCCTCGGTAAGAGGGGCAGCATGCAGCGCTGCCGCCGACTCCGCGTCGAACCCAAGAATCCTCCCCAGGATTTGTGAGGACCGGCTCAGGACGGCGGCAACACGACTCCGTCCGGATCCCTGGCGAGCTCGAGGAGGAACTTTGGCGTCGACATCGGATAGGTGACGTGGTGTTGTAGGGACGCATCGATCGCCACCACCGGCCACTGCCGCGAGCGCCCTCCGGGTGTTTGGGCCCAGCACAGGTAGCCGCCGCCGTCAAGTCGACCCCATGGGATGAGACCTTGACTCTCTGGGTGAACGGTGCCGAGAGGGCCGCCGCGCGCCTTCCGCTCGGCCTTGACGCGCTTGGACAGGGCCTTCATCTCGGCGAAGAAGTCATGCTCACCACTACCAGGAGCCGACATCCGGGCGGGCCCGACCCGCACAGCTCCGTAGGTTTCCAGAATTTCGCAAAAGTCGCTGGGCAACGTGCGTCGGGCCTGCTCGAGGAAAGCATAGCGGTCGAATCCCGGAAGGGGTGTGGCCTCGATGTGGCCGGCCAACTCCGCGACAGGGCGGGACAACGAATTGAGCGCCCCTTCCTCCAGGCCGTCAAGCCAGTAGGCGGACGTCGGCCCGGATGCAGTGATCGGGGCCCGCTGTCCCTCGAGAGCCACGAACTCCGGTGGCTGCACAGCCTCCGTGACATAGCTCAACTCGCTGATCACTGGCGGCTCGGTGAGCAGCGCGATCAAGAACTCCACCGTCGACATCTCATATACGGGCCAGGGATCTGTCCCTGAGTCGCAGAGGACGGTGGGCCACGTGTCCGGTCTGCCGTTGCCGGGGCGCCAGCACAGCGTGTAGTCGAATCCGATCGTCGCCCACGGCACCAGACCACCCGGCTCCGGATATACGGCCATCGGCTCGGGCTGGTCCTCGGCCCAGTCGGCCACGATCCGCGCGTAGCTGGTGATCTCCTTGCGGAAGCCGGCGCCGCCATCCTGCTTCGCCGGATGCAGAGCCTTGAAGAAGGTCTGGAACTCCCCGGGCGGGAACGCTTCGACCAACTCGCGGAAACCGGCCGGCAGCGCGAGGCCCAGCGCATCCTCGACCGCACGCCAGTCCACCGCACGATTCGCGTACCGCACGCCGAGAAGTTCCTGAAGGCGCCGAACACCGTTGTCGTTCATTTTCGGTTGTCAATCCTTATCGCTAGAGTTCCACGTCTGCTAGCCACGACGATGCTGACGGACTCCGGCACCGGGTTGCTCGCCGAGTCGCCGTTGATGAAGTTCGGCTCAACACGGTAGTAGACGGTTTCCCTGTCATTCTGAACCCACCGGCGAACAACCTTCTCCACACCGTGCCAAATTGCGCTGGAATTTACCTTGTCCTGGGTAGAGCGCGACAATGTTGCGGCCGTCCGAGCCGCTGCCTCCCAGTTCCTTGGCGATGAGATGCCCTCGCGCCATTCCCTTGCCGGGCTCGTAGCCTTCCGGCGTGAAGCTCGCGTCAGTGCCGGTGGGCGGTAGCACGCCCGGGTAGCAGGCCTCCGCGCCGGTGGCGACGTCGTTCTGCATCGGGAAGTAGTTGATCAAGCAGCGACCTGACGGGCTTCGTCGACCAGCAGACAGGGTTCGGTGAAGGACCAGCTGCCCTCGGGGGTCGTCACCGTGGCACCGATGACCAG
>NZ_JBFBAJ010000030.1:0-24868 GCF_040682215.1 Actinoplanes sp. NPDC051346 | reverse complement strand
CACGCCGGCGGCGCAGCCGTCACTGCCGTGGCGGAGGATCATCGCGGTCACGGTCTGCTCGACCGTCGCGCGGCTGGGGCACTGGGAGGGCTGCACCGGCGCGCTTGCCCCACTCGCGGGGGTATCCCAGCGACACCTCGTGGAACGGCACGCCGTCCTGCCAGGTCACGCGGGGGATGTGCAGGTGGCCGTACACCGCGGCCGCCGCCCGGAAACGGACGTGCCAGTCGGCGGTCAGCTCGGTGCCGCACCACTGGGCGAACTCGGGATACCACAGCACCTCGGTCGGATGACGGTGCAGCGGCCAATGGCTGACCAGCACGGTCGGCAGTGCCGGGTCCAACGCGGCCAGGCGCCGCTCGGTCGCGGCGACGCGGTCACGGCACCAAGACTCGCGATCCGGGTACGGATCCGGGTGCAACAGCTCCTCGTCGGTGCACACCACGCCGGTTCGGTACGCGTACGCCAGCGACTCCTCCTTCGTGGACGTACCCGGCGCGCGGAAGGTGTAGTCGTACAGCAGGAACAGCGGCGCGACGATCGCCGGGCCGCCCTCGCCGCGCCAGACGGCGTACTCGTCCTCCGGGGTACGGACTCCGAGGTCGCGGCACATCGCGACGAGCCGCTCGTAGCGCGCGACGCCGCGCAGCCGGACCGGGTCCTTCGCGTGCGTCCACAGCTCGTGGTTGCCCGGCGCCCAGATGACCTCGGCGAAGCGGGACCGCAGCTGCCGCAGGGTGGCCTCGATGCTGCCGAACACCTCGGCGACGTCTCCCGCCACGATCAGCCAGTCGTCCGCCGAGGTCGGCCGCAGACCGTCCACGAGCTGGCGGTTCTCCGCGTACGCGACGTGCAGGTCGCTGACGGCGTACAGGGTCCCCGGCACGGGCGCCTCCAGTCGTTCGATGTTCCTCGATCACGATCTTGCCAGCCCGGGACGGCGACTCCGCCGGCGCGGGCCCACTGTGGTGGAATCGAGTCGGAAAGAAGACAGCCGATGGGGGGACGGCGGAAAGAATCTCCGCTGTCGATGTCACGCCGGCGCCCTTTCACGGACCTAACTAGGGGGGAGCGACGGCCCTGGTGAATGGAGGCGATCGGTGGTCGAGGCGTACGACGTGGACAGGGCCGAGCCCGCGCCAGCGCGGCCGCTGATCCCGGACCCGCCGCCAGCGGCCGAGATCGAGGACTTCTTCCGGCGTTACTGGGCGGGCCTCGTGCGCAACCTCATGCGTGAGGGCGCCGACCGCTGGGAGGCGCAGGACGCGGTCGCCGAGGCGATCCGCGAGGCGCTGCGGCGCTGGTCCGAGTTGACCCACCCCGTTGCCTGGGTGCGCACCGCCGCCCGCTCGCACTGGCTCAAGCAGCGCCGGGCCATCGGTCGCGGCGACCTCGAGGTGCTGGTCGCCGACGTCACCGAGCTGAGCGAGGGGCGGGCCGACGATCCCGAGCTGGTCGCGTACGAGCTGGAGGAATGGTTCACCGGCGTGCTCGCCCAGCTCCCGCCCGCCCGCCGCGAGGCGCTTCAGCTCTCCGCGCAGGGTCTCACGCCCTCGGAGATCGCCGCCCGCGTCGGCAAGACGCCGGAAGCCGTCCGGACCGCGCTCAAGCTGGGCCGCAAGCAGGCCGTCGCGCTCTGGCGCGCCGTGCCCGGGCAGCGCCCAGGCCGGCGCCCGGGCGATCCGGACGGAGGCAGGAACTGATGGCGCGCCCCGGAGAACACGACGAACCGTCCGAGCACGAGGATCAGGCGCTCACCCACGCGATGATGCTCGCCGCGCTCAACGAGGTCCTCGCCGACTGCGGCTATCCGCCGGTCCCGGACGAGGAGGCGGAGCCGGTGCGCCTGCCGGCCGGCGATGCCGCCGACCGCCTCATCGAGGACGCCCGCCACCGGGCCGACGGGATCGTCGCCGCCGCCCTGGAGACCGCCGTGGAGTACACCGACGCGGCGCTGCACCGGGCCGCCCGGACCGTGCTCGTCGCCCGCCGCTCGGTCACCGGCGTGGTCACCGTGCCCGCGACGATCGACCTGGCGCCGATGCCCGCCGCCGCGGACGGGGAAGGCTCGGTCGGCGAGCGATGGCTGGCGGCCGTCCTCGCGGCCGGCGTCTACCTGCCCATCGAGGAGGATGCCGCGGCCCGGGCCCTCGACGGGTACGCCACCCGCCTGCACGACGCGGCGCACGCGGTGCCGGCCGACCTCGACGCGGCGTACCGGATCGGCGCCGAGGTCGTCACGCTCGGCATCGGTCGTCCCGAGGCGCTGCCGGCCACGATGAACGTCGTCTTCGACCACCTCGCCGAGGGGGAGATCCTCCGCCGCGGCGCCCGCCAGGTCGCGGGCGGCTTCGCCGCGGGGTTCGCCGCCGCGCTGCAGGCCGACACCCTCGCCCAGCAGGAGTCGCTGCACCGTGCCACCCAGCGGGCCGCGCGGGAGTTCCAGCTCGCACTGCAGACCAGCGAGGCCCGCTACCGCCGGCTGGCCGACTACGACCCGGTCACCGGCCTGGCCAGCAAGGGCCGGCTCGTGCAGCGCCTGCGGCAGGCCGCGCACGGCGACGACCCGGAGCGGCACACCGGCCTCTGCCTCGTCGAGCTCGGCGGCCACGCCGAGGTCGGGGAGCAGTTCGGCGCCCTCGCCGGCGACCGGGTGCTCGCCGAGGTGGCCCGCAGGCTGCAACGCGTGGTGCGCCATCCCGACTATCTGACCGCCCGTCACGGCCCGCACACCTTCGCGATCCTCGTGCAGGACAGCGGCGGGCTCGCGCACCTCGCCGACCTGGCGGAACAGCTCGTCGGCGCGCTCAGCGAGCCGATTCCGCTCCCGGACACCGGCCTGACCGTCCCCTTGCGGGCCCGCGTCGGCGTCGTCGACGTGCCCACCGGCGGTCTCGACGTCGGCCGGGTCCTCGTCGACGCGGAGATCGCCCTGCGCCGGGCGCGGGCCGCGACGACCGGCTGGGCGGTGCACGACGCTCGGACCACCGCCGGTGCCCGCGCCGGCGGGACGAGCGTCACCGGGCTGGTCACCGGCCCGGCGGCGTACCAGCCGATCGTGGCGCTCGGTTCCGGCCGGATCGCCGGCCTGCACACCCGGGCGACCTGGCGGCACCCGCACCTCGGCACGCTCGACCTCGCCCGGATCGGCCAGCTCACCGGGGACCGGGACACCACCACCCGGCTCGCCGGCAGCCTGCTGCACCAGGCCTGCCGGCAGGCGATGCAGTGGGACGGCGGCGAGAAGGGGCCGTTCATCGGCGTCGACCTGCCGATCCATCAGATCGGCTATCCGGAGGTCGCCGAGCTCGTGCAGGAGGCGCTCACCGTCAGCGGCCTGCGCCCCGGACGCCTGCACCTGCACCTGTCCGGCCTCGACGCGGTGCCGGCCGGGGCGCAGAGCCACGCCGTCCTGAGCGCGCTCGCCGCGCTGGGCGTGCGGCTCGTCCTCGACGATTTCGGTACGGGCACCGGCAGCCTGGCGTACCTGCGCGACCTGCCGGTGCACGGGCTGCGGACGCCCTCGAGCGTGCTGAGCACCACGACCGGCGGCGCCGACGCCGACCGTGACCTGCTGGGCGGCATGGCCCGGGTCGCGCATGCGCTCGGCCTCAGACTGACGGTGCACGGGGTCGACGACGATCGCCGCGCCGCCGCCCTCGTGGACACCGGCTGCGACGCCGCCCAGGGCCTGCGGTACGGCGCGCCCACGACCCCGCATCAGGTGGCGGCCCTGTTGCGCCGCAGCGGAAGGCTCGTGCCGGTCCCGGGCCGCGACAACGGATTGGTGGCCTCATGACAGACCACAGTGGAGTAGGCTTCCTCGGCATGGCGAACGCCGACACCGACCCCGCACACCGGCCGAGCAGCGCCCGCATCTACGACGCCCTGCTCGGCGGCAACCACAACTTCGCCGCCGATCGTGAGGCGGCCCAGCATCTGCTCGCGGCGATACCCGGCGCCGGCGAGATGGCCCGGGCCAACCGGGCCTTCCTGCACCGGGCCGTGCGATTCCTGCTCGACCGGGGCATCCGCCAGTTCCTCGACATCGGCAGCGGCATCCCGACCGTGGGCAACGTCCACGAGGTCGCCCAGCGGCAGGCCCCGGACACCCGCGTGGTGTATGTGGACATCGACCCGGTGGCGGTCGCCCACAGCAACGACATCCTCAAGGACAACCCGGCGGCGGTGGCGGTCCAGGCCGACATGCGCTTCCCCGAGGCGGTCCTCGAGCACCCCGACGTGCGGGCGCTGCTCGACCTCGGCCAGCCGGTCGGGCTGCTGCTCGTCGCCGTGTTGCACTTCGTGCCGGACGACGACGCCTACGCCGCGGTCGCCCGGCTGCGCGCCGCCCTGCCCCCCGGGTCCTACATCGTCATCTCCCACGGCGTGCTGGAGACCGTGACAGACGCGACCACCGAGCAGGTGGCCGCCCTCTACCGGCGCACCGACGTCTCCGCCGCCCACGGCCGTACCCGGGCCCAGATCCTCCGTTTCTTCGGCGACGCGGTCCTGGTGCCACCCGGGCTGGTCTGGGTGCACGAATGGCCGCAGGGCGGCGACGGCGAGCCGCATGGCACGGCGGTGGTGGCAGCGGTCGGCCAGGTGTGATGGCCCCGACTGACGAGGTTTGATCCTCCCGACTGACGAGGGGCAGCGGGCCGTCGCTCGATCGGGCATGATGAATCTCCGACGTGGCGGCCCGTGGAGGGGGACTCGGACGTGCGATACGCGGACGGACCGACGGTGCGCAGCGACGTGCACATCGCGGCGGGCCCGGCCCGGGTGTGGGAGCTGGTGACCGACATCGAGCTGCCCGCCCGATTCAGCCCGGAGCTGCAGCGCGTGCGGTGGCTGGACGGCGCGGACCGCCCGGCGGTGAATGCCCGGTTCGAGGGCCACAACCACGACGCGATGCTGGGCGACTGGCGGACCGTTTCCCATGTCGTCGACCTGGCCTCCCCGCGCGTCTTCGCCTGGGCCGTGGTCGACCCGGACGGCCGCTTCGGCGAGGGCCCGGCCGACCCGCGGGTCCCGCTGGCCACCTGGCGGTTCGACCTCGAGCCGGAGGCCGGCGGCACCCGGCTGCGGCACGGTGTCCGGATCGGCCCGGCACGATCCGGGCTCAGCCAGGTGATCGACCGCATGCCGGGGCAGGAGGAGGCGGTGATCCAGTTCCGGCTCGCCAGCCTGCTGGCCGGCATCGAGGAGACGCTCCGCGGCATCAAGGCCCTCGCCGAATCATGACCTCTCGAAACCTGCGACGAGCGAGCACCCGCGGCGCTCGCCGGTGGCCGGTACTGTCGGCGCATGTCCGCCCCTGGAGACGTGCCACCGGAGATCCTGGACCGGCTCCGACCGATCTGCCGGAGCCTGCCGGAGACGCATGAGGAGCCGGCCTGGATCGGCGTTCGCTGGCGGATCCGCAACCGGACATTCGCCCATGTCTACACGGCGGACCCCGACCGTAATCTGGTCTACCCCCGGCATATGGCTGCCGGCGATCCGCCGACCTTGATGACATTTCGCGTACCCGCCGACGACCTTCTCGGCCTGACCGGCAGCGGCTTCCCGTTCTTCCGCGCCGGCTGGGGCCGCAACGTCGCCGGCGCCTTTCTCGGCGGCCACACCGACTGGACCGAGATCGCCGAGCTCTTGACCGACAGCTACCGCGAGATGGCCCCGAAGTTCCTCGTCGCCCGAGTCACTTCCCCGCCGAAGTAGCCGACCCGCAACCCGCACGACGAGTCGGAATGGCTCGCCATCCGGGATCAGCGGCTCCGCGCTTCGCCAGCGGCAGAACAGTGCGCGATCTCACAGACACCCCGGTTCCGCGATCCTGTCGCCTGGCGCCGGCGTCCGCCGGCTGCCGATGGCCTCGTACATCTCGATGAAGATCGATTTCAGGTCGCAGGCGGCCCCCCGCTCTTGCGTTCCGGGCGCTACTGTGTCGCGGCTGATCTTGATTGAGGATAGGACGACGTTGAGCGAGTACCCGGCCGGCCGGCCAGACGACGAACAGCCCCACACCAGCGGCGGGTCACCGTCCGGCGCCCCCGACAACCAGCCTCCATCGGGCCTGCCCGAGTCCGGCTGGACCGGCGGTTCGGTTGCGCCCGGCTACGGCGCGGCCCCCCAGCCCGGCTGGTACGCCAGCCCGGACGACCCCCTGGTGAGCCCCAACTTCGGCGGCTGGTGGACGAGGGCTTTCGCCCTCTTGTCGGCCGCCTGGCGCCCGATGGCCGTGGTCCAGCTGTTCTGGGCCCTCCCCCTGGTCCTCCTCGACGTCTTCATCATCCTCGCGCCCGTGGAGACCGAGACGGGTACCAACGGCGAGTTCACTGGCGGTCTCCTCGTGGCGCTGCTGATTTCTCTCGGTACTGACCTGGTCGCGATGCTGCTGAGCTTCGTCACCCTGCTCGCCACCGTCCAGATCCTCGTGCAGCGGGCCACCGACCAGCCGGTCTCGGTACGCGAGGCGCTGATGACCGGCCTTCGCCGTGCCCCCGCGATGCTCGGTTGGGGCTTGCTGTCCGGCCTGCTCATCATGGTGGGCCTGCTGTTCTGCATCCTGCCCGGCCTCTACGTGGCGTTGGCGATGTCGGTACTCCCGGTTGTCGTCCTGCTGGAACGCGGCAACGGCATCGGTCGCGCCTTCGAGCTGTTCCACGCCAACTTCGGCGCGGCGATCGGCCGGGTGGCCACGACCGCCGGCGTCATGCTGGCATTCACCCTGGCGGGCGGCGCCTTGGTCCTTGGCCTGCAGCCCACGGACGCCCTCAGCGGCGACGACGTGACCGTAGGAGTGGCCCTCACCACCGCGATCATCTCGACGACCGTCTCGATCATCTCGAATGTCGTGGTGTCTCCGCTGCTGCTCACCGCATACGCCGACATGCGCGCCCGGCACGAGCCGTTCTCCACGGCATACCTGCGCCCCGCCTCCTGAATGAGGGTTGTCTACTGGTGGTTCCGACCGCAGCCCGGCAAGGCTAGGTCGAGGTGATCGGCGGAACGCTCTGATGGCGGCTGTCCACCGCGGTTTGGTGTGACTCTCATGTGGCATGCGTCCCGCCGGTCACCGCGGCGCGGAGAGCTTCAAGGGGATATGCCCCAGCTCGATGCATGTGCTGGCGGGTTCCCGGGGAGCGGTTCTACCGGCGCCTGAGCGCACGGCGGATGCGTTACGTGACGAGGGATATCGGGCGGTTGCGCTGTTCGGGTTGGCGTCACGGTGACGGCAACCCGAGCGGCCGGCCGGGGTATCACCGGATGGCCGGAGGCATCGTCGAGCAGCGTGCCGCCAGGGCCACCTGCCTCATGGTGCGGATGCGTCCGCCAAGGCGGCCGCTTTGCCGTCGGCATAGTCGGCCATGGCCGCCGGATCGCGGTCGTAGTAGTCGTTCCAGAAGTTCGGCCGATGCCAACTGCGGGGCGCCAGGCGGAGCGATCCGTCGCCGGTCATGGTCGCTGACCAGCATGCCGGAAGGTGCCCGTCGACGGTCTCGAACATCTCCGGATCCCAGATCGTGCCGGGATCGTCACCGTCGTCGTCGATGATTCGGACGTAGTAGACGTCGGTGAAGTACGCGATCTCCAGCACGGGATACACCGCGCCGACGCGGACGCCCGGGTAGGTATCCACCGGATCGCCGAACGGGTTGATGATTCTGACGCACCGCACGAGCACCGCGAAAGTCTACGGGTATCGCGGCTGACGATCGCCGGCCCGTGGGCCGTGCCCTCGCTCGGCTACGGTGGCGGCCATGAGCGAGCCCGGGACCGAGCCCCGAGTCTTTGCCAACCGGTTTGCGGATGCTGTGGGACCGTCGGAAGGCCGGCCGGATCGTGATCGCTGCCGATGCGTCGGATACTCGGACGCGACCCGACCGGCGAGCGTGCGTTTCCACACCGACCGGCAGGACACCGACAGTTCGGGGTGGCGACGTCTGCTCGACCTGATTGATCAGGCGGCGACCGACGGCAGCACGGTGTTCAAGCCCTTCGTCGAACTCAGCGCCGCTGAGCGTCGGCAGATCATCACCCTGCCGCCGACCATAGCGAAGCTGACCCAGGTCAAACATCTGGTCCTGTACGGCACCAACCTGGTGCGGCTGCCTCCTGAGATCGGCGCGATGGCAAGCCTTGAACGCTTCGAGCCGTACACGTCGCACCGGCTGCACTGGTATCCCTATGAACTGACCAGAATCGGCGCTCCACCAGGCTTGGATCTCTCTGGCCGTGGCCACCGATGTGCTTCCTCTGCTCGTGAACGCCCGCTCTCGGGAATGTCTGGCGACATTGCCTTCACCTGCGCCTAACTACATTCCGGCACCGCACACCGGCGGCGCGGATCTCCACCAACCGGCCAGCCGCCAGTGAAGCACGCCGACGGAACCCGCCCTGTCTCGCGTCCGACGAGCGTCGTCAGCCCTGAATCTGGCGCACGGCCGCCCTGGCATCAGGATCTCCGGCGTCGTCGCGGGAGGCGAAATACGCCGCGGCGGTTGGGCGTCGATGTTGCGTCTAGCCTGGTCGAATGACCGACGTTCCGCCTTGGGAAGACTATTCGCGAGATCGGCTGCGAGCGGGCATGGCCTACCCGGTCGGCCGAGACTTTGTCGAACGCTGCTTGCGGGATGCTGCCGCGGTGGTCGGATCGCTGAGCTTCGTCGGCGGGACTTCAGATCCCCGGAAAGCGCCGGAGAGACTTCTTCTCCTCGATCTCCACTGGTTCGGCGATGCGAAGAGTGGCTACGTGACGAATCCGGACCGGACGAGGGCGAGCTACTTGTTGATGCGACTTTGGGCGGTGCCGTCGATCCGACGGACTGACGTGGGTCAGCTTCTCGGGGACGGGCTACCCATCGCATGCCAGTGGGCTGCAACGGCGATGACTCGAGGAACCGCTTGGTCGGCATCGCGGCACGTCTTCACACTTCACGCTGGACCGAAGGGCCTTCTCGTCGATGAGACCTGACGGTTGACCGGTGCCAGTAACCGTGGCGTCGTCGAGGGAGGCGGAAACACGCCCTTGATCCGCATCTTGATGTCCCTGCCCTGGCCCGTATCTACATGCGCTGACCTGGGGCTACACGGGTTTCAGCAGGCCTCCGCGGTGCTTTCCGCGGTCCTCCTGGGGCCCCGGCGGGCCCGTTGTCAACGCTTGGCGTAACGGTTCGGTGAAACGCTGAATGAATGGTTGCCGCCGTCCACAGATTGCGTGGATCCTTCCGGACTGGGCGAACTGCCCGCTTCCCTTGTGGAGTCCTCTACTGAAAGGCCCGTCCTGTGAACGCTTCGACCCGCCCGATCTGGCTCGCGTTGATGATCTTCTTCAGCCTCGTCGTCGGTGCTGCGGCCGGCATCCTCACTCGTGCAGGCGGTGACGGTCTGCCTGTCGCTGTGCTGACGGGCGGCGCATCCTTCGGCGGGACGCTGCTCCTGCTCATGGCCGTGTTTCAGTTCACGGCAGCCGACATCAAGATCCGCAAGTAGGTGCTTTGCCGACGAGGGGCGGGTCGCCTGCCCCTCCGCGACGGCCCCTCGGAGGCAGGATCTCTGGCGTCGTCGAGGAAGGCAGAAGCACTCCACTCCGTCGCGGGTGGGGACCCGCTGAGACGAACTGTTGCCCGTTGGCAACCGCCCTGGGAGGGGTCTACTGGCACGGGAAGGGCACGTGCATCCTCCTGCCGCACCTATTCGCGAAACCGGCGTGTGAGGAGGTTCGCGAGGATAACGTCGGGCTGTGCCGGACACCGCACTGCCCCAGCCGCCGCGGGAGTCAAGGAGGGCTCTCGCAGGCAAAATCACGCTTGCCTTGCTGGTGGCCGCCGCCCTGATGGCTGTGCTCTGTGCTGCTGCCATGATCCTGCCGTGGTGGTTCGCCTTCAGGGAGGAGCAGCAGTGGGAGGACGAGTGCAACGCCGGTCTGCACGGGTGTGATCCGCTCCCGACGCGGAGCACGACTTGGGCGCCTTCGAGCCCGGGATACTCCCCGTCGCGGACGGCGGTGCCGTCGACGGAGGCAGGATCTCTGGCCTCGTCGAGGGAGGCAGGAACAGGCCCCTGCCGCCTGATCAGGCCGTACGCTGCGTCGGTGCTGAGACCCCAGAAGGTTGTCGCCTACGTCGTTCGAGACGGTCGGCTTCTCGTGTTCCTCCACGCTGACGATGCCAGCTTTGATCAATCCGGGCTTCAGGTGCCTGCCGGCACCGTGCGAGCCGGTGAGCTGCCCGAAGCGGCCGTGTTGCGTGAGGTGGTCGAAGAGACTGGCTTGGAAGGGCTGCGGGTGGAGCGTTACCTCGGGGCGAGCGAGTACGACATGCGGCCGTACGCCGACGCCATTCACGTCCGGCACTTCTATCACCTCTCGATCGATTTGCCGGAGGTCCCTGAGCGCTGGTACACGGAGGAGCGCGGGGAGGGCGGCAGCGCGCCAATCCGATTCGAGTGCTACTGGTTGCCGGTCGCCGAGGGCCACGTGCTCGCCGCTGGCCAGTCAGCCCTCCTCGGGCGACTCTTCGACTGAACGAGCCAGCGCTGCGGTGGCGGGAATCCGCGATCCCGACCGGATCTATGACAGCACGACGCCGGCCACCGAGGTGGCCGGCGTCGTCGGGGGATTCGGCTTAGCTGTTGTCGGTCGTCTCGGCGGAGAAGACCAGCGCGTTCCGGCGCCGGCGGGCGACCAGGAGGATGATGCCGCCCACCACGAGGGCCGCGCCGGTCAGTGCGATGCCGGGCACCGCCGCGCCGGTGAGGGGCAGGCTGGCGGATTCGCCGCCGGTGGTCTTGCCGCCCGTGTCGGAGCCGCCGGTGCCGCCGTCGGAGCCGCCGGTGCCGTCGGAGCCGCCGGTGCCGTCGTCGGAGCCGCCGTTCGTGTCGCCGGTCGGGGTGGGGGATGCCGACGACTTGGATACCGACGGGGTCGGTTTCGGTGTCTGACCGCCGCTGGTGGCCGGGCAGGTGTGGGTGAGGTTGAACTTGGCCGCCGTGCCGGTGATGACCGCGGTCGCGCCGGTCAGTGTCCATCCCGCTGGGGTGGTGATCCAGGCCTTGCTCGCGCCCTTGTTCGTCACGACAGCGCCGCCGTCGGCCGGGATTGTCAGCGTTCCGTTCGCGCCGAACGTCGCCGTGACCGAGACGAAGTCGCCTACCGTCTTCTTGTTGCCGGGAAGGACGAAGACCCACACGTCCTTGCCCTGGTGCGGTCCGCCGCCGAAGTTGTCGTCGCAGTCGTGCGTCGCGTACCCGGAGGCGGTGGTGGGCACGTTGCCGGGGTTGACGGTGACCGTCGTGTCGGCCAGTGCGGGCGACGCCGTGCCCAGCCCCAGCAAGGCAGTCGCCCCGGCCGCGACCGTGAGCCTAGCCAGCAGTTTCATCCCCATCGTGCGATCCCTCCTAAGTGCCCGTCCGGGCGCCCCGAGGGGTGATCCGACCAGATCACGACCCGTGAGGACGACTGGTGGTTCGGGTGGTCTGCGAGGAGGAACCGGTCTCGTCCGCGGACGAACGGATAGACATTCTCGAGACGCTGATTTTGGTGTAACGCGTGCCCGCAGGGTTGAGTCGCTCTCGCTCAAGAAGTGCGGCGAAGAGCCGGCGGAAAGCCTCGAATGCCGGCATGGTCGGCGGGTCGGGCATGCTGCCCAAGTAGGACATGACGCAGACGTGCGAGTACGGCTCCTGAATCGGTCAGGCACATGGGGCGAGGCTGGCCGGCCGCGTCACGCTCTGCCGGTGAAGCTCGGGTAGGGCAGGGGAATGCGGCGCGACCCATGGGGTCGCGCCGCGTCAGGGGAGGGCGTCACATGGCCGTCGGCGGCTCGCCGGCCAAGATGACCATGTCAATGACCTCGAGCAGCACCGGCGGCGTGCCCTCGACGTCGTCCATCGTGACGACGGTCTTGCGGGCGCCGCTGGTGTACTGGGTTACGACCTGGTAGGTGAAGCGGTCGCAGCAGGGGTTCTCCGGCAGGTATTCCGGGGCCAGTCGACGGAACTGAGGCTGTGCCGCCAGGTCGAGCGCCCGCTCGGCCCGACGGTCGTCGGTGGCCTGGTCGACCAGGAAGTATTCGGTGCGTCCGGCGAAGCCGCCGCTGCGTGTCACGCTGATCGACTGGGTTGCGGGGAGGGTGGCGGCGGCTGCCGGGTTGGCGGCGAGAAGGGCCAGGACGGCGGCGGTGATAACGGCAAGAGTGCGGAAGATTGCAGCGGTCGTGCGGTTCATCGAAAATCATCCTTCTGTCTGACGTGAAATGCTCTGGACCCCCGTGAATCGCATCGGAGGTGGTTCTCAGAAGTTGAACACGTCGCCAGTGGCGTTGAGCAGGATGCAATGGTTCGAGAACGTCGCGCGATAGGCGACTGGCTCTCCTTGCCAGGTGCCGACGGCAAATGCGGTGACCGGCTGGTATTCCTTTGTGCAGATGCCGCCACTGTCGTTGAGCGCCGACAGGTCGCCGTCGACCGCGCGGAGGTCGGCGCAGGCCGCCGCCGCGGCGGGGTGGGCGCCGCCGGCCGGGCCGCATTCCAGGCTGGTGATCCGCGGTGGGAGAGCGCTCTGCGTGGCTGGAACGACCGCGAGGACAAGGGAGCTGTTGGACGGCGGCGGCGCCGGTGCGGCAGCGGCCGGTGAGCCGGCGCTGAGCAGTAGGGCCGCGGTCGACACCGACGCGGCCAGCAGGCCGGCGTGGTGCATGGGAGTCATTGCTCCTCCTTGTGGGAAGGATGACGAATGTCGGTGGTCTCTCTTGTGGAGGACGCGCGCCGGGTCGATGCCGCGAGTGGACATTCGTCTCGAGTGGATTCGCCTCCACCGTAATTCGGGGAAGTGCGTATCGTCAAATCGATCACTTTATAATTGACTATTGAATTGCGACGTTAAACACTGCCGGTAACGCGTCACCCGCCTTGACCGGCCCGAGTTCAAAAAACCGTAACAAGAGCTCGATTTGGATTGTGGCGGCGCCATCTACCCGATGGGGGTGATCGGGCATGCTGCCGGGGCGCGGCGGGTTCCCGCTCGGGCTCCGACCGTGCCTGAGCGGTGCTCACCCACTCGCGGACCCCCGGCAGTACCTGAGCGCTTGGCGTCTCCTGTGCCGCCGGGCCGCGAGTGGCCTGCGTCGATACGATCATGGACGCGCGGAGAGTGACCTACCACACACCGTGTTTCGACTTTCATGATCATCTACCTCACCTCGTCCTTACACATCGACCGCAATGATCAGGTCGAACCGCTGACGAGGGGGAGGAAACCGACAGTGGGGCAATCCCGAAAATGGACCTGGGGACTGGGCATCGCGAGCGTGACCGCGGTGACCGCCTTTGGGGTGGCGTCGTGGCAGGCGAATGCCGCACCGGCGCCAACGCCGCCGACCGTGGCGGACGAGCAGCCGAGAGTATCCGACCCGAACCCTGGGCCGGCGCCCGCGACGGGCTTCGGCCGTGACGCGCTGACCGCGGGGGAGGTCGACAAGGCCCGCAAGGTGGCGGTGACGCCGCAGCTGGCCTCGGGTGCCGAGGACGTGACCGGGGCGGTCGGTCCCGAATACCTGTCCGCCCAGGTCGTCGCCGAGGGCGAAGGGCGTCGGGCCGAGTTGTACTACTACGACTACAAGGCCGACAAGGTCGTCAAGCAGGTCGTGGACCTGGCGAGCGGCACGCTCGCCGGCTCGTACTCGGCCGCCGGGGTGCAGCCGCCGGCGTCCAAGCGTGAGGCCGCCACCGGCCTGGACCTGCTGCTGGCGAACCCGCTCGCGGCCGAGCTGAAGAGCGCTTACCAGAAGACGACCGGCAAGCCGTTCGCGGGCAAGGATGACGTCACCGTCACCGCGCACGTCTACAAGGCGAAGCCCGCCGACAACCGCAACAAGCAGTGCGGCAAGAGCCGCTGCCTGCAACTCATCGTGGAGACCAAGGACGGCTCCTTCATCGATGTGAACCAGCTCGTCATCGATCTCTCCGGGCGCACGGTCGCCCGCCTGGCGTAGACGGAGAACCGGTCAGCATGATGTTCCGAACAACAGCCGGCGCCGCCGCGCTGGTGACCATCGCCTCGCTGGGCCTCGCGGCGACGCCCGCGGCCGCCAAGGCACCACCGCCGCCCGCGCAGTGCGCGGCGTCCTCGACGGTCAAGGAGACCCTGCCGAACGGCACCACCTGGCAGCTCTGCTGGCGCATGGAGGCGCAGGCCGGGCTCGTCCTGGAGAAGGTCTTCGTCTCCTCCAAGCGCTACCCGCAGCCGATGCAGGTGCTGGACTCGATCCGGCTCGCCCAGCTCAACGTGCCGTACGACTCGGGCGACACCGAGTACAACGACATCACCGACTACGGATTCGGTGGCGGGTTCCTCAAGACCCTCGCGGGCGAGGACTGCAAGGGCGGCTCGGCTCGGGAAGGCTTCGACGGCGGCGCCGAACCTCAGCGCCGCAAGGTGCTGTGCGTCAGCGCGGAGGCCACCGGGCTGGCCTACCGGCTGAACGACTACGAGGGCGAGCAGGAGAAGACCTACTCGAAGCAGGGCCACGACCTGGTGCTGCGGACGGTCGCCAAGGTCGGCTGGTACGAGTACGTCACCGAGTACCGCCTGCACGACGACGGTCAGATCTCGGCCCGCCTGGGCGCGACCGGTGACCTGTCGCCCGGCAACTACGTCAAGTCCGACCAGGGCTGGCCGATCGGCAAGGGCGCCCGCGACTTCTCCGAGATGCACTACCACAGCGCCTTCTGGCGGGTGGACATGAACATCGACGGCAAGGGCGGCGAGAAGGTCGAGCAGTTCGACACCAAGCTCGACGGCCGGGGCTCGATGACCGCGAAGCTGAAGACGACCAAGACGGCGATCGCCAAGGAGGGCAGCTTCAGCAAGGTGAACCGTCGCTGGTGGCGGTTGGTGAGCCCGACCAGCAAGAACAAGGACGGCCACCTGCGGTCGTACGAGCTGGCCACGGGTGTCGACGACCGTTACGAGGCGCACCCGGAGACCACGCCCGACGTGACGTTCACCGAGAACAACGCCTGCGAGAAGTACGCCACGGGCAACAACGACCCGCAGTGTGCGACCAAGAAGACCATTCTGGACTTCGCCAAGGACAAGCAGAACCTCAAGAACCCCGTGATGTGGGTGCGGGTGGGCTTCCACCACGTCCCGCGTGACGAGGACCAGAGCCCGATGCCGTTGCACTGGCAGGGCTTCGACCTGGTGCCGCGGGACTTCACCGAGATGAACCCGCTCACCCCCGACGCCCGCGGCGGCGTCAACGGGGAGCCCGGCGGCGGGCAGCCCGGCGGCGGTGAGCCCAGCGGTGAGCCCAGCGGCGCGCCGTCCCCGAGCGCGCCGTCCCCCAGCGCGCCGTCCAGCAGCGGGCGGCCCAGCGGCGGACCGTCCGGCGCCTGATCACCCGGCAACTGATCACCCGGTCCGGCCCGGTCACCACGACCGGGCCGGACCGCACCCCGCAGGAGGAGACCCGCGTGGCTCTACGTCGTCTCGCCGCCGTGCTCGTGCTGGCGGCCACCGCCGTCGTCGTGCTGACCTTCACCGTGTTCGGCGACAGGGAGCAGGACGCGGGCCGCGGGGAACCGGTCGCGGGCCGGGCGGATTCCGCCGGGCGAGGCGGGGGACCCGCCGGCCGGCCGGTCGCCGCGGTCCCGGTCGCCGCGCCGACGAGCGCGGACCTGAACTACGCGCTGATGATGGTCGTCCACCACGAGCAGGCCGTGCGCATGAGCCGCGCGCTGGTCGCCAAGCCCGGCGTGCCGGAGCGGGTACGGCTGATCGCCGACTTCATCGTCCGGGACCAGCAGCGCGAGATCGACGAGACGAACGCCTGGCTGACCGCCTGGGGCCACCAGCCCGCCAGGCACGAGCACGGCGCCGCCCCGGGCACGCACGGCATGCTCACCGAGGCCCAGCTCCGCGGCCTGGACGCCGCGCCGACGGCCGACGCCGCGCCGATGTTCCTGCGCCTCATGATCGAACACCACAGCGGTGCCATCACCGCGTCCCGGTCGCTCCTCGACGGTGGTGGCCGCAACGTCTACATCCGCGGCCTGGCCAAACACGTGATCAACGAGCAGTCCGCCGAGAACGACGCCATGCGCGCCCTGCTGCCGTCAGAGTGATCCCGTTCGCAGCCACCGGTGGGTCGCCACTATTTCCTCGCGCGGGTTCCCGGGTAGGTGGCCGCCGCCCGCCGTCTCCACAACGGTCGCTGTCGGAATGGCCTCCGCCAGGAATCGTCCGTGCGCCACGGGGCATGACGTATCCGCGTCACCGTACGTAAGGAGAACTGGCGCCTCGATGTCCGCGAGGTCGAAGCCCCAGGCACGGACGAACGCGAGTGTGTCGTCGACCGCTCCACCGACGCCGTGACGGGCCTGCTCGGTGATGATGAGCCGGAAGGCGGACACCACCTCCGGACGGCGGAGAAAGTCGACATCGCCGGTCGGCGCACCCTCTCCCAGTAGCGCGCCGGGATCGTCGGCGATTCGCTTCTCCATCAGCTGCTGGGCCAGCGCCATCTCCCGGAACAGGACCTCCTCGCCGGCTTCCGCCCACGTCAGCTCGGCCGCGATCTCCGGCTCCATGCCCGACAACCATTGGGTACGCGTCAGGCCACCGGCACCGAGCGGGGCGAGCGAGGACTGGCACGCGACACGCTCCACCCGCCCCGCGAGCAGAGCACCGCACGCCAACGCGTGGGGGCCGCCGCCGGATCCGCCCACGACGGAGAACCGGTCGAGCCCCAGGGCATCGGCCACAGCGCGTACGTCATGAGCCTCGTCCGCTACTGTCCGGCCGCGATGCCGACCGGACCGGCCGTATCCGGCCCGATCGGTGGTGATGTAGCGGACGCCCGCCTCAGCGTAGACAGAGTCGTCCGGCCAACGGCTCAGGCGACATCCCGGCGTCCCGTGCAGACCGATGACGGGATACCCGGTCCGGTCTCCGCCGTCCACCCAGGCCAGAACGCGGTCCTCATCGGTAACCAGTGATCCTTCCACGGCCGGAGTATGCCAGCCGGGTCGTCAGCGTGGCAGCGGCCGGGCGAGGTGGCGGCGCAGCAGCCGGGCGGCGGGGCGTTCGGCGTACCGATGGAGCAACCAGGCGGCGACCATCACCACGGCGACCACCGTGGCCAGGATGGCGTAACGGGGCAGGAACGGGTGCAGGGCCGCGATCAGCGTCCAGCCGATGTACTCGTGCAGCAGATACAGCGGGTACGTCAGCGCGCCCGCCACGGTGAGCCAGCGCCCCCGGACGCGGGAGAGCCCCCCGGCCGCCACCACCGCCATCACCGCGAAGATCCCGGCGACGACGATCAGCGCCGGCAGCAGCGGCAGGGGGCGGCCGAGCACGTCGCGGGCCACGTGCCGCACCTGCTCGGCGACCTGGTGCTGGGCCAGGAGGAAGGCGGCCCCGGCGAGCGCCCACAGTGTCGCGTGGCCGCCGCAACGGTGGACGAGGTACAGCGCGATGCCGGCGACGAAGTACGGCGCGTGTTCCGGCATGACGACCACGGTCAGCGCCGGCGCGTCCACCTGCGTGGCCACGGCCGACGCGATCAGCCAGCCGTAGCCGAAGAGCGTGGCGGTGCGCACGGTCAGCCCTCGCCAGACCAGGAGCGCGAACAGCAGGTAGAAGCGGGCCTCCACCCACAACGTCCAGTACACGGCGTCGACGGACCGCACGCCCATCGGCACCTGCAACATGGTCAGGTTGACCAGCAGGTCACCGGCGCCGACCGGGTGGCGGACCAGCGGCCACAGGCTCAGCACGGCGAAGGTGAGCAGCGCCGCCGCCCAGTACGCCGGGTACAGCCGGATCACCCGCGAGCGCAGGAAGTCGCCCGGAGTGCGGTCCCACGCGCTGAGGCAGATCACGAAGCCGCTGATCACGAAGAACAACTGGACGCCGAGCCAGCCGTACGACGCGGGCAGGTAGAGCCACGGGAACGCCTGGTCCGCGGCGACACCCCACGGCGGTACGGCGCTTCGGTCGTACGCGACGAAGTGATAGCCGACCACCATGAGCGCGGCGACCAGCCGCAGTCCGTCGAGCGCCTCGATCCGGTGGCGGGGCCGTGGCGCGGCGGTGGCGGTGGTCCGGCGTTGCAGCGGGGTGAGGACGGCCATGAAGACACAACCGGCGGTCGGCGCCGGCGGCAACGGCCGGGACGGGGTTCAGACAGCGGCGAGGGCCGCGGTCCGGCGCAGCAACGCGTCGAATTCTCCGGCGGGCAGCGGCTTGCTGAACAGATAACCCTGGATCGCCGGGCACTCGACGGCCCGCAGCGCCTGCCAGTCCGCCTCGTCCTCGACGCCCTCGGCGACCGCCGTCATGCTCAGCGAGCGGGCCAGCCACAGCACGGCCGAGATGATCGAGGACTTGCGGACGTCGTCGGCGAGGCCCTCGACGAACGAGCGGTCCAGCTTCACCACGTCCGCCGGCACGGACTGCAGCCAGGTCAGCGAGCTGTAGCCGGTGCCGAAGTCGTCCAGGGCGATGCGTACGCCCAGAGCCTTGATGGCGCTCAGCCGCTCCCGCAGGTCGACCGAGGTGGCCAGCAGCGCGGTCTCGGTGATCTCCAGGATCAGCCGGTGCGGCGCCAGCGTCGGCACGCGGGTCAGCAGTTCGGCGAGCATGGGTACGAAACCGGGCTCGGAGAGCTGCCGGGGGCTCACGTTGACCGACACGTAGCCGAGGTCGTCCTGCCACAGCAGCAGGTGTCGCAGCGCGGAGACCAGCACGTGCTCGCCGAGCGGTACGACCAGGCCGGTCTCCTCGGCGGCGGCGATGAAGTGCCCGGGGGCGAGGATCTGGCCCTCCGGCGTGCGCATCCGCACGAGCGCCTCGGCGCCCAGGATCCGTCCGTCGCAGGCGGAGACGATCGGCTGGAACCACACCGGCAGGGTGACGTCGCGGTCGCCGTCGAGCGCCTGCCGGAGCCGGGACTCGGCGCGGAGTCGTTCCTGGACGTTGACCCGCATCTTGTCGCTGAAGACCTCGAGGCGGTTGCCGCCGGCGCGCTTGGCCGCGTACATCGCGGTGTCGGCGGCCCGGACGCCCTGCTCCGCCTGTCCGGGGCCCGCCGCCATGGCCAGGCCGATGCTGGCGGCGAGTTGCAGGCGCCCGTCGGCGACGGTGAGCGGCGCGGCGATCGAGGCCAGGACGGCCTCGCCGATCCGGACGCCGAACTCCACCGGCGCGGGCAGCGCGACCACGAACTCGTCGCCGCCGAGCCGTGCCACCAGGGCGTTCCCGGGCACGCAGCTCTGGATCCGGGCGGCGAGGGCGCAGAGCACGGCGTCGCCGCTGGAGTGTCCGGCGCCGTCGTTGATCGACTTGAACCGGTCGACGTCGAGGTAGAGCAGGCAGACCGGTTCCGGGCGCGCGGCGAGCAGTTCCGCCAGGTCGTGCTCGAACGCCGAGCGCGACAGCAGGCCGGTGAGGGAGTCGTGGCGCACCTGGCGGCGCAGCTCGGCCTCGTGCTCGCGGGCGCGGGTCACGTCGATGCAGTGCACGAAGACGAGCCGCAGCCTGCCCTGCGCGTCGCGCAGCGCGGTGCTGTGGATCTCCACCCAGATGAGCGCGCCGTCGGTGCAGCGCTGGAACTGCCGGGTCACGGTGACCGGCTCGGTCGCGGTGGAGAGCCGCTCGAAGAGTGTGAAGTCCTCGCTGTCGACGGGCCGCAGCGGCAGTTCGAGCACCGTGAGCGCGGCGGGCAGGTCGTCGGGCAGGCCCAACCAGCTCCGGTACGCCGCGTTGGTGCGCAGCAGCCGCCCGTCCGGCGCGAGCATCGCCATGGGCACCGGCGTCTCGTCGAAGGCGAGGCCGAGCTCCTCCTGGCTGGCGTCGAGGCTCTCCTGCGCCCGGCGTTCCTCGGCCTCCGTGAGGCGCCAGGCGACGACCTGGAACGCCGCGGCGAACAGCACCGCCACCCCGTGCAGGACCGCCCAGAGCAACGGGTGCGCGTACGCGCTGTCGTGGTCGTACGTGCGGTGGCTGACGGCGGCGCCGAACACCGCGTGGTGCAGCGTGGTGAAGAGCAGGAAGATGCCGAACGGCGCCCAGTCGCGGTAGAGGGCCAGCGCGGCGACGGCGATGAAGAACGTGAAGTGCGACTCGGTGAGCCCGTGCGACATCGCGACGAACCCGCCGCAGGCGACGGTGAATCCGAGCGCTACGAAGATCGAGGGCAGCCGCTTCGGCGGCAGGACGACCGCGAGGACGACGCAGGGCAGGACCAGCAGGACGCTGATCAGCCAGGACTGGTCCAGGCCCGTACCCAGGGCCCCGAAGACGGTGAGCGCAACCACGCACGCGGCGAGCAGCGCCGTGAGCAGCCGGTGTCGGCGTGCCCAATCCTCGTCTCGGAGGCCGCCTCCGGTGGGGATCCAGCTGCGCATCACGTCCGGGATGATCGGGTCGGGCGGCGTCGGCTTGAGCATTTGTCGCGGACCGGTGGCGCCGAGGTTGCCGGCCGGGGGAAACGGACAAAGGCCGGCAATCGTGGTGATGGCTTAGAGTGCAGGTGTCATCGCCCTTAGCGATCATTCGGGAGAATCGGTGCGTCACCGCCGCCACGTCGTCATCCTGGCCCTGCTCGGCGTGTTCGCCCTGGCCTGCGAGGGCGGGGCGGACGCCGGTCCCGCCCCCACCGGAGAGCCGCGGCCCGGGCGGCCGTCGTCGATGGCGGCGCTCGGCGACTCCATCACGGCCGGCCTCGCCAGCTGCGCCGTCTACGTCGCCTGCTCCCGCAACTCCTGGTCCACCGGGGGAGCGGACGCGGTCGACAGCCACTACCGGCGGCTGAAGGAGGCGAACCCCGCGATCAAGGGCCGGGCCCGGAACTTCGCCGTTCCCGGTGCCCGAGTGGCGGAGCTACCCGCTCAGGCCGCCTCGGCGGCCGACGCCGGGTCGGCGTACGTGACCGTTCTCGTCGGCGCCAACGACGTCTGCACCGGCGGCATCGACGACATGACCCCGGTACACACGTTCCGGGCGCATCTCGACAAGGCCCTCGGACGGCTGAAGAAGGGTCTGCCGGAGTCCAGGATCCTCGTGGCCAGCATTCCGGACGTGTACCGGCTGTGGGAGCTGGGCCATGACGACGCGAACGCGGTCCGTGCCTGGAACCGTGGCGTATGCCCGGCCATGCTGGCGAACGCCACCTCGACGGCCGACGCGGACGACGACCGCCGGCGGCGGGTGCGGGAACGCATCGACGCCTACAACGACGAGCTCGCCCGGGCCTGCGAAAGCTACGGCCGGCGGTGCCGCTGGGACGGCGGTGCGGCCCACGGAGTGCGATTCTCGTTGGACCTGGTCAGCAAGGCCGACTACTTCCATCCGAATGTGGCGGGCCAGAACCGGCTCGCGGACGTCACCTATCCGGGACGTTTCACCTGGTGACGGTGGCGGGTCCTACTTGATCCCGTTCTGTTCGCACAGCTTGGCGAAGCGGCCGGCGCAGAGGACCTTCTTGGTGACGAAGCCGTCCTTGACGACGTCGCCCACGTTGTTTTTGAAGATCGGCTTGGGGTCGCCCAGCACCGCCGGGACCCAGGCGCCGGACTCGGGGTCCTTCACGCGCTCGACCACCTCGGCGGGCTGGCCCTTGAACAGGTTGATCGCGAGCTTCGCCGCCGCGTCCGCCTCTTCCTTGATCGGCTTGTAGACCGTCATGCACTGGTCGCCGTCGAGGATGTTCTGCAGACCTTCCACGGTGGCGTCCTGCCCGGTCACCGGCACCTTGCCGTTCTTCTTGCGCTCGCGCAGCACCTCGATCGCCGCGTTGCCCAGGCCGTCGTTGGCGGCCAGGACCCCGTCGATGTCGTTGCCGAACTGGTTGAGCATCTCGATGAAGATCGAGCGGCCCGTCTTGTTGTCCCACTTGTCGACGGACTGGTCCGGGCCCTTGAGGTAGCTGCCGTCGTCGTACTTCGGCTGCAGCACCGAGTCGTAACCGTTCCTGAACAGGGTGGCGTTGTTGTCCTCCGGCGCACCGTTCAGGTAGGCGATGCGGGGCGGATCGGTCCGCTTGCCGGCCGCGGCCAGGCACTGGATCAGTCCCTTGCCCTGCAGCTCGCCGACCTTCTCGTTGTCGAAGCTCACGTAGTAGCTGGCGCCGCCGTTGATGGTGAGCCGGTCGTAGTCGATCGTCTTCACGCCGGCCGCGCGCGCCTTCTCGAGCACGTACTGGCCGCTGGCCTGGCTGAGGTTCGCGATGAGCAGCACGGTGACGCCGTCGGCGATCATCCGGTCGCCGATGCGCTGGAAGTTCGCCTCGTCCCCGCGGGCGTTCTCGATCTCGACCGGCACGCTCGCGGCGTCGAAGGCGGCCTTGAGCAGCTTCGGATCGTCGGTGCCCCAGCGCTGTGAGCTCGCCGTGTCGGGCAGGATCACACCCACCTTGCCCGTGCCGTCACCCCCGCGGATCTTGACTCCGGCCTTCGTGCCGTCGTCGTCGGTGCAGGCGGAGAGCCCGCTCATGGTCAGCAACGCGGCCGTCGCAAGGGCCAGCAGGTTCCGGCGCACGTCTTAACCTCCAGGAGCGGAAAACGCGGCAAGATTAGCAGTGCGACGGACAAGAAGCTTAATTCCCCGGATGGCTTCGAGCCGGAAGTACCGTCGGTCGATGCGCCGTTCGGCCCCCGCGGCGATCGCCTCAGGCGAGGGCGGCCCGGGCGAGGTTGCGGGCCGGGATCCGCTCCTGGCCGTCGCGAGCGGGCCGGACGACCCTTCCCGTACGGGCGGGGCCGCTGACCGGGCGGGGCGAGCGGGTCACGGCCGCGGCGGGACGCACGGCGCGCGCCGACGTCGGCCGCACGACCGGTGCCGGCACCAGACGCGGCAGAACAGCGGTGGTAACGGCGGGGCGGACGACCCGGGCCGTGCCACGGGCGGGACGGACGACCGGCGCCACGCCCCGGGCGATCACGGTCGCCACGGCGGTCACGCTGGTCACGGCGGTCACGCTGGTCACGGCGGTCACGGCGGTCACACTGGGCACGGTGGTGGTGGCGGCGGGAGCCGGGCGGTTGGCTGGCAGCAGTACCCAGCAGACGGTCAGCGCGCCGGCCAGGCCCGCCGTGGCCGACAGCCAGACGGCCGGCTGGGCGGTGGCGAGGCCGTAGGCCATCCAGCAGGCGCAGGTGGTCGCGGCCAGCCGCCAGCGCAGCGGGGACAGCCCGCTGACGTCCTGCGTACGGTCGCGCAGCAGCGACAGCGGCTGCGGGACGGCCGACAGGACGGCGGCCACGGCCAGCACCGTGCCGAGGAAGGCGGCCACGTCGGCGCTGTCGGTGTCGGTGAGGAACGCCACCGCGAGGCTGCCCAGGGCGGTCGTCAGCACGCCAGCCGCGCCGGCGGCGCTGAGCATCAGCTTGCGTCCGTCGCGCAGGTCGCCGTGGCGGACGAGCACGACGACGAGGACGGCCAGCCCGGCCGTGCCGGTCACCGTGTTCGTCACCACCTGCACCGCCTCGCCGGTCAGCAACCCGTAGGAGATCCAGCCGGCGGGCATCGCCGCGCTCATCCAGCAGCTCGTCGCGTTGAGGCCGCCGGTGCGGCGCTGGACGCAGGAGCGCCAGACCTGGGGCCAGGGGAGGGTCATGGACAGTGCGGCGCCGAGCCAGCCGAGCATTGCGGTGGAGAACATGATCCGTTTCCGGTAGCGGTGGTCAGAAAGGCCGCCGGATTCCGGTGGCCTCTCGCCTCATCGGCCCGCCCGCCGGCCGGCCTGACAAGATCGACTGGTGAGGGGAGACACGGACGGAAACCACCGTTTCGCACCCGAGAGCTTGGAGGATGACGGGCGATGTTGCCGCTGATCGATCTGCACCGACACCTGGAGGGCTCGATCCGCTCCAGCACCTTTCTCGACATCGCGCGGCGTGACGGGCACCCGTTCGCGCGGGTGGCGCGACCCCGGGACGAGTTGGTGGCGCGGGGGGCGATGGGCGGGCTGCTGCCGTACCTCGCGAAGGTGGACGACCGGATCGGGGTGATCGCGGCGCTCGACGACTGGCGGCGGGTGGCGCGCGAGGCCGTCGAGGACGCCTTCAACGACGGGCTCGACTACGTGGAGTTCCGGTTCAGCCCCTACTTCATCCGGCAGCAGACTCAGCTGGCGCCGGAGGCGGTCGCCGACGCGGTCGCCGAGGGCGTCGCGGCCGGCTCGGAGGTGACCGGGCTTCCGGTCGGACTCATCGCCACGATCCTTCGTGACCTGGGCCCCGAGGCGGCCGTCGAGCAGGTGTCGAGCTTCCTGAGCCGTCGGGAGCTGTTCTGCGGGGTCGACCTGGCCGGCAACGAGGCCGGGTACGCTGCCGACCTCTTCCGCCCCGCCTTCCAGGCGGTCCGCGACGCCGGGCTGCACATCACGGTGCACGCCGGGGAGGCCGCCGGACCGGAGAGCGTCCGTGCCGCCGTGCGCGACCTGGGCGCCGAGCGGATCGGGCACGGGGTGCGGTCGGCGGAGGACCCCGCGCTGATGGCCGAGCTGGCCGACGCGGGAGTCACCCTGGAAGTCGCCCTCACCAGCAACACGCAGACCGGTGCCGCTCCCGGGTATCGGGAGCACCAGATCCACGCGCTCCTGGCGGCGGGAGTGCCGGTCACCCTCAACACCGACAACCCGCGGGTCAGTGACGTCACCCTGTCCCAGGAACACGCCCTGGCCCGTCACGCCACGGGGCTGACCGAGTCACAGCTGCGGACGGTCGCCGAGCAGTCGGTGACGGCGGCTTTCACCGACTTGAGGAATCCGGGGCCGCGAACCTGACTGCAACCGTTGTGCGCCCGTTGTGCACTCGGCGGGGCGGCGTGGGGCCCGAAGAGGATGGCATGACGGAC
>NZ_JBFBAJ010000029.1:0-25229 GCF_040682215.1 Actinoplanes sp. NPDC051346 | reverse complement strand
GTCACATCATCCAGTGTCGTGGTCATCACGGCGCCTTCCTCGCCGGGCTACGCCCGGCGGGTCAGACCGGAAACACCGAAAGATCCACAGTCCCGGCAGTGACCGTTCTTTGCGATCATGGGTAGATGCTCGCTCGCGATGAGGCCGTTGACTACCTGCGTGGCTTCGACGGCATCCCACCTGAGAGCCTGCAACTGGAACTCCTGTCCGATGGAACCTGGCTGCTCGAACGGCAAGCGTTCTGGGCGAGCCTGTTGTACGACGCAGCTGACGAGGAACTCCTCGATGCGCTGTTCGGCAGCGGTGAAGGAACCTGGTTGACCGACCAGATCGACGAGTTGTGGAAAGAGATCGAGCAGTCGGGTCGATGGCCGGTACTAAGGTTCGGGACCCAGACCGGGGACTTCGCGCTTGCCATCTGGCACGTGGCCGATGAGACCGAAGGCCACGACTTCGTCGTCCTGCCCGGCGATGGTCGATGCATCAGCGTGGCAGCCGTCGCAGCCCACTCCTACGGACCTGGATTGTCATGGCCGGAAGCGAAGAGGCTGATCGGGCGGGGCACCCTCGGATCAGCCGCTCAGCGACTGCTTCTGCTGGTCCGCGCGCTGGGGGACACGGATATGCCCACCGACGTCGTGGGCCGGGTAGCCGAAGCGCTTCTGGCTGTCGGTGACGCGGCGTGTTCGAAGGAGACCGCGATGGAAGCCGCTCAGCAACTGGTGACAGGCCGAGAGGTCAGATGGTCCGTGCAAGATGACGTGCTGATCTGCGACAGCGAATATGCGGCCCGCCGACCGGGTGGACTCCCTCCGGAAGATCTGGTCAACGTGACGCAGGCACTGCGGTAACGACGAGAGGCTGCACCTCCGCAACGATTTTGATTCCGAACAGGGTGCCTCGGTCCTCCCCCGCGAATGGTGGCGCTTTATGTCCGGATCACGGAGGCACGATATCGGTTCATCCCGGTCGGCCCGAAGCACTAGCGTGCCACTGTGATCAACGGTGAGGGTGCCCGACTGGGCATGGAGGCGGCACGGCGTCTCGCGCAGACCGGGTGTTGTGAGATCGGGCCGGGCTTGACGGATGAGGAGTTCGATCGCATCGAGACGACGTTCGGCTTCGAGTTCGCCGATGACCATCGGGCGTTCCTTGCGGCGGGGCTGCCGCTGAACGTCCCGTTCGAGCCGGAGGAGGGCGTGTCCTATGCGTGGGAGCGACCTTGGCCGGACTGGCGCGACGGGGACCCCCGCGCCATTCGTGAGCGTCTGGAGTTGCCGGTGCAAGGGGTGCTCTTCGACGTGGAACACAACGCGGTATGGCACGAGACCTGGGGCGATCGGCCGGCAGGCCGCGACGAGGCGTTGGAGACGGCGCGACTGAAGCTGGCGCAGGCGCCGCGTCTGGTACCCGTCTACGGACATCGGTTCCTGCCCGCCGGGCGGGGAACCTTCGGGCACCCAGTCCTCTCGGTCGTGCAGACCGACATCATCTATTACGGCACGGACCTGGCCGACTACATCCATCAGGAGTTCGGCGGCCCGGGTATGGACAGGACAGATCAGCGCTGGAACCCGAATGCGACTGTGGCCTTCTGGCGGGACTTCCTTTGACTCCTTCAGCGTGCCTGAGCAACCGATCGCGTGTCATCTGTCGAGGCTGGTTCGCGCGGTGGAAAGGTGAACGTCCGGCATGTCGGCGTACGCTTTGAACTGTAGAGCCGGGTTCGCCACGAGGTACACAGCAGCCATTGACAACGGTGCGTCTCAACGGCACGCCCGCGAACCTCAGTAAACTACGCTGAGTCACCGGGAGCGGGGACGGCGGTGTCCGGATCTAGCCGATGAGCGCGCGTTCGGCGAGCGGCGCAAAATCTGGCAGGCTTCTCGTCATGCGTCCAATGGGCAGCCGTGATGTCGACCAAGCTGTGGCCGGGATGGTTCGGGTACTCACACCACACGAAACCGCGGACTGGTGCCGCCCGGCCGGCACGCTCGACTGGAGCTGTTGGCAAACAGCCGCCCACATCGCGCATGACCTCCTCGCCTACGCCGGGCAGCTCGCCGCTCGCCCTGACTCCGCCTATCTCCCGTTCGACCTCGTGGTACGCGACGACGCGCCGCCCCGCGACGTGCTGCAAATAGCCGCCAGTGCAGGACGAATGTTGAGCACTATCCTGGCCGCCTCCGACCCTTCGACACGAGCCTGGCATTGGGGCCCGACAGACCCGAGCGGCTTCGCGGCACTGGGCGTGAACGAGATACTGATGCACACCCACGACATCACCGAAGGGCTCGGCATCCGCTGGCGTCCACCTGAGTCTCTCTGCAGCGTCGTACTCGCCAGGCTCTTCCCCCACGCTCCGGCCGGGGATCCGATCCAGGTACTTCTCTGGTCCACCGGGCGCGCTGACCTCCCCCGACCGTCCTCGGCCCACCTCCTGGGTCTTGAAGACTGCGCTCGGATAAGGCCTACTGCCGGAAACCGACACGCTCACGCTGGACGGCGGTATCCCCATCCCGCCAACCATGCGCCTCATCCCGAACTGCAGTCACGCGGTGTGAGTGCCATCCCCGGGCAATTGCGCTCGCTCGTGGCCGATGAGAGTGCACAGCTGATACCCGTGAACTAGCTCCGAAGGCCCCCGCCCGGCTACAGAATGCACGGTGTGGTGGCAGACATTCACACAGCTGTGGAGATTTACCGCGACGGCCGCTGGCGGCGAGTCCGCCACACGTTCCCCAGCTCGAGCGGTGGCCGGACGAACGAAGTCTTCGAGCATCCCGACTACGGGATCTTCGGGTTCCTGGCCGACGTCCGTAACTACTCACACTCGCCGGTGATCGCCGCGCCGCGCGGTCTTCCCGCCGGCTGCGACGTCATCGGCGACGACTTCGACTGGTGGCGTCCGGACCTCGTCTCGGTGTCGTGGCTGACGCTGGCCGAACTGCAGGCGTACGACTACGAGCAAGTCTTCTGGGACCGTCGTATCCACAAGGACGGCGACGGTGCCGCGCTGGCCCGCGAAGGAGAGGGTGAGCATCGTCGGTTGCGCGACTTTCTGAGTCCGTATTTCTTCGAGCGATTGGCGATGCTGGCCGAGCTCGGTGCTCCGGAAGACCTCCGACTCATCATCGGATTCGACGAGTGATCTCAGTGGAGTCATGCACGTGCGTGGCTGCAGAGAACGCGCGTTCGGTCCCCGTCCGGCCAGTGACCGCCCGAGGTTGATCAGCGGGACCGCGAATCGGTGCCGCCGGGAGACTCACCCGACGTCCGGGCCACGCCGGCCGCGACGCGACGCCGTCGCCGAGTCAGCGTGGCGGCGGTCACCGCGCAGAGGGCACCTACCGCGACGAGGGCGCCGGCGACGCGGAACCATTGGCGTTCGGACCGCTTCCGGATCTGCCAGATCTTCTGGTCCGCTTGCCGTTGCGCGGCCATGGTCTCAGCGTGTTCCCCACGTGGCGACCGCGGCGACCGCACGGTGTTCGGCGGCGAGCAGGCGCTGATGGGCGGCGGCCAGGTCGTGTGGATCTCGGGCAGGGCGGTTGATCTCCTCGAGGCATACCTGCGCGTACTCCACCAGACCAAGGACACCGGTATACCGGCGCACCGACCCTGGCACGCGCAAACTGTGGTCGGCCTCGGGTATCTCCAGTACCTGTCTTCCGGTCGCCAGCGCGGCCCGCGGCACCCCGAACCGGGCGCCGGTTCCACCCACCAACAGCTGCGGAGCAGGGTTTGCCGTGATCGCCTCCACCACGGAGCCGTCGGTCAGGACCGGCGTCAACCAGATCACCGGCATCTGCCGCTCAGCGGCTATGGCCGCAGCATGCACTCGGTCCGGGTCTCGTGGAGCTCGAGATGATTCCCCGACCTCGTTCGCCGCCCACCTGCGCTGCGGCGAAGTCTTGGCTGCGCACTGGGTCGTCCTCGACGACGTCCACTGGGGTGATGACTGCTCGATCGAGGCGATCGAGCACCTGGTCCGGCATCCCACGCGGACCCGGGTGCTGGTGATCGCGGTACGGTGCCGCAGTTCCCGGCACTGTTCATGGCGGGCGATCTGGTACGCGGCGGTGGATGGCACGGCCGACATCTTCACGCTCGTACCGTTGACGGCCGAGCAGGCGCAGACGCTCATGCCGGCGCAGCCGCCGGCAGCGCGCCGTGAGGCGATCTGCGAGGCGAGAGGCAAGCGTCAGCCGCTGCCTAGGGATTGCTTATGCCCACGGCCGTTAAGGTTCGCCGATGGACGCGAAGACTGAAGAGCTGAGGGCCGCCCACGATGGGCTCGCGGAGTTCTACGCCGACCGTCTGGCGGGTCTGCTGGAGGCTATGCCCATCGAGCGGGCGATACTCGATCTGTTCTGCGAGCTCACCCTTGCCGCCGAGGTGGGCGTGGACGTGGCAGACGTCGGTTGCGGAACGGGGAGGCTCGCTCGGTACCTGGCAGGACAAGGCATGCTACCTCGCGGGATCGATCTCTCACCCGAGATGGTGCGCGTCGCTCAGCGCGACTATCCGGACTTCTCCTTCGACGTCGCCGACTTGCGGGAACTGCCTTTCGAGGATGCCTCCCTGGCCGGGGTCGTCTGTTGGTACTCGCTGATCTTCCTCGCGCCATCCGACAGGTCGACCGCCTTTAGCGAACTGGCTCGCGTCATCAAGCCCGGGGGATACCTGGTGACCGCGTTCAAAGCCGGCGACGGCGAGCTTCAGCGGCGGGGTAGCAGCATCGGCCGCGGTGTCGAATTCGACGCCTACTGGCTGCCCCCTCAGGAGATGGAACGCCGGGTCACTGAGGCTGGATTCGAGACGGTGTTCTGGGGCGGCCGACCCGCCGAGCAGCAGGAGACGACTCCACAGGGATACCTGCTCGCTAAGAAGATGTGAGCCAGCGCTAACGGATCTCTACTGCGACCTGGCTGTACGCATCAACCTCTGCGATGATTCTGACGGTGTCGCATGGGTTCTGGCACAGCAAGTGTGGAGGACGCATTCCGAGAAGTTCAGTCCGCCTGAACGTCATCGTCCTCGGTAGCGCGACGCTTAGCGAGGGCATCTCGGGCAGCCGCTACTTGCGCGACGATGTCGGCCAGCGGTCGTACGATGCCCGGAGCATCGTCAGGCTGGAAATCATGAATTCGCCGATGAGGGTCTAGAAGGTCCGAGAGTTCTAGCTGGTAGTCGGCGAACCCGCTGACTCCTGGCTGGACCTCTACCGAACCGGCGTGGACTGGGCCTACCCGAAGCCAGCCCGAGTACTGGTCGGAGAAGTCGTATCCCAGTAGCACGACCGGGTCGCTGCCTGTCGAGAGTCGCTCGAGCAGAGCGAGCCAGCAGTTCAACGTGAAAATGCCGTCCAGTCGGCCGTCCATGCCGAAATCGGGGTGGTCGAGCTCAAGGCTGCACCGAAGGCGGCGCACACCCAGCTTGAGCACCAGGTGGTGCGGCGGTTCGTTGGCGGGCTCGATCGACAGGCCGACAAGCCCCCGCAACGTCGTCTCTCGTTCTCCGCCCATCGGTCCCCCCTGCGCATCGTCGGCTCGTGAGACTACGGCCGACTGCGATCAGATGCGACACCGTTTCATCTAGGTGGTGACCGCAGCTGCGGCGCCGCCTCGCACGGACCATCGTTTCGGGTGGCTGTCCACACTTACGGTGCCAGAACCGTCGCATGGCCCCACCGGACGGGCTTGGGTTCTAACGGTCGTCGCAACACCTGACCCGTTCAGGAGTTGCCGTGCCTAGGCTAGGCCTCGTCGTCCGCGCAAGCCACCCGGTGCCGGCCCGGAGCAAGCGAAGCGTGATCACTACCTTCGCCTCATGGCGCAGGGCATGAACAACTCGGCAGCCTGCAGGGAAGTCGGGATCAACCGTCGCACCGGCACCCGCTGGCGATACGGCCGGACCATCATCAGCGCAGACGGCGAGTCCAGGGTTGAACCACAACGCTGCCAGGCAGCGGCCGTCGGGGAAGGGCTCGCTGATATCCGAGGAGTCGCGGCCACCGCCCGAACCGCCAGAACCCGGAGGCATTCCGGTGGTCCCCGGTCGACCGCTTCGCCCCAGAAGCGCAGACTCGGCGAATTACGTACGCTCAGCGCCTGTAGTTGGTCCTGCTGTAGGTTGGCCCCGTGGATCTTGAGGTGATCGAGGGCCGGCTGACCGAGACACCGGTCGGGACGGGCGTGGAGCGCCGCGCCTTCGGTGAGTTCGTCGGGCCGCGCGGCGAGCTGGCGTCGTACGCGTTCGGCTGGACGACCGAGCCCGATCACCACCTCGCCCGGCTCACTGTAGGGATCGGGGCCGGAAACCCGGGCGGCGCCAGCTTCCACGCGATCTTCTTCGACAACGAGAACAGTTATGCCTGCTCGCTCGTCGATGAGCCGTTCGAGCGAGTGCCCGAAGGCGGCCCGGACCTGACCGCGAGCGAGGCCCGCGCGCACGAGTGCCTGCCGTTCATCTGGTGGGTGGTGGACCGAGTGATGGAACGTGACCGCCGTGCGCAGTGGATGAAGCACTGGCTGTTGGGCACCACCAGCATTCAGACCGGCGAGGTCTTCGCACGGACAGAGCCGATTTTGTACGTCAGCCACGACGCCGACGACGGACTCTGGCAACTCATCGGCGCGAGCGACGCCGACCCCGCGACGGCCAAGCTCAGTCACCTTCACCACGCCGTGGAACACGACCTCACGCTGCTCGACGTGCTCGACCTCGAGCCCGGCGATTGCGCCTACCGAACCGGGCCGCGCGAGCCTTGGACCCGCGGGCCGTCATTCAAGTCGTCCGACGACGAGGACTGATTAGGTCCCGGCCTTTGCGCCGTTTGCGCAGCGCGCTATCCGCGGGATGACAATAAGGTCGTCCTGGTGGAACACGACATCGTGCTGCGACTGGATGGACCGGGCGACCGCCGAAGACCTCTATGCGGCACTGTACGAACTCGGAGAACATATCGCGGCCAGCGCACCCATCACTCCGCCGACCGCCGAGGAAGTCGAGCGACTCGGGCGCCTTCTCCGGGACCTTGCTCACTCCATCGGCCGCAAGTGCACTCCATACTGTGATCACATCGAGTGACGCCGTCCGCTTCTCGGCGGTACGAGAGTGTGCCGGTATCCGCCTGGTCGCACCACCCGGATCGGAGATGGTCAGAAGCGCATCGCCGGGTTGCTGACCGGCGCCTACGGGCTCCAGTGCTCCCCGAACAGTGCCCACAAACGGGGGTATTGGCCGGCTACCTCGGCGGGTTGCAGAGCAATGTCATCGGGATTCGGATCCATCCGTAACCGAATGCCGCGCTCGTCGCTGAGCACGTCGCGGACATCGCCGTCGATGTCCGGGCGCTGTTCGCCGATCTCGCAGGCAACGTACTCCAGCGACTCCCAGTCCGGGAAGTCGTTGTCCTGCCAAGGTCTGGGCAGGGCAGCCAACCGGCGTACCGCTGAGAGGAGAGCGAGCGCGTCCGGGTCGGCAATCGCGGCGTCGTAGGCGTCGCGACCTAGCCCGACGAGCCACATCTGGAAGTAGTGGAACGAGTCAGTACCGCACCACCCTCCCATGATGACTTCCGCGGCGTGCCACAGTCGATACGTGTTGGCCGGCTCCCGCGTTGCGGAGAGATGCTGCACGAAGTCGAGCAGATGAGAACGGGGCGCACGCCATAGACGCTCACGCAGAAACGCCTCGCGCTCAACTCGCTCTATCCTCGCATCACCAGACGCCTCGATGAGGAACCAAAACTCGTCGACATCCACCGGGTCAGGCTAGAGGGGACTGGGCCTGCCCCGTTTTTGACGGACACCCCGCTTCCACGAGTGATCTTCCCCAGGTTCCGTGGAGCCGTGACAGCTGGTTCTATGCGACTGACAGGGTGGTGTGGAGCTCGGCGGCCGGCTGGGCGCAGGCGACTGTGGGTAGCGGCCGCGAGCGGTGCTGCTGTCGTTGTCCTTCGTATCCTCTGGACTCGACAAACGCGACGTTTCCCCATGCGAGAAGGCGCTTCTGGAAACCTGGTGTCGGTGACCGCGGCCGGTGTGGGCAACCCACTGATGTCGGAAAGAGGATCGCTAGTCAGGCGGAGTCGGTGAGCAGGCGCATGCCGGCTCTGCACGGCAGCAACGGCGATGGCAGCTGGTTGTCGTATGGCCAACACTTAAGCTCAGTGATGACCTTGCCGTGCTGTACTACGGCATGTGAAGCGCCGGACGAGTCTGTTCCTCAGCGTGGTGATGCTCGTCGTCTCGGCCGGCGGCGTCGCCGGCTGGCGATGGTGGCACAACCGACCCCCGTACGGACCGCAAGCGCTCAGCGCCACCGCGACCCTGCGCATGGTCGACCAGGCGACCGCAGACGCCGCCCTTGACCCGGTCACCGTGGTCTCGGCCGAGAAGGGTGATCAGATCATACTCGGGCAGGTCTCCTGGCGCAGGCCGCCGCAACACCCGGACGGGGGATCGTTCCGGATCGTGGTGCTGGACAAGCGCACCCAGCTGTTGCCCGGACACCTCGCGGTGAAGTCGCCGTGGCCCGACGAAGTCTTCGTCGGCTCAGACGGCGCTCAGGACAGGGCCCAAGATCGCTACTCCTGGTTGCAGGGCGCGGGTACACGCGAGATCGATGGCCGCACCTGGGGCGGCGGCAACGTCATCTTCGCCACGTCCATCTATGCATCACCGGTCACTTTCGCCCTCGTGCTGCAACCGGCACGCCCCGGCACTCCGCCTGGGTTGCTGGTTGCCAGCGCCCCGATCCAAGTTGACGACCTGCTCGTCGCACTGATCAACGTCGGACCGGACGGGCAGGTCTACTGGGCACACCGCCTGCTCAACTGACGTACGGGCCATCCACATTGGTCGCGCGATCGGCGACGTCCAGATCGACGAGGAAGCCGCGGGCCTGCCACTGTTCTGGGGGCAGCTGGTCGCGGACCAGGGCGTTGTACTGCTCGGGACTGAGGATCTGCATGGTCGGGATCGGGTTCCCAGTCCGGGGGCGTCGGTTTGAACAGGTCTGGGTCGTCGCGGAGAGGGTCCGGGCTGGCATCGGGTACGTCGATCAGGCGCACGCGGTCGGGGTGGCGGATCCAGTCGTCGGTGCCTCGCTCGTGTAGGTCCTGCACGAGCCGGACCCGCCGCGCGACGCCGGCTGTGAGGGGCAACTCGCCGGTGAGTACCGGGTAGGCGTCGACCATCAGGCATCCGTCGAGCACCAGGTCGCCGCCCCGGTGGTCGCCTTGCCGGAGCGCGCGGAGGTCACCGGCCTCGATCATTTGCGCCCAGGACTGTCCGTCGGCGTCCAGCCATGTGCCGGCTCGTGCGGCGACCTGATGCAGTACCACGCCGGCGGGGAGATCCGGGTCGTCGAGCCAGTTCAGGCGGGTCTCCACCCGCTCGCCCAGAGACCAGGTGGTATCAGGAGGGCAACAACTGTCGCGGACGAGGACCGGCCAGAGCATCGGTCCATCGTGTCATTCACCGTTCTTGTCGCGGCGACCGATCCATACGAGACTGATCTGGCGCACTGCCCGTACTCTCCGAGTGACAGGAGGTGCGCATGGGCTTGTCAGGCCGAGACTGCCCTTACTGTGGTCGGCGGGTCAGGGAACCGTTCGAGAAGACGGTCACTGGGCGGGAAGTCTGCCCGGACTGCGCCAATGCCCTGTTCATGGGGTCTGCGGCGGGTGCAGTCACCGGCGACGTCGGTTCCGGATTCGGAGTCTGGGCCATGCTCATGCGTAAGATCCGGCGCTCCGACTAACCAACGTCCGCCGGCGGTCGTGAACGGTGTGGGCCGTGACTTTGGTGACGGCGGCGAGCGTGTCCATGCCCACTTCGGCGCCCCTCGTCCAGGTAGCGCTGCGAAAGGCGCCCCGTCTCGCCGGCCACGGGGGGAGCCGGCGAGACGGACGCCTGACATAGGCAGTAGCTGATGCGTCATGGTGTAGTCACGGCGGGTATGCGGGTTCGGGCCGCTCGGCTCGGCACCCAAACGGTTGTCCCAGCCTTCTTTGGACATCAGTTGGGGCCGCGGCAAGCCTTACGCCAGGAGGTTGGGCCCGATCGAGCCGCCGCCTGCTGCGCGGTGTTGCCGCACCGCACGGGTGCCATGGTTCGCTGCTCACAAGATCGCGAGGCGTATGGAAGGGCAGCGAGCGACGCCTTGTTTAATGTCGTCGTCGTCGGCGGCGTGCGATCAGCCAGACGAGCAGGACGCCTGCCATGACGACGATGAGGGCCGTGATGCCGATGGCCGCGAAAACCGCTGTGTTCAAACGGAAAATCGGGCCGGACGCGTTGATCGGCGTTGCTGTTGCGGTGGCGGTCGGCGCGGGCACCACCGGCGACGCCGACGCGCTCGGGGGCGCTGCGGCGGGCAGGTTGGCAGTGGTCAGGGCGGATACGAGGTTGAGCGCGCCGTATCCGTACTGGGGGTCGCGGCCGGGTGGGCCTTTGTCGGTGGCGGTGGCGGTCAGCCGGTGGATGACTTCTGCGGCGGTCGCGTCCGGGTAGCGGGACCGGATCAGGGCTGCGGCGCCGGCCACGATGGCGGTGCTGTCACTGGTGCCGGTAGCGATCCGGTAGTCACCCGTGCTATCGGTGGAGACGATGTCGACGCCGGGCGCGGTCAGCATGACTTCCGGGCCGGTGACGCTGACCTTGGCCAGGCTGCCGTCGCGTCCGGTCGCGCCGACCGCGAGGACTCCGGGGTAGCGCGCCGGATAGCCGACGGCGACGCTGCCTGGGCGGTTGCCGACGGCTGCCACGACGACGACATCGCGGGCGACCGCGTCCTGGATTGCCTGTTTGAGGGCGGTGAACGTCCCTGTTACCGAAGAAATCGAAATGACCTTCGCGCCGCGGTCGACGGCCAGACCGATGCCCTTGGCGACGTTGGGGGAGGAGCCGATTTTTCCGAACTTAGCCCGGATAGGCAGGATCTTCGCGCCCGGGGCGATGCCGAGCGCGCCGTCTTGGCCGTGGCCGTGGGCGGCGATCAGGCCGGCCATCGCGGTGCCATGCCCGTCGGTGTCGGTCCGCCCGTCGCCACCCCCGCCGGTGAGGTCGATGCCGGGTAGCACGTTGCCGGCCAGGTCGGGGTGCGCGGCGACCCCGGTGTCGATCAGGGCAACCGTGACGCCCTCACCGGTGCTCACCCGATGCGCGGCCGCGACGTCGAGGGTGGACAGGTGCCATTGCCGGCCACGGGTGGAATCGGCGGCCGCCGGTGTCGCGGCGAGCAGGACGCTCAGCACGCCCGCCGCGCAGGCGGCGATCCAACGAGGTTGGCGTGCCCTCACCGATGGAGTCCGATGATCCCGGGTCCGGGATCGACGGTGTCGGCCGGGTCGGGCTCGATCACGGGTGCCACACCCTCGATGACTGCCCACGGATTGTCCGGATCCCACTGCCGACCGTGGTCAGGATCGGAGCCGCCACTTCGGCGGCCCCGCGCCATGCCCGTCACGCCCGAGTTCGCCGGTAAAGGGACGCCGCTCCCGCTCGGACCGCGCTGCGCGCCGATCCCACGACCGACCGAGTTTCCGCGCTGGGTGCTGGTCACGCCGCCGACCGGGTTCCCGCGTTGGGCGCCGACCCCGCCGCCGACCGAGTTTCCGCGCTGGGCGCCGATCACGCCACCGACCGGGTTGACGCGCTGGACGCCGGCTCGCGAGCCTCCGAGCTGTCCCCCGCGCTGCTGGGGTAGCCCGGTGACTCCCTCGATGCGGCCGCCAGGTGGCAACGCGCGGCCGCCAGCGCCCCCGCTGGTGCCGACGACACGTGTTCCGCCGGCCGTGGTCGGGTTTACCGCAACCCGTCCGCCGCTGGTGAAACCAGGCAGCGGCGCAATGCCGGGCACCGGGGGAATCGGGGTCGGGCCAGGCAGTGTGGGCGGACCGGTCACCGGTGGCGGGAGGGGAGTGGGCGGGGGAGGCACTGGCGTTATCACGCCCGCCAACTGCAGCCCTGTTCCTCTCGCTGGCGGCTGTGACGCTCCGCCACTGGGCGCACCGGCGTCGCCCGGAGCAGGATGCGAACCGGTACCTGTTGCCGTGTCGCCGTTCCCGCCGGCGCCGCTCTCGACGTGACCGGGCGCCGTCAGGTGGGCGCGGGTATGCGCGGGAGGATCGATGGTGGGTGGCCGCTGCGCCCCGCCGCCGGTCGAGCTGTTTCCCAGGCTCGTGTCGCCGGGGTCCACCGCCACGTCCGGCGGCATGTAGTCCGGCGGGGTGGTCATGTTGACGCTGGCGTCGTGGGCGGCGCCACTGAGGGTGTCCATCGCCTGGCGGGCCTGCTGCTGGAGCTGGTCCTGTCGGCCATCGTCCACGGGCGACGAGGTGACCGCCTTGGTGATGCCCTTGGCGACGAAGCCTCCGAGCGGCCCGTGCACGGCCGAAGCCCCGGTGCCGACGGCGTCGACCATGTTGTTGTATCTGTCGATTTTGGCTTCGTTGTCGACGTACTCGCGGTGCAGCGTTTCCAGAGTCGTGTGCGCCTGGGTGATCGCCTCGGTGACGTAGCCGATCTGTATCGCGTTGGAGATCGCCGCCTGTGCGGTCTGGGTCACGGCGTTGAGGAGCCGGTCCAGCTCGAGCAGGTACGCGGCCGAGGCGGCGTTCTGATCGGGTGGCCACTTCGCGGCGAGCTGCGTGCGGAAGCCCTGCAACGCGGTCCAGTGCCGGTCGAGCATCTGTTGCGCTCTGGTCCACGCCTGGATCTGTTCGTGGCTTTGTCCGAGGGTCTGCTTCGCGGCCGTGACCATCGCGAACAGCTGTTTGATGTCGTACGACGAGTACTCACTCACCGGTGACCGCCCCCGTGCTCGCCGCGTCGGTTCCGGGCTCCGGCGGGGTGTAGCTGATGACCTGCTGCACATCCGTGACCCGGGTCGCGGAGAAGGCATCCGCGTCGCCGTAGTCGCGGGCGATCACATGCGCGGCGTCAGCGACCGCCTGGCTGCCGAGATCGAGGTTGAATAGGGCGTCCAGTGTTGCCTGGATGTTGGCGCTGTACTTGTTCTGCAAGGCGACCCAGCTGGCGCCTGCGATCGGTCCGCCGATGCTCGCGCCGGGCTGCATAGCGTCGTGGATCGGTGTCACCTGGGTGCGGAAGCTCGACTCAAGTTCCTGGCGCATGGCTTCGGCCACGCTCTTCAGCCCGTCGATCTCGACGCTGATCTGGCGCATGAGCGCTTCGGCCGGCAACATCGCAACCCCTCCCCGCAGGTGGCAGCGCGTACATGGAGAAACGTCATGGTACTGGAGTACGCGCTGTAGTCCCTACCTCCCAAAAACGCTGCGAGAGCCGGTGTGGCCCGGATTGCGGTCTGCGGTGATGATTGGACAGGTCGTCGCGTGCTCGCATGGCGGCTCGGCGCCGACGGGACGACACCGAGCGGGAATGAATAATGCGGGATGATTGGCAAGATGCACTGGCGAGCCTTGTCGACGAGGGTGACGAGTTCTTCCGGGATGCGCGGTCTGCGGCACAGGTATCGGTCGATCACGGGTCAGATGCCACCAAGTCGGTCACTGTGACGCTGGATGCGCGCGGCCGTGCGGTCGCGGTGAGGGTGGCGGCGAGGTAGCGGCGACAACTCGCGCCTAACGTTTGCCGAACGCCGTGCTCGAGGCGGTGCGCGACGCCTCACAGCGGCGACTGGTGCCGTGGGCCGCGCCTACAGCAAGGACGCGTCGGCGGCCGACGGACCCCTTGCCGGTGGTTCTACAGAACCCGGCTTGGTCGCCGACCCGCTGCAGTTCGCTGGAATGATTCCCAGCGACGGCTGCCGAAGATGGCGCGTGATCGACCGGGAAATCGCACTTGCCTGCTCGCTTGTCCTAGCCTGGCATCTCGAGTTACAGCCGGACGAGTGAACCGCGTCAAGGCCGAGTGCGTGGACTCCTGTGAAGGGCTGCTGCATCTGACGGGAGAGCTATTCGTGGCACAGGACAGCTGGCAGCCAGACGCGGACGTACAGTCGCCGGATCGGTCGGTGCGCCTGCGTGTCGACCAGGCTGGTCAGGTGCAGGTCGACTTGTGGGATCTGCACCGGCACACGGACGAGTCTCTTGCTGGGCAGGTGCGTGCTGCCGCACGGGTGGCGTTGGCGACGTTGCAGGCCGACGTGGGTGCCGCCGAGCAGCCGGACCGCACCGTTGACCGACGCTACGGAACCGCGTGGTGAGCTGGTCTCACCGCCGGCTGATCACCGTGCTCGCCGCGGTCGCGCTCGTGGTCGCCGGTGCTCTGGTGTGGTGGTTCGGTCCCTTGCGTGACCGGCCGTGGGTGCCGACCTGCACCGATCTAGCCCCCAACCTGCAGACCGAGCAGGGCGGCGCCTGGACGGTGACCGACCCCGACGAAGGTCGGGAAAACGGTAAACATCAGTCCTCCTCAACGTGCGAAATCTCGTTCGTCACCGCTGACCAGAAGTACACCGGCACCCTCTACCTGTTCACCGTTGCCGCGGACAACCCCGACACCGCCCGCAAGGACGTGGCCAGCTTCCCGTGCGTGGGGACTGCCGACCCGGTGAGCGTCCCGCAGGACTACCATGCTTTGCGGATGTGTTCTCTGACCACCAGCTCGCAGACCCTCGTCTCCGTCTGGGCGGCGAAGAACGACCGGCAGGTCACGTCGCGCGTCACCATCAACATCCGCGGCGACGCCCAGGCTGCGACGGCGTACGCCCAACAGCTGAGCCGCCTGGCCGCCGACAAGGCGCTGACCGTGCCCGAGCCGGAGTAGGAGATCTCGATGGCGAATCTGACCCGTTACTACGAGGCCGTCGAAAACATCCGGGCCACCGGCCGATCTCCGGGCGAGACGGTCAGGGTCACCCGCGAACCAACGGCGAGATCGACGTGTGGATCCGCCGCGGCACGTTACTCCGGCTGAACGCCGACGAGGTCGCCGCCGAGATCCGTGCGGCGCTGCTGGCGGCGGTGGCCGACCATCGGCGCCAATTCATCGAGGTACGCACCAGGCACTTCGGTTCGCCGCTGTTCGCTACCGCCTTCACACCGCCTGAGCCGGTGCCCACACGATCGGGGGAGTGGTCATGACCCAGCCTGCAACGTTGCGTGTCGAGACCCGGGCGCTGGTCGCGTACGGCACCGAACGGTACGAGGACGCCGTCACCTGCGGCGCGGTCCGCCGCTTCCTCGACCACGTCGGCGCCGTACCCCCCGGTGCCTGGGGCACCCTGCCCGACGTCTCCGCCAAGCTCGCCCGTGACTGGGAAACCACCCTCGACCACCGCGTCGACGAGGCGATCGCCGGGCGCGACGAGATGGAGCAAATGGCCGACGCCCTGCTGCAGACCGCGGCCGACTTCGAGGGCACCGACATCGCCACCGCGACCTCGTTCGACCTGGTCAACCAGGATCTGACGCCGTACCTGCCCACCGCGGACGGCTACGACAACCAGGTCCGGGTCCGGCGCGGCGGCGCCGGCATCGTCACCACACCGCACAACCAGCACGACCCCTACGAGCGGCCCGCACCGGTCATCCCGCCGGAGAACACTCAGCTCGCCGCGGTGGGCCACGAGATTCTCCCGAGCACCCGCGTAGTCGAGGAACCCCTCACCCTCGGCACCAGTGACGGCAACGACCTGACCCTCGGCGGCGGCCGGACAACGTACTACGAGAACGGCAGCGGCGACGCCCTCGACCAGTTCGTCCACACCTACCGGGGCAACCTGCTCCTGCTGGAAGCGATGCTCGTCGAGATCGGCACCGGCCTGCGGATGCCGCTGTCCGACCTGATCATGAACGCCTGGAGCAGCGCCCCAGGCGTCATCCGCAACCGGGCCGACCTGCTGCACTCGGTCGCCAACACCTACAAGACGGTGCGCACGAACATGGAGGACGAAACCACCAGCCTGGCCCGCTACTGGGAAGGAAACTCCGCCGACGCGTTCACCCAACACGCCACGGGCCGCGCCACCTGGCTCGGGCAAATCCAGGAACAAGCATCCTGGCTCGCCGAGGAAGGCAAGAAAGCCGCATCCCTACTCGAGGGATTGCGCAACGCGTACGCGGCCGCCGGCTACGAACGCATCGACGGCCTACTGACGGCCATGCAGGACTACGCAACCCGGGTACGCGGACTGTTCAGCCCCTGCTCCACGCGGAAGACAAACTGCTCGAGGTGGCCGGCCTATTTATCAACTTCATGGTCGAATCCGAAAAACGCGCGGTCGGAGAACTCCTCCAGTTGATCAGAATCGACGAGCAGGAACGCAAGGAACGACCCGACCTCGGCACCCGCAGCCACGACGCCATCCGCCCACCGGCATCGGCCGTGGGCGGCAACGTCTGGACCGACCGCAGCGGCTGGATCCCCAACCCGAAGCGACCCCCGCTCTAGATCCTTGGTCGCTGTATCCCGGGCGGGGCCAGGTAACCATTCCGGCCATAGAGGGCAACGTTGCGGCTGCCTGTCGCCTCTCAGGAGACGGGGATGCCGCCGCGGACGTACCGACCGCATCGGCGGTCGACGGTTCCTGCCCCGGCGGTTCCGCAGGGCCCGGCATGGTCGCCGACCCGCTGCAGTTCGATCGGGGTGATTTCCAGCGTCGGCTGCAGGAGGTGGCCACCGCACCGATGTCCTGAGTCGGGCGGCGTTCACCGGACTGGAAGGGATGCGTCAGTGGGCTGACCGCAACGGTTGGACGCTAACGTCGCGACCCCACGCTCCAACATCATGGACTGTGCAGGGAACTGAACTGCTAGTCCACATGCCTGGTCGGCTCGACCTCCATGGGATTCCAGGTCGCGCAGCCGCTGCACTGCCGCTGGCCACCCTGCTTGATGGCGGTGTCGGACCGGGCTCTTCGCGCAGTGGCGAATAGTGCAGTCCCCCTGAGTGGCGAAGAACTCTGGCCCCGAAGCCCCCCACCCCACCGACGGCATCGCGAACGTCCTGCTGCGGCTTCATCATGAGGAGCGGTGCTGGCTCGTGCTGACCAGCCCAGGGCTCACCATCTCCTGTGGACTGAGCGCGTAGATGGCCGGTCCGCCGACGCACCAGGCTGTAGGCGATCGTGTCATCTGTTCGTCTTGACGCAGAGTGTACAGCTCATTGCGCGCTGTCAATCGGTCGTTGATGAGGCTTTCGTGCCGTCGTCTGTACGAATATTCTCCCGAGTGCGATCACTGGCTAAACCGCTACACCCACGCGGCTGACCCGGAACGAGGACAAGGTGGACATAGGGATACTTGGTCCTATTGAGGTGTCGCATGCGGGACGGCGAATTCCGCTCGCTCGCCGACAGCAGTCATTGATCATGGGTTTTCTGGCGCTCGAGGCCAATCAGTTAGTGCCCCGGGAGAAGTTGCTCGAGCTTCTGTGGGGGGAACGGCCTCCACTGAAGGCCCGTGCAGTCGTTCAGACTCGCATATCCGAGATCAGGACGGTCTTGAGGTCAGCGGCACCAGAGGATCTCAGCACCCACCTGCAGACAGCGGGGAATACCGGATACTTGCTAAGAATTCCGGCCGAATCCGTCGACGTTCAGGTGTTTCGGACGACGACAGAACGGGCGCGGAAAGTCGCTTCTGATGAAGAGGCGAGTGCTTTGCTTCGCGGCGCACTGGACTTGTGGCGAGGGCCGGCGCTGGGAGGTTGTACCCAAGAAGATCCATTCGCGGTCGTCTGCCAAGGGCTTGATGCGGCCCGGCTCACCGCTACAGAGGACCTCTTCGACGTCGAGTTGCGACTCGGCAATCACAACCAGATCGTTGACCAGATCGCAGAGCTGTCGGCTCTTCATCCGACTCGGGAGAGGCTCATCGGCCAACTCATGGTCGCGTTGTATCGCGCTGGCCGCAACGCAGAGTCACTGCATAGTTACGATCGCTGGAGGCGTTGGCTCGCTGACGAGCTCGGTGTGGACCCAGGAGCCGATCTTCAAGCACTTCACCTTGCCGTGCTGCAAGGAAACCTAGATGGTGCAGGCATCCTTTCAGCGCATCCTCGTGATGAAAAGGGAAGTGGCCCGGCGCCATCCGCACGTCGCCACAGTGTTTCAGCGCCTGACGCGGACTCGATGAACCAATTTGCGGCGAAAATACCAAGAACTCTGCCGCCCGACATTGCCGACTTCTCTGGGCGCACCCAGGAGCTCGAATCACTACGCACAGTCCTGATCGGCAGTGAGGACGGCATTGCTGCCGCGTCAGTGACTGGTCAAGGAGGGGTGGGAAAGACTGCCCTGTCAATTCATCTCGCCCACCAGTTGAGCGGTGACTTTCCAGATGGTCAGCTATACATCAACCTCCGCGGCGCAGACCAAAGTACGTCGGTCGAACCTTTTGTTGCGCTGGGTCGATTTCTGCTGTCTCTCGGAGTCGATGATCTGCCGCATACGTTGGAGGAGCGACAGGACCTTTACCGCGGACTGCTAGCCAAGAGGCGCGTGCTGGTCGTTCTCGATAACGCAGCGACAGAGGCGCAGGTTATACCCCTTATCCCGTCGGGTCGTAATTGTGCAGTCATCATAAACGGCCGCGCCCGTCTTGGTGCCACATTCGGAGCTCGCCCAATCGATGTGGACGTGTTGCGACCTTCCGACGCCGATCAGCTGCTCTGTCGAATGGCGGGTGTCCAGCGTGTGCAAAACGAGGCCGCGTCGGCCCAGGAGCTAGCGCGTCTTTGTGGATTCCTTCCATTGGCACTGCGTATAGTCGCAGCAAAGCTTGTAACCAAGCCTCACTGGAACATCGCCAAGATCGTGCGACTACTCGAGGACGAACGAAGCAGGTTGAATCACCTAAGACACGAGCATCTGGATGTGCGGGCTACTATTTCTCTCAGCTTCGCCGGACTCGATGCCGACGGGCAGCGCCTGCTTCGTAGAATTGGCGATATCAATCTTCCGGAGATAGGCGTCGGCCTGGCAGCATCGCTCCTGGACGTGAATGTGAGCGTAGCGGAACAGGTGCTTGAACACCTCTTCGACAACCAGCTTGTTGAGGTGGCAGGGGAGGACAGTGCCGGATACGCGCGGTACCGCTTGCATGATCTCGTGAAGCTCTTCGCTCAAGAGCAAGCTAGCGTCGACGAGAGCCCCAGTGAGCTTGAAGCGGCGCGGTCGCGAGCGTTCGCCTTCTATCTCGAAGTTGCTGCCGTAGCGTACAGGGCGATCTTCGGAGGTGACTACCTCACGATCCACGGTCCGGCGCTGCGTCCAGCAAGTCAAGGACGGCATGTCGAAGAACTCGCTTCAGATCCGGTGCGCTGGTTCGAGACTGAGCGCACGGCCATCGTGGCTGTGGTTGAACGGGCTGCGGAGACCGGCCAAGTCGACTGCTGCTGGGATCTCATGTGTACGGTTTCGCCGTTGTTTCCCATGCGTCGCTACTTCGATGAATGGCGGAGTATCGCTGAGCGAGCCTTGGCGGCTGTTCAGGAGGCCGGGAATCGAAAAGGTGAGGCGGCCGTACGTTATCGTATGGGAATGCTCTGCGCAGACAGGCGCGAGCACGAAAAAGCTATGGAGCACTTCGAGGTAGCGACCCGGCTATTCCATGAGGAAGGCGAGCGCCACGGGCACGCCATCACTACCGCGCATTTGGGCATGGTTGATCGCTTCCTCGGCAAGATGGATTCGGCATTGGAGAATTATGAGTCGGCTATCCCGGGTTTGCGGGCCGCTGGGGACGCGGCCGGTGAGGCTTTCGTTCTGCGGAGCATCGGCCAGGTCCACCTGGAGCGAGGGGAATACTCGGCGGCGGACATCAATATGGACAAAGCTTTGAGACTCTGCCAGTCGCTCGACGGCTTTCGTATGGCGGAAGCTCAAGTGACCTTCTGGCAGGGAATGTTGCGCTTGAAGCAGCGCCGACTGGACGAGGCAGAATGCAACTTCGAGCAGGTGCTTGCGCTAATGCAGGTGCTGGGCGATCCGCGGGGTCAGGCGCAAGCGCTGCGGGGTTTGGGCATGTGTTACCACCAGCAAGGCCATCGAGAAAAGGCGAAGGGAGCCCTAACGGAGGCAATGGAGCTCATCCGTCAGCCACGTCCAGGGCTCATGGAGAGCTACATACGCCGGGCACTCGAGGAGGTTGACGCAGCGCGGTGATGCTGCGCCCCCAAAATGTCGGACCCCAGGTATACCATCGGTGATCGTCCATGCTGCACAGACCGAAGGAGCCCTTCATGACACGTCGCCTCGTCGCCGCTGTCCTGGCCGCCGTCACCGCCCTCGCTGTGACCGCAGCACCGATCGTCGCTCAGCGGGTTAGCCAGCCGACCTCTGTTCTCGCCAATGAGTGCGACTGGTGTAGCCCTGGTAAGTAAATTCGCGCCTCCACACTGAACGGTTGCGAGTGACCGGCCGCCATGCCTTCAGGCGGCCGGTCACTCGCGCATTCAGGAGTCGCCTATGAGGGGTGCCGGGGGACGGTACTTGCGAAAGAAGATCGTGGCCTATGCCGGAGGTCGCCTCGCGGTGCCGAGAGGGCGGTTGGCGTCGCACCCGACGGCGGGGAACCGTGGCGCACTCGGAATCGAGCACGGGTCGTCGGACGGGATGGAAGAGGGGCGCTAAAACCATCCAATCCATACATATAACATCAAGATGGACGGCAAGCGTCGCCGGCGCCAGGTACGACTATCAGAGCGGCGAGCAGGCGATCGACCACACCGGGCCGGTGTTAGCCACCCTGCTCGCCACACTAGCCCTCTACTCTCGCGAGCCCAAGACATCTGCTGTCGTCCCGCTGACCCACAAGCAAGCACCAAGGCATGAACCGGCCTCATTGCGAGCGGAGGCCGGATCTACCCGCCTGGGTGCCGTTGCGGTACTACGTATCCGACGGGGCTAGGTGCCGGATCAGGAATTCGCCTGCGGCTGAGAACGCCTTCGCTTGGTTGTCGCGCTTGGTGAAGCCATGCCCTTCGTCGGTGAACAGCTCATAATCGACCTCCACCCCGTGGGTACGTAGGCGCTCCAGCATCTGCTCGCTCTCAGACCGGGGCACCCTGGGATCGTTGGCGCCCTGCACCACCATCAGCGGTGCACGGATCTGATCGGCGTAGGTGACAGGGGAGCGAGCCAGAAGCTCGGCGGCATCGGCATCAGGGTCGCCGAACATAGTCTCCACCAGTGTCTTCCATGTAGGCGGTGACGCTTTGGCAAGGGTGACAAGGTTGCTGGGGCCGTAGAAGTCAACGCCTGCAGCCCAGTTCAGCTCAGGAAGGCGGCTCAGGCAGGACAGGACAGCAAAGCCGCCGTACGATGCACCGAAGATTCCGATACGGTCGCCGTCGATCCAGTTCTCGTCTCGGAGGAAGGCGACAGCGTCGGCAAAATCGTCGAGATCGACGCCACCCCAGTCTCGGAAGATCCTCGTCTGGTACGACATGCCATAGCCGGTGGAGCCCCGCACGTTGGGTGCAAACACGGCAATGTCATGGCTGAGCAGATATTGATAAAATCCGTCGTATAGGTAGGCGGGAATCTCTTGCCAGTTCGGTCCTCCGTGGACGGAGATCAAAACTCCAGCAGGACGTGCGGAATTAACCGGCCGATACAGGAATGCCGGCACTCGCTGTCCGTCGCGGGTTGGATAATGGGCGAGTGTTGGTTCAATGAATGTAGTCCGGTCTGCGCGTACCGGCTTCGAATCGGTCAGCCAACGTACGCTGCCCGTAGTCAGGTCCATCACCGCAACGTTCCACGGCCGCGTCGCCGTGGACAGTCGTAGCGCAGCGAACCTCCCATCGGGTGAGAGGGTCAATCCGGTGGCGCTCCCCATCGGTAAGGCAGGAAGATCAAGGTCTTCACCAGAGGTCATGTCGCGGGCCCGTAGCTGAGCAACGCCGTCAACCCGCACGTTCCATGCGATCACTGAACCGTCCTGAGACATGGCTACCTCGTCCACGTCCCAGTCGGGGGTGTCCAGCCAAGAGAGGTCCCCGGTGGTGGCGTCCATTACGGCAAGCCCGTTGAATTCGCGGCCCGCGTTCGTCAGGACTAAGAATCCCCGCCCGTCCGGTAGCCAAGGTCCAATCCAGTAGCAGTGCGCCTCGTCCTTCGGCGTAAGCAGGACAGGGGGTCCTCCGTCCAGAGGAACAACATGCACGAGATGGTCGCTGTTGGTGGTCCGCCATTCGACCACAGTGAGTCGATCACCATCCGGCGACCAGTGTCCTGCGTGCACTCGGCCGCCGCCCGCGTAAATCCGCTGGACCGCCCCGCTGGCCATGTCACGTACGAGGACGTCTTGGTCCTGGGGAACCCGATCGTTGCCGGCATAAGCGAGATACTTGCCGTCCGGCGAGAAAGGATTGCCTCGCGCTAAAACATACTGGGTCTTGGAGGACTCCGTCAGCGCCAGCGGCTCGCCGCCATGCAACGAAATCTGGTGGAGCTGCGTGCTCTCGTTGCCCTTTGCGTCCGCGGTGAAGATCAAGTTGTCGCCAGCGGGATGCCAGGCGACGTGCCGGACCGTAGTGTCGGCGTACGAGGTGAGCCTGCGAGTGCCTCCACCGTCAATTGACTGGATCGTCAGGTTGAATTGGCCCGTCGCGTCATCGACGTAGGCTACCGAACCACCGTCAGGGGACACGGCCAGTGTGGGAAGGAACCTTAAATCCGGCTGGAAGTCGGGGTAGGCAAGCATGCGGGGCATCCTAACGCGACCCGCGCGTCATGTCGGTAGTCGTCGATCGACATGTTGGGGCAGCAGTGTTCACGGTCGATGAGAGAGGCCGAGCCGATGCGTCCAGTCCGGCGCAGCACTGACCCTCTCCGGCCGTGCCAGCCTGCCTCTGTAGGTGTCAATGATCGATACGATGTCCGTATTTATGGTGTGATTCATCTACCGTCTCGACTTCGATGGGCCGTGCGTAGGCGGGAGGCCCAGGCGCTCGCTGTCTTCCTCTCACGCTTGCCTGCCCCTGCGTGACGGCTCGGCCGCGACGCTCTTCCCGGATGGGAAGTCTGTGGGAAGTGCTGTGGAAGCGCACTCGAGCAGTATGGGTTCCGGCGCCGGGCTGAGGTCGAGGGATTGCAACCGTCGGCCGTTGTTGTGGACGCATTGAGGGCGGGCGCCGGCAGGTGTCAGATCTCGCTCGGGGGAGATCAGACATTGCCAGCCGCGATCTCCACCGCACGCAGAGAAGGCTTGGGAAAGCGCCACAAGGTTCGGCCTCTGCTTTAGGGGATGGGGAAATGCTGTTGAGGATCGCTGCCTGGATCTGGTGAGGAGTAATTATGTTGAATCCTTTTGACAATGGGGTCGGCTTGTTCCTGGTGCTGACGAACGATGAGGATCAGTATTCCTTGTGGCCCTCATTTGCTGAGGTTCCGGCTGGGTGGACCATTGCTCTTGATGGGTCCGGCCGGGAGGAATGTCTGGCGTACATCGAGGCGAACTGGACCGATATGCGTCCAGCCAGCCTGGTCATGGCACAAGGGGCGGTTTCCCCCCGCTAGAAGTCCAACCCGCCGAGCAACGAAATGGAACTCTCTTGGCCAGCACGGTATTCGGCGTTCCTGTGACGGACCTCTTCGACTTCCTCGAGACGCCGGGCTCAGAATCGATGAACTTTCTCAATGAGGTGGCGCTACGTTATCCGGACGCTGTGTCATTTGCTGCCGGTCGACCAAGCGAGGAGTTCTTCTCCATCGAGGCGGTGCACCGTTACGTCGATGTCTACGTCGAACATCTGCGCCGGCAGGCGGGCCAAGATGAAGCGGTCGTGTGTCGCACGCTGCTGCAGTACGGCCGGACCAAGGGCATCATCGACGACCTCGTCGCTCAGAGCCTGCTGATCGACGAGGGAATCGACGTCGATGCAGAGTCGATTGTGATTACCGTCGGTGCGCAGGAAGCAATGTGGTTGATCCTGCGCGCACTTCGCCGAACGGCGGACGATGTTGTGCTGACGGTGTCGCCCGGGTACGCCGGCCTCAATGGTGCGGCGGCGCTGGCCGATGTCAAGGTACTAGCGGTGCGTGGAGCACCTAACGGACTGGATCTGGCCGACCTGGGCAGAACTCTGCGGCGGGCCCGCGCGAGCGGGCACCGACCGCGGGCGCTCTACCTGAACACCGACTTCGCCAACCCGACGGGCCTCAGCCTTGATCGGCCGACCCGGACCGCTTTGCTGCGAATCGCCGAACGAGAGGGAATCCTGCTAATCGAGGACAGCCCTTACGGAATTTTCGGCAACGAACGCGATAGCCTGCCGTCCCTGAAGGCACTCGATCGCACGAATCAGGTCGTCTATGTAGGGTCCTTCGCCAAGTCCGGATTCCCGGGCGCCCGGGTCGGCTTCATTGTCGCGGACCAGACGGTGACGAAGCCGGACGGCAGGTCGGGTTTGCTGGCCGACGAGGTCGCCAAGATCAAGAGCCTGCTGACGGTAAATACGTCGCCTATCAGCCAGGCCCTCATCGGCGGGAAGCTGTTGGAACACGGATTGAGCATGCGGGCGGCCAACAAGCGGGAAATCACCCTCTATCAGCGCAACCTCCGGCACCTCTTGCGCGAGCTAGATACTGCCTTCCCCGCCGATCGGTCGACCGGGATCTCCTGGAACCGCCCGGAGGGCGGGTTCTTCCTCCTCCTCGACCTCCCCTTCGCGGTGGGTGACGGCGACTTGGAACGGTCCGCTCGAGAGCACGGGGTCCTGTGGACGCCGATGCATCTTTTCCACGGCGACGGCCGCCCGCGGCGGAGCATTCGCCTCTCCTTCAGCCATCTCACGCCCTCCGAAATCACCGAGGGCGTACGGCGCTTGGCCGCCTTCGTCCGCTCCTGACTGACGCGTCGCACAACCCACGAAAGAGAGCCGATCAGTGACTGCGCTGTCGTCTGCCCAACGTCGCCTGTGGTTCCTCTACCGCTTGGAGGGCCCATCCTCGACCTACAACATTCCGGTGGTCGCCACCATCACCGGCGAGGTCGACGGTCCGGCGCTGATCGCGGCGGTGAATGATGTGGTGGAGAGGCACGAGATCCTGCGCACCGTCTACGTCGAGGCCGACGGGGAGCCGTCGCAGCAGGTGTTGCCGATCGGCGAAGGCCGAGTCGATGCGGCACAGGAGCGCCTTGTACCGGAGGCGCTCGCTGCCGCGGTCGAGGACACGTGTCGGCGTGCCTTCGATTTGGCGGTGGAGGCGCCGTTGCGGGTGCGTCTGTTCAGCACCAGCACCCACCACCACACCCTGGTCATCGTCCTGCACCACATCGCCGG
>NZ_JBFBAJ010000028.1:0-30802 GCF_040682215.1 Actinoplanes sp. NPDC051346 | reverse complement strand
TGGTCGCTAACCGATCTACCGGAGACCTCAACCTTTACCGATCACCGCCACGCCGCGACGACTTCAAGAGCCAGCCGTTACGAAACACGGCCTAGATGTGATGTCCAGCCAGGTTGTTCAACCTGGTGATGGGTGCCAGCTTGCCGATGGCGGTGTGGGGTCTGTGGTGGTTGTAGTCGTGTAGGAATGCGGGTAGGGCGGCGCGGCGGGCTTTCTCTGAGGTGTAGAGCTTGGCGAAGGCCCAGCCGTCGGCCAGGGTGCGGTGGAAACGTTCGACCTTGCCGTTGGTTTGCGGCCGGTAGGGCCGGGTCTTCTTCACGGTGATGCCCAGCTCGATGCAGGTGTCGCGCCAGAGGTGGGACTTGTAGGCGGAGCCGTTGTCCGACAGCACTCGCCGGGTGGTGACGCCGCGTTGGGCGAACCAGGCCACGGCCCGGCGCAGCACGCCGGTGGCGGTCAGGGCGGTCTCGTCGTCGTGGATTTCGGCGTAGGCGACGCGGGAGTGATCGTCGATGACGGTGTGCACGAACGCGGTGCCGATCATCGGGCGGTAGTGCTTGTTACGCGCTTTGGCGGCGGTGGCGGCGCGGTTCTTCTGGCCTTGCCGGCGGCCGAGGTAGCGCCAGCCGCCGCCGTCGGGCACGTTGCCGAGTTTCTTGACGTCGACGTGTAACAGGTCGCCCGGGGCCGGGTGTTCGTAGCGGCGTACCGGCTCGCCGGTGATCCGGTCGAGGTGCGAGAGCCGGTTCGCTTGCTGCCGGGTCAGCACGGCGTGCACGGTCGAGGCGGCCAGGCCGAGCTGGTCGGCGATCGGGACCAGCCCCCACCGTCGTTTACGCCGCAGGTGCAGGATCTTGCGCACTACCGGTGCCGCAGTCGCGTTCGGCTGCCGGTGTGGTCGTGACGAGCGGTCGCTCATACCGGCTTTGCCTTCGGTGCGGTAGCGACCGGCCCATTTCGCGGCGGTGCGCCAGGACACGTCGTAGCGTTCGGCTGCTCGTGCGGGTGACCAGCCGCCTTCGACGATCAGACGCGCTAGCCGCAATCGCGCCCGCGGAGTCAACGCGGCGTTAGCGTGGGACATGAAGGCCTCCAAGCTGGTCAGTGGGTCCTAGACAGCTCCACTGCACCGTTGGAGGCCTTCATCTGTTCACCAGATCGGGCGTTGATCGTCAGATCGAGTGGTCACGCCGCCTTGACCCACGTCCCCGGACATCACACCTAGATGACGCGACGGGTGTCGGCCCGCCCGGGCAGCGTCTGCGGTGATCATCAAGAGTCCGTTCTCGATGGCCTACCCCATCTTCCGGATCATGGTGGCGACCGAGTCCGGGTCGACGAGTTGGTGCAGATGCAGCCCTCGCAAATATTCGACCCGCCAGCCCCGCTCGCGCGCGTCCGCCGCCTTATCGCCGTTCCCCTTATCGCCGTCGGCCCCGAACACCAGATAGCCGCATGGCCGGTCGTCCCAGCCGTCCGGCACCGGGATGTGCTCCTCGAAGAAGGAGAACGGCAGCCGCGGCTGCTCGTCGCAGATCGCCCGCCTGATCTCCGCGTCCGGGAAGAGCGAGACGAGGTCGGCCTCGTCCCACCACTGCGACCAGGGCGGCACTCGTCCACCCTCCGCCTTGCGGCGGAGGGGCTCAAGCAACGCGGGCGCGACGGCGTCGGTCAGTCCTTCCCGGGCCGGCAGGGAGGCGTCGACGAAAATGCAGCCCCTCGCCGGACGGCCGATCGCGTCCACGACGACCGGCACGAACCTGCCCGCGTTGCTGTGGGCGACCAGGACCACCTCGGTCTCGGGCGGCAGCGGCGCGACAGCAGCGGTCACGGTTTCGGCGACCAGCGGCCAAAACGGTGGCTCAGCGTCAGCGAGATGCAGGAACGACGGCACCACCGCGTTCGGCAGGCGCTGACCCACCGGCGCCCAGGTCAACGGTCCCACCAGCGGGCTGTGTATCAGAACATAGGCGATCGTCACCGTGTCATTCTGTCAGCGCGTCCCGCGACCGGCTGGTCTTACGCTCACGGGATGGATGGTCGGTAGCGACCTTGGTTCCCAGGCTGGTTGTCGCCGCTGCCGCAGTTAGGCGGAGTCGGTCCGCCCGACGCCGAAACACCGGCGCGGCGGTGCCCGGCCTGTGGTGCGTAGTTGCCGCCGCGCTCCAAGCGGTTCGGCGATGGGCAAGGCGCAGTCGACGACCCTCTCTGTCACGCAATACGAATGCTTGATAATTGCTCGGTGAGACGTTGGCACGGGTTGGCAGCCGTTGGCACCGCACTGCAGGGGTCGGCACGGCGCGACCAGGCGCGGATCGGTGTGCTCCACGTGTGCTCCATGGGTCGGAGGAACCGGGCGCCACACGCGTTGGCAGCGGCTGGCACGCCCTGGTACGCGTTGGTACCCGCTGGCAGGTAAGCTGACGACTCGCGCCCTCGTAGCTCAGGGGATAGAGCAACGGTTTCCTAACACGCTGCCCAGCACGGCGCTAGATGGCCGTTTACCTGCGGTTATATTGAGTGGGCAGAGACCGCGGTGGTCGCGAGCCGCGCCGATGTGCTCCTCGCGACGAGGGTCGTCGGAGCCGCTGTGGATGGTGGGCAGCCGGCTGGCGAGTGCCGAGATTTGGGGTGTATTGCCTGAAGCAGTCTGGGCCGTAGCAATCGCTGGTTAGGTGCTGTCCCTGGGCCGTCAGCGGACGTACCAACGGCGACCTTCATGGGCTCTCAAGGCTGCGATGATCAGGAGTTGTAGGAATCTGATCCGTAGCCAGGAGATTTGCTCATATTTGCTCACTCTATGGCCGCTTCCACAGGAAGTGACATCACAGGCGTTTGGCCTGGTCAGGCTCGCATCGCATAGTGGCTGGTCGCGGCCGAGTGAACCAGCGCCTTCTACCAGGCTTTCCACCGCCGGTCCGCCGTGCTGATGCAGATCGGTTGGTGCTGGAACGGCGCTCGACATTCGATCACCACCGGATCACCACTGTCCGGGTTGAACATCACCGCGAGCACCTTCCGAGGTGTAGTCGGCTCCGCAGCCCATTTCCCGGTCAATCGCGTGCCGTGGTGCCTTCAGGTCAGCCGTCCAGCTGAGAGGCGTCGTGTCCTCCCTGGTCCGCGCGATCCGCGCCGCACGCCCGTGATCAGTATCAGGTCCATCCGACACCGCCGTACCGGAACGTCCGCGTTGGCGCTGGACTGTCGTCGAACGTCCGAGCACCATCGGAGCACCACGAGGTGTTGTCGCCGAGCATCGGTTTTCCTAAGGTGGACAGCCGGCGAGCGGCGCGTGGATTACCTGCAGGAACGCTAATAAGGCGCCACCTTTGCAAGGCCTCAGACGGATTCGTGCGGCAAGACCGCTGCCGTCGGCCGACAGCCGATACCGACCTGGCGGCTCCGACACTGTCCAACAGCTGCGCATTCCACCACCGCAGCCCTCCATGTAGCGATGCGGCATCTACCGAGCATCACCCCTTTCGGGTGCACACACAGCTCGTAATTGCTTGATCTCTATGAGTGTTCATAGTTGCTGCGCGAAGCTCAAAGCACCTGCTTCGGCGCGGGTAGATACTGACGCTGAAGCACATGCGCTGGGCGAACGTCTAGAGTGTTGGTCTGATGACCGTACGGTGGAAGGCCTTGGTCAATGCGTGAAGATTCGCCACGCTGGGAGCAGATCAACGCCAGCGCCTATCTTCACGAGCAAGACGGATTGCGCGAGCTGGCCTCGTATCTGCCGGATACCGACCCGTATCACGTATGGGCGAACATCGAGTTCGTTGCCGGGGACGGGTCGATCAACGAGATCGACGCCCTCGTACTCACGCCGAGCGGCCTGTACGTGCTGGAACTCAAGCACTGGCAGGGCGAGTTGCGCGGTGACGGCAGCCAGTGGGTACGCCGAGCGCCGAACTCACGGCTGATCCCCGAGGACAACCCCTACATCTTGGCTAACCGCAAGGCGAAGCGTCTGGCTAGCCTGATCAGCCACTACGCCCGACGCCAGGGCAAGGCTCCGGCGAGCCCGTACGTGTCGGCGGCGGTGTTCCTGCACGCGACGAATCTCGTGACGGAGCTGGACTCGATCGGTCGGCAGCACGTCTACGGGTTGCATGGCCGGCCAGATTCCGGGTTGCCGAGCCTGCGGGACATGCTCCTGGCTCAGCCGCGTAATCCCGCGCACCGGATCGATCCGGATCGTGGCCGGGAGATCGTGGAGCTGGTCAAGGGCACCAAGATTCGTCCCTCGGTGGCGAACCGCAAGGTGGGGCAGCTTCTCATCCACGCCCGGCCGATGGCCGAGGGGCCGGACTGGCAGGACTTCCTGGCAGCGCACGTGCTGGACACCGCACTCCTGCGTCGCGTCCGCTTCTACTTGACGAGTCGTGCCGCGGAAGAGGACGTGCCGGCGATCCGGGGCGCGGCCGAGCGCGAGTTCCGGCTTCTGCAGGGCATCCATCACCCGGGTATCGCCGGTGCCCACGACCTGGTTGAGCATGCCTGGGGACCGGCCGTCGTCTTCGACCACGAGGAGGCCTGGGTTCGCCTCGACCATTGGCTGGTGCAGCGCGGCGATCGGCTCACCATGGCGCAACGGCTCCACCTCATCGGCGATCTAACCGAGATCATCGACTATGCGCACTCCCGGCGGCTGGCTCACCGAGCACTGCATCCCGCCGCCGTGTACGTGTGCGACCCCGAGGCTTCCCGGCCCCGCCTGGTGGTGACGAACTGGCAAACCGGCGGACGTCTGCACACGGGTACCCGGATGACCCGTACCGGCCCGGCCAGTGATCCTTCCGATCTGGAGCTCTTCTACGACGACGAGGTACGCCGGTATCAGGCGCCGGAGGTGACGACGGCAGCTCGGCCGCCGGGGCATCAACTCGATGTGTTCTCGCTGGGCACGATCGCGTACCGGATCTTCGCCGGAGACCCGCCGGCCGGATCGGCAGAGGAATTGGCAACCGCCGTCCGGGACAGTGGAGTGAACCTGGCAGCAGCGGTTGACGGCATGCCCAGCGCGTTGGTCGACGCCGTGTATGACGCGACCCGAGGTGACCCGGCGCAACGCTTGGGCAGCGTGGCGGCCTTCCGTAACAGGTTGGAACGTGTCTGGGAGGAGTTGACCGCACCGGAGCCCGAGCCTGTCGTCGATCCGTTGACCGCGCGCCGAGGTGATCGCTTGGATGTGGGGCTGACCGTTGTCAGTCGGCTCGGTGCCGGGGCGACAGCAGTGGCACTGCTCGTCCACGAGCCTGCCGAGGGTGACAAGCCGTCGCGTGAGCTGGTGCTCAAGGTGGCCCGCGATGAACGGCACCGGGATCGTCTGACAGCAGAGGCCGAGACTCTGCAGCAGCTCCGTCACCCGCAGGTGGTCGCCCTGGTGAAGGGGCCGATCGAGGTGGGCGGCCGGACTTCCCTGCTGATGGATTCGGCCGGGCCCCGAACACTTGCTGAGGACCTCCGCGACGGCCGCCTCGCCATCGACCTGCTGGAGCGCTACGGGCGCGACCTTCTGGAGATTGTCGCCTACCTGGACGGCCAAGGCGTATGGCACCGGGACCTGAAGCCGGCCAACCTGGCGGCCCGCCCACGGCCCAAGGACAAGCAGCCACACCTCTGCGTTTTCGACTTCTCCCTGTCGTCCGCACCGGCCGATCAGTACCAGGCCGGAACCACCGGCTACTTGGACCCGTTCCTTGGCGACGCCAGGCGGCTCCGCTACGACGCTGCCGCAGAGCGATTCGCGGCCGCGGTGACCTTGTTCGAGATGGCCACCGGCACGCTGCCGCAATGGGGCGGCGCAAACCCGAATTCGGTGAGCGGCGAAGTGACGCTCGACCCTGCCATGTTCGACCAGGAAGTCGCCGACCGGATGGTGGACTTCTTCGGTCGAGCCCTGGCCAGGGAAGTCGGTGACCGTTTGCACACGATCGACGAGATGGTCGACGCCTGGCGGGCGATCTTCCGCTCGGTTCCCCGCGCGGGAGCCGCTCCCACCGACTCGGGCACCACGGTAACGCTCAGCCGGACGTCACCGCTGGCCAGCACGGACCTGACCGCCCGGGCGCGCTCGGCACTGGAGCGGCTGGGCTTCGTGACGGTGGGTGACCTGCTGGACGCGCCGCCGTCTGAGCTGACCCGAGCCCGCAACATCCCGGACGCCACCCGCAAGGAGATCCTGGCGCAGGTCCGCGTTCTGCGGACGGCCGTGGCCACGCCGGAGCCGCAGCCGACCGCGTCGGACGAGTCGCCGACGCAGGGTGTCGAAGCGCTGTGCACATCGCTGCTTCCGGACGCGACGACCCGCAATCGCAAGGCACGAACCACCCTGGCCGTCCTTCTCGGCCAGTCGTCCGGCGAGGGCGATACGCTGCTGCGCTGGCCTACCCAGGCGGAGGTGGGGCGGCTCACCGGTCAGACCCAGCCCCAGGTCTCGATTCTGCTCCGCAAGCAGTTCAAGCCCTGGTCGGACGACATCGGGCTCTCCGCCGTACGTGATGAGATCGCCGCCCTGCTGGATGCCCGCGGGTCGGTGATGTCAGCGGTGGAGATCGCCGAGACTCTGATCGCGAACCACGGCTCCTACACACCCGAGCCGAAACGCACCACGCAGGCGATCGGGCTGGTCCGTGCCGCGGTGGAGGTGGAACTCTCCCTCGGCGGTGACGCCCGCGTCGCCATCCAACGATTCCGGCAGTCCGACACGGTTCTGGTGGGTCGCGAGCCAGATGATCCCACGGCTGAGACCACCGCCGCCGACAGGCTGAGCTACGTGGTCGCCCTCGGCGATCGGGCCGCAGCGCTAGCGGCCGCCAATCCTCTGCCGTCACGACAGCGAGCGGTTGAGGACCTGCGGACCCTCCCGGTCCCTGCTGGCATGCCGGCCATCGCCGATCTGCGTCTGCTGCAGTTGGCTGCGGCAGGTAGCAACGGACGGGTGGACGTGAACGCGCAGGGTCAGCTCTATCCCGACGGCATGTCGGCCGAACGGGCGCTGCGCCTGTCCGCAGGTAGCCTGATCGGCCAGAAGCTCACCGCCGAGGAGGTGCACGATCGGGTCCGGGCCAGGTTCCCGCGCGCCGAGCCACTGCCGCCCCGTCCTGATCTGACCACGCTGCTGCGCCGTTGTGCCGTTCCTCTGACATGGCATCCCACCAAGCGCATCTACGCGCCGCCGGAACTGCCGTCACAGTTGACCGGGATGACCGGTACTCGTACCGGCACTACGGGCGGCACTCTGATCGGTTCTGTCCCACCGGACGAGGTCGCGGTCAAGCTGTCCGGCGTGATCCACCGTCGCGCCTTCCTGGCCGTGCTCACGTCACTGCGACGGTTGACTGCTGTGCGGCGGGCGCTACTGGACCGGCTTGATCTCGTCGAAGTGGACGTCACCGCGATCCTGCTGGACCGTCTTCGCAGCCTGGGCTACCCCTGGGAGACGATCATCAAAGCGGACAACGGGTCGAGTACCGACCCGGACTTCCGCAGCCTGGTCGAGTTGGTCCAGCACGAAGTGATGCCGGCAGTCCGCGAGGCCTTGTCAGCAGAGTCGCCGATCGTGATCACTGAGGCCGCCCCGCTGGCACGCTACGGGCAGATGGGCATTCTCCAGGAGCTCGTGGACCCTACCGTGCCACGACCCGCGGCGCGGTTGCTCCTTGTTCCCGCCTGGCGACCGGAACCGGCACTGTTGGACGGCACCCCGCTGCCGCTGACCTCGCCGGCAAGCCAGTTGCTGTGGGTGCCGGAGGGCTGGCTCAAGGCGACCGTCTGATAGAACTGCTCACTATGGCTATCCGGCGGTTAATCCTGGAGAACTACCGCAGTTTCCGGGAGCGGCAGGAGATCGAACTCGCCCCGATCACCGTGATCCTGGGCAAGAACAACTCCGGCAAGAGCGCACTCGTTCGGCTCCCCCTGCTACTGGACAGCGGGCTGCGGACGGACTCCCGGGTTCCTCTCGACCTGGACCGGCTGGGCGCCGACGCCGTGAACGATTTCCGCGAACTCTATTTCGATCAACTCACCCGGCGCCCTCTGACTCTCGGGCTCGACGTGGACGGCCACCAGCCCTTCAGGCTCGAGGCGGATCTGGAGTACATCGACTCGACGAGTGCGGCGATCGTTGCCCGCCTCCAGTTGAGCAGCCCGAGCTTCACCGGCGAACTTGTTTCGTCACGGATGCTGATCGCCGACAACGGGACACGCGACATCGACGGTTTCAGCGAGGACTCCGGGCCGAGGCCCTTCGAGCCGGGAGAGCCTTTGGAGTACGAGGTACGGGTGCCTGGTCAGTTGGTCGACCCCCATCTCGAGATCGTGGAGTTCCGTGGCCTGCTTCCGGACTGGGCTGGCGAGCAGGACTTCGATCCTGGGCCGATTCGCTATCTCGGCCCGTACCGCGAACCCGTCGCCCGCCAGCATCGGATGCCACACGGCATCCCGGTGGACATGGGCAACCGTGGTCAGGGGCTGCCCGCCCTGCTGGCACACGACCGGGAACGCACCGGAGGGCGGCTGCTCGACCAGATCAACGAGCGTCTGGCATCGATCGTGCCGGGCTGGCGCATCGACGAGGTGCCAGCCGGCCCTCTCCGGTCGACGGTTCTGACGCGGCGCGGCAGCAAGGTCCGCGTCAATCTGGCCGATGCCGGAAGCGGTCTGGCGCAGGTGCTGCCGATCATCGCGCAATGCGCCATGGACGACCTGTACGAGGGCGTTCCCCGAGCGCCATTACAGATCATCGAGGAGCCGGAGCTTCACCTGCATCCGGCCGCCCACGCCGACCTGGCTGACCTCTACCTGGCCACCGCCCAGGCCACTGGCACACGTTTCCTCATCGAGACACACAGCGAAACCCTCCTGCTTCGCTTACGCCTGCGTGTCGCCGAGACGGGCAACGAGATCAGTCCGGATACGGTGGCCATCTATGTCGTCGAGCAGAACGACGGCGAGTCGATCGTCCGCAGGGTTCACCTGGACGACCTCGGGAACCTGGACGACAGCTGGCCCCACGGCTACTTCTCGCAGGACTATCACGAGGTGCGGGCGCTGGCCGCCGCACAGCGCGAACGGAGGCACCGTGCTTCTTGACATCGACGACGCGATCTTCGATGCCACGAATCACCAGCCGGTCCTTCAGCTACTGGAGATGGTCGCCGACCGCCGGCACGACTGGTATCCCACGCTCGCTCAGGCAGAGAAAGCCGATGCTCTGGTGCGCCGGCTCATCCAGGCCAAGATTCAGATGCCCCTGCTGGAGGAGTGGGTTCAGCAGGCGTTCATTGAAGCCAGTAACCCGATCCCGGTTGCCGATCGCCGAACTGTCCCGGTCGGTGTCGCCGATCTGCAGCGAGCGGTGGCCGATCTGGCCAAGCCCGCGGTGCTGCTGGTGGAGAACGAGTTCGGGGACGGCGGCTTCGTGCGTGCGGTGGCCGTGGCTTTCGGAGACGACCGGATCATCGAAGCGCTGGAGCGGGACCCCAAGTGGCTCACCATCTATCACGGCGGCGGCAAGGGGCAGATGCCGCAGCTGGCGGCGGCCCGCTGCCGTGAGTTCTCCACGGTTGTCCGTGTCGCCGTCTTGTATGACAGCGACCGCAAACGTCCAGGACCCAGTGAGAATGAGGGCAAGGTCAAGCAGACCAGGGACGTGGGCGTCGACCATGTGCATCTCTGGACCTGGCGCATGATGGAGAACTACGTGCCGCTGCGCGTGTGGGACGACCACTTCCCGTTGAAGTCCGACGCCATCGACGGACTACGACGGAAGGCGGTGGCCGAGCGTGGCTATATCGACATCAAGCGGTGGTTGGTGGGTGGCGGAAAAATGCCGTTCCCGCTGTTCCCTGACGAGTTGAACCTGACCAGGGAGGACTTCGAGGAACTCGGCATAGACGCGGTGGAGGAACTACAACGGGTGCTCTCCATGATCAACGAAATTCTGTAGGAGACTGGCGACATGCTCAGCAACGACGCCGACAGCGACCTGGAGCCCACCATCCGGCTGCTGGGCGGCGTCCTGGATGACATCGCGAACGGTCGGCTAAGGGTCCCGAATTTCCAGCGCCCCTTCGTCTGGCGCCCCGATCAGATGCTCGACCTCTTCGACAGCATCGAACGCGGATACCCCATCGGCAGCATTCTGCTGTGGGAGACGACGGACACCGTGGACTCGCTATCTTCCATCGGGGACGTCCCCATACCCCCGGCGCCAACGAACCGTCCGGTCTCCTACGTTCTGGACGGTCACCAGCGACTCTCCACCCTCTTCGGGGTCCTCCGGCGACATGGTCGCCCGCCCAACGCCGATGACCAGCGTGAGTGGAAGTGGAGGATCTATCGGGACCTCGAGCCGAAGACGGACAACGAGCGCTACCGGCACCACCGGGGGGCCGGCAACCCGCCAGCTCCAGTTCCCAGCAGCTATCTTCCGGTCCGTGCGGTGAGCACTACTCGCGACTTCCTGCAGTTTTCTCGCCGGCTTGACGTGTCGATTCGCGACCGAGAGCGGCTGGAGCGCCTGGTCGACGAGGCGGATCGCGTCGCGCAGCGCATCACAAGCTACAAAATCGCCCTCATCAAGCTCGGAGGCGGCGAACTCGGTCAGGCCGTCGAGGTTTATACCCGCCTCAACCGGCGCGGTATCCGGATGGACGCAGACCAGGTCATCTCGGCTCTGACACATCGCGGCGGCCAGCGTACCCTGAGTGAGAAGATCGACGACATCGTCCGGTCTGTGGCGAGCACCGGGTTCGGCGAGTTGCAGCGTCAAGCCGTCTTCCGGTCGGTGCTCGCGATCGGCGATGAACCCGACGTGCTCAGCCCACGCTGGGAGCGTATTGCGGACCGCATGCAGAACCGCCTCGTCGATGCCGTGCCGGCCGCGGAGCAGGCCATCCACGCCGCCGTCAGCTTTCTTCGGCAGATCGGGCTACCTCTGGCGAATCTCCTGCCGTACGGCCACCAGCTTCTCCTCCTGGCCAGCTTCTTCCACCATCGTTCCGAGCCAAGCCCTGACCAGAAACTGAGACTGCAGCAGTGGTTCTGGGTGACGTCGTGGGCGGGCTCGTTCGCCGGAGCGAATTCAGCGACGGTTCGACGTGGCCTGGAGGAGATGCGGCTTTTCGCCAACGGCATCGGCGCACTGCACCTGGACATCGAGGATGTGCAGCCCGTGCCCGAGCCGTTCAACTTGAACAGCGCCCGAGCTGTCGCCTACATCGCCTGGGAAGCCGGCGAATTCCCCAAACGACTGGATCCGCTCGGGCAGGAATTCGATGTGGTGAGGCAACTCGCGGCAGGCGCGTCGCAGGCCTACCGGCCGATCCTTGCCGGCGACCAACGGGCCGCGAACCGCCTGGTCCTGCCGACGATCGCCGGGACCAGCGTGCATCGAGCGCTGCTCGACCTGCCTGACAGTGGCAGCCTCATGCTGGACTTCGGCGACGGGCCGTACAGCTACGCCTTCACCAAACGTTTCCTGAAGAGCCACGGCATTCCCGAACTCGCGTGGCAGCGACTTCGCGAGGGCAACGGTGACCTCTTCCTGCAGCAACGAGCGGCCTACCTGGAGAAGAAGCTGCGGAGTTTCGCGAACGGAATCGACATCCCCCTCGGCCCCGGGTTGGTAGGCGTAGCGGATGACGACACCGATCACGGATAGCGTGCCGTCACGGCCGTAGGATCTGCCTGTGATTGACGAAGCCACAAGCAAGGCGCTGCAGGGGCAGGTCCGGTTCCTGGTGGATGACCTACGGGGTCAGCTCGCGCAGTCGCCTGGGTTGCGTTCCGATCTGCGCCGGGAGCATGACGGCGCGGAACGGGCCGAGCGTACGGCCAGTGGCTTCGAGGGGTGGCTGGACGACCAGCTCGACCAGGCCGCGGTGGCCTGGGTGCTGGGCTGTGTCTTCGTCCGGTTCTGTGAGGACAACGAACTCGTCGATGGACTGTGGATCGGCGGCGACGATCCCGCGGCACGCGCCGACGACGCGGTCCAGCGCCGGCAGGCCTATATCATCGCCAACCCTCGCGAGAACGATCGGGAGTGGTTGCGCGAGGGGTTCCGCTATCTGGCCCGCCTGCGGGCCACCGGCAAGATCTTCGACGACCACAATCCGCTCTGGCGGTTCGACATCTCCGGCCCGGCCGCGGAAGGCCTCAGCGACTTCTTCCGCAAGGGCGCCGGGCGCGGGTCGCTGCGCTCCACCGACCTGGACACCCGCTTCCTGGGCGATCTCTACCAAGATCTGAGCGCGTACGCGAAGAAGACGTACGCGCTGCTGCAGACGCCGGAGTTCGTGGAGGAGTTCATCCTCGACCGGACGTTCGAGCCCGCAGTGCAGGAGTTCGGCCTGTCCGAGACGTCGGTGATCGACCCGACCTGCGGCTCCGGGCACTTTCTGCTCGGCGCGTTCCACCGGCTCGTCCGCAAATGGCAGGGCCGGGAACCAACTGGCGACATCCGGGTGCACACCGAGCGTGCGATGGGCCAGGTCACCGGGGTCGACATCAACCCGTTTGCGGTCGCGATCGCCCGCTTCCGCCTGCTGGTCGCCGGGATGCGGGTGTGTGAGCTGAAAAAGCTGGAGCGCACCCCGGCCTGGCCGATTCGGGTTGCCACCGGCGACTCGCTGTTGCCGTGGGGTGCCGGGAAGACGGTCGAGCAGACGGACCTGCTGCTCTGGCAGACCGAGAAGCCCTTCGCGTACGCGAGTGAGGACGATGACCTACTCACCGAATATTTGCGACCGGGCCAATATGCAGTGGTCGTTGGCAACCCGCCCTACATTACGGTCTCGGATGCCGCCCGGAACAAGAAATATCGGGATCTGTACCCGACGGTGTGTCACCGGCAATACGCCCTCACGGTACCATTCGCGAAGCGCTTCTTTGACCTGGCAAAGCGGTCAGACGAGTACGGCGAAGGCGCCGGTCACGTCGGACAGATCACCGGCAACGCTTTTATGAAGCGTGAATTTGGCAAGAAGCTGATCGAAGATTACTTCGCGCATCAAGTCGAACTGACAGAGGTAATCGACACCTCCGGTGCCTTTATACCAGGGCATGGCACGCCGACGGTGATCCTTATCGGCCGCGCCAACTTCCGCCGTCGTGGTCGGTCGATTCGATCGGCTCTTGGAATTCAAGGCGAGCCAGAAGCGCCTGAGGACGCCGCTGAAGGATTAGTGTGGAAGGCTATTATCAACCAGATCGATACGGTGCCGTCCGAATCAAAATGGATCAGCGTCCAGAATTTTGAGCGCTCAAGGCTCGATCATTTCCCATGGAGTCTGGCAGGAGGTGGGGCCGGTGATCTGCAGAAGCGGATAGAGGCACAAACCTCGAAGCTGGCCGGGGTCATCGATATTATCGGGCGGACGACACACACCGGGCTCGATGAGGTTTTCTACGCGAGCAAGCCTGCATTTTATACACGAGGTCTGCTGGAATCTGCGGTACCTGTTATTCCTGGTGAGGACGTTCGTGATTTTCGGCTTGAGACCCGGACGTGGACACTGTTCCCATATGACGAAGGCGGCCGTCCCCGTTCTCCGCAAGACGAGGAACAGCGGCACTACTGGAACTTTAGAACTCATCTGCAGCGCAGAATGGATTTTGGTCAAACGCCAGTCGAGAGAGGTCTGAGGTGGTTTGACCACAGTATGTTCTTCGCAAATCGCTACCGCACGCCAAACTCAATTGCGTTTCCGTTCGTGGCCACGCACAACCACTTTGTTTTGGACCGTGGCGGGAAGGTATTCAACAGGACGGCGCCGGTGATTAAGTTGCCGGAGGGGGCGACGGAAGAAGAGTATCTGCGGCTACTCGGGGTGCTCAATAGCTCCACCGCCTGCTTCTGGCTCAAGCAGGTCAGCCAGAACAAAGGAAACGGCGGGATTGGAGGCGGCATCGGAGATGAAAGCTGGGAGCCTCGTTATGAATTCACAGGCACCAAGCTTCAGGAGCTTCCCCTGCCTGCTGAATTTCCCGCGGAGCGGTCTCGGCTAATCGATAAGATGGCGCAGCGACTTATGGATGTGGTGCCCACTTCGATTGCCAGACTAGGGGTGCCGACCCGGGAGCGGTTGGCGGCGGCTCGGGCTGAGTACGAGCTGATCCGGGCGCGGATGATCGCCGTACAGGAAGAGTTGGATTTTGAGGTTTATCGGCTTTATGGGCTGATTGACGAGGATCTGACGCATCCCGATCCGCCGGGGATCGAGCTGGGGGAGCGGGCCTTCGAGATCCTCATGGCGCGGCAGAACGTGCAGACCGAGTGGTTCAACCGGCACGGGTCGAGGCCGCGGGAGACGGTGAATCCCGATTGGCCGGCCGGCTATCGGGAGCTAGTGGAGCGACGGATCCAGGTCATCACCGAGAACCGGCACATCGGGCTGATCGAGCGGCCCGAGTGCAAGCGCCGCTGGACCACCGAGGGCTGGGACGGCATGCGGGCCACCGCACTGCGCGGCTGGCTGCTCGACCGGTTGGAGGCGCCGGAGCTGTGGGCCGGGCAGCCGATGCCGCTGTCGGTGGCGCAGCTCGCCGACCGGGTCAACGGCGACGCTGACTTCCGGCATGTGCTGGAGCTGTGGGTCGGGCACGACAACTACGACCTCGCCAAGGCTCTGTGGCAGCTGCTGGCCGACGAGCACGTGCCGTACCTTCCGGCCCAGCGTTACAAGCCGTCCGGTCTGCGGAAACGTGCCGTCTGGGAGCGCACGTGGGCGCTGCAGCGGCGTGAGGACAACGGCGAGACCGTCGAGATCGACGTGCCGCTGAAATACACCTCGGCCGACTTCGTGAGGGCGTCGTTCTGGCGGGCGCGGGGCAAGCTCGACGTGCCGAAGGAACGGTTCATCTCGTACCCGAAGGCGAGCCGGGCCACCGACGGCAGCGAGTTGCTCGGCTGGGCGGGCTGGGACCATCTGCAGCAGGCGCAGGCGTTGGCTACCGTCTACCTGGACCGGAAGACCCAGGAGTCGTGGCCGGCGCACCTGCTGCTGCCGCTGCTGGCCGGCCTGGTCGAGCTGGAGCCGTGGCTGCACCAGTGGTATGCCGAGGAGCGACCGGACTTCCCGGGATCGCCGGCACAGTTCTTCACCGACTTCATCAACGCCGAGCTGGACGCGCTGAGCTCGGACCGGTCAGCGCTGGCCCTGCTGCGAGGTGTGCCCGAGCAGCGGTGATCAGGGGACGGGGCGCTCACTGAGCAGCTGAGGCACCCGGCACTGGGCGTTCACCCAGTCGCGGCTGGTCGGGCAGATCCAGCCGGCCACCTGCAGCGCTGTCGTCTGCAGGTGGCCGATCGGCCGGTTGAACATCGGTTCAAGGTGCGCCATCCGGTTCCGCGCCAGATGCAGGTCGTGCACCGCGGCGTCGATGTCCCGACGCATGCCCCGACGGTAGAGGCCGGGGAAGGCCTGCCGCAGGCAGCCGAGCCAGAGCGTGCGCTCGTAGTGGCTGGTCAGCAGGTAGCGCCAGAAACCGAAGGTCAGCTCGGCGGTGACCCGGCCGTTGGTTTCGGCGCGGCCGCCTCGGGTCGCACGTCGGCGGGCGGTGTCGATGTCGCGTTCCGCCCGGTGGTTCAGAATTCGGCCGGGGTCCAGATACCACCGCGGTTCGCCGAAGCGGGCTGTGGACCAGGTGGTGAGGGCATCGTTCATGGTGTTACGAAGGAGGACCTCGAGATGCCCGAGCGTGCTGCCCAGCGCGGCAGAGATCTCGGTGTTCCACTCGTAGAGGCGGACGGCGAGTTTCACATCACCGTTCGTCGCTGTCCGGTACGGCGTCAGCCGTTCGGTTGAGAGCTTCTGTTCCACCACTGCCAGCTCGGCCGGCCCCATGATCATCGATCCGCCTCAAGGTGACTGAAGGACCGCGCTATGCTAGCCGGTGAAGACCCCGGTCGCCCCTGCCCCTTGTGGGTATGCCGCCGGGGTTTCGTCTTGTAGTCGACTCACTCCGTGCCTCGAAGCCGTGGTGGCCTCAGCCCGATGCTGTGTGCAGAGCATAGGATCGAGGACTGATCGACGCGCTGATGACTGGCTGAGGGGACCGCTGATGACGTTGCTGCGGGATCTGATCGACATCCCGACCTCGGTGAGCGACGGCGACTTCGTCGTCAAGGCCGCCGAGGGCGCCGATCTCGGCCGTTATGTCGTCACCGATCAGTTGCGGGACAGCTTCGCCGACGCCTTGCGCCGGATCGGGCACGCCGTAACTACCGGCCGATCTCAGGCCACGTTCCTCCACGGATCCTTCGGTTCCGGCAAGTCGCACTTCATGGCCGTGCTGCGGGAGATCCTTCGGCATAATCCGTCGGCTCGGGAGATCCGCGGTCTCGCCGAGCCGATCGTCGCCGCCGATCCGTGGCTGCGGGACAAGCGCATCCTCACGCTCACTTTCCACATGCTCGACGCCCGATCGGTTGAGCAGGCGATCCTCGAGGGCTATCTCAACCAGATCACCGAGTTGCATCCCGGTGCGCCGGCTCCGGCCGTACACCGCTCCGATGCTCTGTTGAAGGACGCGGCCCGGCTCCGCGAGACTATGGGTGAGGAGGCGTTCTTCGCCGCGCTCGGTGGCGGGGCCGCGCCGGCGGCCGGTGCGGGGCTGGCCGCGCAGCGTGCCCAACGGCAGGGCTGGACCCCTCAGATGTACGGTGAGGCGGCTGCCGCACCGCCGGGCACTTCGCAACGCGATGCTCTGGTCACGGCTCTCACCGCAGCCTTCTTCACCGGAGCTGTCCGCAGCGGCGAGTATCTCGACCTGGACACCGGCCTGGCGGTCATCACCAGGCATGCCAAGGCTCTCGGCTACGACGCCATGGTGTTCTTCCTGGACGAGTTGATCCTCTGGCTGTCCACCCGGATCAGCGATCACACGTTCGTCAACACCGAGGGTGCCAAGCTCAACAAGCTGATCGAGTCGGCTGACGCGGCCCGGCCGTTGCCGCTGGTGTCGTTCGTCGCCCGCCAGCGCAACCTGGAGGACTTCCTCGGGCCGCAGGTCGGTGGGACCGAGCGGGAGGCTCTCGCCCACGTCATGCGCAGTGTGCAGGGGCGCTTGGGTGAGATCGTGCTGGCTGACACCAACCTGCCGGAGATCACCGAGAAGCGGCTGTTGAAGCCAGTCGACGCGACAGCCCGGGCGACGATCGACAACGCCTTCGCCGCGGTGCGCGGCAACCGGCAGGTGTGGGACACCCTGCTACTCGGTGCCCAGTACGGCGACGCGGGCATCGGTTCCGACGCGGAGGCGTTCCGCAAGCTCTATCCCTTCTCTCCGGCACTGGTGGCGACGCTGGTGGCACTGTCGCAGGCTCTGCAGCGGGAGCGCACGGCGCTGAAGGTGATGACCGAGTTGCTCGTCGACAGGCGGGAGACCCTGCGTGTCAACGACCTGATCGGCGTCGCGGCCCTCTTCGAGCCGCTGGTCCTCAATGGCGAACTGCCCGACCGGCCCAAGCTCAAGCAGCAGTTCCAGGCCGCTCGCAGCCTGTACCGGCAGAAGCTGCGGCCCCTGCTACTTCGGCTCAACGGCATCACCGAGGAGCAGACGGCCGGACACACGCAGTTCCAGCTGGACGACAAGCTGATCAAGACGGTGCTGCTGGGTGCGCTGGTGCCCGAGGTGCCGGCCCTGCACAATCTCACCGCGCCGAAGTTGCATGCGCTGAACTTCGGCACCATCACGTCGCCGATTCCTGGCTACGAGAACCAGATCGTTCTGGGCCGGTTGAACAAGGTCGCCAACGATGCCGGCGAGCTGCATCTCACCGGCGGGCCCGACCCGGTCGTCACCCTCAAGCTGCACACGGTCGACTACGACAAACTGCTCGACCTGGTGTCCGATCAGGAGACCACCACGACCGGTGCACGACAGCAGCTGCTGCGCGAGCTGATCACCGGCGAGATGGGGTTGACCGGCACCGAGGGGCAGCTCGGGGAGCTTCAGCATCCGCGTGACTGGCGTGGGCGGCGGCACATCGTCCAGGTCAAGTTCGGCAACGTCCGCGACCAGGACACGATGCCGGACGCGGCACTGGTCGCCACCGGGGACGACTGGCGCATCATCGTCGACTACCCGTTCGACCCACAGGGATACCCGCGCAACTCGGACCGGGCGCGGATCGCCGACCTGCCGCGTGGGTCGCACACCGTCTTCTGGTTGCCGTTCTACCTGACCGACGAGTTGATGGGCAGGGTCGCCCAACTGGCAAAAATCAACTATTTGCTCGGCGGCACCGGCGACCGGCTGAACGCCCTGGCCGCAGACTGGCCACTCTCCGACCGGCAGCAGGGCCGGGTCTACCTCCAGCAACGCCAGACCCAACTGCGCGGCAGTCTGATCACCGCGCTCAAGCAGGCGTACGGCGCGGCGAAACCGCAGACCACTGACGTCGAGGAGGACAACGTCGGTGTCCTGCATACCCTCGACGAGGGGCTCCTAATCGGTGACCCACGCGGCGGGACGCTGAAGGAGGCGTTCGACAATCTCACCGGTGAACTTCTGGCCTGGGCGTACCCCGGAAAGCCAGCCCTGCCGGAGGACGAGAAGCCGATCACGAAGGCGGAGCTCGCCAAGGTGCTGAGCTACGCCCGCGAGGCTTCCGCTGACCCGACACGGGGTGTGAACGTGCCGCCTGCCGACCATCGGATCATCCGGCGGATCTGTAACAACCTGGAACTCGGCGAACTGATCGATCACCGGTATGTGCTGACTACCAGCACCTGCTTCTGGAGTCGGCACCTCCTGCAGCTGGCCGCCGATGCGGGCTACACCGAGAAGTTCCCGGTGCGCTTGCTCCGCGAGTTCCTCGACCGTCCGGCACCGCGCGGATTCGACCGGGACCTGCAGAACCTGATCATCGCGATCTTTGGTCTCGAGCAGCAGCTCGCCTGGTACGAGCGAGGTGGCAAGGTCGCCATCGCATCAGTCTCGGCGATTACCGACGACCACGAACTGCGGCACCCGCCGATGCCTGACGAAGACGACTGGCGCCGTGCCGTGAAACGGGCGCAGCCACTGTTCGGCCTGGTACTTCCGGCTTGGCGGACTCCCGCCAACCTCGGCCCGCTGGCCACCGGACTGCGGACCGCGGCGGTGAAGCATGCCGCTGCCACTGCCGACCTGGTTGATCGACTGACCAAGCATGCCGACATCCTCGGCATCGATCCCACGACCCCGCACGGCCGGTTCGCGACCGCACGACGCATCACGGCACTGTTGCAGGACCTCCGCCACGAACGCGACGACGTCGTCACAGTGTCCCTGTTGGGCAGAGCCGACCTGGGCGACATCGATGATCAAGCGGTCGGGGAAGCCATGTCCAGCGCGGTCGGCGTGGTCCGAGCTCTGGATCAGGCGCAATGGTCCCTGATCAAACCGATCACCGGTCGGGAAGTCGCCGACGAGCGGGCACGAGCGATCATGGACCGGCTGCGCGCCTCCGCACAGCGCCAGCAACATGCCGCGGATCTGGCCAAGGAGATCGAGGTGGCAGTCTCCGCCGCGGCTGCCCTACTAGCGGAAGACCGACCTAACCCGCCAGTAGACAAGCCGGCGCCAGCCGGGGGGCAGGAACCGCCGCCGACCGAGCCCGGCGGTGCCCGGGGCCGTTCAGAAGTCCGGCAGCACGTCGTGACCGGCGAGGCGGAGTGGCGCAAGGTCGCCACGCAGATCGGGGCGGAGGTGGCCGCTGGTCGCCGGGTGACCATCACTTGGGAAGCAACGTGACCCGGGTACAGCCCGACGCCATCCGGCGCAAGGTCGCGGCGTGGCTCGTAGAGCAGGACGGCGCCGACGCCATCGCGCTCTCCGCCGCGCCAGCGTGGAACGGAGACCCGCACCTGGCCATCGGCGACATCAGACTTCGCGTCGTGCCCTGCGAGACACCGCTCGCTGCCCGAGCAGCCTTGCACGACCGGGAGGAATCCGAAAAGCTCGTGCTGCTGACCGAACTGAGTGAGGCCGAACTCGGCGAAGGAATTCTGGCACACCTCAGCAAGCAGACCGTCCGCAGAGTCGACGCCTGGGAACTGGTGCGCCAGATGTTCGGCGGAGCGACTCTCGATCCGGCCCTGCCGCGAACCGGCAACTGGGTGGCAGCCGCTCTGGGCGATCACATGCCCGCCGACGGCTGGCACGCCCCGGCCGGCACGGCTCTTACCAAGGACCATGCGCTGCGCTGTCTGGCCGCCGAGATTCTCGGTATCCCGCACGACCGTCTGGACGTGGCGGGGCTTCTGCAGTGGACCAGGGACGCCGCCGCTCAGATGACGTTCACGGCGCTGCCCCCGGAGACGGCGAAAGGACTCGCCACCTACCTAGCCGACACAGCCGGCCCGGCCGCAGCCCCGATCATGTCGGCTGTTCGGGCTGGGCATGGCGTCGACGCTCTCCCCATGGGCCTGCTCGCCGCCGTCCTCTGGCCGCGCTCCGACCCGACACCGGCTGCCGCCGTCGACCTGGCGGTCGCCCGAACCAGGCTGGAACCACGATTCGGCGGCGCCCGGCTGACACCGGGGCAGGCCGCGGCACTGCAGGACGCCGCAGAGGCGTGGGTGGACCGCACCATCGACTCCGACGACGAACACGACCGACGGCAGGCCCGGCAGATCCTCCGAAGGGCCGAGAGCCTGGCGGCCGAGATCGACATCACCGAGCACCTCGGATCCTCCATCCTGCTGCCCAGCGGCTTCGGGCAGCGATTGCGGACCTTCGCTGCCGCGGTGCGTACGGCAGTGGCGGCCCCAGCCCCGGCCCCGGCCGCGCGGGCGCAGGCGGCGTTCAGCGACGTCGAGTCACACCATGCGGCCGACCGGCAACGTCTGGAGACGGCACGGATGGCGCTGCGCATGCTCCGATGGCTCGCCGTCGCGGAGACGCCGCCGCCGGGCACGCCGCTCGATGCGGTGAACCGCCACGTCCGCGTCGACGGATGGGTGGACCGGGCACGACTGGACCTGTTCGCCGGAGACGTGGACCCCGATGTGGCGCAGGCGTATCGCGAGGTCTACCGCGCTGTGGACCAGCGGCGCCGCAACCATGACGAGCAGTTCGCCGACTTGCTGGCCGCCGCTACGCGAGCAGAACTGGAACCGGGCGCGATGCTGCGGGTCGAGGACGTGCTCGACCGCATCGTCCAGCCGGTGGTCGACGGTGGACGGCGGGCGCTTCTCCTTATCATGGACGGCATGAGCATGGCCGCCGCCACCGAGCTGGGAGAGTCCCTCGCCCGACACGGATCGTGGCTCGAACTGACCCGGAACGGCGGCCCACGATCGGGTGTCCTGGCCGCGTTGCCGACGGTTACCCAGGTCAGTCGCTGCAGTCTGCTGAGCGGTCGGATCGCCGTCGGTGAACAGCAGGCCGAACGAGCCGCGTTCACCAAGCGCTTCCCCCACGGCATCCTCCTGCACAAGGGTGATCTTCGGGCCGCTTCCGGCGAAGCGATCGACCCGGACGTACGTGCGGCCTTGGAGGACCCTGCCCGGCCGGTGGTCGCCGCGGTGATCAACACGATTGACGACGCCCTGGACCGCAGCGAGCCGGGCACCGTGGTCTGGGACACCCACACCGTTCCCGCCCTTCGTGACCTGTTCACCGCCGCTCAGGATCGCGTCGTGATCATGGTCTCCGACCACGGCCATGTCGTCGACCGTGGGCCGGAAGCAATTACGCGGCGCAGCGACACCAGCGAGAACCGCTGGCGTCCCGCTACCCAGCCTGTGGGAGAGGGTGAAGTCGTCGTCTCCGGTTCTCGTGTTGCGCTCGGGGGCGGCACGGTGGTGCTGCCGTGGCGGGAGGAGATTCGGTACGGCCCGCGCAAGGCTGGCTACCACGGCGGTGCCTCGCCCGCTGAAGCCGTCATCCCGCTTCTCGTGTTCACCGCCGGCGACGAGAGTGCACTGCCGGGCTGGGCTCCCGCCCCCGTTGCCAGCCCGGATTGGTGGCGGGAAGCCCTCACTGTTCCGGAGGAACAGCCGGACGTGACCCGGAAGGCAAACCGGCGCAAGGGGCCTGTCGCGCCTCAGACGGCCGGGCTATTCGAGTTGCCGGAACCGGTGAGCAACACGCCACCGACCACATCGCCAGCGGATGACCTCGTCACAGCCCTGCTAGCCAGCCCGCTGTATCGGCAGCGCCGCGGCAGCCGTGGCATTCTGCCGGACGATCGGGTGGCCGCGCTGCTCAAGGCGCTGCTGGCCGGTGGCGGCAGGGCAACACTGGACACGCTCGCAGCGCATGCGCAGATCCCCGCGCATCGTATCCACGGAACGGTGACCGTATTGCGCAAACTCTTGCAGGTGGAAGGCTATCCGGTGGTGACAGTGGACGCGGACGGTGTGACCGTGCTGCTGGACCGGCCGCTACTCATCGAACAATTCGGCCTGGACACGCCGTGACGCTGGAAATCTCGCCACGGAGACGGCGTGACATCGTCGATGCGCTACGCCGTGGAGTCGTACCGGTCAACGGGCTCGACGCCTTGGCTGTCGGCCTCGACCGATTCGCTGCCGCGCTCGATGACGACCTCGACCGAGTCGCCGGCGGCGGCAGCGTCTTCAAAGCGGTCCGCGGCGAATACGGCGCAGGTAAGACGTTCTTCACCCGCTGGCTCGCCGAACGCGCCAAACAGCGGGGGTTCGCCGCCGCAGAGGTACAGATCTCCGAACTGGAGACCCCTCTGCACCGGATGGAGACCGTCTATCGACGGCTGGTCGAAAACCTCAGCACCGAGCAGTTTCCACCCAGCGCACTGCGACCCATCCTGGACGGCTGGATCTATGCACTGGAGGACGACGTCATCGAGGGCGGGACGGTCACCGAGGACGACGCCACCGCACTCGACGCCGCGGTGGGCAGGCTCCTGGAGGCCCGTCTCGCCGAGATCTCCCGCAGCACTCCCGGTTTCGCGGCGGCGCTCCGTGGCTACCGCGCGGCTACCGCCTCCGGTGATCCCGCGACCGCTGATGGACTGGCTGCCTGGCTCGGCGGTCAACCCCATGTTGCCGTGGCCGCCCGCCGCGCAGCCGGAGTCAAGGGTGACCTGGACCATTTCGCCGCGATGAGCTTTCTACAGGGCCTACTCACCGTGCTGCGTGACAGCGGGCACCCCGGCCTGCTGCTGGTCCTCGACGAGGTGGAAACCCTGCAGCGGGTACGTTCCGACGCGCGCGACAAGGCACTCAACGCGTTGCGCCAGCTCATCGACGAGATCTACGCGGGCCGTTTCCCCGGACTCATGCTCATCATCACCGGTACGCCGGCGTTCTACGACGGTAATCAGGGTGTCCAGCGTCTCGCCCCGCTCGCCCAACGTCTGGCGACTGACTTCGGATCGGACCCACGGTGGGACAACCCTCGTGCCACCCAGCTACGGCTCCCCGGCTTCTCCCTCGACGCCCTCGTCGAGTTGGGTATCCGCGTACGTGGCATCTACTCCAACACCGCCGTCGACAGCCGGATCGACGATGGCTATCTGCGTGAACTCGCCGTCGCAGTCACCGGCAAGCTCGGTGGTCAGGTGGGCGTGGCACCGCGCGTCTACCTCAAGAAACTCGTGGCCGACGTGCTCGACCGGGCCGACCAGTTCGCCGACTGGAATCCGCGCGAGCACTATGCGCTGACCGTACGCGCTGACGAGCTGACCGAAGTGGAACGCAACGCCGCCTCGGCTGACGACATCAGCCTGCAGTTGTAGGACCTGCCGGTGAGTGTCGCGCTGGATCCCGTGCTGCTGCACCACATCGTCAACACGCTCGGCTGGCCCGATCTGCGGCCCTTGCAACGCGATGCCGTCGCTCCACTGACCGCGGGGCACGACGCCCTGTTGCTCGCCCCGACCGCCGGAGGAAAGACTGAGGCGGCGGCCTTCCCGATCCTCACCCGGATGACCGCTGAGCGGTGGACTGGTACCTCGGTGCTCTACCTGTGCCCGCTCAAGGCCCTGCTCAACAACCTCGAACCCCGGCTGACACGCTATGCCGACTGGATCGGTCGCCGGGTCGCGCTCTGGCATGGCGACGTCACCGCTGGGAAACGCCGGGCGATCCTCGCCAGCCGACCTGACATTCTGCTCACCACGCCGGAATCACTGGAGTCGATGCTCGTCAGTGTGAACGTCGATCACCGGTCATTCTTCGCCGGCCTGCAAGCGGTGATCGTCGACGAGGTGCACGCGTTCGCCGGCGACGACCGCGGCTGGCACCTGCTGGCCGTACTCGAAAGACTCACCAATCTGATCGGCCATCCCCTGCAACGCATCGGCCTGTCCGCCACTGTCGGCAACCCCGACCAACTCCTTGCCTGGTTGCAAGGCGCCGCACGCGACACCAGGCCCGCCGTCATCGTCGCCCCCGACTTGCCCGTCATCGCAACAGCCGACGCTCCGCGAGTACCACCTGGTGAAGTCGAACTCGACCACGTCGGATCCCTCCCCAACGCGGCAAAGATCATCGCCGCGCTCCATGCCGGGGAGAAGCGTCTGGTCTTCTGCGAGGCGCGGCAGACCGTCGAGGAACTGGGCCAACTGTTGCGCGGGCACGGCATCACGACCTTCTTGTCCCACGCCTCCCTGTCCGCTGACGAACGCCGACGATCCGAAACCGCGTTTGCCGAGGCGCGCGACTGCGTGATCGTCTCCACCAGCACCCTCGAACTCGGCATCGACGTCGGGGACCTCGACCGGGTTATCCAGATCGACACCCCGGGATCTGTCGCCAGCTTCCTGCAACGGCTCGGCCGTACCGGTCGGCGTGCCGGCTCCACACGGAACTGCCTTTTCCTCGCCACCTCCGGAGACGCGCTGGTGCGGGCGGCAGCCCTGCTGTTGCTCTGGTGCCGCGGCTGGGTCGAACCGGTCACCCCGACTCCCGAACCCCGGCACATCGTCGCCCAGCAGTTGATGGCGCTGTGCCTGCAGGAACATCGCGTCGGAGACCGATTGTGGTCGCGGTGGTGGAACGGGTTGCCGCCGTTCGACCGCAGCGCTGAACCGATCGCCCGGCACCTCGCAGGCCAGGGTTACCTCGACGAAGACGGCGGTATGTTCTTCATCGGCCCGGAAGCCGAGAAGCGGTTCGGCCGCCGGCACTTCATGGACATGACCGCCGTCTTTCTCGGCCCGCCGGAATTCACCGTCCTGCTCGGCCGCGACGAACTCGGCAAGATCGACCCGTGCCTGCTCACCGAGGAGGTCCCCGGCCCGCGCCGGCTCCTGCTATGCGGCCGCAGCTGGCAGGTCACCTACATCGACTGGAGACGCCGCCGCTGCTTCGTCGAACCGGCCGACCGCGGCGGCAAGGCCCGCTGGACAACCGGTGGAGGCATCGCCGGCACCAGTTTCGCACTCACCCGAGCCGAGCGGGAGGTCCTCCTCGGCGCTGACCCGCCCGTGAGAATGACCCGCCGGGCCATCGACCAGATCGGCGCACAGCGTGACAAACACTCGTCGGTGGTCCACCCAGGCGGCGCCGTCATTCTGCGCGCCGACAACCGCGACCTGCGCTGGTGGACCTGGGCTGGATTCCGCGCCAATGCAACCCTCGCGGCGACCCTGAGCGAGGTCGTCGATCCCAGCCAGCGATACGACGACCGATACATCCGCCTGCGCGAAGACCTCACCCCGGCAGCGTGGCGTGAACTAACCGTCGACGCGTCAGCGCGTCTCTGTCTACCCGAGGTCAGCAGGAAGGCACTTGACGGGCTCAAGTTCAGTGCCGCCCTTCCGGAACGTCTCGCGATGGCAACACTCGCCGCCCGCCTTGCCAACCTCACCGGCGCCGAGCAGGTCCTCGCCGAGTCGTCGCGATTCGTCGTGGCGGCCTGAGTCCCACGCGCACCATAAGCCGATCTTCTGGTGTACCGGGCGGGCACCGGCGACGACCGGACCCTGCCGACTCCACGCCCGATCACGTTCCGGCCAGGGTGCCTGCGGCGGCGGCTGCGCCGGAGCCTGCCCGGCCCCGGCCGGCTGCGGCACCAGCGACAACCAACCCCGAGCACGACGCCCGCCACCGGTCATACCGCGAGCGTACGACCGCCTAAACCTGATCTAGAAGTCCATGGGGGCTCTGACCCGGCCATGCTCACGAAATGGTCGACCGACAGCCCACGGCGGCAGTGCTGCGTGTTGGAAGCTCCGGGTCAGGTGAGATCCCAGGACGCGAGGTGGGAACCGCAGTGCAGGCAACGAAACAGATAGGCGGTGGGCTCGCCAGCGCGGTCGAGCTGGCGTAGCAAGCGCTCGGTGTCGCTCGGCGGCCAACCGAGCCGACGGAGGTCCTCACGGATCATGTCCAGCGCGTCGGGGTGCCGTTCGAGCTCGACGTAGCCAGCCGGGCCGAGGAAAGCCGCGCCGTCTGCGCAGTGATAGAGCCAGGACTCCTGCTGCCAACCCATGAACCCCGGAGTGCGGCGGGTAATCTCCTCCACCACCGCGACGGGCACCTCATCCGGCACGAGGACGGCGTCACTGAATTCCGCCGGCATGTCCAAGCGATCACTGCCGTCAACAGCCTCAGTCACCGTTCCCAAAGCTCGTGATGCCTCCCCGGAGGCGATGCAATGCAGGCACAGAGTCGTCGGTTCCCTGCCATAGACCGGTCCCGTATACCGGATGTCACGCTGAACGCCGCAGACAGCGCAGACGTGCTCATCGCGGACCGCCGACCCGGTGGCGAGCGGATCAGGGTGATACCGGAACTCGGGTTCTAACACCTAGCCATCATGCCGACGACCGATCTCCTACCCACCGCCACCTCCACCCCGCACAGGATCCGCTGGCCCCTGCAACGGGTTTACTGACGGCATCGCGTATTGAGGCGTCGTGAGTTCGCGGCCTGTGACGGCGTGGCGGCTGCAGTCCTTCGGTGTTCTCCGTTGAGTGGATCTCCGGCCAGCATTGCAGGCAGAATGTTCTAGTGACGCTGGACAAGTCCGGGAAGCTGTGGCGTGGGGAAGACTTCGCTGATCTCGCTGAGTGCGTCCGCGATTTCAAGGCGGGCGGCTATCCCGTGACCACGGTGGTGGAGTCCCGATGCGGCGAGTGCGACGGACGGTCCTTCCAGGTCAACATCGATGAGGAGGAAGCGACCCAGCGGGTGTGTCTTGCCTGCGGCTCCGTGGCCTTCATCGGCGATAGCGCGGAACACTGGAGCGAGGACGAATCTGATTCCTGCGCGTGCCCCTGCGGAGGTGAGGAGTTCGCCGTTGCTGTCGGGTATGCGCTATTTGACGACGGCGAAGTGCGCTGGATCAGCGTGGGCCTGCGGTGTCTGAAAGACAACGTTCTGGGCGTCTATGCCGACACGAAGATCGACTACAGCCCGTCGCGTCACCTTCTCAGCCAGGCGTAGCACCCAAAGGCGCCCGGATCTGCTGGCGATCCGTGTCTGCGAAGCGCCGGACGTGACGGAGCGGTTCATCCCGGAGCAGGACCGCGTTGTCTCCGGCGGGAGGCGTAGCTGGCCCAGGTCGCTCCAGCCAGAGTGGCGTGGTCCTCGGCGCATTCGGGGGTGTAGCCGAACGCTTGTGCCGCGATGGCCGGCGGCATGTCGAGGACCAGGGCGCGGATAGCCGCCAGGCGGGTGCCGAGGAGGTTGATCCGGGACTTGGCCAGCTGGTTCATCAGGTAGGTCGAGTGGACATGCTGGGCTGGTCGTCTGCCGGGGAACAGCCACGGGCTGCTCCGGTTGGCTTCGACGTTGCGGGGTGCGCGGTTGGCGGCGTGATCGCGAAGGATCTGACCGAACGGTTCGGGGACGGGGATCGGGCCGTGCAGTCCGAGGACGATGCGGACTTCCTCGCCGCTGAGGTCGATGTCGTTCATGGTGAGCGCGGCGATGCGGGTCAGCGGCTGAGCGAACAGCGCGAGCAGCAGGGCAGCCGCACGGTCGCGCAGGAAGAAGGATTTGGCGGGGTCGACCAGGTCGCGAAGCAGCTGGAGGCGTTGCGTCTGGGTGATCGTCTCGTGGGCTGCGCTCTGGTGATAGGGCAGGTGCAGGTGGCGCGGCATGGTGCCGTTCTTGGTGGACCAGACGACGAACGCCCGGCTGCCCTGCCGGCTGGAGTTCCCCGTGGCGACCCAAGCGTCCAGGTCGGTTTGGGTGCAGGCCTTCGGAGTCGTGCCGTGCTCACGCAGCCAGGCCAGTAGAGCTGCGGCGCTGTTGATCTCGTGGCACGGCCTCTTGGTGAGCCCGGGTCGTAGCGGACCGCGGGCAGCCCGTTGACGAAGCTGGCGCAGGCTGTGCCAGGTGGCGAACCGGCGAACGTGTTGCTGGTCCTCGGCGGGCTCGATGGCGTCGAGCTTTCTGCGCAGCCAGTTCTCGAACAACACCAGGTAGCGGTCGCGGTGCGGCAGGACCTGCTGCTGCATCAGCATGTCGCGCAGGTGCATCGCTGTCTGCGGCGATGGATGGGCGTCCAAGGTGGCGTGGGTGAGCGGAAGCCGCCCGGTGGCCAGGTCAGCCAGCAGCGGGGCGACATGCTGGCTGCAGATCAGCCAGACCAGGCCGGCGTTCGGGTTGGGCTGTTCGCAGATGGCCTGGTGCAGGTTGAGCAGGGCAGGCGCGACCCGGCCGCTGCCATCGTCCAGCACCGCGGTCGTTCTCTCGACGAGGTGGCATCGCGGGCAGATGATTCCATCGTCGCGGTGTCCCCACCAGCGATGTCGTTCGCCTCGATGTTGGCAGCGGGCGCAGGTCTGTTCGGGCATGGTCAGTCGGTGCGACGCACTCGAGCGCGTTTGGGCCGGATGGTCTTGTTCAGGTCGACCACGACCGGGCCGGCGTTGACAGCCTTGGGCGCCGCAGTGGCCTCGACACGGAAGGCGCAGAGGTCCTCCACGGTGCAGTCCAGGGCGTCGATCAGCGCCCCAAGCACGGTCAGCGAGATGCGTTCCGGCCGGTCACCGACCAGGCGGTAGATCTGCGAGGCCGACAGCGTGATCCCGCGTTCAGTGAGCAGGGGGATGAGGTCGGAGATGTTGTTCAGGCCGCGGGCGGCCATGATCTCCCGCAGCCTCCAGGAGTAGGTGATCGTCGTGCGGCTCACGAGTTCCTCCTGATCTGGGTGGCGACGCGGTCCAAGGCGGCGCGGACGGTGCGGGCCCGGTAGTCGGGCGAGACGTGGGTGTAGATGGATGTGGTGCTCGCATGTTCGTGGCCGACCTGCTGTTGCACGAACAGCTCGTCGTAGCCGGCTTCGATGAGGTGGCTGACATACGACCGTCGCAGGGAATGGAAGTCGAGCCCATCGGCGAGGCCGAGTTCCTTGCGGCAGCGGGTGAACACCGTGCTCACCGTCCCGGCGCTGAGCTGGTCGCTGCGTTCGGATGGCCAGAGCGAGGAGTTGCCGGGCTCGGCCAGAGCCGGGCGCAGTTCCTCTACCCACTGCTTCAGCGCGTCGACGGCCCAGTCGAACAGCGGGACGGTGAGCACCGACCGGCGTTTCGGCGGGGAGCCCCGCATGGCCTTGCCGTAGCGGACTCGGATGATGCCGTAGCCGTCGAACTCCGGCGCCTTCGGGTTGCTGGCCAGATCACACAGGTCCAGGTGCGCGGCCTCGTTGCGGCGCAGCCCCCAGGCGTAGGCGGTCTTGAGTAGCACCGAGTCACGAAAGGCGCTACTCCAGCCCTTGCGGCCGGAGGACTGCGCGGCCACCGCCCGCTCGTCGGCGTGGTCGAACAGGTCCTGAAGTTCGTCATGGGTCAACGCCCGCTTGCCGGGACGTCCTAATGCTTCCTGGACGTGGCGGCCGGTGTTCCATTCCGTGCACACCTGAATCGGGTGGGTGCCGAAACGGTTCTCGCATTCGGTGGGCCAGCCGTAGTGCGGGTCGGTGATGTAGTCGCAGAACTGCCTCAGCGTGGTCTGGTAGCCGAGCAGCGTGGCGTGGCTGACGTGCTTGACCGCCCGCGCTTCGGCGAAGAACGCGTCAGCGTCGGCTGCACTCCACGTCCAGGGGCTGGCGTCGGTGTAGTTGCGGAATCGCCATACGAGACGCTCGCGGGGTTCGATGGTGCCGAAGCTGAGGTTGCGCGCCAGCTGCTGGTTGCGCCAGCCGTCGAGCATGGCCTGGAACACCAGCTCTTCGGGGTGCAGCAGCGGCACACCCCGTACCAAGTGCAGGCCCGCAGAGCCCTCCGGAACCGCCACTTCCACCCCTCGCATCTCATGCGAATTTCTCGCGTTTTCTGCGAACAGGGGAGACTGTACAGCTCAGCGATCTTCTTCGACATGTGGCCCACGGCCTCGTGGCCTGTTGCCGTGACGGCACGACTGACGTGAGAGTCGTGAAGGAAGCGTGGAAACGCCAGGTCAGCGAGCTCATGTGACCCGCAACCATGCAGGCTCTGCAACCACCAACATCGCTCCGTCGCGAGTTCGCATCTCCTGCAATTCGCGACGGTTGGGGTTCAAAGACAGGCACTGACCAGCGAGGCCACAAGGTCCCTGCTCCATCGAGTTTCAGCAATCGCATGCACGCTCACATGATGCCCGACTGACGATCACCCCTCCCTGCTGGCCCGAGCAGCGAAGGCGACAAAGATCAAGTGCAGAGAGCCACCCTCATGACTCGCCGAACTGCCCGTGGGCACGGCCGACGGGCGGCGATACTCGAGCTCATCGCCGCCTGAACAGGGTGACAACCGGATAGTGGCAGAGGTGGATCATCGGCAGTGAGGGACTGTCTCGCTAACGGTGTTTCCGGCGTCTTTGGTTAGTAGGTTTCGGCGGCCGGGAACCGGTCGCCGAAGGTGATCGAGAAGGCGTTCAGG
>NZ_JBFBAJ010000027.1:0-46123 GCF_040682215.1 Actinoplanes sp. NPDC051346 | reverse complement strand
TCCGCCGACGCCGCCATCAAGCCCGCGCAAGAAATAGCCACTACGCCCGACAAGCCCTCACCAAGCCGTGATCACGATCCCCGGCTGGAGTACTAGCTCACCGACTTATGTCACTGCCTGTTGTACATCTCAAAACGCCACCTAGTAGTTGCGAATGTTCCCCTTCGGGACTTCGGCGCCACCAGCCCGCAGTACATTAGCGCAGTAGGTAACACAGCTTTGCGATTCAAGATCATAGGGCCCGAATGTGTGCCCCTCGGTCGCCCTCTGGCAAGCCTGGGCACGCCGTGCATTCGGCAAGCGAATCTTAACCGGGAAGACTGGACCACTCGAAAGCTCACCGCTGAATTCAGCACCCGTCGCGGACGTCCCTTCCGAACCAATCTGCTCCGTGTGGAGCGAAGTTCCATTGTGCTCGACCTTGATTGACGCTTGGGGCGGAGAGGCACCCCTGTCAAGGTAGACCGTCGCAACACCCTCATCACAGTTGTGGACCAAGATCGGGGTGTTGCCTGCGAGTACATAGTACGTGTGTGTCGAGTCGACGGTGAGGTCGTACATGAGCTTGGCGCCGGCGTAGGGCGGAGACACTGCCGAGATCGTGAGTGATCCACCAGTGGGTGTTCGGAGGCTTTCGTCGGTATGCAGTTGTGACGCGTTCACCCATGCCTGGCGGCTATTACTCCAGAAGGGGTGGTTCGCGGTCGTCTGGAGCAGCGAGGGCTGACTTGCGGTTGTCACCGTGACATCCGTGAAGACGGTGTCCAGGTTGATGTGGGTGGCGACGACCGCCCGTACCCTGGTTCTTCCGGTGACCGGGTCGGTGGCAAGGACCTTGTCCTTGGGTTTGACCTTCTCGATGGGCTTCTTGGTGCCGTCGGCCATCAACACCAGGGTGCCCGCGGCGAAACTGTGGCAACTGCTGGCCTTGAAGAATCTCTTGAGCCCATCGACCAGGTCACCGAGCAAACCCTTGGTGCGAGACACCAGGTTGGCGAACTTCTTCCACTTCCATGGCGCCCCGTAGCGGGCGGCCAGCTTACCGATGGCGCCGCCCACGACCGAGGACAGGACGTTGATGGCGGTGCTGACGCAACCGCCCATGTCGCCCTTGGTGAAGCAGTCCAGGGCGTCCGTGATGCCCAGCTCGTCGGCGACGATCTTGCCTAGTGCTTTCGCCGCGTCAAGGATTCTCTGCTTTGCCTGTGCGATGCGGGCTTGACGTTCCTTCTCCGCCGCCGCTGCGGCCGCCTCCGCACGCGCTTCCGGTGACGCCTTCGGGTTGTTGAACTCGTTGACGCCTGGGGTGCTCGGATCGTAATCCTTCGACGCGCCGCCGCGGCCGTCGTTGTGGCCGGGGACGTTGTGGTACTTGCCGGTTGTGTCGACGAAGTCGGCGCCCGGGCCGCAGGCGTCGTCGGAGCAGAGCTTGAGGCCGTCGGGGTCCGAGAAAGAGATCGGGTTGTTGTTCGCGTACGCGTACCCGTTCATCTGCTGCGGATCGTTCACGTCGATGATCGGGTCGATCGAGATGAACCGGCCCGTCACCGTGTCGTACTCGCGGGCCCCGATGTTCACCAGGCCCGTCGTGGAGTCCTGGTTGCCGCCGACGAAGCCCTTCTCCGTCGGCCACGCGCCCTGCACCGGCGGAGTCCCACGGGTCTCCCCGTATGGGGTCGTGCGCCGGTGGGTGATCGCTCCGGTGGCGTCCACCGTTGCGGTGCCGGTGCCGTGGTGGTCGTTGGCGACGTAGTGCAGGCCGTCCTTCTTACGGACCAGAGAGGCACCACCAGGCAGCGCGTAGTAGCGCGTCGGCTCGAGCGCCGGTGGCCATTTCAACAGTGAGACGCCCGGCTGGTCGGGACGATGCGTCTCTCGGTCCGACGTAGCGGGAACGGTTAATGATCGATTGCCTTGACGGGCCATTCGACGACTAGCGGGGCCACCGCGCGAGCAGCACGGTGCGCCACGAGGCACAGGTCCCGGGCTGGCAGACCGCCGGGCGGCCCCCCCAGTAGCTTCAGAGGGGCTGCACTGACATCTATGGCTGGAGTTGAGCGCGAACCTTGGCGAACTTGTCGCGGCGGTCCTTCAGCGCCATGAACCGGACAGAGCCAACGCTGCCTGGTTCCGCCCAAACGCAGACGGTCAGCACGAGGGGCGGGTTGTAGTCACGCGACACCCCGCAACTGCCCACTCCCCCCGCAGTACCGGGATCCGCCGGCCGGACATCCTCCTGCCCGAGCGAGCCGCTCTGAAGCTGCCGCAGCGTCCACGCCGGATTGACCACCCGACCGGCCGCTGCGCCGATCTCGATCACCTCTGAGTGATCAGGAGCGACATACGCCGCGGCCAAGGAGCCGCCCGTCGGACTGAGCACATCGCGTTTGAGGGCGGTCTCCTCGCTCTTCGGGATCTTGAGCCATTTGTCGTCCGTCGACCGGGGAACTCCGTTCATCTCGGCTGGAACCACGAATCGAACGACCGGCGCCACCGAGGCGCTGGGCTTGGTGGCCGGCGTCTCGGTGGGTGTGGACGGCGAGGTGCAACCAGCCAGGATGAGCGCACCGCCGAGTAGTGCCGCCAGACCGACCGGAGCGGCGACGGAGCGGTGCGCGGCAGAAGCAGACATGAGTTCCTTTCGATCGATGATCGGCCCCACTATAGCCGTCGGCATCGTCAGGTCCACATGGGAACGCAGAAACAACTTCCGGCATTGGCCGCAACGGGGCGTTCATCTGCTCGCCAATTCAGGACCACCATTCACCGTGTCGGGATTGCCGCGTCCCTACGCGCCGCGGTCCTTGACGTTCAGTTCAGGTTGGCCCCAGCTTCTCGGGGTCTGCGGTGTCACTGAGGGGATGCTCAAGTGGGCAATGACCTGTTCCAGGCGGTTCCAGCCTTGGGCGGGGTCTTCGCCGTAGCTGTGTAGGGCGTACCAGTACGCGTTGCGGGCCCCGGATCTGAGCCGGGTGGTGGCGAGCGCGCCGATGTTGCCCAGGTCCTTCTCGGTGCGTCCGGCGATTGCTTCGGGGCCGGCGAGGAGGGCCAGTGGGTGCTGAGTCCGGTCCAGTGGCTGGCGTGGGTGGTGTCCGTCTGTCCCGGGGCCTGTTGCACGAGAAGTTGCCGGATGTCGTAGGCGGCCGAGAGGTTGCGGGCGGTGTCGGTAAGTGCGTGGGCTTCGACGGGTTCCGTGTACACGACCGTGCAGCGGATCGTTTCGAGTACGGATTCGCCGGGCCGGCTGATCACCATGGCGGCCAGCGCTGGGGCGCCGTCGCCGACTGCGCACAGCCAGGTGCGCCGGGGTGCGCGTTCACGGCACAGGTCCGTGAGGGTGTGCCGGTCCCAGGGCTGGGTAGCGGGTTCCGCGGTGCCCCACCCGGCCGGTGGCCGTTCGGTGAGCTGGGTGAACAGCTCCTCCAGAGCGCCGCCGAGCAGGAGCCGCTCGGACACCGGGTGCCGGACCTGCAGGGTGATGGTGAGGTGCCAGGCCGGCGCCTGCGGCCCGTTGGTGAAGTGCGGGGCCAGGCCCGATGGATCCAACGGTACGAACGCTGCACCGTCCCAGCCGAGAGGGCGCCCGGACTGTCCATCCGGTGCGCGCCTCCGGTGTGGATACGACCCGGTACGGCCCTGGACCTGGGCTGCGGCAACGGCGATGACGCCCTCTGGCTCGCCCGGCGAGGCTGGCAGGTCACCGCCGTGGACATCTCCCACACCGCCGTCGCACGGCTGCGAAATCGCGCCCGCGGGTGCGACAGGCGGGTCATCGCCGAGCAACACGACCTGGCCCGAAGCTTCCCGGCCGGCGCATACGACCTCATCTCCGCGCAGTACCTCCACACCCCGTTCACCCTCGACCGCGCGAACGTGTTGCGCACCGCCGCACACGCACTCGCCCCAGGCGGCCTGCTCCTGATCGTCGACCACGGCTCTACCGCGCCCTGATCATGGACTCAAGACCCCCACATCCACTACCCCACACCGCACGAGATCGCCGCCGAACTCGGCCTCGACACCGAACAGTGGCCCGTGATACGCGCCGACCTGCCCCACCGGCAGGCCACCGGACCCGGCGGCCAAAGCGCCGCAGTCACCGACAACGTCCTGCTCATCCAGCGCCGCGACAGGAACAACTGATGCCACCCACCCTCAACCGCAAGGACACCGGACCGGCGTGGACCGCCCCCGACGAGAAGGCCACCCTCGTGGATTCCTCGACTACCTGCGCACCGCGATCACGGACAAGGTCGCCGACGTGCCAGAGCCGGCGATCCGCACCGCCGGCGTACCAAGCGGCACCAACCTTCTCGGGCTGATCAAACACTTGACCGCCGTCGAACGGTTCTACTTCCTCGAAGAACCAATCACCAACATGCGCCGCACCCTCCGGCCCACCCGCGGCGAGACTGCCGACCGACTGCTCACCGAATACCGGCAGACCACGACCCAGTCGAACAACGTCATTCAGACATGGACCGACCTGGCCATGCCCGCACCGAGGCCGCCGGGCCGAGCACTGGCCCCGTCACGGCGATGGGTGCTGGTGCACATGATCGAGGAAACCGGCCTGCATGCCGGACACGCCGACATCCTCCGCGAGCAGATCGACGGCTCCACCGGCCGCTGACCCCCTGTCTCAGACGACCGAGTACTACCCCGGCATGCCCCCTCAATCCTTCGAGAAAGCCACGACATGTTGACCTATGACGCGACCGCAACCTCGACCGCACCTCCCGCCGTCGTATGGCGCCTGCTCGCCGACGCGCGCACCTGGCCCACCTGGTCGGCCGTCGACAGCCTCGTCACCGACCGCTCCAGCGGCCTCGGCCCCGACGGTCAGGACCTGGTCGGCGCGGTACGTGCGTTTCGCACCGGCAGGACAGTGACCGGAGAAAGGCTGACCGGACTGATCGAGCAGAAGCAACTGACCTACGAGGACGCCTTCAACCCGACCATCCGCGACTACCGCGCGGTTGTCGACCTCCTACCCACGCCCGACGGCGGCACCACCATCCACTGACACGGCAGCTACCGCGCCCGCTGAGGCCTGGGCTGGTTGATGAAGCGCTTCATGCCGCGAGTCATGCAGCAGATGGCCGACGGCCTCGCCCGCCACGCGGCGACACCTCCCAACCGGCCAACCAAGTGACCTTGATCGCTGTACCCGGGCGAGAGCGTGGGATCGAAATCAGGGCGCGGTGACTCACTCAGTCCGGCCCCATTGCTCGAGCCGGCCGAGGACCGGTCACTATTTAGCGACCGGCCCTCGGCGATCGGTACGGCTGAAACCCTGAGTACTGCCGTCGCCGTCGCCTACACGGCTGGCATCCAAGTCCTGGGCACGACGGCTTCGCCCAGCGCCGGTCAGGAGGGAGACGTGTACGGACGCTCGGGCATGTTGTTGAACCGTTCGAACAGAGCGACAACGGTCTTGGCGTGTAGCTTGCCCGGGTTGCCCATCAGGCCGACGTAGTCGCTGTCCTGGTAGAGGACATCCAGGATGGCTTCCCAGTCGTAGTCGGCGCTCGACTCTGGCAGCTGCTTCAACTCGTCGTCAAAGACGCCGAGTTCGAGGTCGACCTGGGCCCGGTCGGTCATCAGGTGCAGGGCGATCTCCTCGGCCATGGTGCGGGGGTGGGGTTCTACGCCATGGGCAAGATCGGCGGCGAGGTCGAGGAACGCGCTACGGAACCCGTCGACCGCGACCGCGGACAGGTGCGAGAAGAACGGTGGGAAGGCATCCCAGCCGTCCGGGTCCTCCACGGCCATGCGGATCTCATCGCTGAGGATGTCCCCTGCGGCGTGCAGCAGCAGCGCGGTCCGCGGCGTGATCACCGGTGCTATGCAGGTGCCACACCCGTCGGTGTCGCATGCCGGGCAGTCGAGACAATCGTCGCCGCAGGCGGTGCAGGTGCCGCACCCGCCTTCTGGACAGCCGGTGATCAGGAAGCTGGCGAACCCGGCAGTCTCCCGGCGTCGCAGATCCAGGGTCAGCGCGTACGGGTTGCTTTCGAGGACATCGAGGATGGCGGTGACCGATGCACGCACCGGTCCCGGTTCGGCGTCAAGCGCCGCGACCAAGCGCTCACGTGTGCCCTCGGGCGGGTATCCAGCGGCTAGCAGGTTCAACAGGTCGGTGACAGTGTTGGCGCGCTGAGCGGTCGGGAACGTGGCTAGAGCCTGCACCGTCTCGCCGTCGCCGTGGTCGACCACAGCGAAGACCCGGTGCGTGCTCGAGGTGTGCTGCGGCAGGAAGCCGCGATAAAGCGTGCTCATAGGAAGTCCTTAGGACAAGCGCGGCGTGCCCTACGTCGGCGACAGCCCCGCCAGTGAAAAGAGGGATGTGTCAGGGCTGCACATCGCGGTACGTCCACGACGCCGATGGCCGGTAGAAGATCTTGAGGCTGCCTGCCGGGGTCCAACCCCAGCCGCGTAACCGAGGTTCCTTCCTACCAGACCCAACCCCTACACGACAAGCGTGCTCCTCGCCGATGGCCGCCTCGTGGGTGTCACACCCACACCCGCCACCGCGGGAGAAGCATGATGGCCTTGCTTAGCCGACGCTTCCTCGACGCCGGCGCTGGCGCCCAGCCGGCCCGACGGAGAAGCGGCGAAGACCGCAAGCAAGCGGCCCGGCAGCGGCTCAGGTCGGTCAGGCCGACACGTCAAACGCCGCCAGCCCACGGGCTCCACGAGATGCGCCAAGCGGGCTTCGTCGCTGGCGGCGGCCCGCCGCTTAGGGCACGACTGATGGCATCTGCGGCGGCACGGCTGTGCTCATCGCGCCGCAGGTCGTATTTCGCTTCGCAGAGGTGAGACGACCATGGCCGTGACATGCGCGATCAGTTCGAGTCGGCCGTCGGGTGGCGGCTTCGGGTAATGTCTGTCCATCACCGTGAGGCAGCGCCCGCCGGTGGTGCCCACGCGGCCTCGCTGTAGCGGGTCAATCGCAGATGACGTCCCCGAGTGGCGGTCCACATCACCGTCGCTTGCCGTGACGATCTACCGTTCGCGTCATGGTGATCGATACGCTCAGGCGCGGCTGGCCGGAGCAGATCCTGACCGGGCGGTACTCGTTCCGCACCCGTCGGCGCGACGGCTTCGCCGCGATGCTGGGCTCCGGGGTGGGGCTGCTCAGCGATGAGCTGATCGAGCCGGAGAAGGCCCGGCAGCTGCACGTTCGCGCAGGCGACAGGTCGGTCATGGTGGTGATGAAGGACCCGGGCCGCGCCTGGTCACCGGCACCGCCTGGCCCGAAAGCGTGCGGTATCGATCCGCCCGGGCCGTTGCTCACCCTGCTGCCGATCACCGGTACGCAGCACTCGTGGTTCGAGCCGCGCACCTGCGACGTGCTCGACAACCGGCTCGGCACAATCATCGGGCGGCTCGTGACCACGGGCGGCTTCGTTCGGCCCGCCCGTACGGTGATTCTCGACCCCTCCGGACGGGTCGCCGGGAACATGGTGGAGCCGGTCTTCTCGTTCGTGTGCCAGTGGCTCCAGATCGGCTTCGGCTGGGGGATGCGCCGGCTCACCTTCCGGGTCGAGGGCCGGCGGGTGGCGCACATCCGGCAGGTCTCGCGGCTGTGGGCCCGGGAGTTCCGGGTCGATGTGTCGCGTGCGGGCGGCAGCCTGGATCCGCGGCTGGTGCTGGCCTGCGGCGTCCAGCAGTTCGAGGGGTTGAGCACCTACTGAAAAATGACGGCCACCGCGGCCACCTTGAACCTGCAGACGCTGCGCTACTACGAGCGCGGCGGCCTCCTCGCCGAGCCAGACTGCGGCCTGGGCGGACACCTGGCCGCTCAAGCGCCGAGCCGACCTCGACGCTGCAGGAGCGGAAGCCAGCGGCGAGCTGTAGCGCCGCGAAGCGGAGAAGCAGCTTGGTAAGCCCAGCGCAGACTGACGTCAGGCGCGGTGGGGCAGATCGGCGAAGGCTACTCGCGTTCTGAGGGTCTCCTGGTCCTCGGGGCCGAGGACGCGTTGCAGGACCGGCAGCAGGTCGGTGAGCTGGTCGCGGGCGGCCGTCGGGTTCCCGGCCCGTCCGGTCCAGCGGGCGAGGTCGAAACGGGCGCTCAGGGTGTCGCGGTGTTCGGGGCCGAGGACGCGTTGCAGGACCGGTAGCAGGTCGGTGAGCTGGTCACGGGCGGCTGCCGGGTTTCCCGCCCATCCGGTCCAGTACGCGAGGTGAGCGCGGGCGTTCAGAGTCTTGCGATGTTCCGGGCCGAGGGCTTGTTGGAAGCGCGCTGGCAGGTCGGCGAATCGGTCGCGTGCCGCCGCCGGGTCGCCGACTCTGCCGGTCCAGTAGGCAAGGTCGGAGCGGGCGCTCAGGGTGTCGTGGTGTTCGGGACCGAGGGCACGTTGCAGGACCGGCAGCAGGTCGGTGAGCTGGTCGCGGGCAGTCGCCGTGTCCCCCGCCTTGCCGGTCCAGATGGCCAGCTGTTGTTCGGCGTGCAAGGTCAAGTTGTAAATCGGGCCCAGTGTTCGTCGCATCGACGGCAGCAGCGTCAGATATTGGTCGCGTGCCCTCGTGGCGTCGCCGGCCTCGCCGGTGAAGCGGGCGAGGCTGTGCCGGATGAACAGGGTGACGAAATGCTCGTCACCCAACGCCTTCAGGGCGAGAGGCAACAGCCCTGCGCACTGGTCCCGTGCGGCTACCGCGTCGCCGACCTGGCCGGTGAACCAGGCGAGATTCGATCGGTACAGCAGGGTGTCTTTGTGCTCTGGCCCCAGAACGCGCTCGACTGTCGGGATCAGTGCGGCGTACTGGTCGCGGGCAGAGGCCTCGTCACCGGCGCCACCGGTGAACGACGCCACGTCGGCACTGCTGTTGAGTACGTCAGGGTGTTCGTCGCCGAGGACCTGTACCGCAGTGGCGCGGATTGTCCTGCCCTCGGCTGCGGCGGCCGTGAACAGGCCGATGGATGCCCGGTATTCGGTCACCAGGCTCGCCGCCTGCGTGACGTTGCTGATCACCTCCTGGCGAGGGCCGGGAGCGGCGGCGGCCTGGGCCAGCACATGGATCGGATGGGGAGCGAAGAGCCGGAAGAAGGCCCAGTTCGCAGGGTCACCGTGGGCCCCGTGGCGGTCTGCCGCGCGGAAGAGCAGCTGTGCGGCGAGGTCGAAGACCGCCGGCGTCTGCCCTGCGGCGTGCAGGTGAAACAGGCTGGTGTCGCGGATCAACGGGTGCAGCCGCAGCGTGGCCGACGCCCCGGGCTCGGGCGGGCCGAGGTCGAGCAGGCCGAAGGTCTCGAGGCCGGCGAGCAGCGACGCGAGGCGGGTGGTGTTCAGCCCGGAGAACAACGGCGATGCCGCCATCGTGGACGCGTCCAGAATCGCCTGGTACGGAATGGGCGCGTCGGCCAGCACGGACAGCAGACGCAGCAGATTCCGTGCGTGCGGGAGACTCTTTCTGGTCTCCAGAAGAGTGAGCGACAGTTCCCAGGTGTGGGCGATGACCTCCCGTGCGTGGACATCGGTCAGTTGGCCGTCGGGGTCGGGGAACACGGCGGCGATTCCCTCGGCGTCTAGCGTGGCCCGGTAGCCGGCGAAGGTGGTGATCTGGCCTTCCAGCGCAGGTCTACGGTGGGCGTCGGCGAGGTAGCGGCCGGCGAGGCGCAGCGCGAGGGGCAGTCCGCCGAGTCTGGTCGCGAGAGCGGCGGCCTGGTCGCGGGTGCCGCTGTCGGGCCCGGCGAGGTCGAGCAGGACCTGCGCGCCGTCGGCGGTGGAGAGCATCCCGACCGGGTGCAGCCGGCACCAGTCACCCCAGGTCTGCGCATCGCCGTTGCGACTGGTCACGATGATCGCGCCGCGACGCGTACCGACCGGACGGATCCAGCCGCGTTTCTGGGCGAGGCTATGCCCGTGGGGAGCGAGCAGGCTCAGGTCGTCGGCATTGTCGATAATCAGTAGCCACCGTCGCGAGTATGCCTCGAGATGCCGCCACAGCACGTCGGGCGCCCTGGCCCATCCGTCGGTGAGTTCGTACCTACTCGCCCCGAGGCTGTCGGCGAGTTGTCGCATCCCAGCGTCCAGATCGGCCTGCTCGGCGGCGGACACGAACCAGACCAGGATCCCGCGCCGGCGCAGGACGCCACCGACATGCCTGGCGATGGTGGTCTTTCCGACCCCTCCCATGCCATGCAGCACCCGGACCCGGACCATGTTCCGCGCTTCCCGCTCGTACATGCCGGTGAGTTCGGTGATCAGGCTGGCCCTACCGCGGATCTGCTCGCCCACGGTCGCCTCGGGAACGTCCAGCGAGGTCATCCCCGCCGGCGGCGCAGGGACCGGACCCGATACCGACTCCAGGGCGCGGCGGCCTTGCCGGGACTGGACGGCCAGGCCGATCACTGCGATCAACAGCGTGACGACGGCGACCGGAAGGCTGTAGACGCCGCTGTACTGGTCGCGTTCCGACAGGCCGGCATCACGGTAGGAGTCCACGGCCGAGACCAGCCAGTTCCAGACCACCGCCAGGAGCCCGACACTGCCGAGCACGATCCACGGCCAGCGTCGGCGATGTCGCAACGGTCTTCGCACCGGCATCTCCCGCCATCAGCGTGGCCAGGCCGAGGCTGAACTCGCCGTAGGGCGGCACGTATTGCCGGAACACAACGAAGCGAAAGCCTCCCGCGTACCACCCGTCAGGTCAAGACCCGGCTACAGACAGCAACCTGACACCGGTAGTGCCTTGCGGTCGCCGGCCGTCAGTGTGATGAGACGTATCGGCTTAGGACAGACCTGTCGTCCACGCGCATGCCTGATCGGCTCGCGCATCTCGAACCTTCAGGCGCAGGGGCGGGGCACCGTGTGAAATCGGCGATCAACTACGGCTACGGCACCCCAACCTACGTGCTCACTTCGGACCCGTGCCGATGTGCTCCGGCGGACCTGACCTACACGATGGCGTGACGTCAGAGCAGATGATTGATGTGCGCGTCCGTTTTCGGCTCCGTCGCGTTGCCAGGTGTGGCAAGCACGGGATAGGGACCGAGCTTGCGGGTCAGAAACTCTCCACAGGCAGGAGGAGGCCAGCCATGTTCGAGAGAATCCTGCGGGCGCTCAGCGGCACCTCGTCTGATCGCGTCAGCACCAAGACTCGGACGTCCTACCGGTGGCGCTGCTCGTGCGGCGCCCAATCTCGAAATGGCTGGAACATACCCTCGGACGCGGAGTATGCCACCCAACGGCACCAGTGGTCTGTGGGCGTTGGTCACCCGACGCCAGAGGTCTACTCGACCGGAGGAAGTCCCGGCGGACTGGCCGGACCTCGGGCGCTGAGCGTAAGCGCTTGGCATTGCGAGCCGGGCCAGGCCATGGTCAAACGTGACGCTCAAAACGGTCACTCCCCTTCCCTAGCTGCTCGAATTCCTGACGCACTGAGGGGATTCGATGCCCGCCGGGCGGGCCGGCGCTGCTGGTTGCGAGCCACAGTCATTCGGCAGGAGCGAAGCGATCGATGAGGTAGCGAGCAGCAGTTGTTAGCGCGTGGGCACGGAAATGCGCCTCACCAGCGGGCGACAGCCCCGGGTGTGAGCCGTTCGTCTGCACGATCTTCCACAGCCCACGGATGTAGGTGCCTCCGTCCTCGGCAGGCAGGGCGCCGTGGTCGATCAAGAAGCTGATCGCCCTGCCACCCGATCCCTGGCTGAGACGTGTGAAGCCTCGTTGAACGGCGAGGTGGGCGACGACTTCTTCGAACATGGCGCGCAGTTGGGCGTTGGCCGCCTCAAGCCGCCCGTCGGTCAAGCTGTCCACAGCTTGCCGGTAATGGTTGAGGGCGATGCTCATCCCGAGGCGATGGAAGTCCTGTTCGAGTGCGGATACCGCTTCCCCCATAGGGACGGCAGGCTCATCGAGCGGAAGCAGGCGAGCTTCGCCGTCTACGAAGCGAAGATCGAAGCCGGCTGATCGAGTTGCCTCACGCAGCCGACTGAACTGATCTTCGTCACAGCGTTCCGCGACCAGGGTGATGAAGCCCATCATGCCCTTGGCGACGTCCGAGTCCTTGCTGGCGGCCAGGACCGCAGCTCCGAGGGTGCTAGCGATCAACTCTGTCTTGGCGTAGCGCTGAGAGCCGGAGCGCGGCGGCGGCTGGAAGCGCTGCAGCCCGCAGCGCAGAAACCGCAACTCCAGCTCAGAACTGGTGAACACCGACGCGTACTCGCCGGCCATGCCGGCGGCTCGAGCCAACGCGAATTCCACAAGGCTGATGCTCTCATAACCCCCACTCGGCCGAGAGGATCGACGATCAGGCCGACGCGTAGCCTTTTCGCGCGCCGGCTGTGCAGATCCCGTGTTCGCCAGGGATGCACCTCGCGGTGGCGTCCCCGGCTTCGCGGTGACCACGTGCCGACACGCGATCATCCGAGGAGCGACTCAGCTCCATTGTCGACATAAGGTCGGGCGTTTCCGCAGGTAGACAGGGTTGTCGACTGCGCAGACCGAGATGAGGGAACGGATTAAAGTCCTCAGCTCTGCCATCGAGCCCGCCTCGGGAGGCGAGAGGCAGCATATCGGACGTGACGTCCGGTGGCGCCTGGTGGCGTCCGTCTACGTCCGCCCTGGTCCGGGCGCTGGGACGGCCGCATTAGCTGCATAGTTCCGTCGTTAGTCCGGCTGGGTCCGGTGGAGGTACGGAACATCCGAGCGACCACGGAGCAACCGCGCGGATCGTGAACGCAGACTGACCGGGCGCCCCGCCCGGCACGGGGGGACCGGGCGGGACGGGGTCCGAGCGTAGTTCATCGCACGATAGAGATGCGATCGCGTCCTGCGGTCACAGCGGGCGCTCAGTGGCCGAAGGATCACGGCGCATGAGTTCGCAGAGGGTTCGTTTTGTGTCCACGCCAGGGAATGAGTTGATCGGCAGATCACTGTGACTCCCGACAGGCACAGTGTCCATATGGGAGCAAGGGATCTCTCGTCGAGGGGTTGGCGGTAGGCTATCGCGGGCCACGAGGAGGTATGTGCGGATGACCCGCTATGCAGTCGACGAGACCCGAAACGCGTTGATCGCCACCTGGGACACCGGGCACGGCGCGGTCGCCGTCACCGTGGCTGACCTGCCCGCAGCCCTGCCTTCGCGGAAGCGGATGGCGCTCGCGACGGAGCTATCCGGGTTGTCGAAGGCGCTGTGGCGCTGCTACACCCACCCCGCCAGCGCCGCTGGCAGCGCGGAGGTCAACACCGAGGGCTGGCGGCGTCAGCAGACCCGCGACGGGTTCGCCGAGGTGGCCGATCACGTGCGTCGGCCGAACCTGCCGGACGACAACGGCACGATGAGCGTCTCGTACGACCCGGTCGAAGAGCGGGCGCACCGCATCGGGCGGGTCCTGCACGCCGCCGCCGACACCGACCTCAGCGCTGCGATCATCGGCGAGGTCGAGGCGGAGGTGGCCGCGGTCGAGCAGGCCGAGCTCGGCGACCTGTCCGGGCGCGCGATCCAGTGCGTGCAACTGACCCGCCAGGACGCCTCACCCGTGCAGGTCGCGGTCGCCGACGAGATCCTCGCCAAGGATCCGCTCGGCGGCGACGAGCTGTTCCTCGACCTCGACCCCACCGCAGCGTGCGTCGCCGCCGCGCACTGGCTCAAAGCGGCAGCCGACGTCGTCTCGGGCATGTCCGGTCGGCCGGCGCGAGGTCGTCATGGAGGCCGACAACATCGAGGCGATCCCGGTGACCACGCCGACGGACGTGCTGGAACTGCTTGACGACGAGAACCAGACCCCCACCGCGGTCATCACGTCGATGATCCGCGAGGCGATGGCCGTCGCGGACGGCACCGTGCCCGACCTCGACGGCCTGCGCGAGAAGCTCGACGACGCCGAGGAGCTTGCCGACGAGCACGGCAGCGACCCCGCCTCACGGGCGGCGCTGCGCACGGTCCGTCTGACCCCGCTCGACCCGCAGCGGCCCGCCCGCGACATGCTCGAAGACCTCGTCACCGGCATCCGGGGCTGCTGGCTGCTGTACCGCGAGTACGCCGACCGCTCGGACCTCGACGAGGACGCCGATGACCAGGCCTACGACGAGATGGATGACGAGATCGACACGGCGTTCTGCGACGACGTCCGCGCCGAAGCCGCCGCCCAGCGCCACCGCCTCGGCCTGGCCCCGGCACCCGACCGGACCGCCGACACGGCGCCAGGCCACACGACAGCAGACCACCACGACGATGACGACGAGGATGGAGTCCCATACACCTTCGACCTGGAGGCCGACGACATCTGCGAACAGATCACCGGCGCCGTCGTCGACACGCAGGAACCCGACCTGCCCCGACAGATCATCGAACAGATCCTGACGATCGAGGACGACGAAGCCGGCAGGGTCCTGGCGCAGATGATCGCCCGCGGGCTCGGCTACCTCGCCCACATGAAGGAAAGCCGCATGGCCACCGCCGAGTTCGACGCCGCCGTTAACTGGGTGGGCACCCAGTTCGGCGTCGACTACGCCGGCCCGGCAGCCATCATGGCAGGCGTGGCCGGGCACCGTGAGAGCCAACGGATTCTCGCGAAGCAGCTCGGAGTCAAGCACCCCACCATCGCGCAGCTTTCCGACTTCCTCGGCCCCGACCTGTTCCCCGCCACTATCTGGCTGTGCGCCGGGTTGGTCGAGACCGTCGGCGACGGCGCCGTCAGCTGGCTCCAGCAGTACCGCCCGAAATGGACCGCGTGACGCCACACGGGTACAAGGGGACTCCGTCGGATTGACCCTCCCCGGGGGAACAGGTCCCGGGCCACCGGCCGCGCACGGATCGGACCCGCCCCCGGACCCGCAGCAGCAGAGCGTCGCTGCGGGTCCGGGTCGGTAGCGCAGGGCCGGCACCGCACCGGGCGGCTTCACCCGCAGGTCAGGTCAGCGGGCGGTTCGTACCGACGCCGCTTCGTTCTTGCGCAGACGCTGGATCCATCCCTGCGCGGTGTACCGCGGGACGCCGTAATGGTCCGCGACCGCGCTCGCCGAGCCGGCCTTCTTGAACACCTTGGCCAGGTCGTCGGGAGTACGCCGGTACACCCGGCCCTTGCTCCCACTCGCGGTGCCTGCGGCAGCCTTCTTCGCCGCAGCCGCCGGGGCGGCCTTCCGGCGCCCCGCGGTGATGGCCTTCGCCGGCGCGACCGTCTCCCCTGCCGCGCCGGCGGTCGTCGCCGGTGACGCCGTCCGCCGCGCACGGGCCTTCTTGGCCGGGGCCGCCACCGGCTTTTCAGCCCGGCGCCGCCTGCCCGGTGTGGCAGGGGTTGTAGCCGGCGAGGAGGACTCGGCTGGCGTCGGCGCGGCTTCGAGCGCACGGGCGGGGGCGGGCGTGGCGATGGCGGCGGCGCGGCGGTCGGCCGGGGCCGTCTCGGACGGCGTCGGCGCAACAGCGGCAGGGTTGACGGCTTGCAGCAGCAGGCCGACGTCCACCGTGGGCATGTGCCCGCCCACCAGGCCGGCGTCCGCGTGCAAGTGCACGTCGGTGATCCGGACCTCGGTGCCGGAGGTGTCCACGATCAAGGTGGTGGTGGTTCCGCTATCGTCGTTCGGCGCGATCGTGATGGTGTACGAGGGCATGAAGGGCGTCCTTTGACAGTGCCAGTTACGAGGTCGATGCCACCTGGCCACAGCCCACAGACGACACTCAGGAACCCCCGCACCGGACATCTATGACGGTGACTCGAAGATGACGAGCGCAATGTACCGCAGCACGACTGCGGCCTTGGACAGCGCTCGATACGTCCATCAGCTCTGCATTGGCTGATGTTCGGCCGGCAGATTCAGCCGTGGAGGCGGTGGGTGAGGTTGGTGTGGCGGCGCCCGGCGCCGACGGTGCGCACGGCAGCGGCCAGGGCGCGGCGGGAGCCGACGAGGACGACGAGTTTCTTGGCGCGGGTAATCGCGGTGTAGAGCAGGTTGCGTTGCAGCATCATCCATGCGCTGGTGGTCAGCGGGATGACCACGGCGGGGTATTCGGAGCCTTGGGAGCGGTGGATGGTCATCGCGTAGGCGTGGGCGAGTTCGTCGAGCTCGTCGAAGTCGTAGTCGATGGATTCGTCTTCGTCGGTGCGTACGGTCAGACTCTGATCGTCGGTGGACAGGGCGGTGACGACGCCGACGGTGCCGTTGAACACCCCGGCCTGACCTTTGTCGTAGTTGTTGCGGATCTGGGTGACCTTGTCGCCGATGCGGAACACCCGTCCGCCGACCCGCCGTTCCGGCATCCCTTCCCGGCTTGGGGTGAGCTGTCGTTGCAGCAGGGTGTTCAAGGCGCCGGCGCCGGCGGGTCCGCGGTGCATCGGGGCGAGGACCTGCACATCGCGGCGCGGGTCCAGGCCGAAGCGGTTCGCGATGCGCTGACAGGCGACCTCCACCGTCAGGGCGGCGGTGGCTTCGGTGTCGTCGCAGGGGAACAGGAAGAAGTCGCGCATGCCCTGCAGGACCGGGGGCTTGCCGGCGTTGATGCGGTGGGCGTTGGTGACCACGCCGGAGTCCGCGGCTTGCCGGAACACCTGGGTGAGCCGCACCCGTGGGATCGTTTCGGCGGCGAGCAGGTCCCGCAGGACTTTGGGCAACCACGGATCGCTGCTGGCCGACCTTTCGGCGAGCTGCCAGGCAGCCCTCTTCGCGGAGGATCTGCACGCGGCGTGGATGATCGCCCTCTACCGCTGCGGCATGCAGTCCGACGCACTCCGGGTGTACCGGCGGATGCGCCGCAGGCTGGCCGAGGAGCTGGGCATCGACCCGGGTACGCGCCTGTCCGAGGTGCACCACGCGATCCTCAACAGCCAGGACCCGGCGCCGGCCGGACGAACCCTCGGGTCGGCGGCCCGGCTCGTGCCCCCACCGGCCACGGCCCGGCCGATCCCTCGCCAGCTCCCGGCGCCCACCCCCGACTTCGTCGGGCGGGCCACCGAGACGGCGCAGCTCTCCGCAGCCCTGACCGAGCACTCCCACGCCGTGGGGCTGGTGACCGGGCCGAGCGGCACCGGCAAGACCACGGTGGCCGCCGCAGTGGCCCGCACGGTCACCGAGCACTTTCCCGATGGCCAGCTGTGGGCCTCGCTCGACGCGTCCTCCGGGGCCCCGAAGCACGCGCATCAGGTCCTCGCCGCATTCCTGGACGCCCTCGGCGTGCCGGCCGGACAGCTGCCCAGCGGAACGCCCGAACGCGCCGCCCTCTACCGCAGCTTGCTGGCCGACCGCCGGGTCCTGGTCGTCCTCGACGACGTCGAAGACCCCGAACAGATCACCCCGCTGCTTCCCAACGCGTCCGGCAGCGCGGTACTGCTCAGCGCACGGGAGCACCCGGCGCTCGGCGTCACCGCCGCGGTCCGGCTGGAACCGCTGGCTCCCGCCGACTCCATTGCACTGATCACTTCGGTGATCGGAGCATCCCGGGCTCTCGCCGAGCCGTACGCGGTGCAGGCGCTTGCCGCCGCCTGCGGTCACCTCCCGCTCGCCCTGCGCACTGCGGCCACCCGGTTGGCCCGCCATCCGGACCTGACCGTGGCCTCGCTGGTGGCCCGGCCGGAGCGGTGCGCCCCACGGCCGGACCGCCCCGAGCCGGCGCCCCGATCACCCGGCTCCAGCAGAACCGAGAGCCGATCCGTCCACGATGCCGGCAGCCTTCTCGTACATCGTCTGGATGTGATCCGGTCGTCCGGCCTGGACCGCCAGGAAGCCACCGATGCCGAACAGCCCGCTCTTCTTCCGGGCGGCGAGCTTCTTTTCGAACTCCTCGCGGGGAACGCCCTCCGTGTAGACGAACTTCCTCGCGAGCGGGAGCGGGATCCGTACGTTCGCCGCAGGGTCGCGGACCGTTCCCGGGGGGTCCTCGCCTCTGGCGACCTGCTCGATCGCCTCCAGGTACCTGCGCCGCAGCAGCGTGATGCCCTTGTCGCTACGCCCCAGGCGCTCGGCGCTCCGATCGGTGACCGTGCCCTGGCCGATCCAGGCCGCGAAGTCCTGGTTACCGGTGTGCGAGGTGATGAGCCGGCCGCTCTCCGGTTCCGTGAGGGGGCCATACCAGTACGGCACCTCGTCCGACTCCGGCGCGCCGATCGTGACGTCGTCGGGGAGTACCGAGTATTGCCAGGTGATGTTGAGGGTTCGTTGGTCATCCATCGGCACACGGAACTCGACCGTGTTGCCCGAGGCGAGAATGTACGGCCACAGGCAGAGGATTCCGCCGTTGGCCGTGCTGCTGGACCGGGCGAACGCCCCCTCTGGCGCATTCTCGGTCTCGACCTCGCGTCCGTTGACGAAGCCGTGCTCGAACTCCAGGAAGTCGACCGCCGTGTGCCGGGGCGCATAGACGGGCGCTCCGGGATTGAGCCGCACCGCGTTGCCGTTCGAGTGCAGCCACTCGAAGTGGACCGGATCCATGCCGTTCTCGTGACACTGGAACCAGTTGCACGGTAGCTCGGTGAGGATCAGCTCGACGAAGCCGTGCTCCCAGCTAAAGGTCTCGAAGTTCGGCAACAGCGGCGCGGGCCCCGGACCCAGATACGCCCACACCAGCCCGCCGAGGGTCGCGGTCGGGTAGGACGTCACCCCGGCCTTGTCGCGGAAGCCGCCGGCCGACCCGGCTTCCTCGAACGGCTGCTCCACGCACCGTCCGTCGGAGTCGAACGCCCACCCGTGGTAAGCGCACCGCATGACGTCGCCGTCCACCCACCCCAGACTGAGATCTGTTCTCCGGTGCGGACAGACCCGGGAGATCAAACCGTGGCTCCCGTCCGGCTTCCGAAACAGGACCAAGTCCTCCCCCAGCAGCCTGACCGGCTTGACCTGCCGCTCACGAAGTTCCATGGCCGGGGCGATCGGATGCCAGTACCTGCGCAACATCTCGCCCATGGGTGTACCGGCACCCACCTGGGTCAGCATCCGATTCTTCTCAGGCGAGAGCACTCTGGAGCCTCCTTTGCATTCCAATACAGCGACCCGGAAGCCCACCCATCATTGGCAGGGTCCGACTCCCCTGCTTCCGCTTCTCTGCTCCATCTTCCGGAGCCGCGCTCTACTCCTGATCTACGTCGGCTCACCGCCGCCAGTACGGACGGATGTGGACCGTTGCAGTACCCACGAGGCATGGTTGCCGTACTGTGCGATTGATCGCATGCGATTAGGCCATTATTCGGAATCAATCGCCCTGCATCGGGCAGATCCCTCCCAAACCGGACGGTTTGATGTTCCGTCTTGGGGCCGGGTGTCGAGGTAGCGCTCGAATATCAACTGCGTAGCGCCTGAATATTCATGGACGCTACTGTCGTGTCGCTCGTCAGGACGAGCTTTGCATTACGTCCGCCTATCGACTTGACCGCACGAACCAATGCATATCTGAACTGCATCTTGTTCACGCGTAGCTCAAATCGGTGGGCCTATCACGGGAGATGCGACATGAGGGCAGCACGATCTATGGTTCTTGCGGGGGCGATCACCGCAGCGGGAGTCTTCGGAATGGCCGCACCGGCCCAAGCGGCTCCTGACCGGAACTGCTACAGCGGCTATTTCTGCGTCTGGGCGGGCGCCAACTTCAGCACGTCCCACCCGATGTACCGCATCAGCTACGAGTACGGTTCCAACCACAACTGGGCCAGCTGGCTGCCGGAGATCTACCACGCAGACAGCGCGTGGCGGAACCTCCGCTCCGAGAAGTGGCTGGTCTGCGACTACGGCCTGGTGAACGACACCAAAACCATCGTGCTGTCCAGGGGGCAGGAGATCGGCTACAGCTCGTCCGCGAACGACCGCGGCGAGGGTAACGAGTTGTACACCGATAACCAATGCTGACCTTGTGGTCGGATGTTGTCTGGGTCAATCCCAGCCGCCGGCTCGGGTTCGATGCCGGTCTTGCCTAGCGGGCGAGCAGGGGTGATCATCCGCCTTCGGCGCTGATCGAACGCTGTGCCTCCATGCTGGGCAGGTGCGGCACCCAAGGCGGCAAGAGCGTGGCATCTTGCCCGCGAACGATAGACTTCCGCGGGCAAGATGCCCATCTTAGTAGGATAAGCGTAGGGAAGACTGGTAATAGTGATGGGGCGACGTCGAGCGCTGTGCGCGGCGGCAGCGGTATTGGTAGGTCTCAGTGGGTGCAGCGGTGAAGAGTCCTCTCCGGACACGAAAGCTGCCGCCGTGCGCGCGCAGATGGCATGGGATTCCGCTCAACAGCAATATGAAGAGGTTCAGGAGATCGAGCGCAGACTTGTTCGGCGCTGCCTGACCAAACAGGGCTTCGAAACCTTCCCTGAGGAAACCCTGCCGGCGAAGAATTCGGACGACGATCAGCGGTCGCTTTCGGATCCCGTCCAGGCCGCTCGTGCCGGGTATGGTTACGACCCCCGCCGGAAATCTCAGCAGGAGGTGGTCGACACCTCCGCATACGCGCGGATGCCGACTTCCTACAAGGCCAAGCTCACTCGTGCAGAGTTCGGGCCTGATTCCGAGAGGGTCACGTTCACCACCCCGGACGGCACCACCGTCGGCGTGCCTCGCGCCGGTTGCGTCGGTGAGATACGTACGAGCCTTTACGGCGACCTCAAGGAGTACCTCCGCCTTTCTTTCACGGCGGATAATCTCGTCCGGATCGAAGGGTCCGACGACATCGAAAAGGACCCGAAAGTCGTAGCCCTTCTCGATCCATGGCGAGAATGCGTCAAGAACGCGGGCTACCCTGGAATGCAGTACCCACGGGACATGCGGGACAAAGCTCGCGACCTCTACAAGGGCATCGCCCGCGAAGACGACAAGGCGCTAGACGCCGCAGTCGCTAGCGAGATCAAAATAGCGACGACCGAGGCGACGTGCACCAAGTCCGTCGGCCTCAGCGAGGCTGTCGCGGCCGCGAAGGCCGCCGGCTCGGTAAAGTCTCTGGCCAAGTACGAGACCGACATGGTCGCGTGGAACGAGCTGGCCCGCAAGGCGCTGGTCAAGGCTCAGGAGATGTTGAAGGTATGACAGGCAGGCGCCGGCGGGCAGTCGTCGCCACGGCGATAGCGGTTGCCGTCGTCGCGGCGACGCTGTCCATGTGGCTTGTCGCGTCTCGCGCGCGGACACCGGCACAGCGGGCGGCGGAGGCGGCACCGCCTTCGCCGTCCGATCTGACCGCCGTCGTGGAGGAGGGGCCACTCTCCGATGCGTTCGCCCTCGACGGCAAGCTGACCCGCCGGTCACGGGCCTCCATTGTGGGCGCCGCCGTCGCCGAGGGGCGGTCCGTCGTCACGGATCTGCCGGTGAAGCGCGGCAGCCGGGTGGAGAACCGCGATCTGGTCGCGGTGGTATCCGGGCGGCCGCTCATCGCGCTGGAGGGGAAGTTCGCCAGCTACCGTGACCTTCACCTGGGTGACGAAGGGCCCGACGTCCGCCAACTGCGGCTGGCCCTCGGCCTTTGGGACGACGACACCTACGATCGCGAAACCGCCGCGAGCGTGGCGCGTCTCTACAAGAATGTCGGCTATCCGGCGCCCACCGCCACGCCGGCCGGTAACGCGGACCCGGCTCCCGCGACGTCAGCCCGCGCCAGGTCCGAATCCGCGACGACCACTGCCCAGAAGACCACTACCCCGGTACGCGGCGCGCTGCTTCCGATGAACGAGGTCGCGTTTCTGTCCACGCTGCCGGCGACCGTGGTGGAGGTGACCGCCTCGATCGGCGACAAGGGCGACCAGCCCCTGCTCACCGTGGCGTCAGGTGGGTGGCAGGTGGTGGCGTCCGTGACCGAGGAGGAGCGCGCGGAGCTGCGGGACCTGCCGGCCGGCACCGCCATGAAGATCAGTGAGGGTCCGGCCGAGGGAAAGAAGGTCACCCTCGCCGGAGTCAAGACGACCAAGTCCACCACGCAGGACGAAACGAGTTACGAGGCGACGTTCACGATCGCGGCCGGCTTGGGGGGCGGCCTGACCGAGGGCGCTCCGATGTCGGTGCGGGTCGTCCGGCGGGAGAGCCCGCCCGAGGCAGTGGTCGTCCCGGTGTCGGCCCTGTGGACCAAGCCGGGTGGCCAGACCGAGGTTCGCATCTGGTCGGCCGGTGCCGGTGCGACGGTTCCGGTGGCGGTCCTGTTTGTCATCGACGGGCGGGCCGCGGTGACCGGCTCGGCCGAGCTAGCGGCCGGCGTACGGGTAGCCGTCGGATCTCGGAACGGCGGCCCCATTGGGTGATGCGGTCGTGCAACTGGTGGACGTCACCAAGACTTTCCCGGGACCCGTGGCAGTGTCGGCGCTGCGCGGCGTCGACCTTGAGATCCAGCGTGGCGAAATGACGGCCATCGTCGGACCATCGGGTGCCGGGAAATCGACTCTCCTCAACATTCTCGGGTTGCTTGACGTGCCGACGTCCGGCCGCTATCTGCTCGATGACACTGACACATCGCAGCTCGGCGAGCGGGAACTGACGTCCCTGCGCGCTGTCACGCTCGGATTCGTCTTCCAGGCTTTCCACCTGGTTCCGCACCTGAATTGCGTAGGGAACGTGATGCTGCCGCTGGCACATCAGGGTTGGCCGCGCCGTGAGCGAACCCGGCTCGCGACGAACGCTCTCCTCCAGGTCGGGCTGGGTCATCGGCTCGACGCCCGGCCGGCGACGCTGTCGGGGGGCGAACGGCAGCGGGTCGCGGTGGCTCGGGCCATTGTGCACTCACCCGCGGTGATCTTGTGCGATGAACCGACCGGAAACCTCGATCGGGAGAACTCGGTACATGTCATGGACCTGCTCCGGCGGTTGGTGACCCCGGAACGGTCGCTGATCGTGGTGACTCACGACGACACCGTGTCGGCGCGCGCCGACCGCGTGGTGAAGGTGGTCGACGGTGTCGTCTGCTGACCTATCAAAGCCCCGCCGCGCCACCACCCCGGCCAGGGATGTCGTCGTCCAGGCCGTGCAGGCCATGGGCGGGCGTAGCGGGCGCGCCGCACTCACCGCGCTGGGCATCGCGTTCGGCATCTGCGCGGCCGTCGCCACCCTGGGAATCACCGCCAGTGCCTCGCAAGCGGTCACCGCCAAGTTCGACGAATTTACGGCCACCGAAGTGAAGGTGAAATACCCGACGCCCGACGCAGGCCGACACCTTCCCGGCCCCGAGGTTACCCAGCGCCTGCGGGTGACTGAACTGAACGGCGTACGGGACGCGGGCCTCATGGCCAGGGCCGACGGGCACCCCTCGATCTCGAATATCCGTCACGACGACGCGCCGTGGACCGAGGCGACGGTGTTGGCAGCTCAGGAAGGCGGCCTGACGGCCGCCGGCGCAACGCTGCTCGCAGGGCGCATGTTCGACGCCGGCCACGAGAGCCGGCATGACCGGGTTGCGCTTGTCGACTCGGTGGCCGCCGGCCGGCTCTTCGGCGGGGCGGAATCGGGGCTCGGGGCCATGGTGTTCGTCGCCGACGTCCCTTACGCCGTTCTGGGTGTCTATCAGGCGCCACCCGGCAATGCGGGCATGACCGGTGCGGTGGTTCTGCCGTACTGGCCCGCTGCCACAACCACGCCGTCCGCCCTGCGGTTCCCCGACTCCGAAATGATCGTCAGAACTCAGCTCGGGGCAGCAGACCAGGTGGCACGTGAGGTGCCGTACGCGATCGCCCCCGAGGCGCCGGACGACCTCGCTGTGCTGGTGCCGCCGGACCTGCGCTCGCTGCGGGCCGGCGTCAAAAAGGAGACGCAAGCACTGTTTCTCGGTCTCGCGCTCGTCTCGTTGGTGATCGGCGCGCTGGGCGTCAGCAACGTCTCCTATGTGTCTGTGCTCGAACGTCGATCCGAGATCGGCCTTCGCCGTGCCGTGGGCGCCTCCCGCCGTGCCGTCGCCGCGCAGTTCTGCTTGGAAACCGCTGGGCTTGGGCTGATCGGCGGTGTGGTGGGAACCATCGCAGGCGTGCATGTCACTGCGGCAACCAGCCTGGCGAAATCCTGGCTGGTCATCCTCGATCCGATGGTGATCGGCGGCGGCCCGGCGGTGGGCATGGTCACTGGGCTGGTGGCTGGCGTCTACCCCGCGATCGCGGCGGCCCGAGTGCAGCCAGCCGATGCCCTACGCTCCTGAAAACGCGGGCCTTCCGGACTTGAGTTCACGCGGCTCCTCGACCGAACCGACAGGTGGACCGTTATATCCGCGTCCGCTGCGGAGTCCGCCCAGTCAGCGCCATATTGATGCCATGTCCGCAACCATGGGCGAGCTCCGCCAGCCGTAGTTCGGTGACGACTCGCTGCACGTGAGTAGCCACCTCCCACGCCCCTCCTTCAGCGATGAAGTCGGCGGGCGACCAGCGCAAGCCTCCGGCTCGGTGTCGTCCCGTCGGCGCCGACACGCCATGTGAGCACCACCCGACGGACTGTCCAAGCATCGGCGCGTCCCGCAACCCCGACCACACGGCCCTCGACGCATCGTGGCAGGCAAGACCGCAGAGCGTACTCCGGTACCATGACGTTTCTCCATGTACGCGCTGCCACCTGCGGGGAGGGGTTGCGATGTTGCCGGCCGAAGCGCTCATGCGCCAGATCAGCGTCGAGATCGACGGGCTGAAGAGCGTGGCCGAAGCCATGCGCCAGGAACTTGAGTCGAGCTTCCGCACCCAGGTGACACCGATCCACGACGCTATGCAGCCGGGGGCGAGTATCGGCGGGCCGATCGCGGGTTCCAGCTGGGTCGCCTTGCAGGACAGGTACAGCGTCAACATCCAGGCGACGCTGGACGCCTTGTTCAACCTGGATCTCGGCAGTCAGGCGGTCGCTGACGCCGCGCATGTGATCGCCCGCGACTACGGCGACGCGGATGCCTTCTCCGCGACCCGGGTCACGGATGTGCAGCAGGTCATCAGCTACACCCCGCCGGAGCCCGGAACCGACGCGGCGAGCACGGGGGCGGTCACCGGTGAGTGAGTATTCGTCGTACGACATCAAGCAGCTGTTGGCGATGGTCACCGCCGGGAAGCAGACGCTCGGACAGAGCCACGAGCAGATTCAGGCGTGGACGCGGGCGCAGCAGATGCTCGACCGGCACTGGACCGCGTTGCAGGGCTTCCGCCAGCAGCTCGCCGCGAAGTGGCCGCCCGAGCAGAACGCCGCCTCGGCCGCGTACCTGCTCGAGCTGGACCGGCTCCTCAACGCCGTGACCCAGACCGCAGAGGCGGCGAGCTCCAACGCGGTGCAGATCGGCTACGTCACCGAGGCGATCACCCAGGCGCACACGACTCTGGAAACGCTGCACCGCGAGTACGTCGACAACGAGGCGAAGATCGCCGACTACAACGCCAAGGTCGACGCCGTCGGCACCGGGGTGTCGGCCGTGCAGGGACCGATCGCGGGATTCATCGCCAAGGACGCCACCGAGTTGTTCACCTCACCGCCCGTGGACGACGGCCGACAGGACCAGCTCCAGCAGCAGGCCCGCCAGGCGATGGACACCCTCAGTGGCGCCGCCCACGACGCCAGCGTCAACATGACCACCCCGCCGGATTACATTCCGCCGCGGGTCGAGAAGGACGGCGACACGCACCTGGGAAGCGACTCGACGGGCGGCGGGGCGCAGCGGCCACCGACCATCGATCCTCCCGCGCATACTCGCGCCCACCTGACGGTGCCCGGTCACGTCGAGACCGGTGGCGGGGACGGCGGCTCGGCAACGGGTACCGGATCGCATCCTGCTGCGGGCGTTGTCGGTGGGCCGAGTGGCGGTGCGTCGCAGCCGCCCTCGAGGGTGACCGGGCCGGAGCTGTCGGGCGTGATAGCGCCTCCGCCCGTCCCACCGACTCCCCTTCCGCCCCCGGTGACCGGCCCGACCACACTGCCCAGCCCGACGCCGCTGCCCGCGATACCTGCGACGCCCGGCATTACGCCGCTGCCTGGGAACATCAGCGGCGCACGGGCTCCACTGGGTACGACCGCAGGCGGCGCAGCACGCACCGGCATCGGTGGTAGCACGGGTGGTGCGGGCGTCCGCGCGTTGCCGCCCGGCGGCCGGATCGATGGGGTCACCGGGCTACCCCAGCAGCGCGCGGGCCAGCTCGGAGGCTCGCGAACCGGCGTTCAGCGAGTGAATCCGGTCGGTGGTGTGATCGGCACCCAAGGCGGAAACCCGGTCGGCGGCGGGACCGGGGCCCAGCGCGCGAACGCGGCCGGTGGCGCGATCGGCGCGCAGCGCGGACCGGGCGGGGCCAGCGGTCCTGCGCCGGCGAACTCGGGCGTCACGGGCATGACGCACGGCCGCCGGGCTGGTCGCTCCGAGACCGACCAGGGCCGCCACTGGGATCCGGACAATCCGTGGGCAGTCGCCGAGGGCGTGGCACCCGTGATCGAGCCCGACCCGGCCGACACCGTCGACCCCGGACCCGGGATCATCGGACTCCACCGGTGAGGGCACGCCAGCCTCGCCGGATCGCCGCCTGCGTGGCGGGTGCGCTGAGTGTCCTGCTCGCCGGGACGCCGGCGGTCGCCGACTCCATGCGTAACCGGCAGTGGCACCTGAGCGCGCTTGACGTTGCCACCGCGCACCGGATCAGCACCGGTGAGGGCGTCACCGTCGCCGTGATCGACAGCGGGGTCAACGCCAAGCACCCTGATTTGGCCGGCAGCGTACTGCCCGGCATCGATCTAACCGGCGATCGTGGCGACGGGCGGACAGACACTCACGGGCACGGCACCGGGATGGCCGGACTGATCGCCGCCCACGGCCACGGCCAAGGCGGCGCAGACGGCGCGCTCGGCATCGCCCCGGGCGCGAAAATCCTGCCCATCCGCGACGCGGTCGGGAAAATCGGCAACCCCACCAACCTTCCCAAGGGCATCGGCCTGGCCGTCGACCGCGGCGCGAAGGTCATTTCGATCTCTTCGGTGGCAGGGACATTCCCGGCCCTCAAACAGGCGATCGCGAACGCGGTCGCCCGCGATGTCGTCGTGGTGGCCGCCGTCGGTAACCGCCCCGACGACTTCGCCGTCGGCTATCCGGCGCGTTACCCCGGAGTCATCGCGGTCGGCGCCACCGGCCGCGACGGCAACCTGGCCAAGGTCAGCATCACCGGCCCGGAAGTCATGCTGACCGCGCCCGGCGTCGACGTCATCTCCACCGACGGTCCGGGCGGCTACCGCATCGGTACCGGCACCAGTGACAGCACCGCCATCGTGGCCGGTGCCGCAGCCCTGATCCGATCCCGCTACCCGGACGCGACCGCCGACGAAGTCATCCATCGGCTGACCGCCACCGCCACCGACAAAGGCCCGCCGGGCCGCGACCCCCGGTACGGATACGGCACCCTCAACCTCGTGTCCGCCCTGACCACTGCCAACCTGCCCGCCGCAGAAAGCCCCAGCGCGTCGGCATCGCCAGTGGCGCCCGCACCGACCGCAACCGCCAGCGCACCACCGGTCGACACGTCCGGCCCAGCCTTCCGTTTCACCACCGCGTTCTACGTGGCCATCGCCATCGCAGCCCTCATCGTCGTCAGCGCAGCCGTGCTCCTCGTCTGGCTGATCACTCGCCGACGACGACCTTGAGCAAGGCGTCGCTCATCACCCGTTCCAGCGCGCGATCCCGTGAACGACGAACCATGCGGCCTGTGCGCGCAGCAGGCCGCGGCTTGGTCGGGCTCCACCGTGGCGTAGGGCTACCCCTGCCCCGCTGATGCTGCCCTGGCGAACTGCTTGACGGCCGCGACGCGGCCCCGCAACTTTCTTGCCCTCGCCGGTCGGGTCGCCCGCGGCCTCGATGGCCTCGATCTCGCGGCCCAACTCGGCGGCCTCGGCCCAGAGTGCACCCGCTACTTCCTGAGCGGCTGTACGGACCTCGTCGAGCTTGTCCTGACGCCACACGCCGCTCTGAAGAAGGAAGAAGCCCGCCTCGGGGGAGTACCTCACGCCTGAGCCGCCAGTCTCGAAGTGCTCGCGTAGGCGACGGGCCGAGGCGACCTCGGTCAGGTCCGCATCAGTCCAGGCGCCAACCCGGGCAGAGACACCGCCGAGCATCGGCGCTGCCGCTTACTGCGCGGGTCAGATCAGCGGCGAATGCCTCGGGGCGGGCTTTAGATGGTTGGCGGCTTCGCGGGGGCAGGCGGTGTGGCTACGGACCCTAGTTGGCGAGTACGCGCATGGTGGTTGTCGGCGTACGGATGCACGCGTACTTACCTGGACACATTCTTCAGTACGTCGACAATGTGGGAGTAGCGGCGCCTCGGACCCTCGCCGACATGGTGGCGAGGGTCCGGGGCGCGTGCTGCTCAGACGGCGGGGCTGGTGGCGGTCATCATGCCGTAGCCGGTGTTGACGGCGTTGGCCCCTGCGTCCCGGATGTACAGGAAGCCGGTGTTGGCTTGGAAGACGATCCGGGCACCGCGGATGGCCGGGCTGGTACCGGCTTTCATCCCATAGCCGGTGTTGACGGCGGCTCCCGCGGAACTCCGGGTGTAGAGGAAGCCGGTGTTGGCCTGGAACGCCACTGTGTAGCCGGTGATCGTGGCGGCGATGGCAGGACTGCTGCCGGCCGCCATGCCCAAGCGGGTGTCGCTGGCGGCGCCGGTGTTCATGACGTACAGGAAACCGGTGTTGGCCTGGAAGGCGATCGCGTACGTACCGTTGGACAGCTTGGTGATCGACGGGCTGGTGCCGGCCATCATGCCGTAGCCGGTGTTCACGATCGCGCCGTTGGAGTCGCGGGTGTAGAGGAAGCTGTTGTTGGCCTGGAACGCGATCCGCCAGCTGCTGGTGGAGCCGGCGATGGACGGGCTGGTGCCCCGCATCATGCCCAGGCCCAGATTGGCGGTGGCCCCGGTGGCGGTGTTACGGCTGTACAGGAAGCCCGTGTTGGCTTGGAAGGCGACCAGACCGCTGGAGATCGCGGGGCTGGTGCCGGCCATCATGCCGTAGCCGGTGTTGGTCATGACGCCGCTCGCGCTGCGGGTGTAGAGGAAACTGGTGTTGGCCTGGAACGCGGTCTGACCGTCGGAGGTCGCGGGGCTGGTGCCGGCCGCCATGCCGTAGCGGGTGTCGAGCATGGCGCCCGTGGCGCTGCGGGTGTAGAGGAAGCTAGTGCCGGCCTGGAACGCCGCCGGGAAGGCGGTGGGGTCGGTCGCAGGGCTGCCAGTGGGGGCTGTGCCCACACCCTCCTGTACTCCGACGCCGAAGCCGGTGTCGGGGCCGGCAATGCCGCCGCTGACGAAGCAGTCGATCTTCTTGACGTAGACCCGGTGCCAATCCTCGATCTTGTACCAAACGCTGCCTTGGCCGCGCTGGTCGTAGTGGCCGGTCTTGTAGAGATCGCCCTGCTCGTCTCGGACCTCCACGTCGGTCACGCAGTTCTGGTACGCGCGGAAGGCGTCGACGTCGAAATACTTCAGGTAGGAACTGTCCTGAGCGGAATTCAGTCCCGGCGCGAGCTCGTAATCGCCGGGCCAGGAATCCTTGTTGTTGAAGCCCGAGGTGGGGATGCAGGGACCGGGCTCGCGCCACGGCAGGTCCAGGTGGTCGTAGCCGTCCCGGGGCCAGGAATCGGGCCAGCACCAGTTGTTGGCGATGAGGATCGAGAAGTTCGACGTCTGGTTGTAGACCTTTCCCCCGCAGCCGGGCGTGTAACACCGACCGGCAGCGGCGGGGCCCGCCGGCAGTACCGCCACAAAGGTTCCGGCCACGAGCGCGGCAAGCGCCGCGGCCGCCCTCCCCCTCATCCTGATCCGACCCACGCCTACCCCTTCCGGTTCGTAACTCTGAGTAATCGACGGGAGGGCGCCCTATGTCGCCGGCTCCCTGCGAGCGTCGAACCGTAACACCGCGGGCTGCGGGAGCCAATCCCTGCTCAGCAAGGGAAATCGACCGGCTAGACGTCGCGAGCAACAGTGGCATTCTGACGCCACACCAGACACGGCGCTGCGGACGTACATCACAATCTGTGAGTGGAAACGTACGTCCGTCACCACGTCCGGCCCATCGTGCGCCGCGATCGCGGCCATGACCGGGCGCACCCAGACGCCAGGATCAACGCGGCGGATCGCGGTGCCGTACCGCTGGAGCGTGCGCCGCACCTCGGGGGTAGAGGCGGGTCAGGACGGGCGTCAGGGCGGACACGATGGCGGCGAGGGCGGCGAGTGCCGTAGCGCGGCCCGAGGCTGAAGCGGCGCAGGATCATCAGGGTGACAAGCCGGGCGTCGGCGAAGTACGTCACGAGCGACCCCTGCGCGATCGACGAGTCCGCCTCTGCCGGGGGCGCTTCGGCGGGGCAGCGTTTACATCGAGGCGCGCTGCCCGCGCCGCGTCGGCGAGCGTGCCGTACTTAGCCTCGACGCCAAGTCCGCCAGGATGAGCGATCGTCACCGCCTCGGCGGCCCTGTCGGTCTCGTAGTCCAATGAAGGCCGTGGCGCCGCTCGGATGCCGAGCCGAGCACCACGAACCGCACACCCGCCCGAACGACGTTGTGACGCAACGGCTATTGCCGATGTCGGCGCCCCGTCTCGCCGACGTCGCGGTCACTATCGCCGTGGGCGCAACGGTCGATGCTGCGACCAGCGGCCCTGACCGAAGTTGTGACATGAGTCCCGCAAGCCTTCTCTACATGCATTCGTCCTATTGGGACTATTCGGGCGTGCCGCGGCCAAGCAGTTCTGAGTCGGGCCCGGCAACGCGGTACCGCGCGTTCCGGCTGATCGTCGCGGCCGCGAGGAGTAGGACTGGTATCACGGCGAGCGCGGTCCGGCTTCCCTGGGCATCGGCGATGTATGCGAAGACGGCTGCTCCTGCCGCACCGCCGGCCATGTCGAGGCTGCTGAGCCAGGACATCGTCTCGGCGACGCGCCCTGGCGGGGCCAGGTCGCCACCCAGGCTGCGCAGGGTGGCGAAGAGCGAGCCGATCATCAGTCCGGTGGCCGGGCAGACCAGGAGCACCGCCAGGGGGGAGAACCGCGTACTCAGCGCCAGCGCGGCGGATCCGGCCGTGAACACGCCGAGTTGCACGCAGAGTCCGCGACGGCGGGACAGCAGATTCGGTGCCGTACCCAGCGCGAAGCTGCCCAGCACGCTGCCGACGGACAGCACGCCCAGGTACACGCCGGTCAACCCGGCCGTGTGGAACTCCCGAGCGTAGATCGGCAGCACCACGTCCAAGGCGGTCACCGCCGTGACGAAGAGGCCGTTCGCGGCCAACAGGCACCGCACAGGCGCGGCGGCCAGCAGACCCGGCCGGCGTCCGGACCACACCGGCCGCGGCGGCGCGGAGGGAACGCCAATCAGCAGTACGACCGTGCCGATGGTCAGCACCGCGACAACCGCGAACGGGGCGAGGCGCGACAGTGACAGGCTGAGCCAGCCGGCGAGTATCGGACCGGCGATCAACGCGCCGCCCATCATGGACGAGTCCAGGGCCATCGCCGCGGTCAGCGTCCCGGCGTCCACGGCGTGGTGCCAGACCGTACGCATCATGACTCCGATGGGCGGGCTGGTCGCGCCCATGGCTGCGGCGGATGCCAGCACCGTGGCGACCGATCCGGCTCGGCTCGCCGTCAAGACCAGCACAGCCATGGCCGTCAGGTGCGCGGCAAGGCAGCCGAGAAGGACCGGACCGGTGGAAAACCGATCGATGAACCGTCCCCGAAGTGGGGCGCTCAACCCCTGACCCACAGCCGAGCCGCTCACCGCGAGGCCCGCAATCGCGTACGAGTAGCCGTCGCCGACCAGGAGCAACACGCTCAGGCCGACCATGCTGGGTGCCAGCTTCGACGCCAAGCCGACGATCGCGAGCCGCCAGAAGCCGGGCACGTCCAGCAATGTCCGGTAGTCGGCGAGGAATCGCCGCGGCGGGGTGGCCATCGGCGTAGACCCGACCCCGGGCGGTCCCGGGCGGCCCACTATTGCCGCATCCCGGCGCGGAGTGCCTCGACGGACCATTCGAGCATCGGTGCCAGACTGATCGGCACGGGCCAGCCGTTGATCACTGCCAGCAGGGACAAGTACCGGTCTCTGCGCGGGTCGTTCATGCTCTCCAGAAGCGCCCCTAGGCGCCGGCGCACCTCGGCGTCACCGGGTTCGGCGGGGTAGCCGAGGATGTGCGCGTAGTGCGCCGTGAGCCCCGCGATGATCGGCTCGGCCCCGGATGAGGCCGGGTCCACGCCGGCCGCCAGCGCCGGAGCGACCTGTGCACGAACCGCTTCGGCGAGGACGCGGGGCAGACCCGTGGTGTCGTCCGCGGCCCGGTCGCTCGCCAGGTCCCGGGCCATGCCATGCAGGGTGGCGCGGAAGTCGCTGTCCTCGAACAGTTCGGCCAGATCCACCCATGCCTCGACCTGTTCCGGCTCCGGATTGTCAGGCAGTTCGGGAGTCATCGAGCGGGTGACCGCCGCGAAAGCGGGGTGCTCGTGAAGGCCGTCGAAGACGGCGCCGAGGAAGTCGTCGATCAGACCCTGTCGTTCGGCGGCGGACAGCCTCGCCAACCGGTGGATCACATCCAACTGCGCGGGGGTGGAGCCGCGCCGCGCCGCCACCGTCAGCACCGCGCGGCGTAGCCGCAGCACCCGGATCTGCACCTCCAGCGCCTCGGCGTGCGCCGCGGCTACCTCAGGCAGCGAGGCCCGCCGGTCCACCACCTTCCGGATGGTGGCAAGGTCGATTCCCAGCTCACGCAGGGTACGTACCAGGTCCAGACGGGCGACGGCGTCCGCACCGTATCTGCGGTAACCGGCCGGGCTGCGGTCGGTCGGCGGCACGATACCGACATCGGAGTAAAACCTGACGGCCTTGACCGTCAAACCGGTCCGCCTCGCCAGATCACCGATCGAGAAGAGCATGTCGCCGTTCATGCCCCTACCCTTACGTCTCCCCCTACCGGAGACTCAAGCCGTGTGCAGCAGGTCGGGAGTGGTCAGACGTCCTGGGTCCAGACACCCTGCGCATGCTCGCCGGGTGCGATCCAGAGGTGTGGCTGGGAGAGGCTGCCGTTCTCCCAGGGGAACGTACCGTCCCGCTCCGGCCAGACGACCTCGAGAAACGGGATGGGCGGGTGCCGGGTAGGACCAGCCCGGCCCCTGCTCATCCGCGGGAACGCCAGTGACGCTCCACCCGAACTTCTCCACGTTGCCGATCACGCCGCGGTCGGCAACGTCGTAGTCGTCGCGATCGCCGTAGTCGTGGCACATGACGCAGCGGCAGACCCGCGAAGCCTCGAACACGCGCAGAGCGTATGCGATCACCGCCGTATAGCGGTAAACGGCCTGGCTCGGCCGTGGCGACCCTGATTCATCGGATGCAGTTTCTCGGCACGAGCTCACTGAAGTACTGTCCCGAGGCCGAATCAACAAAGTCCTCGAATATGAAGCCGTCACCGACTCGCTGGTCGGCGCCGAACAGGAAGGCACGATCACGGCCGAACAGGCTGCCCGTCATAGCGCCCTGATCGGTCACTATGAAAGCCGCCGAACCCGCAGCTAATGAGGTTCCAGCAAAGAGTTTGGCACGCCGAGACGGTCGTACGGAATGTGACGCTGCGGCGGAGCCGGCGCGCCCGATCGGCCAGATGTGCTCACCTGAACGGGACAACGCGGCGGCGACTACGATGGCGGCCTATGACTGCGCCGATCCTGGACGACGAGCCCGCCGCGACCGGCGCCCGGCCGTCGGTGGTCGTCTGGATCGTGCTGCTCGTCGTCGCCGGGCTGTGCTGCTGGGGCGGGATCGCGTTCGTGCGGTACATCGGCGGCTACAACTCGCTGCGCGACGCGGGCTCGCCGGTCCCGTCGCCGATGGACCGGCCTACCCCGACCCCCTCGTGGTCGCCGACCCACCCCGCGGACGAGGACTTCGAGACCAAGCTGCGCCACGAGCTTGAGAGCGGAGTGCTCGCGGCCGCGATCACACCGGCGCCCGTCGCCAGCGGATGCAGCGTGGTCGTGCGAGCTCAGGCATCGTTTCCGTGCTGGGTGACGTATGCCGGCTCGAAGGTCACCTTCACGGTCACGATCAACGAGTCCTCCACCGGCGGTGTTCTCACAGTGATCAAGTACGACATCAAGGCGAACGAGGTGATCCTCACGCGCGAGGCCGTTCTCCGCAAGGCGTACACGGCCCGTGGCGACGACCCCATCCGCTGCGACGAGTTTCCGGAGGTTTCGGTGGTTGGGGTGGATGCGACGATGGCCCAGTCCTGCTATTGGGAGCCGCGTAAGAAGGAGACACGCCGGCTGACGGTGCGGGCGACGAGGTTCTGGAGCAGCGCATACGGCGTCGTCGACGTCGACGAATGAGTCCCCTTCGGCTTTGATCGCGGGCCGGCGTGGCGGCGGGGCCGGGCCAGCACCGATCCGCCGGGACGAGCACATACCCGGCACCGAAAGGTCTGATCACCGCCGAACCCGTGACCGGGCGTCACCGACGCCACCGGCGGAGGTGCTCCGGTGCAAGACGTCCTGAACGACGCGGATTTACATCGAGGCAGACTGATATCCGGCTCGCCGAGCAGAGTTCCGCCGTTTACTATCCGACGCGCTTGCGCAATTGCGGCTGGAAATCGCGGGCAGCCCGCGAGAAGACTCTACAGCTTGGATTGTCCACACCCATTGGGGGGTCGACGCTCGATAATCGCCTTTGTCCGTGTTGAGACGATCTTTCTTGTCGCCGCGGCGGCAGGTGCTGCCGCTGGCTCACCTCCGACCGTGGGGAGGTGATCACAGAACGCATTGCGACCGTGTCCGTACGGTGCGCCAACGTGACGTAAAACCTAGGCCAAACGGCGACTCATCAATTGACATGAAGCCCTGGTCATGTCGATGATCGATGCCGTTGACGGGACGCCAATCGTCGGCCCCGGAAATCGTTGAGACGGTGCTCCGGTGTCTCGACCCGTCCTGTGCAAAACGGGGGATGAGCGAGTGCAGCGGGTGGAGTCTGTCCAGGCCGATCAGGCGGTTCCGTTTGAGACGGCCGTTTTGGGGGTTCCTGAATCGTTTCGAGTTCCGCGTCAGCGTGGCCAGCGTGACAGCGGCGGCAAGCGCCCGATGTATGCGCCGGTGCCTCTCCCGCCAACCGACGCGGAGAAGTACCTCTATGCGAAGCGGCGTCTGTTTCCACTCACCTTCGCTTCACTGATCAGCTTCACCTCTCTGCTGCTCAGCCAGGTGTCGTTCGTGCAGACCGCCCCGTGGCTGCTGGCGATCGCGCCTTTCCTGATCTTCACCGTCGTGTACTACCTGGTGTCGCTGGCGGTGAACGCGTTCACCAAGGGCTTCGACCTGAAGGACCACAAAGCGCTGGTCCGCTCGTGGAAGCCGGCCCGCTACCCGTCAGTCGACGTGTTCCTGCCGGTCTGCGGCGAGGCCCCGCACGTGTTGCAGAACACCTGGGAGTCGGTTCGCCAGATGGCGAAGTTCTACCCGGGCCCTGTGGACGTGTACGTACTTGACGACTCCTCGGAAGCCGTCATGGAGCGGATGGCCCTCCGGTTCGGGTTCGTCTATCAGCGTCGTCCGAACCGGGGCTGGTTCAAGAAAGCCGGCAACATGCGGTACGCCTTCGAGCGTTCGCTGAGCGACTACATCCTCGTGCTGGACGCCGACTTCGCGCCGCGCAAGGACATGCTGTACGAGATGATCCCGTACATGGAGCGGGAGCCTGATTTGGGCATCGTGCAGTCGCCTCAGTTCTTCCGCGTCCACAAGGGCCAGGGCTGGCTGGAGCGCGGCGCTGGTGCAGTGCAGGAGCTGTTCTACCGCTCGGTGCAGGTGTCCCGGAATAACCACGAGGCCGCGATCTGCGTCGGCAGTTGCGCACTCTACCGGCGAGAGGGATTGGCGGAGATCGGCGGCAACACGCTGATCGACCACTCCGAGGACGTGCACACCGGCTTCGACCTGCGGCGCTCCGGCTGGCGGCTGCGATACATCCCGGTCGCCTTGGCCGCAGGAGTCTGCCCGCCCGATGTGCCGTCGTTCTTCACTCAGCAGTACCGGTGGTGTGCCGGTTCGATGAGCCTGCTCGGCTCGAAGAAGTTCTGGGAGCAGAAGCTCAGCTTGCGCGGACGCCTGAGCTACATCTCCGGGTTTTTCTATTACCTGCACACCGGGTTGTTCGCCGTGGTGGCGCCGATCATCCCGTTGCTCATGCTGACCGTCTTTCCGGAGCAGGTCAGCGTCATCAACTACCTGTACATCGTGCCCAGCCTCATCTACAACTTCGTGGTCTTTCCCCTCTGGCACCGATGCAGGTACGGGCTGGAGACCTTCACCGTGAAGATGATCTATGGCTGGGCGCACTTCTTCGCCATCGTGGATATCATCCGCGGACGTCGGATGGGCTGGCAGCCCACCGGCGGCACCAAGAAGAAGTCGAAGACACGCAGGCTGAGCATCGCTCTGGGCGGGTGGACTTTCGCCACCAGCCTGATCTGGGTCGCCTCCGCGGCGTACAGGATGGTCGCCGACGACGCCTGGACCTACACCCCGCTCTTCCTGACCGGCATGTTCTCGCTTCTAGTCGTGATGCAGGCGCTGTTCATCGACCCGATCGAAGACCGTGACGAGGTACTCACCGCGTGAAGACTCGACACCTTCTCGTCTCCACGGTGATCGCCGCGCTGGCGATCGTGGAATTCGCCCACTTCCGTGGCGTCACGTTGACCGACGGTAAGCCACCCGCGCATGCCGACACCGGCATCGTCGCGTCGGCCCCTCTCGACACTTCGCCGCCGCCCGCGTTCGACGTCACGCCCCTGATCAGGCCGAAGAAGAAATACTTCGGGGTGGCGCTGCCGGGGGATCCGACCGGTCCCGCCGGCGTATCGAAGTTCTCCAAGCTGGCAGGCGGCAAGCAACCGAACATGCTGACCATCTATGCGGCCTTCGACGACGGCTTCGCCGCCTCGGAGGTGCGAAAGGCATACCAGCAGGGCGCTCTGGCCATCGTCCGCTGGGAGCCTTTCGACGCCAAGCTCAAGGATATCGCGGCCGGCAAGCACGACGAGTACGTGCGGAAGTTCGCGACTGCTATCCGCACACTCAACCTACCGATCGCCATGACGTTCGCGCACGAGATGAACGGCAGCTGGTATCCGTGGGGCCACTCGAAAAATGATCCAGAAGACTTCGTCGCCGCCTGGCGTCACGTCCACGATATCTTCGCCGAGGTTGACGCCACCAACGTCATCTGGACGTGGACGCCCAATGTCATCAACCCTGTGCCGAAGGTCAAACTCAAGCCGCTCTACCCGGGTGACAAATACGTCGACTGGATTGGCATCGACGGCTACTTCACTCACAAGGGCGCGCATACCTACGACACCCTCTTCGGTCCGACCATGGACTCGATCCGAAAATTCACGAAGAAGCCCTTCCTGATCGTCGAGACCGGCGCCGAGCCAGGGTCATCGCGACCGGCATGGATCAAAGGGCTCATCCGGGGCACGGTCAACGACGACGAGTCGCTCGGGTTCGTCTACTTCAACCAGAACGGGTCCGCCAAGTGGCGGATCGATAATGACTCCAGCGCGGTGGCAGCCATGCGTCAGGGCCTAAAGACCGCCGAAATCGGGTTCCAGGTGAAATGAACGCCATCCTTCAGCATCCGACGAGCCAAGACGCCGAAGTCCGGCCTGCACCGTCTTCGAGCAGGACGACACCATCCCGTTACTCTGCGCTTCTTGCCGTCATCCCGGGGGCCGCTGCACTAGCCATCTGTCTGCACGGCCTGGCCGACCGCTCGATGTGGAACAACGAGTACGCCACGTGGCACGCGACCTCGATCTCCCTCGCGGATTTCGCGGAACTTCTACGCCGAACGGACCTGGCCCATGTCCTCTACTACATGATCATCCGAGGGTGGATGGCAGTAGGTGGCGACTCTCCGTTACAAATGCGGCTTCTCTCGGTCGTGTCGATGGCACTCTGCGCCGTGTTCATCACGTTGATCGGGCGCCGACTGCTTGGAACGCCCGTCGGCGTGTTCGCCGGCCTGTTCTTCGCCGTCATCCCTGCCGTCTCCCGATATGGCCAGGAAGCCAGGTCCTACGCACTGGTAACCGTTGCCGGGGCCTTCGCCACGCTAATGTTGCTGAGGGCGCTGGAAAAACCGAGTCGCACGCGGCTCATACTCTATGGCATCGGTGTCGCGTTGATGGGCCTGATCCACTTCGTCTCACTGACCCTGCTGGCCGCGCACTTCATACTCTGGCTCAACCGCACGCGCGGAAACACGGAGCACCGCTGGCGAGTCGCTATCGCGGTTGGGTTCGGCATGCTGGGAGTGATCTGGCTGCCGGCGCTGGCCTCGCATCAATCGGCCTCGATCTCCTGGATCAAGGCGGACCGGGCGGCGATCATGGCGTTTCCGGCGGACATGTTCCTATCAGGCCCTGTCGCAGTGGCGCTCGCTGTCCTCTCCGTTCTCGGCTTCAGCTACCTCATGTTCGTTCCTACGGTGAGGAACCGCCCGGTAGCGACGATGCTGGCAGCCTGGGCTGTCGTTCCTCCGATCTTTGTGCTGGTCACCTTCCCGCTCCTGCACATGTTCCTTCCTCGGTACGTATTGGTCGTGCTACCAGCCTGGTCCCTACTCGCGGCCGTCGGCGCCTACCTGAGCGGTGCACTGATCTGGCGATACCTGGGACCCGTCACGGCGACGATCTTTGTCACCGCACTGCTGTGGGTGGCGCTGCCGGCGCACGCCGTCGTCCGTCAGAGCCCCGTCTACGGGCAGCCGGACTACCGTGCCGCGATCATGATGATGCAGGAACGCCAGCAACCGGGCGACGGGGTCGTCTTCAACGACGTCTTCGGGAAGCTCTCCGACCTCGCCCGGGAGGCGTTCGACTACGAGCTACGGGACGCCGCTAAGCCACGTGACGTATTTCTCGACAAGACCGCAGCACAGCGCGCCTCATTCTCTGCCTCGGAGTGTGCGAATCCGGCTCCATGCCTGCGTGACGAAAAGCGAATCTGGCTAATCCACACGGGTTGGTCGAAGGACCCGTTCGACGGGATGCCGCCAGCTCGTTCGCAGGTGTTGAAGCTTAACTACACAGTGGCCGAGACGATCGAGTTCACCGACGTCAACCTCGTTCTCTTGAAGCGCCGCCCGTGAGCCACGAGGAAACCGCGCCCGATCGAGCGGGTGCGAACCGGGCTTCAGAAGCGCGGAGACGCGGCCTTGGCCCCACGGCAGCGGACGGCGCTCGCGGCGGAGCTGTCCGGGTTTGTTGAAGGCGCTGTGACGCTGCTACACCCACCCGCCAGCGCCACCGGCAGCGCGGAGGTCAACACCGAGGGCTGGCGGCGTCAGCAGACCCGCGACGGTTCGCCGAGGTGGCCGATCACGTGCGCAGGTCGAACCATCTCGACGTTGATGCCGTGCCGGGCTCCGCGACGCCCGCGGTCAGCGCGTCGCGGGCCCGTACCCCGCGCGGATCCTGGGCCAGTTCGTCGACCGCCTGGCGCAGCAGGGCGCGCAGTTCCCCGCGCACGCGCTGGCTCGCCGACGCCCGCCAGATGGTCATGGCGGAGCCTTGGCGCCGCCCGGCCGGCTGGCCGAACACCACAGCCGGCGGACGGTCGTCAGCGGAGAATTCGCACTTCGGCGGAGCGCGTGGTTACCGCCGATAGGTGCGTTTCGGGGAGTAGCGGACGTTGCCGGCCTTGTCATACGCCCGGAGTTCCACGGTGAACTTCTTGCCGTACTTCTTGGGGTTGAGCGTGAACTGGTATCCGGCCTTCGTGTCGGTCGCGGCCACCTTGCCGTTGACGAGCAACTGAACCTTCGCCACGCCGTACCTGTCGTTCGCCTTCGCCTTGAGCGTGACCTTCTTCGTCAGCTTGGCCTTATTCTTCGGCGCCTTGGTGACGGCGATCGTCGGGATCGTGTTGTCGATGTAGACGGTCCGCCGCGACACACCGGTGTTGCCGGCCAAGTCGGTGAGCTCGAAGGTGAGCGTGTGCTTGCCGTCCTGCACCACACGGCTGTTGACACGCACGTTCAACGGATGGCGGTCGGTGCTGCCACCACCTTTGTGATCGTCAAGGTAGCTGGCCATGGACCGCACCCATACATTGTCGTGCGCTTCATAGGGCCACGCGTCAAATGTCCCCCGCAGATGCGTTCCCGACGGGCGGAAGACCCCGGTCGGCCGGTCATTGTCGACGACCGCATGGGGGAAGTCGTTGAAGGCCACGTTGCCGAACCGGTCGACGAGGCGGATCGTAAGCGTGACACGACCGTTCTTGGTAAGAGGGTCCAGCGCCAGGCTCACGTTCCCCGAGAGGGCGTTGTCCAGTTTGACGGTCCGCACCAGGCGGCCGTTCTGCAGCAGCTCGACACGGTCCAGACCCGCCCGGTCAGCGGCGGTCAGTGTGAGAGGTTTACGGACGCTGACATACCAGCCGCCCCACCCTGGCTCGGGCAGGCTCGAAAGCTGATAGGTCGGCCCCCAACGATCGACGTACACCTTCACCGGAGCGCTGCGCGTCCAGTGGCCGGCGCTGTCAACGGCGATCAGGGTGAGGGTCACCTCCTGATCCAAGAAGTTCTGCGGGTTCCAGCGCACATCCCACGGCGCCCCGGAGGCACCGTCGGCTATCTCACCGAACCTCTCCGCGGTGGCGTCGATTTTGATCGACCGAACGTCGGCACCGTCGGCGACTGTAGGCCGAAACACTATCGGTCCGTTGATGACCGTGCCCTCGGCGATGCCCACATTGGTGATCGGTGCGTCCGCTGCCTGGGCAGGCGGCGACACGAACAAGATCGCCGCGACGGCGGCGAGGACCGCCGTGGTCACGGCCGTCAGCCTTCTGGTCACTTGCTCCCCCATCGATGATCACCGCGATCATAGATTGAGGCCGGCCGGTGATGCGTCCTGCCCTTGTATTAGGTATCCGGCTGCGAGACTCCTGGGCGTCTAGCCGCTCGCCGTGGAGTCACCGCGTGACGCCAGTAGCGACCCCGTTACCCCGTGGTGCTGGCCAGGGAGCGAAGTACGACGAACGGTCCCTCCCATGGTGGAGAAGGACCGACATTGGCACCTGCGGGCGCTGCTTGCTGCCGAGCTACTGGTCAACGCCCGGCGCAGCCGCTCGGTCCTCTGCCGCCGCTCGGACCTAGCCGCCCGCATCGTCGAGCACACGGTCACTTGATGATCAGCTGTTGGATAGGCATCTCCGGAGCCTTGGTGGTGCCGTAGCCGGACACGGACGTCTGCCAGACTCCGGCCTCCTGTCCCTCGGCCGCCGGGACCTGCAGCTCGATGCGGGTCAGCAGACCCTTCTTGTCCACCGTCGCGGTGAACGGCAACGGCCTGCCCGGCTTGGCCAGCGCCCGCGGGATGGTCCGCGCGGTGGAGCCGGTGAAATCGACCGTGCCGGTGATCGTGTTGCCGTCCCGGGTCGCACCGTCGACGACCTGGTCCAGGACAGCGGCGATACCACCGAGGTCAGCGCCGAGCGCTTCGGCGAACTCAATGTCCTGCCGCACGTACGCGGCATCCTTGTGTTCCAGGCGCCACCAGTGCTCGCCGTCGAAGATGTCCCCGCCTAGACGAACGTAGCGCCGCTCACCGGCGCGCCGATATTCGTACAGGGTCTGCCCGTCGAAACCGCGCTTGTACAGGCCGAAGTTCAGCCCGTCCGGCAGGGCCAGGTAACCCTGGCGACGGTAGTCGCCCCAGATCGTGTAGAACGCGTAGTTGCCCTTGCGGATTTCCTCAGCGGTGTGGCGCAGGGTGACCTTCGGGCTCTCGGCGGGCGCGACATCCGGCGCGGGCTCCTTCGAGGTGGAGCAGCCCGCGGACACCATCGCGACGGCTGCTAGGACGGCCAGAGCACGTCTTATGATCATGGCGGAATGCTATCGGCACGGATGTTCGCCGACAGGTTCCTGGACTCTGGCGCAAGAGAGCGTGATTGACCTGGTTGTGGGCAAAGTGTGCCTCTGCCTGGGTCAGCGGAACCAGCCAGGCGAGCACGACGGGCGCGTCGATCTGGATAACCCGGTCGAGGTCGCCCACGTCGATACCGAGTTCGAGGGTGCTGGTCGAGACGATGACACAGTCCCGGGCCTCCGCGAATGCCTCTTCGGAACGCAGCCGCTCGGCCATGGACAGCGACGCATGCGACAGAAATGTGGTGATGCCGTGACCGCGGAGCAGTGTCCCGAGTTCTTCGACTCGCTGGCGGGACTCACAGAACACGAGCCGCTTCTCACCGCGGTGCAATCCGGCGATGATCTTTGCCGCGTTCTGTAGGGATCCGACGTAGTCGAGCTCGACGTCGCCGGGCGGCGGTCCTGACAACGGGAGTGGTGGGCCCGGCGCGATGACGACCGACGACCTGGTTTCCCGGCTCGATCCTTGCAGCCAGAGAAGTAGGTCGGCGGGATTGCCGACAGTCGCTGACAGTCCGACGCGCTGGATCGGCCTGCCTGCTATGCGGCTGAGGCGCTCCGCGACGGCCAGGAGATGCCAGCCCCGGTCATCGCCGGCGAAAGCATGCACCTCGTCCACAACGATGACCCGCACATTGCGGAAGAAGTGCCGGTACCTGGACCACACCGGCTCTCGCAGCATTATGGGACGTAGGGACCGTAGCGCGTACTCCGGTACCATGGCGTTTCTCCATGTATGCGCTGCCACCTGCGGCTCTCATGCGCCAGATCAGCGTCGAGATCGACGGTCTGCAAAGCGTGGCCAAGGCCATGCGCGATGAACTCGAGTCGAGTCTTCCGCACCCAGGTGGCACCCATCCACGACGCGATGCAGCCGGGCCGATCGCTGGCGCCAACTGGGTCGCCTTGCAGGACAGGTACAGCGGCAACATCCAGGCGACGCTGGACGCCTTGTTCAACCTATCGACGTCGAGGGCCGCCGCCTCGCTGATTCGTGCCCGCTGGCCCCGAAGTGTGAACTAACAGGAGATCGGCGCCCGCGTCACATGGCACTGCCCAGAACGGGCATGGTGCGAATGGACGCCGTTTGACAGATCTGTCGGCCGTGGCGTTAAGCGGGCAGGCCGTCAGTGCCTCGTCGGGCTATCGCCGGCGCTCAGCGGCACAGTGTCAGGCCACAGGCGCAGGCGCGGCCTCAGCTTCGGCTTCGGCTTCGGCTTCGGTGAGCGGTCGCATCTCGCGGATCCCTCTTCCCACAGTCGCGGCGATTGCCGAGATCGAGGCCGCCGCAGCGAAGCACAGGATCGCGGCGGGCCCGCCCCAGGTGGCGACGAAGACGCCAGCCAGCATGGGAGCGGCGGCGGCCGCGGAGTTCGCGACGAGGAAGATGACACTCACCACGCGGCCCTGAAGCCGGTCGGGAGTGATCGCGCTCTGGTAGCTGAACAGGGCCGCGTTGCAGGCCGGACTGAGAAACAAGGCCACAGCCACGGGTACGGCCGCCGCCACGCTCGCGGTGAACAGCGCGCTGAGCGCTATCAACCCGGTCGCCGCCCAACAGATCGTCCTGACCAGAACGGTCAGGCGCAGCCACCGTTGCAGCGCTGGCGCCGCGAACGCGCCCAGCAGCCCACCCACGCCGATGATCGTCTCGGTCAAGCCGATGACCGCCGGGGGTGTGCCGTGGCGCTGCAGCGTGAGAATGATGGCGAAGATGGCGCCGTTGAAGGCGAGGTTGAGCGGTGCGGAAATCGCCAGCAAGGCGCGTCGGAACGGGTCGCGGAAGACGAACTTCACGCCTTCAGCCAGTTCGACGCCGTACCTGGCGGGTGTCTCTTGCCGGTCGCTCTGCAGCGGTTTGCGGATCAGCGCCACCCCGACGAGCGAGCCCAGGTATGACACGGCGTTGCCGAAGAACGGCAGCGCGTGGCCCAAGCCGAACAACAGGCCGCCCAGCGGCGGACCGACCAGAGAAGCGCCGTAACTACGAGCTTCATTGCGCGCCACCGCTTCAGGCAGCTGAGTGGTTGGCACGATGCTGCGCAGCGCCGCGTGTTCCGCGGTACCGAACAGCGACCCGCACGCCGCGTCGACGATCGCCACGACGATGATCACGGCGAGGTTCATCCACCCGGCGACGACCGCTACGCCCAGGCCGACGAAGGCGGCCAACCGGACGACGTCACAAACGATCATCGCCCGGCGTCGGTCGACCTGATCGACCAGCACGCCGATGGGTAGGCGACACAACAGCCTGGTGACCAGGGCGATCGTGCCCACCAGGCCGGCCTGAACCGGCGAGCCGGTGAAGGTGAGCACGAGCAGAGGTAGAGCCAGTAATGCGACGGTGTCGCCCAGCTCGCTCAGCGTCTGGCCAGCCCAGAGAAGGTTGAACTCCCGGTTGCGCCACAGGCTGCTCACTGCGCCGCCCGGTACGGGTAGGCCTGCACCACGACTATGACCTTCTCGGCATCTTCGCCTGATGCCTCGCCCATGTCGTACTCGTTGATCAGCCGCCATACCTCGGCGCGGAGTTGTTCCAACCGTTGCGGCGTGGTCCGGATGACACCGTCTCCGGAACCCGCGGCCTGCCGCCAGGCCGAACTCCACTCACGGCGTGCCAGCTGCGCCCGGTAGGCCTCGATCGCCTCGTCCCATACCCGGCGTGCCGCTCGGTCCATAGCGGCAACCGCTTCTTCACCGCCCGGACCCAGCTCGTCCGCGTTCTCCGGGAAGTGGGTCGAAACGTGGCTTGCCTTCCACCACCGTTCCCGACCGTGAGCGCCCTTGCCGAGCTCCGTCGCCTCTTCGATGAAGCCGTACCGGGCGAGCAGGCGCAGGTGGTGACTCGTTTGACCGGAGTCCGTCGCCAACTTACGGGCCAGGCTCGCCGACGTCGCCGGCCCGTCGATCCGCAGCGAGCCGAGGATCCGCAGACGCAGCGGGTGCGCCATCGCTCGCAACATCTCCACATCGGTCAAATGCAGCTTACCGGAGTCCACCATAGATCGCAGAGTATTTGATGCATAGGATGTTTGCAATAGGAGTCCGGCCACAGCCGAGATGGCACGAGTAGCTGCGTCGTTGGGTTTGAGTCAGCTCGCACGCACGACGTGGCAGGAGGCGGTTACGGGCGCCTTCGCAGGCCGGTGGACAGTGACACCGCCCATCGACGGCTGGACACTCGTCGCCTCGAGCAGCATGCCGACCCCAGAGGACCATGGATTCGAGCCGTGGCCGGCCGGGCGTTGAGGTGTCGATCCGCGAATTCTGGAAGGTGCTCACATGGCAGGGTTGCCTTGGATCGCAGAGTCCTCCGTGCCCATGTGAGGAGGCGGAGGATGGCGACAGCAGCACCGCTCGCCGCCGCAACCCATACGGTTGCCTGCGCCCAGCCGGCTGCCGAACTCTCCCCTGGCAGGCCGCTCCGCAATGGAAAGACCACCATGTTCATCGCGGCGCCCACAGGAACGGTAAGGGCGGCGAGAAACCCCACCGCGCCTCGTCGCCGTGCCAACGCTCCCGCGATGCCGAGCAGCAGCCCGAACACCACAGCGCGCACCAGCCAGTAACCCACTGTCCGCCAGTACGCATCGATACCAAACAACAGGTCCGTCGCGTAGTACGCCACAGTGGCGATGAGAAGGCCGGCCGCACCAGCCGCCGCCCCGGCGATGGCTGCTTTCACCGGCCGGACGGCGGTACCCGTGAGACATCCGAGAACAAAGGCGAGCGCTGCCCACGCCCACCCGGAGTCCAGGATCAGGCTGATGAAGATGGCCGCCCAGGTCGCTGCGCTGTCCTCGCTATGAGCTTGGCCCACCTCCCCCAACATGCCGGGCACATTGTTGACCAAGGACGTGAGGGCACCGAAAACGGCGCCAATGACCACACCGACCAGCAATCTTGAGAAGACGGGCACGCGCAGGATCGTATCGATCAATCACGAAGTGTTGGTCCATCGCGTCCCAGCGGCAGGTTGCACGCAGCAGCTGCAAATAGCGGGGCCACAGCTGAAGCTGGAGTTGCCCCACAGCCCGGTGCCCACCAGGAAGCAGTAGGCCAGCGAGCCCATCGCCAGGCGGGCCCACACCGTACCGGCGTGAGCAGCTCAATCGTCGCTTCCCGAGCCCTTGGATAGCGGCTCGGCTACCGTCGCCGACGGTCGTGCTCAGCTATGCCGACCGCCTCGACCGCCCGCCTCCGTGCCCGCACGAAAACATATCGGCCGGCATGCGGGGGCATGCCGGCCGGTCTTTCGGGGGGCGGGAAAAGCATTCGGTGCGGGGTCAGCGGCTGCCGAACTCCTGCGTGTAGTACGGGTTGC
>NZ_JBFBAJ010000026.1:0-46308 GCF_040682215.1 Actinoplanes sp. NPDC051346 | reverse complement strand
TGTCGAGGACCGCCTTGCCGGTGCCGGAGTCCAGGTTCACGATCATCAGGACCTTGACCCCGCTGGAGATCATGCCGTCGGCGATCGTCTGGAACGAACTCTTGTCACCCTGGGCGTTCTGGATGTCGACCGCCACCCCGGCCGCGTCGAACGCCGCTTTCAGGAACTTCGGGTCGTCGGTGCCCCATCGCTGGGAGCTCGCGGTGTCGGGCAGGATGATGCCGACCTTACCGACGGACGACCCGCTGGTGCCGCCGTCGCCGTCGCCGCCGCAGGCGGCCGCTACGCCGGCCAGCAGACCCGCCGCCGCGAGGGCGAAGATTCCCCTACGCATTCCTGGTGTCCTTTCTTCCCCACGCGCGCAGTCGGGATCGCCGCTCCACCAAAAAGTTTGTTGTGTCGGGCAACGTATTCCCGTGACGCGGTGCGGCACAACCGGTCAGCCGCCGGTATTCCACAAAGCGACGCTAGGTCACGTTACGCTCCGAATCCGGTGCTTTTCCGGTTTCGCCCCGCCCTCAGCCCCGGATGCGGGCCGTAGTGGCGCCGGTCAGCCGGACGAGGTCCTGCGGCGCCAGCGACACCTGCAGACCGCGGCGACCGGCCGAGACGTACATCCGCGGCAGCGCCACCGCCGAGTCGTCGATCACCGTGGGTAGACGTTTGCGTTGCCCCAGGGGGCTGATGCCGCCACGCACGTAACCACTGCTGCGCTCGGCGGCCGCCCGGTCGGCGAGCGTCGCCCGCTTCCCCCCGGCCGCGCCGGCCAGGGCCTTGAGATCCAGCTCGCCGGTCACCGGCACGACCGCCACCGTCAGCGCGCCGTCGACCTCGGCGATCAACGTCTTGAACAGGGACTCCGGCGGCACCCCGAGCGCCTCGGCGACCAACGCCCCGTAGTTCGGCGCCTCCGGAGACACGTCATACGGGTGCAGGTCGTGCGGCACGTTCTCCGCGGACAGCAATACGGTCGCCGGCGTCCCGGCCGCCTTCTTGGCCATGACCAGCGAGGCTATCGACACACCAGCACGGTCGGTGCACCCGCCACCCGGGTCAACACCAGCGACGCCGGGCCGTCGCCGCGCAGCCGCAGGTCACGGCGCAACTGCTCCGGCTCCAGCGCGGAACCGCGCTTGCGGATCTCGACCCGGCCCACGCCGCGCTCGCGCAGCAGGGTGCGCAGCCGCTTCAGCGAGAACGGCAACACGTCGGTGATCTCCAGCCGGCGGGCGAACGCGGTGTCGACCGGATCGTCGGTGTAGACGTACGCGATCTGTGGGTCGGCGAGCCGGCCCCCGATCCCCTCCGCGAACTCGGCGACCAGATGCGAGCGGACGACGGCCGGATCCGGGTCGTAGACGAACCGTCCGACCGCTCCGACCGGCGCGGCCGCCACCCCCGAGCCGTGCAGCGTGCCGCCCGAGGGCAGCAGCACCGCCCGTCGCGGCACCTCCGCGAGCGGCCCGCACCAGAACGCTGCCTCCACCAGATCGCCGCCGACGCTCACCCACTCACCCTCGGCCCCCGGCGGCAGCAGGGCATGGTCGATGCCCGGCGCCAGCTTCAGCACCGTACGCGGCACCCGGCCGGGCAGCCCGGCGATGAAGTCCCACGGCGGCGACCACGCCTGGGGATCCATGACCCGGCCGCGACCCGCCCGGCGTCGGGCCGGATCGGCGAAGACCGCGTCGAATTTCTCCACGTCGACGGAGGTCGCGTCGGCGCATTCCACGGTCACCAACTCCGCCAGCCCGGCCGCTGCCGCGTTCGCGACGGCGACGGCGGCGGTCAGCGGGTCGGCGTCCACCGCGTACACCCGGATGCCCTGACGGGCCGCCGCCAGCGCGTCGGAGCCCAGCCCGCACCCCAGGTCGGCGAGGGTGGTGACGCCTGCCGCGCGCAGCCGCGCGGCGCGGCGATCCGCCACCACCGCGCGCGTCGCCTGCTCGAAGCCGGCCCGGGTGAAGAACATCGCCGCCGCCTCCGCGCCGAACTTTGTTTCCGCACGTCGTCGCAGGTCGGTCTGGGTGAGAGCGGCGGCCGCGAGCGGCGCCGCGACGCCGCGGGCACGCAGGGCCGAGGCCGCGGCGAGCGGATCAGCGCCGGCCACCTCGGCCGCCGCGGCAAGAGCCTCAGACCCTTCCGGGGTACGGAGGCGGGCAAGCAGTTCCAGGTCCACGCCGAGTCATTCTGCCGTGTTGGCACTCTCCTTGACGGAGTGCTAGTTCCGGCATAATCTCCGATTAGCACTCTCAACCTGAGGGTGCCAGCGCGCGCCCCGTCCGGGGGAGTGCGCTTGCGCCAGGCGGACCGGCACCCGCGACGACGGCCCCGCCCGGTGGCATGAGGCATGAGATCGGCCGACACCGGCCGGCGAAACCTGTACCCAGGAGGGTATGCCCGTGACTACCGCGACCAAGGTTGCGATCAAGCCGCTCGAGGACCGCATCGTGGTCCAGGCGAACGAGGCTGAGACCACGACGGCGTCGGGCCTCGTGATCCCCGACACCGCCAAGGAGAAGCCGCAGGAGGGCACCGTCCTCGCCGTCGGCCCCGGCCGCATCGACGACAAGGGCAACCGCGTCCCGATCGACGTCAAGGTCGGCGAGACCGTCCTCTACTCGAAGTACGGCGGCACCGAGGTCAAGTACGCCGGCGAGGAGTACCTGGTGCTCTCCGCCCGTGACGTCCTCGCGGTCATCGAGAAGTGACCTACTGACAGTGCTTCCCGCCCTGACCCGAGTCCTCGGGTCAGGGCGGTGGTGCGTGAAGGGACCATAAATGGCGAAGATCCTCAGCTTCTCTGACGACGCCCGGCACCTGTTGGAGCACGGCGTCAACACGCTCGCCGACACGGTCAAGGTCACCCTCGGCCCGCGCGGCCGCAACGTCGTCCTCGACAAGAAGTTCGGCGCGCCCACGATCACCAACGACGGTGTCACCATCGCCAAGGAGATCGAGCTCACCGACCCGTACCAGAACCTTGGCGCGCAGCTCGTCAAGGAGGTGGCGACCAAGACCAACGACGTCGCCGGCGACGGCACCACCACGGCCACCGTGCTCGCCCAGGCGCTGGTCCGCGAGGGCCTGCGCAACGTGACGGCCGGTGCCAACCCCATCGCCCTCAAGCGCGGCATGGACCAGGCGGCCGAGGCCGTCTCCAAGGCGCTGCTGGCCAAGGCGGTCGAGGTCTCCGACCACAAGTCGGTCGCCAACGTCGCCACTATCTCGGCCCAGGACGCCACCATCGGCGAGCTGATCGCCGAGGCGATGGACCGGGTCGGCCGCGACGGTGTCATCACCGTCGAGGAGGGCTCCGCGCTCAGCACCGAGCTCGTCGTGACCGAAGGCCTGCAGTTCGACAAGGGCTTCATCTCGCCGAACTTCGTGACCGACGCCGAGGCGCAGGAGGCCGTGCTCGAGGACGCTTACATCCTCATCACGACCCAGAAGATCTCCAGCGTCGAGGAGCTGCTGCCCCTGCTGGAGAAGGTCCTCCAGGGCGGCAAGCCGCTGCTCATCATCGCCGAGGACGTCGAGGGCCAGGCGCTGTCCACCCTCGTGGTCAACGCCCTGCGCAAGACCTTCAAGGTCGCCGCCGTGAAGGCGCCCGGCTTCGGAGACCGCCGCAAGGCGATGCTGCAGGACATGGCGATCGCGACCGGCGGCGAGCTCATCGCCCCCGAGCTCGGTTACAAGCTCGACCAGGTCACCGTCGACATGCTGGGCACCGCCCGGCGCGTCGTGGTCGACAAGGAGAACACGACCATCGTCGACGGCGGTGGCAAGAAGTCCGAGATCGAGGACCGCGTCGCGCAGATCCGCAAGGAGATCGAGGCGTCGGACTCGGACTGGGACCGCGAGAAGCTCTCGGAGCGGCTCGCCAAGCTCTCCGGCGGCATCGCGGTGATCCAGGCCGGTGCCGCGACCGAGGTCGAGATGAAGGAGCGCAAGCACCGCATCGAGGACGCCATCGCGGCGACCAAGGCCGCGGTCGAGGAGGGCACCGTGCCCGGCGGCGGCGCCGCCCTCGCGCATATCGTCTCCGCCCTCGACGGCGACCTCGGCCTCACCGGCGAGGAGGCGGTCGGCGTCTCGATCGTCCGCAAGGCGCTCGTCGAGCCGCTGCGCTGGATCGCGCAGAACGCCGGTCACGACGGCTACGTCGTGGTGGGCAAGGTCGCCGAGCTGAAGTGGGGCCACGGCCTCAACGCGGCCACCGACGAATACGTCGACCTCGCCGCCTCCGGCATCATCGACCCGGTCAAGGTGACCCGCAACGCGGTCTCCAACGCCGTGTCGATCGCCGGCCTGCTGCTCACCACCGAGAGCCTCGTGGTGGAGAAGCCGGCCGCGTCGGAGCCGGCGGCAGGCGGCGGCCACGGGCACAGCCACGGTGGCCACGGCCACCAGCACGGCCCGGGCTTCTGACCGACCGTCCGACCGGACAACGGGCTAGGGCGCGTCGCTTCCGCGGCGCGCCCTTTCTCGTGTGTGATGCAAACTCCACCGGGGGAAGGGTGCGCGGATGATCGTCGTCGTGGAGGGACCCACGGCGGCCGGGAAAACCTCCTGGTGCCGCCGGTACGCGGGAAGGTACGTCGCCGAATACCAGATGACGGGCCGTGAGCCGACGGACGCGACGGCGCTCGCGCGGCACTGGGTGCGCGCGGGCATACAACGCTGGTCCTCGGCCCTCGACCTGGAGCGCGAGGACGGCGTCGCATTCTGCGACACCGACCCGGTGAAGCTGCACTACGCGTGGGGGATGGCCGCGCTCGGCCTCGCGCCCCGAGCCCAATTCGACCGGGAGCTGGCGGTCACCCGGGAGGCGTTCCGCGGCGGCCGGCTCGGCTTCGCCGACGCCACCCTCGTCAACCTGCCCGACCCGGCCACCCTGCAACGCCGCCGCGACGAGGACCAGACCCGCCGGCGGCGCAATTTCGCGGCGCACGTCCAGCTGAGGGAGCCACTGCAGCACTGGTACGCGGCGCTGGAGAGTTTGTCGCCGGGACGGGTGGTGTGGGAGCTGCCGGTCGCGGGCCTGCCGGCTCTGCCGGAACCGCGCGCCGACCGGTGCGGGGTGGATCTCCTCGACGCGCTGGTCGAGGCGCTGCCGCCGCTGCGCCTGGCCGTCACGATCTCCTAGCGCGTCCGCGACGTTCGCAACCAGGGCGTGCTCATGCCGACCGCCGTTCGTCAGGGTTCCGCCTGCGCCGCCCGGCCGTCATGACTTCGTAAGGAGCGATCGGGCCCGGGCGGGGCAGGATGAAACCCGTGAAGCTCTCGCCACCTCCGGCGGCCAATCCCGGGCCGACCGACCTCCGGGGAGCCGTTCCTCGGGATGCCGTTCTCCGAGCGGCTCTCGCCGGGATAGCCGCCGCTGCGGTGGCGCTCGGGGTCGCCGAGGTCATCGCCGTGTTCACCGGCCCCCTGTCGTCCCCGCTGCTCGCGGTCGGCGCCGTGGTGGTCGACACCGTCCCCGGGCCGGTGAAGGACTTCGGCATCGCGGTCTTCGGCACCTACGACAAGATCGCCCTCCTCGCCGGCACCCTCATCCTCCTCGCCACCTACGCTGCCGCCGTTGGCATCGCCGCCCTCCGCTCCTGGCGCCTCGCCCTCGTCGGCGTCGCCCTCTTCACGGCGATCGGCGCCGCGGCCGCCCTGACCCGGCACGACGCCGCTCTCACCGCCGCGACCCCATCCCTCGTCGCCGGAGCGGTCGCCGCCCTCACCCTTCGCCGCCTCATCGCCCTCGCCACCGAGCCATCCACCCCGACGACCGTGCCGACGCCTCTAGCTTCGCCGGGGCCGCAGCACCTGACGGGGACGCCACCCGCGTCGTTGGCGTCGCCGCCCACGCCTTTGGCATCGCCACCCCCGACACACGGCCGCCGGCGCTTTCTCATCGGCGTCGGATTTGCCGCCGCCGCCACCGTGGTCACCGGCGTCGGCGGCCGTCTGCTGACCTCCCGGCGTGCGGTCACCGCGGCCCGCGCCGCCGTCGTCCTGCCCCCACCGGTCCAGCCCCCACCCACGGTCCCCGCGGGAGCCCAGGCGGAGGGCGCGACGGCATGGGTGACCTCGAACGCGGACTTCTACCGCATCGACACCTCGCTGTACCCGCCCCAATTGGATCCGTCGACGTGGCAATTGCGCATCCACGGCATGGTCCGCAACCCCATGACCCTCACCTGGGAACAGCTGCTGAGCCGCCCCATGATCGCGCGGCACATCACCCTCGCCTGCGTCTCCAACGAGGTGGGCGGCGACCTCATCGGCAACGCGCTCTGGCTCGGCGTCCGAGTAAAAGAGTTGCTCGACGAGGCCCAACCCCTGCCCGACGCCGACCAGGTGGTGTCCCGCTCCTCCGACGGCTGGACCTGCGGCACCCCCACGGCGGTCCTGCGAGACGGCCGCGACGCACTCCTCGCCGTCGGCATGAACGGCCAGCCCCTCCCGGTCGACCACGGCTTCCCGGCCCGCATGGTTGTCCCCGGCCTCTACGGCTACGTCTCCGCATGCAAGTGGATCACCGAGATCGAGCTGACCCGCTTCGCGGACTTCGACGCCTACTGGGTGCCCAGGGGCTGGTCGGCCCAGGGCCCGATCAAAACCCAGTCCCGCATCGACACGCCCCGCGACCGGGCCACCCGAAAGGCAGGGCCGTTGGCAGTGGCGGGAGTCGCCTGGGCCCAGCACCGAGGCATCACCAAGGTGGAAATCCAGGTCGACTCCGGCCCCTGGACCGAGGCAACCCTCGCCGCGTCCGCCTCAACCGACACCTGGGTGCAATGGTCCTACCGGTGGGAAGCCACCCAAGGCGACCACACCATCCGGGTGCGCGCCACCGACGCGGACGGCCAAACCCAACCAAGCCAAGAAACCCCGGTAGCCCCAAACGGCGCCACCGGCTGGCACTCCGTGCAGGTCACCATCGACTAACCAACCGCGCCCCAGCGGCCGTGGCCCCTCTGCTCCCGCCCCGGCCCCTGGTCCCTCTGTCTTCGGCCCCTCTGTCTTCGGCCCCTCTGTCTTCGGCCCCTCTGTCTTCGGCCCCTCTGTCTTCGGCCCCTCTGCCTTCGGCCCCTCTGCCTTCGGCCCTCTCCCTTCGGCCCTCTCCCTTCGGCTCCCGGCCCTCTGTCCCGGGCCGCGTAGCCCTTTGCCTCGGCCGCCGGGCACGCAAGCCCCTGGCTCCTCCCCGCGCAGTCTTCGGCCCCCTGGCCCCGCCGCCGTGCTGCACTCCGTCCCGCAGCCGCTCAGCCCAGGCCCGTGGCTCGCGGTCCCACGGCCTCACTTCGCAGCCGTTTAGCCCGGGCTCCTGGCTTGCGGTCGTGCGGTCTTGCGGCTTGCGGCCCCGGCCCGAGCCCACGGCCTCCGGCTCTGGCCTCGGCCCACGGCCTCCGGATCCGGCCCTGTAACCCACGACACCGCCACCAAGACGATCAGCGGCACGTCGATGGCATCCCCGCACGTGGCCGGCCCACGGCCTTCGGCCTGCGGCCTTCGGCCCACGACCACGGCCTGCGGCCTTCGGCCCACGACCACGGCCTGCGGCCTTCGGCCCACGACCACGGCCTGCGGCCTTCGGCCCGCAGCCCGGACGTTGTGGCTCGCGCGCTGTGGCCCGAGGCCGGGGCTCGCGCTCTGCGTGAGTTTCCACGCCCATGCCGCGACGCCTGCGCCTGACCGGTCCGGGCTACATGCGGGCATGGCTCTTCGCTCCGGCCAGCCCGGTGGCGTGGTTTGCGTTCGCGGTGGTCCGACTCCGTGCTCCCGGGCCCGACTCCGCGCTCCCCGTGGCAAAGTCCGCGCTCCCGGTGGCGCGGTCCGCGCTCCCCGTGGCATGGTCCGCGCTCCCGGCGCGGTCCGCGCGTCCAGCGGCCACCGTCGATCGGCGGGAGCGCCTTCTCCCGCCTCCGTTGCCGAGGCCGCCGGGTCTGGCGATGGCTCCGGCGGCCTTCCCGGAGGCTGGGGCCGGCGCTTCGGGCGGACCGCTGTCGATCGGCTGGGAGCGCTGGAGCTGCGGGGTCGGGATCCGGCAGGGGAAGTCCTCTGACCGGGTGTCACGCGAAAGCCGCACTTTTCGTCCGACGTCAAGGGCAAGTTCGCTCATACGGTGGCTTGCATGTTCACCGATGCGACTGACATGCCGTTACCGACGCCGACGCGGCTCCCCGAGGGGAACCGCGTCGTCAGGTGTGTGGTTGTGCCGCGCGTGGGGCGGCGTCAAGCCGCCGGGGCCTGCCGTTGTGCGGGCACCGTGGATTTGTGGGGTCGGCCGAGGCGTGCCTCGAGCCGGACAAGGTCGACCCGTCCGTGATGCCGATCGGCAAGGTCCTCCCAGCCGACCGCGAGCAGCCGCAGCCGCTCCGCTTCGCTGAAACCTCCCCAGACGCCGTATGGCTCACGGACAGCCAGCGCGTGCGCGGCGCACTCGGCCCGGACCGGGCACGCGCCGCACATTGCTTTGGCCTTCGCCTCCCGGCGGTTGCGGGAAGACCCGCGTTCGCCGTCGGGGTGGAAGAACTGAGCGCTGTCGCGCCCCCTGCACAGGCCGAGTCGCTGCCAGTCCCAAAGGTCGGCGATGGGTCCGGGCAGTCTGCGAACGTTCGACATCAACACCCTCCTCCCGCGCGGCACCGCGGAGTGTTGTCATGAGGGGCCTGGCTCAGGCCTGCCGCCCGTGTACCCCGGCACACGCCGGATCACACACGACTCATCGATGTCTTCGCCGGTCGTATCTCACCGGTGCCGAAAACCGTGCCGATCTTTCCCATTTTTTCCATCTAAAGCGCGTAATGCTGCGGCCCTCGCGTGATCTCCTCTGAGAGAGAAGGAGGATCACTGTGCGTACCGTCCTCGTGTGCGTCCGTACCCCACTGGCGGCCCAGACTGTCGCGTCCACCGCGGCCCGGCTCGGCATGACCGGGGTGGTGCGGACAGCGGTGAGCGAGACCGAAGCCATGATCCGTCTGGCTGAAAGGCCGGCCGAGGTCGTTCTGGCCGACACCGCCGTGACTCGTCCCGACAGCGTCGGTTTCACCCGGCGTGTCCTCGCCCGCGCCCCACATGCGCAGGTGGTCCTCTTCGGTGCGGAAGACCCCCGGGTCGCCGCCGCCACGGTCGCCGCCGGTGCCCGCGGTGTCATCCGTGGCGTCGAGCATGACCTTGTCAGCGTCGTCGCCAAGGCCCTTCTACTCCTGCTGTTGCCGGCGCGCCCCCAGGGCCTGCCGATCAACGGCGCGAACGCCCAGCCGGCGGCCGTGGGCGGGGCGGGGCGCAACAACAACTCGGCCGCCGCTCGCGGTCTGCATCGGGACGGCATGGCGATGGCCGGCACTCCGAACGCCGCGGGTATTCCGGCGATGCTGCCGAACTCCCCGATGGTGCCTTCCCAGCGTGGGGACGGCTCGGAGATCGATCCGGCCACCGGGCGCCCGTTCATCTGGCCGGGCAACGACGCCCGGGCGGGGGAGGCGGCGCCGGCCGGGCGTCGGTTGACCCTTACCGAGCGGGAGCTCCAGGTCCTGCGCGGTATGGCCGACGGCAAGAGCAACGCGGAGATCGGCCGGGAGCTGTTCGTCTCCGAGGACACCGTGAAGACCCATGCTCGGCGGCTCTTCCGCAAGCTCGGCGCCCGGGACCGGGCTCACGCCGTGGCCGCGGGCTTCCGCGCGGGCCTCGTGGCTTGACCCACTACCACCAAGATCCGAGGCACCGGCCGAGCGCATGACGCCCGGCCGGTGCCGGCCGGGCGCACCCGGCCGGACCAGCCCTCAGAGCCAAACGCAGGCGACGACCGCAGCGGCAACCGCGGGCCGGAAGCGCGAGAAACGAACGCGGGCCGAAAGCGCGGGCGACGCATGGGCCGCGACCGGAGTTCCGGTCGCCGCCGGGGTGACGAACGCACCGGCAAGCGCGGGCCGAAAGCGCGGAAACGAACGCGGGCCGGAAGCGGAGGCGACGAAAGCTGCAGCCGGTGGGAGATCACGCACCCCGCCGATGTCACTCACCCAGCCGGTGCCGCGCCTCGCCAAAGAGTGGGCAACCCGACGGAGATCGGTCAGCGCGGATCGTCAGGACGGTTCGTCTTCCGATCCGTCCGTCAACGTGTCGTGTACGCCATCTGCGTAACCACGGGCATATTCCCACGTGACGTAGTGATCCGGATCCGGGTCGTAGGCGGGCTCATGGACCCTCGGCCGCCCGCTCGACAGCAAATGGCGCAGGTTTCCCCGGAGTAGATCCCAGTCGAAGTAGTGCGGCTCGTGGCAGTCCTCGCACTCGATCACCAGCCCACGGATGCCCGTCGGACTCAGCAGCGCCTGGTAGATCTCCAGGTCAGACAGGTCCTCGAGCACGTCCTGCCGCTCCGCCTCGGTCAGCGGGTCCTGCTCGGCGTCCTCGGTGAGGTCGTCGAGTCCCGCGGCCGGGTCGGCGGGGTCGCCGCTGAACGGGTCGATCGGCTCTTCTTGCACGGTGTATACCGTACCCATGAAGAGGCACTGTGTGCTGGCCCGCACGTGCTGTCCGCCCCGTCGGGGGCGCCCCGCTCGATGAGTACGATGTAACACTCCGCCTCTTCGCTAGGGATGATCTGTGGAAACTGACTCCGCGCGCACGGTTCCTCTCGGTCTGACGTTCGACGACGTTTTGCTCCAGCCGGGCGAATCGGACGTGGTGCCGAGCCGGGTCAATACGATCACGCGGCTGACCCGCAACGTCGAGCTGTCGATTCCGCTGCTGTCCGCGGCGATGGACACCGTCACCGAGGCGCGGATGGCGATCGCGATGGCGCGTGAGGGCGGCATCGGCGTCCTGCACCGCAACCTCTCCGCCGAGGACCAGGCCGCTCAGGTCGACCTGGTGAAGCGGTCCGAGTCCGGGATGATCACCCACCCGATCACCTGTAGCCCCAACGACACGCTGCGCGAGGTCGACGCGCTCTGCGGTAAGTACCGCATTTCCGGTGTGCCGGTGACCGACGCCGACGGCACGCTCGTCGGGATCGTCACCAACCGCGACATGCGATTCGTCACCGACGACAGCGCGAAGGTGCGCGACGTCATGACGAAGTCGCCGTTGGTCACCGCGCCGGTCGGCGTGACGAAGGATGACGCGCTGGCGCTGCTGCAGCGGCACAAGGTGGAGAAGCTGCCGCTGGTGGACGACAGCGGCCGGTTGTGCGGGCTCATCACGGTCAAGGACTTCGTGAAGAGCGAGCAGTTCCCGAACGCGACGAAGGACGCGCAGGGTCGGCTTCGGGTCGCCGCGGCGGTCGGCGTCGGCGACGAGTCCTACAAGCGGGCGCGCGGCCTGATCGACGCGGGCGTGGACGTGATCATCGTCGACACGTCGCACGGCCACCAGCGGCAGGTGCTCGACATGATCGCCCGCCTCAAGAAGGACACCGTCACCGACATCGTGGGCGGCAACGTCGCCACGTACGCGGGCGCCAAGGCGATGGTCGAGGCCGGCGCCGACGCGGTGAAGGTCGGTGTCGGGCCCGGCGCGATCTGCACCACCCGGATCGTCGCCGGTGTCGGCGTTCCCCAGATCACCGCCGTGATGGAGGCCGCCCGGGCGTGCAAGCCGGCCGGGGTGCCGGTCATCGCGGACGGCGGCGTGCAGTATTCCGGCGACATCGCCAAGGCGATCGTGGCGGGCGCCGAGACGGTGATGCTCGGCGGTCTGCTCGCCGGCTCCGAGGAGAGCCCCGGCGACCTCATCTTCGTCAACGGCAAGCAGTTCAAGTCGTACCGTGGCATGGGTTCGCTCGGCGCGATGCAGTCGCGTGGGCAGGCGAAGTCGTATTCGAAGGACCGCTACTTCCAGCACGACGTGCCGGAGGAGAAGCTGGTTCCCGAGGGCGTCGAGGGCCAGGTGCCCTACCGCGGTCCCCTGTCGCGGGTGATGGCGCAACTCGTCGGTGGACTGCGCCTGTCCATGGGCTACGCCGGTGCGGAGACGATCGCCGACTTGCAGCAGCGCGGCCAGCTCATCAGGATTACCGCGGCGGGTCTCAAGGAGAGCCACCCGCACGACATCCAGATGACCGTCGAGGCTCCCAACTACCACTCCCGTTAGGACGTAACCGACATGCGCGACGTGGTGGAAATCGGTCTCGGCAAGACCGCCCAGCGCGGCTATCACCTGGACGACATCGCGATCGTTCCGAGCCGCCGCACCCGGGACGTGGACGACGTGTCCACCGACTGGAAGGTCGACGCCTACCCGTTCAAGATTCCCTGCGTCGCGCATCCCTCGGACGCCACCATGAGCCCGGCCTCGGCCGTCGCCCTGGGCCGCCTCGGCGGCCTGGGCGTGCTCAACGCCGAGGGTCTCTGGACCCGCTACGAGGATCCCTCCAAGATCCTCGAGGAGTTGGCCTCGCTCGACGAGGAGGCCGACGCCACCAAGCGGCTTCAGGAGGTCTACTCCGAGCCGATCCGCCCGGAGCTGATCGCCGAGCGGGTCCGGGCGATCCGCGACGGCGGTGTCACGGTCGCCGTGCGGGTGTCGCCGCAGCACACCCTCGCGCTCGCCCCGGTGATCCTCGACGCCGGCGTCGACCTGCTGGTCATCCAGGGCACGCTGGTCAGCGCGGAGCACGTGTCCACGACGGACGAGCCGCTGAACCTCAAGGAGTTCATCGCCGACCTCGACCTGCCGGTGATCGTGGGCGGTTGCACGGACTACAAGACCGCACTGCATCTGATGCGTACGGGCGCAGCCGGCGTCATCGTCGGCGTCGGCGCCGACGAGTGGTCCACGACGGACACCGTGCTCGGCATCCGGGTGCCGATGGCGACGGCGATCGCGGACGCGGCGGCGGCCCGACGCGACTACCTCGACGAGACGGGCGGCCGTTACGTCCACCTGATCGCCGACGGCGGCATCCAGACCTCCGGCGACATCGCCAAGGCGATCGGCTGCGGCGCCGACGCGGTGATGCTCGGCGAGCCGCTCTCGCTGGCCGAGGGCGCCCCGGCGGGCGGCGCCTGGTGGCACTCGGCGGCCAGCCACCCGAAGCTGCCCCGCGGCGGTTTCTGCATCGCCGGCGAGCCGGACGGCACGCTGGAGGAGCTTCTCTACGGCCCCGCCGACCGCCCCGACGGTCAGCTCAACCTCTTCGGCGGCCTGCGCCGGGCGATGGCCAAGTGCGGATACCGCGACGTCAAGGAATTCCAGAAGGTCAGCCTCGTCCTCGACCGGTGAGGTGGCGTCCCCCACGTAATGTCATGTGGACGTGACATGGGGGAGCAGAGCATGCGGGTAGGAGTCGCGGCGATCACCGTCGCCGCGGTGGCGTTGACGTTGGCCGGATGCACCGGAAAGACCACGGGGGAGACACCGCCGCGGGCGGGGACGAGTCCGGGCTTCACGCCCGGCGCGCCCGGGGCGGGTGATCCGTATTTCCCGACCTACGGCAACGGCGGCTACGACGTCGCCGGATACGACCTGAAGCTGAAGTACGACCCGGCGTCCGGGCGGCTGCAGGGCACCGCGACCGTCTCCGCCACGGCGACACAGGACCTGTCCAGCCTCAACTTCGACCTGGCCCACCTGACCACGAGCCGGGTCACCGTCGACGGGCAGGCCGCGACCGCCAAGGCCGACAAGAACGAGCTGGTCGTGACGCCGGCCGCGGGCATCGCCAAGGGCCGCGCGTTCACCGTCGTGGTCGAGTACGGGGGCGTGCCGAAGGCGCTGGTCAACCCCGCGCTGGGCGAGGGCGGCTGGATGCGGACCAAGGACGGCGGTTTCGCCGTCGGCCAGCCCGAGTCGGCGAGCACCTGGTTCCCGGTCAACGATCACCCGAGGGACAAGGCGACGCTCAAGCTCGCCATGACCGTTCCCGACGGCGTCGAGGCGATCAGCAACGGGGTGCCCGGGCCGCGCGAGACCGCCGACGGCTGGACCACCTGGACGTGGACCGAGGCGAAGCCGATGGCCAGCTACCTCGCCACGGTGGTCATCGGGCAGTACCGCGTGCAGAGCACCACCCATGCCGGTAAGCCGATGGTGGTCGCGGTCCCGGAGTCGCTGCCCAAGGACGGCCCGGCCGCCAAGTCCCTGGCGCTGACCGGCGAGGTCGCCGACTTCCTGGCCACGAAGTTCGGGCCGTACCCCTTCGACTCGTACGGTGGTGTGGTCATCGACGATCCCCGGGTCGGGTTCGCGCTGGAGACGCAATCTCGCCCGGTCTACGGCGACGTCTTCTTCCGTTCCCGTCCCGACGCCACGGTCGTCGCCCACGAACTCGCCCACCAGTGGTACGGCGACAGCGTCGCCATCACCCGCTGGCAGGACATCTGGCTGAACGAGGGCTTCGCCACGTACGCGGAATGGCTCTGGCAGGAGCACCAGGGCGAGCGGACCGTCGAGCAGTCGTTCGAGCGGGTTTACCGCGGTTTCAACTGGGAGGTGCCGACCGGCGACCCGGGCGCCAACCGGATCTTCGGCGATGCCGTCTACCAGCGCGGTTCGATGCTCGTGCACGCGCTGCGCCGCACGATCGGCGATGGACCGTTCTTCGCGCTGCTCCAGTCGTGGCCGACCGAGCACCGCGACGGCAACGTGACCACGGAACAGTTCATCGCGGCCGCGGAGAAGGCGTCCGGCAAGGACCTCGACGCGTTCTTCCAGGGCTGGCTCTTGGGCAAGACCCAACAGCCGAAGCCCTAATTGTTCACGAGTTCCGGGTGCCTGCTCAGGTAGGCGCCCGGTTCGCCCACCGCGACGGCCCTGAGGAAACCCCGGCCGGTGGCGTCGAGCTCCTCGCCGATGTAGGCGCCGTCGAAATACACCGACCGGCCGGGTAGTCCGACGAGCGTCAGGCTCGACGGCGTCAGGTGGCGGAGCGCGTACGCGTACTCGATCGCGGTCCGCTTGCCGGAGAAGACCAGCGTGTCGCCCAGCGCGGCGATCACTGAATCGAACTTGACCCGGTCGGTCGCGAGACCGTCGTCGGCGGCTCGGGTCAGCAGCGCCTCGACGAGTTGTCGCTGGTGGCGCTGCCGGGTGTAGTCGCCGCCGGCGGTGTATCGCTGGCGGGCGTAGTCGATCGCCTGCCAGCCGACCAGCCGGCGAGTGCCGGGCAGATAGGTGGCCTGCGGGCCGACGTAGCCACCGCCGCCTGGGAGCGGGGCGCGGGCGCTTCCGTCCGGGCGCCGATGCTGGGAGACGACCCGTTGGTCGATCGTCAGGGTCACGCCGCCGAGCGCGTCGGTCAGCCTGCTCAGTCCGCCGAAGGTCAGGACCGCGCCCGCGTCGGCGTCGATGCCGGCGTACGCGGAGATCGTCTGGGTCAGCAGGTCGTAGCCCTGGGCGACGTCCGCGGTGGGCTTTCCCGGGGCCTTCGCGCCGTAGGTCATCGCTTCGGTGATCTTGTGGTTGCCGCCGGGGAAGCCGTTGCGCGCGAACGCGGGGACGTCGACCCGCAGGTCCCGGGGGAGCGAGTAGAGGTAGCCGCCGCGGAGGTCCTCGTCGATGTGCAGCAGCATGATGGCGTCGGCGTGGGGCGGCCAGTCCGGGATGCTGACCCGGGTGTCGACGCCGATCAGCAGCAGGTCGAGCGGGCCGGTGATGTCGGCGCCGGGCGGCGGGGTGGGTCCGGCCGTGGACGGGGCCGGCGCCGGCGCGTTCCGCGCGGTCGCCGGCTCGGGGCCGTCCGTGCCGCCGCGCAGCGCCCAGGCGATCGCGGCGCCGACGATCACCACCATTACCACGGCGGCCACGATGACTCGAGCGAACTTTGTCGTCCGCATGTTGGAACAGTAGGGGAGAACAACAGCCTGCTCAATGGTCCGAGTTCTCGCTGGGTGGAACAGCCTATGACCAATCCAAGATCACCCGTATGCTCGCGCGGCGATTCGCCCACGGCGGGTCGATCACGGGGAGGGCATGACCTATATGAAGTTCGTCTCACGACGTGTCGCCGTCGGTGCGCTGTGCACCGCGGTCGTCGCGGCCATGGCTGGAGTCACCACCTGGGCCGTGGCGCAGGAGCCGGCCCGAGGGCCGGTCCGGCTGGTTGTCGGCCTCAAGAACAAGGCCGACAAGGCCGCGCCGATGCGCACACTGTCCGCGGCGGGCCTGCGCGCGATGGACACCACCGGTCCCGCGTCGGAGAACTTGAGCTTCCTGGGTGCGCAGACCCTCGAGGTTTCCGCGGACAGCCAGGCCCGGGTCATGGAGGAGTTGAAGCAGGACCCCAACGTCGCGTACGTCGAGGTCGACCACGTCCGCAAGGCCTTCGACATCACGCCGAACGATCCGATGTACCTCACGACCGAGGAATTCGGCGGTCAACTGGTCGGGCTGCAGTCGGAGGTCGACAGGGTCCGGCTGCCCGCCGCGTGGGAGACCACGACCGGTAGCAGCGCCGTGAAGATCGCCGTGCTGGACACCGGCGTCACGAAGACCGGCGACCTCACGAACGCCGTCATCGGCGGACGGAACCTCGTGGGCAGGAACACGAACACGACGGACGACGCCGGCCACGGCACCATCGTCGCGTCCCTGATCGCGGCCCGTGGCAACAACGGCACGGGCATGGCCGGCGCCTGCTGGAGCTGCGTCATCATCCCGGTCAAGGTGCTCGACAAGTACGGCATGGGCAACGACAGCACCGTCGCCGAGGGCATCGTCTACGCCGTCGAGGCGGGCGCGAAGATCATCAACATGTCGCTGGGCAGCCCGGAGAGCAGCAGGGTGCTGGCCGACGCGGTGGCCCACGCCAACAGCAGGGGTGTGCTGGTCGTCGCGGCGGCGGGCAACGACGGCGAGAGCGTCCGTTGGCGCAACGTGAAGCAGTACCCGGCGGCCTACCCCGATGTCGTCGCGGTCGGCGCCGCGGCCCGCAACTCCGACGAGCGCGCCGACTTCTCGAGCTTCAACAAGCCCGGCGACTCGTGGGTCGACATCGCGGCCCCCGGCGACGTCCTGGGCATGGACCAGTACGGCCTGTACGACACGGAGAAGCAGGGCACGTCGTTCGCGGCGCCGATGGTGGCCGGCGTGGCCGGTCTGATCAAGTCCGCGCATCCCCGGTACACCGGCTGGTCGCTGCAACGGGCGTTGCTGAACTCCGCCCGCCCGATCGGCGGCGACGGCTGGGTCAAGCGCGGCATGGTCGACGCGGCGAAGGCGCTGACCATCGACACGGACACCCAGTCGCCGGTGATCACCGGTGTGCCCGCCCCGGCGCAGAACGCGCGCGTTCGCGGCAAGATCACGATCAAGACCACGGGCGTCGCCGACGTCGGGTCCGGCGTCCTGCGCGTGGCGCTGTACGTGGACGGCAAGTACAAGGCTGAGGACCGCACCGCGCCGTACGAGTTGCCGTACGACACCGCGGGCCGCAACGGCAGGGTCGCTCTGCAGGTCAGGGTCATCGACAAGGCAGGCAACGCGGCCAAGTTCGATCGCTCGATCATCGCGGACAACCTCGGTCCCAAGGTGAAGATCACCAGCGGGCCGGCCAACAAGGCCCGGGTCTCCGGCACGGTCAAGCTCGCCGCGACCGCCTCGGACGCCGGCGCGGTCCGGCGGGTCGAGCTGCTGATCAACGGCAAGGTGAGGCAGAAGGACACCGCGGCGCCGTACAAGTTCACGTTCAAGGCGTCCAGCTACCGCTCGGGGATGAAGGTCCAGATCCGGGCGATCGACGTCCTCGGCAACGTCACGACCACCAAGACGCGCACCTACAAGCGCTGACGCACCACCGAGAGCCCCCGCCGCGCCGCCGGCGGGGGCTCTCCGCTACCCGACTGCACCCCGCGCGGTCCGACGTTTCCGACGGGTCCCGCCGAGGGTGTGGGCATGATTCTGCGCTTGGTGACGGCTGGTCTGCTGGCAAGTGGCATCGCGTTGGCACCCACCGGGGCCGCTGTCGCCGGCGGCGCTGACGGGGAGGTCTCACTGGTCGTGGGGCTGCGCTCGGACGCGAACCCCGACCAGCGCGGCGCCGACGTCGTCGACAAGCTCGAGGAGAGCGTCGACGTCGTGGCCACCGAGGCACTGGACGAGGCCGTCGCCGTGGACGTACCCGCGGACCAGGCCGCCGAGGCCGCCGCCGCGCTGCGGGCCGACCCGGCGGTCGCCTACGTGGAGCGGGACCACGTCGCCCGGATCGCGACGACCGTGCCGAACGATCCGGCCTTCGCCCGTCAGCGGGGCCTGACCCGGACCGGCGTCGACACGGTCTGGGACACGACCCGCGGCCGCGGCGCAGTCGTCGTCGCGGTGATCGACACCGGCGTGAAGGCCGTGCCGGACCTCGCCGGCCGCGTGCTCGGCGGGTACGACTTCGTCAACGACGACAGCGACGCCACCGACGACCAGGGCCACGGCACGATGACCGCCAGCGTGATCGCCTCCGGCGGCGACAACGGGGTCGGCGTCGCCGGCATCTGCTGGTTCTGCAAGATCCTGCCGGTGAAGGTGCTGGACTCGCGGGGTTCCGGCAGCTACACCGACATCGCGCGGGGCATCCGGTGGGCCGCCGACAAGGGCGCCGACATCATCAACCTCTCGCTCGGCGGTGCCGACGACAGTCAGCTGCTGCGGGACGCCGTCGCGTACGCCAGCGGCAAGGGCGCCGTCGTGCTCGCCGCGGCGGGCAATTCGGGCAGCTCGCAGCCGCACTACCCGGCCGCGATCCCGGCCGCCATCGCGGTCGGCGCCGTCACCGCGGGCGACCTGCGCTACTCCTGGTCCAACTACGGCAGCAGCTGGGTCGACATCGCGGCGCCGGGCTGCAACCAGGCCCAGGCGATGAACGGTGTCGTGAACCAGTTCTGCGGCACCTCGTCGGCGACCCCGTTCGTCGCCGGCGTCGCCGCGCTACTCGCCTCGACCAACCCGACGCCGACCGCCGCCACCATCCGCTCGGCGCTGACCACCTCGGCCGACAAGATCCCCGGCGCCTGGGTCGCCGCGTCCTCCGGCCGGGTCGACGCGGTCGGCGCGCTGGCCTCGCTGCCGGTCGCCGAGGACAAGGTCGCTCCGGCCACATCGTTTGTCACGCCCAGTGGCGGCACGCTCCAGCGGGGCACCGTGCTGGTGTCCGCCTGGGCCACGGACAATCTCGGCATCGCCAAGGTGGAACTGCTCGCCAACGGGGTCGTGGTGAACGTCGACCGCAGCGCGCCGTACTCGCTGCCGTGGCGTACGGCGGTCCGGGGCGCGACCGTGACGCTGGGGCTGCGGGCGTACGACCGCGGCGGCAACGTGGCGACCTCGACCCGCCGCGTGGTGGTCGACAACTGGGGTCCGACCGTGCGGATCACCTCCGGCCCGGCGAGCGGCACCCGCCGCGTCCGCAAGACCCAGTCCGTCATCGCGCAGACCGCCGACCGCTCCGGCATCCGCAGCCTCGAACTGCTGGTCAACGGCAAGGTGGTCCAGCGCTCCACCGCGACGCGCCACACGTTCGCGGTCCAGACGTGGAAGTTCGGCAAGACCCTGAAGATCCGGGTACGCGCGTACGACCGGGCCGGCAACGTGTCGTACACCGGCATCCGCACCTGGCACCGGTGACCCCGGACTCAGGGGCCGACCCGGCACCGGGAGTGCGACCTCGTCGTCGGTAAACTCGGCGGTCATGAGCGAGCAACGCGAGCGAATCATTCAACACAGTGCACGCGTGCCTCGCGTCGTCGGGGAGCGAAGCGAGGCGACGGCGTGAGCACACCGCGTCCGGTCCTTGTCGTCGACTTCGGCGCACAGTACGCCCAGCTGATCGCCCGCCGGGTCCGCGAGGCGCGGGTCTACTCGGAGATCGTGCCGCACTCCATGCCGGTCGCGGAGATGCTCGCGAAGAACCCGGCCGCGATCATCCTGTCCGGCGGACCGTCCAGTGTGTACGAGCCCGGCGCTCCGGTGCTCGACCCCGCGCTGTTCGCCAACGACGTGCCGGTCTTCGGCATCTGCTACGGCTTCCAGGCCATGGCGCAGGCGCTCGGCGGCACCGTCGCGCACACCGGTTCGCGGGAGTACGGGCGTACCGTGCTCTCCCCGAGCTCCCAGGCCGGAACCCTGCTCCGTGAGCTCCCGGCCGACCTGCCGGTCTGGATGTCACATGGCGACTCGGTCACCGAGGCACCGGCCGGTTTCGCGGTGACCGCCTCCTCGGCCGGCGCGCCGGTGGCGGCGTTCGAGGACCTCAAGACCCGACGCGCGGGCGTGCAGTTCCACCCCGAGGTGGCGCACACTCAGCAGGGCCAGGAGATGCTGCAGCGCTTCCTGTATGACATCGCGGGCATTTCGCCCACCTGGACCCCCACCAACATCATCGAGGACCAGGTCGCCGCGATCCGCGCCCAGGTCGGCGACAAGCAGGTCATCTGCGGCCTCTCCGGCGGCGTCGACTCGGCGGTCGCGGCCGCGCTGGTGCACAAGGCCGTCGGCGACCAGCTCACCTGCGTTTTCGTCGACCACGGCCTGCTGCGCGCCGGCGAGGCCGAGCAGGTCGAGAAGGACTATGTCGCCGCGACGGGCATCCGCCTCAAGGTTGTCGAGGTCGCGGACGTCTTCCTCGGCCACCTCGCCGGGGTGACCGATCCGGAGCGGAAGCGCAAGATCATCGGTCGCGAGTTCATCCGGACGTTCGAGCAGGCCGCCCGCGAGCTCGAGGCCGAGCGCCACATCGAGTTCCTGGTCCAGGGCACTCTCTACCCGGACGTCGTGGAATCGGGCGGCGGCACCGGCACCGCCAACATCAAGTCACACCACAACGTCGGCGGTCTCCCGGACGACCTTCAGTTCGCCCTGGTCGAGCCGCTGCGCACCCTGTTCAAGGACGAGGTACGCGCGCTCGGCGCCGAGCTCGGCCTGCCCGACGAGATGGTGCACCGCCACCCGTTCCCGGGTCCGGGCCTGGCGATCCGCATCATCGGCGCGGTCGACCGGGAGCGGCTCGACATCCTGCGCGCGGCCGACCTGATCGCGCGCGAGGAGTTGACCGCGGCGGGCCTCGACCGCGACGTGTGGCAGTTCCCGGTGGTGCTGCTGGCGGACGTCCGCAGCGTCGGCGTCCAGGGCGACGGCCGCACCTACGGACACCCGGTGGTGCTGCGGCCGGTCTCCAGCGAGGACGCGATGACGGCGGACTGGTCCCGGCTGCCCTACGACGTCATCGCCAAGATCTCCACCCGGATCACGAACGAGGTGCGGGAGGTCAACCGGGTTGTCCTCGACGTCACCAGCAAGCCCCCGGGCACGATCGAGTGGGAGTGACCCCCTGAGCCGCCCCGCTCACCGATACCCGACAAGGGCCGCCGCCGATCTCGGCCGCGGCCCTTGCCGCTGTGACGGGCCGCCCGCCCGGGGTGGTCACGCAGCGGGCGGGGTGCTCGTCGGGGCGACGCCGGTCGGCGGTGCGGCCGGGTAGGTCGGCGTCTGGCCCCACGAGGGGTGCGCGGGGTCCAGCCAATCCGGAGCGGCGGGCGCCGGCTCCTCCGGCATCAGGAACCAGGCGATCGGATAGGCGAGCAGCGCGGTGCCCCAGGTAACCACGGCCAGCGCGGCGAAGCCCACCCGGATCAGTACGGGGTCGACGGACAGGTAGCGGCCGAGGCCGCTGCACACGCCGGCGACGATGCGGTCGTCGGTGGGGCGGCGAAGTTGCTTGTACGGGGCGACGGTCGAATCAGTCATGTCTCCAGAGTCCGCGTCGCGGCGCCCGACGGCCTCGGTGAACGCCCCGAGTCCGACCCTGATTAAGCGGCCGGGGTCGCCCCGCGATGGGGCATTGCTGCCTGTTACGTACCTGCTGCGCTTCGTGCGGAGAACCGCCCTGAACTGCGGTTACTGGGAGCTATACACCTGTCAGGAATCCGACAGAGGTTTCCCAGAGTTAACATAAACCGGGCAAGATGCCGCCCGTGACCCCCGCACTGGAGCCGCTCCGCAGGATTGCGGCATACGCCGTCGCGACCGATCCCCACGGTCGCGTCCTTCTCGTCCGGGCCTCGGCCCGCTCCGGCACCCCCGGCGTCTGGTCCCTGCCCGGCGGTGCCGTCGACCATGGCGAGGACCCGAACCACACCGTCGTCCGCGAGACCGCCGCGGAGACCGGCCTGTCGGTCACCGTCACCGGCCTGCGTGACGTCCTAGCCGACATGCGCTCGCTGCCGCACCGCGGCGTCACCATCCACACCGACCGGCTCGTCTACGAGGTGTCGGTGCGCGGCGGCAACCTGATCGACCGGGTCGGCCAGCCCACCGACATGGCCCGGTGGCACACCCTCGAAGAGGCCCAGGAGCTGCGCCTGCGGCCCTTCACCGCCGCGGCGCTGGGGCTGCCCGCCGCCAGCGCCGACCTGCGGCCCGAGGAGGTGCCGGATTTCCCGTCGTTCTACGCCTATCCGGGGCCGGACGGGCTGCACCGCGCGCAGCGCTTCGCCGCGTACGCGATCGCGACCGACCCTCAGGACCGCCTGCTGCTGACCCGCGTGGCTCCGGGCTATCCGGGAGAGGGCTGTTGGCACCTACCCGGCGGCGGCACCGATTACGGCGAACAGCCCGGCACCGCCCTGATCCGCGAACTCGTCGAGGAGACCGGGCAGCAGGGACGCCTGGTCGAGCTGCTCGGCGTGGCCAGCCACCGCGACGCGGCCTCGCTGGGCCCCGAGGGCTACCCCATCGACTGGCACGGCGTCCGGGCCTTCTACCGGGTCGCCGTCGACGCGCCCACCGAGGTGGCGGTCAAGGACGTCGGCGGCTCCACCTCCGAGGCGCGCTGGATGGCGCTCGCGGAGGTCGCCGCCCTTCCCGCCGACCGGCTCACCGAGGTCACCGCCGAGGCGCTGCGGGCCGCCGGCCTCCTCTGATAACCCGGCGAGGCGATCGGCCACCGCGCCGGGGGTGCAACGGAGAGGCAGCCCCGGCGGTGCGCCCGGATAGCCTGTTCGGGTGAAGGTCAGACGAATAGGCGCGTACGGTCTCTGCCTCGACGCCGCCGGTCGGGCGCTGCTCGCGCACAACTCGGAGCTGTCCGCTTTCCCCGGGCTCTGGACCCTGCCCGGCGGCGGGGTCGAGCAGGGCGAAGATCCCGACGACACCGTCGTGCGGGAGTTCGCCGAGGAGACCGGTCTTCGGGTGCGCATCCTGGGGCTTCACTCGGTGACCTCCGACGTCTTCCGACTTCCACACACCGATACGTGGGAACACACCGATCGGATCATTTACGACGTCGAGATCGTGGATGGCGACCTCTGCGACGAAGCGTCCGGTACGACCGACCGTGTCGCCTGGGTCGCCCCGGGTGAGGTGCCGCTGATGCCGTTCACCGCCGGCGCGCTCGGGCTGCCCGTGCCGCCCGCCGAGGTGCCACCGGACCCCGCGGAGCCGCAGGTGCGCTCCAACCAGCGCTTCGGCGCGTACGGGATCGTGACGGACCCGGACGGCCGCGTCCTGCTCGCTCGGATCGCGGCGGGATATCCGGGCGCCGGGCTCTGGCACCTGCCCGGCGGCGGGACCGACCACGGCGAGCTGCCCGAGGCCGCGCTGGTCCGCGAACTGGTCGAGGAGACCGGGCAGCACGGACGGGTGAACGCCCTGCTCGGCACCTCTCACCGGCATGATCCCGCGGCACTTGGCCCGGAAGGCGTGCCCGTGAACTGGCATGTCGTCCGTGTCCTGTTCAGCGTTTCCGTCGACCGGCCGACAGAACCAGTGGTGATGGAGGACGCGGGGGGATCCACGGCGACGGCAGCCTGGTTCGATCAGGTCACGGCGCGTGATCTCCCCCTGACCGAAGTCGCCGCGTCGGCACTGCGGCGGCTCGCCGAGGAAAGGGCTCATCGAGGAAGAGGGTTGTAGGGCCTCGGTTAGACTCATCACAGGGCCCGGCAGTGTGCATGCCTCCTCGCCCGCGGAGGGGAATGAAAACTCCAGAGAACGTCGTTGCACACGACGGTCGATTCGCCCCTCGCCAAGAGGGCCCGGCTGTGCGATTGTGTAACCCGCCTCAATCACGGTCCGTAGATGTACGGGCGTTGGGCAGCACCCCGCGACGGCCACAGCCGGCGGGTATACCGACCTCAGATGGAGGAGCACGTGCCGAGAACCCCGTGGCGCCGGCGTCGCACGACGGATAGTCCCCGTCCCGCCGGGCGTCGTTGGGCAGGCCGGCTGCGTCGCGGCGGAAGTCTCGCCCGACAGGCCCTGTTTGTGCGCGTGGGAGGGCGATCCGCGGAAGCGGGCCGCGCCGCCACCGCCACCCGGGCGGAAGTCATCTACACCGGCACTGACCTCGTGTCGGTCTCCGGACGTGGCCGCACGGTGGCCACCTCCGGCAGCCACGGCCCGGTCGCCATGGCCCAGCCGGCCACGATCGAGGCCGATTCGGAGGCACTGCTCCCCGGCGAGCGCACGGTCCGCCGCCGCATCAGCTTCGCCCTGGTCAACGCCTGCACCCTGGCGAGCCTCGGCCTCGGCCTGCTCGCCATCTTCCTCGCCATGCAGGGCGAGACCCGCTTCGCCGCCGCCTGCCTCGTCGCCTGCGTCGCCTTCGACGGGCTCGACGGCGCCCTGGCCCGGCGGCTCGGGGTCTCCAGCCCGTTCGGCGCCCAGATGGACTCGCTGGCCGACATGTGCTCGTTCGGGCTCGCCGCGCCGGTCGTGGTCTACGCCTCGCTCGCGCACACGGTGCCGACGGCGGCCGCCGGGGTGGCGTGCGTGCTGGTCGCGGCCTGTGCGGCCATCCGGCTGGCCCGCTTCAACGTCTCGCCCAAGGACGGCAAGTTCTTCTCCGGCGTGCCGACGACGATGGCCGCGGCGGTGCTGGCCCTCACGGTGCTCATCGGTCTGCCCCTGCCGGGGATCGCGGTGCTCGGCGGGGTGGCCCTGCTGGCGTTCGCGATGGTCTCCAGCTTCCCCTACGCGAAGCTTGCCCGGATCGTGAAGCTGCCGCCATGGCTCTGGCTGCTGCCCATCGTGGGCGCGCTGGTGGACGCCCGGCTGACCTTCGTGATGGTCGTCGTCGCCTACCTGCTCAGCGGCCCGGTCATGTGGGTGCGCGCTCGCCGCGCCTGACGAATCGCACGAAAAAGGCCCACCCTTGCGGGTGGGCCTTTTTTCGTTGTCGGAACTAGATCCAGCGGGCGATCACCGAGGTGGCTCCGCGGACCTTGTCGCCGACGGCGACCGTCGCCTCGGCCTTGTCCGCGGGCAGGTAGACGTCCGTACGGGAGCCGAAGCGGATCAGGCCCATGCGCTCGCCCCGGGCCACCAGCGTGCCCACCGGGGTGCGCTGGACAATGCGGCGGGCGATCAGACCCGTACGCTGCGCCACCGCGACCGTGCCGTGGTCGGTGTCCAGCACGGTGTAGGCGGCCACGTTGTGCTCCGCCGCGGCCGTCATGGCGTTGGCGTATCCACCGTCGATCACGAAGTAGTCGGTGACCCGTCCCGCCACCGGGACGCGGTTGACGTGGACGTCCAGCACCGACAGGAAGACCGCGATGCGCAGGAACTCGCCCTCGCCGAGGCGCTCGTCGGTCAGCCGCTCCACCGACAGGACCTTGCCGTCGCTGGCCGCCACCACGGCGGCCGGGTCGGTCGGGACATCGCGCTCCGGGTCGCGGAAGAAGGCCGCCACGGGCGCCGCCGCCAGCGCGGGGAGCAACCACAGCTTCGACGACGGGCGTGCCCGGCGCGCCAGGGCGGCCAGGCCCAGGGCGATACCCGCCGCGGCCACGCCGTTGGAGTCCAGGTGCATGCCGCGGGTCACCGGCACGCTGGACGGCCGGTACGCCGGCGCCAGCGTCGCCGCCTTCGCGGTGTCCGCAGGCGTGAACCGCAGCTTGTGGATGCGCAGCGGGGGCTGGTTGCGGAGGACGAGGTCGGAACCCACGCCGAAGAGCGCGCTCTGCCGGAAGAGCTCGGCGGCCGCTCCGTCCGTACGCCCCGGGGTGGCCGGGGTCGCGACCGAGACGACCGCGCCGTCCGTGAGGTACTTGCTCAGGCCGTCGAGGACCGCGCGGGTCTCCTCGGCCGTGCCCGTCAGCGGCTCGCCGAGGATGACCACGTCGGCGGGCTCCGCGTCGGCGAGCGACTCGACGATCCGCACCCGGTCGGCGATCCAGCTGCCCAGGCCGGTGATGTGGTCGCGGAGCAGGCCGGCGCTGCTCCGCTCGCCCGCGACCAGGATGAGCGTGTCGCCCGGGAGCAGGGCCTCGAGCGCCGCGGCCACGACGGCCGACGCGTGGTCGGCGCCGATCACCAGCGCGGTCGTCGCCGCGTTGTGGCGGGCGAACTCGGCGGTGAGGCTGCGTGCGGCGCGGGCGCCGACGCCGGTCACGGGGGCGGTGGACACGGAGGGAAACGGCGTCATAGGCATGAGCATATTGCGCGGGGCGCGGGTCCCACCCGTTGGTGTGACCCGCGTCCGACACATCCGATCAGTCCTGGCGCCGGAAGGGGCCAGACTGCGGGTCCTCGCCCGTGCTCCTGTCCGGGTCCGAGTTTCCGGACGATCCCGACAGGTCGATCCGCTCGACCGGGTTGCTCAGCAGCTCCCGCACGATGTCGGCGTGCATCTCCGGCGGCAGATCGCCGGGCGTCTCCACCACGGCCTCCGCGGGCGGCTCCGCCGCCACCGGCGCTGGCGTCTCGGCTCGCCGACCCGACCGGATCGCACCGAGCAGCCCGACCGTCCCGAAGAGGATCAGCACGCCCGCCACCAGCCAGCCCAGCTCGGGCAGCCGCACGGACACGAGCTGCGAGACCGCCCACCAGAGCGCGACCAACAGGAAAATCAATCCAAAACTGAGCGAAATGCCATCGGTACGGTGTGCCTTCACCGGGTCACCTCCACGTTGCCCGCGTCCATCTGGACCGTCAGTTGCAGGTTGCCGCCGCCCTTGCCGTCCGGGCCGAGGTCCGTGGCGCCCTGCAGATCGAGGTTGCCGGTCATCTCCTTGCCGTAGATCACCGCCCGGCCGTCGTCCATGGAGAGGCTCGTACTGGCGTCGACCTTGTTCGGCAGCAGCACCTTCACCTGGCCCCACTTCATGGTCACGGTGACCGCCTGGTTCTGCCCCGCGAAATCGACGGCGCGCAGATCCAGGGTGGCGGTGCCGACCGAGAAGTCGTAGCGGTCGGCCACGGCCGCGAGCGTCTGCGGCCGGTACGAGTTGTTGGCGAACTCGGCCCCGAAACGCTCCGCGCCGGTCGAGATCGACAGGCCGATCGTGGCGAGGATCGCGAGGAAGATCAGGCCGCGGGCCCGGCCGAACCAGGCGCCGACGATCAGACCCAGCGCGAGCGTCGTCAGGGCGGCCGCGAAGTAGCCGGACACGGGCACGGAGGCGCCGCCCAGGTCGAACAGGGCGAGGACACCCATCACGACCACGACGCCGAAGAAGGTGATCCGGCCCAGCTTCGAGCGTTCACGCTTGGGCTTCGGCGGCCGCGGCGGAGCGGGCGGGGCCTGTCCCGCATTCTGCGCCCACGGTCCGTGGGGCGGCTGCCCCACGCCCTGCGCCCACGGCCCGTGCGGGGCGAATGGCGGCCGGTAGCCGCCGGCCGGCGGCCCGAACCTCGGCGGCTCCGGCGGCCTGGGTGCCTCGCTCGGCGGGACCGGCGTGATCGGGGTGAATCCCGCGGCGGCGTCCGGCGGCGGTGGCATCGGGGGCAGTGGTGCGGTCACCGGTTCGCCGGCCGGTCCCGCGGTGGATGCCGGACCGCCCGAGGCCGCGAACGCGGTCGCCGGCTCGTCGCCCGACGTCGGAGGCGCCGAGGACGCCCGCGGCGCCGCGGGAAACGTGGAGTTCGCGACCCACGGGTCGCCGGCGGCAGGCGCCGAGGCCGCCGCCCGGGAGGACTTCTTGAGCACGAGAGCGCCACACAGCAGCACCGCGGTCGCCAGCAGCGTGGCGCGGAAGCCGTCCTGCACGATGAACGCGAAGGTCAGCATCGCCGTGGCGCCGAGCAGCACCACCGAGAGCGGGGCCATCGTCGAGCGGCCGCGGCCGAGCAGCGACTCGACCGGGGAGGCGGTGTCGCCCTCGGCCGGGATCAGCAGCCAGCCGATCAGGTATGCCAGCACCCCGACACCGCCGAAGAAGCCCAGCACGGCCAGGAGCACCCGCCAGAGCACCGGATCGGTATTGGTGGCGCGGGCGATCCCGCCGCACACTCCGGCGATGTAGCGGCCTCGGGCGGGACGGATGAGCTTCTCTCGCGAGAAAGTGGGGCCGTCCGGAGCGCCGAACCACGGCGGCGTGTTCCCACCCTTGGCCGAGCCACCGGGCGGTGGCGTCGCACCGGGCGGGGGCGGCGGGGGAGCGTCAGCCGACGGCGGCTCGGCACCGGCGGGAGGAACGGCGGAAGGTGCCGGAGCGTCCTGCGACGACCCGGCAGCTTCGCGGGACTGGGCAGCTTCGTCGGTCATGAGTTCGATACTGGCGTTCAGACCGCCCGGTACGCCTCAGGCGGCGACCCTGACACCACCCTGAGATCCTGGGGTATCTCTCATCGGGGAAGTACCCCGTGGCCCCCGCGTGCCGGACGTGTGACGATCGAACCGGCCCCTTTCCGCAACCACGAGGAGCGCAGCGATCACCGCCACCGCCGTACCGCCGACGCGCCGCTTGTACCGGCCGCGCGACCACCGTGTCATCGCCGGTGTCGCGGTCGGCATCGCGCGTCATCTCGGCATTCCCGTCACGGCGGTCCGTATCGCCCTCGTCCTGCTCCTCGCCTTCAGCGGCCTGGGCCTGCTGATGTACGCCGTCTTCTGGGCGGTGCTGCCGCTGCAGGCGCCGACCGGGACGCCGCAGCGCCGCGACCTGGCGCTGCTGTTGCCCTTCGGCGCCATCGGCCTGGGTGTGGTGCTCCTGCAGGGACTGGTCTCCAGCGGCGACAGCGTGGCCGGGACGGTCGGCTGGCTGGTCGCGGTCATCGCGGTCGGCGCCGGCGTGATCTGGCACCAGTCCGATCCCGCTCGGCGAAACCAGGACGGCGCCTCGCAGACCCCGTGGCTCGCCGCCGTGGTGGCTGAGAGTGACCGCCGCTCGTTCGTTTTCCGCTTCATCGGCGGTGGCGTGCTGGTCGCCGTCGGCGTTATCGGGGTGCTGGCGGTGTTCCTTCCCAAGGGCAACCTCACCACGGTCTTCAACGGCGTGATCTTCGCTCTGGTCGGCCTGCTCGGGGTCGGCGTGGTGGTGGCACCTCTGCTGTGGCGCACCTTCAGCCAGCTTCGTTCCGAGCGGGAGGGACGCATCCGCGAGCAGGAGCGTGCCGAGGTGGCGGCCATGATCCACGACCAGGTGCTGCACACGCTCGCCCTCATCCAGCGCAACTCCGCCGACATCAAGCAGGTCCAGCGGCTCGCCCGGGGCCAGGAACGTTCGCTGCGCAACTGGCTCTACAAGCCGACCGCGTCGCCGACCGAGCGGTTCGCGGCGGCCCTCGAACAGGCGGCGGCCGAGGTCGAGGACACCTACGCGATCTCGGTGGAGACCGTCGTCGTCGGCGATACGCAGTGTGACGAACGGGTGGCCGCCCTGGTCGCCGCCGCGCGTGAGGCACTGGTCAACGCGGCCCGGCACGCGGGCGTGCTCACCGTCTCGCTGTACGCCGAGGTCGAGGACACCGAGCTGAGTGTGTTCGTGCGCGACCGCGGCGCCGGGTTCGACCCGAACGCGGTGGAAGATACCCGCCATGGCGTACGCGGCTCGATCATCGGACGCATGCAGCGACACGGCGGCAAGGCCGTGATCCGCAGCGAGCCGGGGGACGGCACGGAAGTCCGCCTGACACTGCCCGCCTCGCGCGACAGCGTCGCCGCCGGAAAGGAGAACGCACGATGACCGAGACTGCCGCCGAGGAGGGACGACGCCTCACCGTCTTCCTCGTGGACGACCATGCGATGTTCCGGGCCGGTGTCCGCGCCGAACTGGGTGTGCACGTCGACGTGGTGGGGGAGGCCAGCTCCGTCGCGGAGGCGGTCGCGCGGATCGCCGCGACCACGCCCGACGTCGTGTTGCTCGACGTTCACATGCCCGACGGCGGGGGCAGGGCGGTGTTGGACGCGATGCGGCGTACGCACCCGCAGGTCAAGTTCCTCGCGCTGTCGGTGTCCGACGCCGCCGAGGACGTGATCGGGCTGATCCGGGCCGGCGCGCGGGGCTATGTCACGAAGACCATCTCGCCGGACGAGCTGGCGGCGGCGGTCCGGCGGGTGGCCGACGGCGACGCCGTGTTCAGCCCGCGGCTGGCGGGTTTCGTGCTGGACGCCTTCGCCGCGCGCCCGGACGTCCCGGTGGCCGATCCGGAGCTCGATCAGCTCACCAACCGCGAGCGGGAGGTGCTGCGGTTGCTGGCGCGCGGGTACGCGTACAAGGAGATCGCCAAGGAGCTCTTCATCTCCATCAAGACGGTGGAGACGCATGTGTCGAACGTGTTGCGAAAACTGCAGATGTCCAACCGTTACGAACTGTCGAGATGGGCCGCGGATCGCCGACTCGTCTAGCCGACGTCAACCGTCCGGCGGGGATGATTCGCCACGCCAGGGGCGAAACCCGACATTGCGCTTACGGACCGTCGCTGGACCATTACGGCTGACCCAAAGTTGCTGGTCAGGGCCTTGTCGCTGGCCGAAAGTATGACTTTTTTCAGGCCGCTGAGGCGCAACGGGCGAATATCGGGTTGATAACGGCGCGTCCAAGGTCTAGGGCCGCTGTGTAAGGGTGGCACCTACTCACACAACCCCTCGTGAGCGCCCTCTGAAGGAGGCACTCCCATGTTTGGGAATCGCCCATGGAAGATGGCGGTCGGCGCGACCGCCATTGCCTTGTTGGCCGCAGGCTGCGGAGGTGGGTCGGAGGAAGCTGACTCCGCCTCGAACAGCATCGTCATCGGAATCGCTGAACCGCAGCACCTGATTCCGTCGAACACGACGGAAACCGGTGGTGCGCAGGTCCTTGCCGCACTGTTCTACCCGCTCGTCGACTTCGACGCGCAGAGCAAGCCCGTCGAGTTTGCCGCCGAGTCCATCACCTCGGACGACAACAAGGTCTGGACGGTGAAGCTGAAGCCAGGCTTCACGTTCCACAACGGCGAGCAGGTTGTCGCCGACAACTACATCGACGCCTGGAACTACGGCGCCTACGGCCCCAACGCCCAGGGTGCTTCCTACTTCTACGAGCGCATCGACGGTTACGCGGACCTCCAGTCCAAGGACCCGGACGGCGAAGAGGGCCCGAAGAAGGCCCCCGAGCCGAAGGCCAAGACCCTCACCGGTCTCAAAAAGGTGGACGACACCACCTTCACCGTGACGCTCACGACGCCGTTCGCCGGCTGGAAGTCCGTCATGGGTTACACGGCCTTCCACCCGCTGCCGAAGGCCGCGTTCTCCGCCCCCGGCAAGATCGCCGATGGCTTCGAGGACGCGATCATCGGAAACGGCCCCTTCAAGATGAAGGGCACCTGGCAGCACGACTCGAAGATCGAGGTCGAGAAGGTCCAGGGCTTCAAGGGTACCGTGCCCAAGATCGACGGCGTGACCTTCAAGATCTACCAGGACGAGAAGGCCGAGTACGCCGACCTGGTCGCCGGTAACGACGACGTGCAGACCCAGATTCCGATCGAGAGCCTGGCCGCCGCGCCGGGTGACCTGGGCGAGCGCTTCAAGAAGAGCCCGAGCTCGGCCTTCCAGTTCGTCGGCTTCCCGACGTTCCAGAAGGAGTTCAAGAGCCCCGAGATCCGCAAGGCCCTCTCCATGGCGATCAACCGCAAGGAGATGACCGACCAGATCTTCCTCGGGTCGCAGACGCCCGCCACGAGCTTCGTGTCGCCGGCGGTCGCCGGCTACCGCGAGAACACCTGTGGCGCCAACTGCGAGTGGAACCCGACGGAGGCCAAGAAGCTCTGGACGGCGAACGGTGGTCCGGCTAAGGTCCAGATCACTTACAACGCCGACGGTGGTCACAAGGCCTGGGTCGACGCGATGTGCAACCAGGTCAAGGCCTCGCTGGGCATCGATTGCACAGGCGTCGGTGAGCCCAAGTTCGCCGACCTGCTGACCAAGGTCGAGAAGAAGCAGCCGGTCGGCCTGATCCGCCTCGGCTGGGTCATGGACTACCCGCTGATGGAGAACTACCTCGGCCCGCTGTTCGCCACCGGTGGTTCCTCGAACTACTACGGCTACAGCAACCCGGCCTTCGACGCTCTGTTGAAGGAGGGCTCGGCGGCCAAGACGACCGACGAGGCCCAGGCGAAGTGGCAGGCGGCCGAGGACATCCTCGCCAAGGACATGCCGGTCATCCCGCTCCGGTTCGGTCAGAACAACTTCGGCCACTCGCCGAAGGTCACCAACGTGGAGGTCGACATCTTCACGAAGGTGGACCTCTACAAGATCGAAGTGAAGAAGTGAGCTAAGCCGTTCGTGCAGTGGTGGCGTCACGGTTTTTGTGAAACCGTGGCGCCACCGTTGTGTGTATCCCCTCCTATTAGCCGCCTGGCCCACGACGCCACGCGGCGCATCTTCCGCGGAAGAGGCTAAATCCGTATGTTCCGCTATATCGTGCGGCGCCTACTGCAGATGGTCCTGACGTTCTTCGGGGCCACCTTCATCGTCTACGCGCTGATGTTCGCCAACCAGGACGACCCCCTCCAGGCGTTGGCGGGCGAACGACCCATCTCCGAGAACGTCCGCCTCGCGCTGACCGAGCGTTACCACCTCAACGAGTCGTTCTTCATGCAGTACTGGTACTACATGAAGGGCCTGCTCTCCGGGGACTTCGGCACCTCGCTCACCGGTCGCAAGATCGCCGACATGATGGAGACGGCCTGGCCGATCACCATCAAGCTCGCGGTCCTCTCGATCATCATCGTCGCCGCGGTAGCCATCACGGCCGGCGTCATCTCCGGTATCCGTCGCGGCGGCCTCTTCGACAACGTGACGCTGGTGATCACGCTGATCATCCTGTCGCTGCCGATCATCGTGCTCGCCCCGCTGACCCAGCTCATCTTCGGCATCAAGCTTGGTTGGTTCCCGCCCACAGCCGGCGCTGAACCCACCCTCTGGGCGTTGCTCATGCCCGCCGTCGTGCTGGGCAGCCTGGTGCTGGCGACCGAGCTGCGGGTCACCCGCGCCTCCGTCGCGGAGAACCTACGCTCCGACTACGTTCGCACGGCCCGCGCGAAAGGTCTGTCCCGCCAGCGGGTGATCGGCGTGCACGTGCTGCGCAACTCGCTCATTCCGGTCGTGACGCTCATCGGCGTCGACATCGGCGGCCTCATGTCCGGCGCGATCGTGACCGAAGGCGTATTCAACATCCCGGGGGTCGGCTTCAACCTCTTCCGCGGCATCCGGACCGAGGACGGTCCGCTCGTGGTGGGGTTCGTCAGCATCCTGGTGATCGTCTTCCTGGTCGTGAACCTGCTGGTCGACCTGATGTACGCCGCCCTCGACCCAAGGATTCGTTATGAGTGACATCGACGCGGTAGCCGCGGTCGCGGGCCCCAGTGGCGAAGCGCCGACCGAGCCCCGGCACGCGAACAAGAAGGACAAGCCCCGCAGCCTGGCCGCCGACGCCTGGATCGACCTCCGCAAGAGCAAGATCTTCTGGTTCGCGGCGGTGCTGGTCATCATCATCACGGCGATGGCCGTGTTCCCGGGGCTGTTCGGCGCCGGCGACCCGCGCTCGTGCGCCCTGTCCCGCCAGCACGCCGGCCCGAGCGGCAACGCCTTGTTCGGGTTCGACTACCAGGGCTGTGACGTCTACGCGAAGACCATCTACGGCGCGCGCAACTCGCTGCAGGTGAGTCTGGTGGCGACGCTGCTCTCCGGGATCATCGGCCTGGTCGTCGGCCTCGCCGCCGGCTACTTCGGCGGGTGGGCGGACGCGCTCCTGTCGCGTTTCATCGACGTCGTCCTCGGCATCCCGTTCCTGCTCGCCGCCATCGTGCTGGCCAAGCGCCTGTCGTCCGACCCGACCAGCAACGGCGTCATGGCGGTGACCCTCACGCTCGGCGTGCTGGGCTGGACCACCGCGGCCCGGATCATGCGCTCCTCGGTCATCGCGTCCAAGAACCAGGACTATGTGGCGGCCGCCCGGATGCTCGGCTCCGGACCGGCGCGGCTGATGATGCGGCACATCCTGCCGAACTCGACCGCGTCGTTCATCGTGGTGCTGACCCTGCTGTTGGGTGCCAACATCGCCAGCGAGGCGACCCTGTCGTTCCTCGGCATCGGCCTGAAGAACGACGCCATCTCGTGGGGCATCTCGATCGCGGAGGCGACCCCGGTCGCCCGGGTCGCGCCCGCGCCGCTGGTGTGGCCGTCCCTCTTCCTCGCGGCCACGGTGCTGGCCTTCATCATGCTCGGCGACGCGGTCCGCGACGCCTTCGACCCGAAGTTGCGGTGACCGCAGACATGACCGACATCAAGGCGGAGATCGACGTTCTGCCGGGACTGGACCCGCGCGCGCCGCTCCTCGAAGTGAACGACCTGCACGTGGAGTTCCGCACCCAGTACGGCGTAGCCCACGCCGTCAACGGTGCCAACTTCACGCTGGCGCCCGGTGAGACCCTCGCCATCCTCGGCGAGTCCGGCTGCGGCAAGTCCGTGACCGCTCAGGCGATCATGGGCATCCTGGACACCCCTCCCGGCTTCATCACCAAGGGCGAGGTCAAGTACCGCGGTCTCGACCTGCTGAAGCTGTCGGAGAAGCAGCGCCGCAAGGTGCGCGCCAACCAGATCGCGATGATCTTCCAGGACGCGCTGTCGGCCCTCAACCCGGTGTTCACCGTCGGATACCAGCTCGCCGAGCTGTTCCGCAAGCACCGAGGCATGTCCCGGGCCGATGCCAAGAGGCGCTCGATCGAGCTGCTCGACCAGGTCAAGATCCCGGCCGCCCGGGCCCGGATCGGCGACTACCCGCACCAGTTCTCCGGCGGCATGCGCCAGCGCGTGATGATCGCGATGGCGCTGGCGCTGGACCCCGAGGTGCTCATCGCCGACGAGCCCACCACGGCGCTCGACGTGACCGTGCAGGCGCAGATCATGGGCCTGCTCGCGGAGTTGCAGCAACAGCGCAACATGGGCCTCATCCTCATCACGCACGACATGGGCGTGGTCGCGGACGTCGCCGACCGCATCTCCGTGATGTACGCGGGCAAGGTCGTCGAGGAGGCGCCGGTCTACGACATCTACGCGCGCCCGTCCCACCCGTACGCGAAGGCCCTGCTCGAGTCGATCCCCCGGCTCGACATGAAGGGTCAGCAGCTGAACGTCATCGGCGGCCTGCCGCCGGCGCTGACCGCCATCCCGAAGGGCTGCGCCTTCAACCCGCGCTGCGCGTACGCCCAGGACGTGTGTCGGCAGAACCCGCCGCCACCGCCGTACGTGGTAGCGCCGGGCCGCACCTCCCGCTGCCACTTCTGGAGGGACGTGGTCGGCGAATGAGCGTGCATGTGAGCGAATCAGTGAGTCAGCGCGTGGCGAAGGCCATCGCCGTAGCGCCAGCGGAGGCGATGGCATGAGCGACCGCAACGAAGTGGTGCTCGAGACCCGCGGTCTCAAGAAGCACTTCCCGATCACCCAGGGCATCCTCTTCCAGTCGAAGGTCGGCGCCGTGCGGGCCGTCGACGGCGTGGACCTCCAACTGCGCCGCGGCGAGACGCTCGGCGTGGTGGGCGAGTCCGGCTGCGGCAAGTCGACGCTGGCCAAGCTGCTCGTCGGGCTGGAGAAGCCGACCGCGGGCTCGATCAACGTCCGCGGCGAGAACATGGTCACGCTCAAGGGCGGCGCGCTGCGCAAGGCTCGGCGCAACATCCAGATGGTGTTGCAGGACCCGTACACGTCGCTGAACCCGCGCATGACGGTCGGCGACATCATCGGCGAGCCGTTCGAGATCCACCCCGAGGTGACCCCCCGCAAGGGGCGCGTCAAGGCGGTGCAGGACCTGCTGGACACGGTCGGCCTCAACCCCGACCACGTCAACCGCTACCCGCACCAGTTCTCCGGCGGCCAGCGCCAGCGCATCGGCATCGCCCGCGCGCTCGCGCTCAAGCCCGAGATCATCGTCTGCGACGAGCCGGTCTCCGCGCTCGACGTGTCGATCCAGGCGCAGGTGATCAACCTGTTGGAGGGGCTGCAGAACGACTTCGGCCTCTCCTACATCTTCATCGCCCACGACCTGTCCGTGGTCCGCCACATCTCGGACCGGGTCGCGGTCATGTACCTCGGCAAGGTCGTCGAGATCGGCAACGACGAGCAGATCTACGAGCGCCCGACGCACCCGTACACGCAGGCTCTGCTGTCTGCCGTACCCGTGCCGGACCCGAGGCTGCGCGGCCACCGCGACCAGATCGTCCTGGAGGGCGACGTGCCGTCGCCGGCGAACCCGCCCTCGGGTTGCCGGTTCCGCACGCGCTGCTGGAAGGCCCAGCCGATCTGTGCCGAGCAGGAACCGCTGCTGCAGATCCGGGAGCGGTCGCCGCACCCGAGCGCCTGCCACTTCGCAGAGCCGCGGGACGTGGTTCACGCGGTGTGAGGTTTGTTGATGAAGGGGTCCGTCCGGTGGGCGGGCCCCTTCTGCTTTGGCGCGACGAAAGATCAAATTCTTCATGACTCGGGTTCGTCGTGGTCCTAGACGTCGCTCCCGCCAGAGACCGGGCGCGGGTGACCAGTCGCCTGGCGGCTCCTGAACGGTCACCCGCACCCTGCCAGGTGCGTGAGTGGCTGAGCTCAAACCAAAGATCAAACCCAGGGTGGTGGCGGTCAGAGGGGGTCGCACCCCTTGGAGCGAGCCGGTCAGAGGGGGCCGCGGCCGGCGCGGAGGAGTAGGAGGGCGACCTGGGTGCCGTCCGGGCCGAGGGCCTCGCGGAAGCGTTCGACGATCTCGCGTTCGCGGGACAGCACCAGGCGGGTGCCGCCGGAGGCCATGCGGGTGCGGCCCACCTGCTGCGACAGGTGTGATCTCTCCAGCCAGAGGTCGATCAGCGCCTGGTCGATCGCGTCGATGCGCTCACGGATCGCGTGGATCTCGTCGGCGGCCAGCTGGTCGCTGGTGCCGGTCTGCCGGCCAGCGGTGTCGTGGCCGTGCCTGGCGGCGTCGTTGCCGTTCTTGGCGGTGTCGTGGCCGTGCCGGGCGGCGTCGTTGCCGTTCTTGGCGGTGTCGTGGCCGGTGGCGGCCGCGCTCGCGGGCTGGTCGATCAGGTCTGCGCTCATGTCCTGCTCCTCGGGTGCTGACGCCGCGGTCGACCCAGTCCGGACAGCATCAAGCCCCGGGCTGGGAAGCCCGGGGCTTGATGTAGGCATGTCGTTCAGACGCGTCCTACGGTCGCCGGACCTCCGGTGCCGTAGTAAAAATACGAAGCGCGCTGAATCACGAAGCGAGTATGACCCCGGCCCGGGCCGTCCCGCAAGGAAACGGCCCGAACCGTGAGACACGATCGGGAAATCCCGCTCAGCCGGCCTTGGTGATGCGGTTGGCCGGGCCGGGCGCGATCGGGTTGCCGGCACCGAGGTATCCGGTCAGGGCGTCGATGTCGAAGCCCTGCGCGGTGGTCCGGTTGGTGCCGAGCGCCAGGTTCGTGAACCCGTCCCCGCCGTTGGCGAGGAAGTCGTTCGACGTCACCCGGTACGAGGCGGCCGGGTCGATCGGCGTGCCGTTCAGGGCCAGCGCGGACACCTTCGAGCCGGCCGGCGACGTGCTGTTCCAGGTGTAGGTCAGGCCGGCAGACACCTGCAGGATGCGCTGGGTGGTCTGCCCGCCGAAGCCGACGAACTGCTGCTCCAGGACGTCCTTGAGCTGTGCGCCGGTCAGGGTCTGGGTCACCACGAGGTTGTTGAACGGCTGGACCGCGAACGCCTCGCCGTAGGTGACCTTGCCGTCGGGCTCGCCGCCCATGGACGCCTCGGCGTCGAAGTCGGCGCGGATGCCGCCCGGGTTCATCAGCGCGAGCTGCGCGCCGTCGCCCTTGGTCCAGGCGAGCTGCGCGTCCGCGATGACGTCGCCCAGCGGCGACTCGCCGTTGGCGCCGGCGATCCGCACGATGTCACCGGTGATGGTGCCGACGACCTTGTTGGCGATCGGCGCGACCGCCGTACGGTACTTGTCGGCGACCTTCTTGGCCTTGGCGTCCACCGTCTCGGGGTTCTTGAGGAAGGCGCCCGTGACCGGGTCCTTCTTCCAGCCGCCGTTGCCGTCGGGCACGCCGTTCTCGACCACCACGTTCTTCGCCGTGATCTCGGCGAACCGGCCGGTGCGCCGGTCGATGCTGTAGTCGATGTCGGTGACGACCTGACCGTTGTTGCCGGCGCTGGTCACCACCGAGGTGCCCTTCGAGTTCGGCAGCTCGCACGAGTAGAACTTGTGCGTGTGCCCCGAGACCACCAGGCTGAACTCGGGGTTGAGGCCCTTGACGATGTCGACGACCGGACCGCTGAAGTCGTTGCAGTCGGAGACGCCGGGCACCGGGTTGTCATCGGAGCCCTTCTGCTGGCCGCCTTGGTGCACGAGCAGCACCTGCGCCTTGACGCCGAACAGCTTGAGCAGGGTGCCCCACTTGTTGGCGGTCTCGATCTCGTTCGCGAACCGTACGTTCTTGATGCCGGCCGGGTTCACGATCCCGGCGGTGCCCTCCAGGGTCAGGCCGACGAAGCCGACCGGCTGGCCCTTGATGAACTTGATGTCGATCGGGGGCAGGATCGGCAGGCCGGTCTTCTTGTTGATGGTGTTCGCGGCGAGATAGGTGAACTTCGCCCCGCGGTATCCATCGCCGTCCTGGCACCCGTCGACCGGGTGGCAGCCGCCGCGCTGGATGCGGATGAGCTCGTTGACGCCCTCGTCGAACTCGTGGTTGCCGACCGAGGAGACCTGCAGGCCGACCTCGTTCATGAGCTCGATCGCCGGCTCGTCGTGGAACGCGGCGCTGACCAGCGGCGAGCCGCCGATGAGGTCGCCGGCGCCGACGGTGACCGTCTGCCGGCCCTCGGTGGCGGCCTCGGCCCGCAGGTTCTTCAGGTACGTGGCCAGATATTCGACGCCGCCCGCGGGCACGCCGTTGACGACCGCCCCGGACCCGCCCGGCGGGTCGATGGCGCCGTGGAAGTCGTTGTAGCTGAGGAACTGACCCTTGACGGTCGGTCCGTACCCGAGCCCGTAGTTGACGCTGATCGGCGCGAGGCCGGCCTTGTACTCGGGGGCCGCGGGCGCGTCCTCGGAGCGGGTCAACGGCAGTGTGGCGACGACGGCCAGTGCCAGGGCGGGCACGGCGAGATGACGCAGCACAGCCCAGCCGCGATGGCGGGGGTGGTTCATAGTATTGGGTCTCCCGGTCGGATTCAGATCAATCAACCTCGACAGCCTGGAGCATCGATGCTGGTCAGCGCTACCACTTCCGGATGACAGGTTGGTTGCGAGCGCCGGTCGCGCAACCTTTTCGTGGCGTTTCCGCCCTTGGTGCGGCCCCAGGCCACGAAGATATTGTCGGACCCCGGGCATAGACTTGTCCGCGCGATGCGAGCCCTTCCCGAAAATACCCAGCCCCTGTTCGCGATGCCTGCGGTCCAGCCTCCGGCCCAGTCCTCGGTCCCTGCCACGGTCACCCAGGGAGATTCGCGGCGCCCGCCGGCGCGGCGCCCGCCGGCGCGGCGCCTCGACCCGGAGGCGCTGCTGGCCGGCCTCAACGGGCCGCAGCGCGACGCGGTCACCCATGCCGGCACGCCGCTGCTCATCGTCGCCGGTGCCGGGTCGGGCAAGACGCGGGTCCTGACCCACCGGATCGCCCACCTGCTCGCCGAGCGCGACGTGCATCCCGGCCAGATCATCGCGATCACCTTCACCAACAAGGCCGCCGGCGAGATGAAGGAAAGGGTCGCCGCGATCGTCGGCCCGCGCGCCCGGTTGATGTGGGTATCGACCTTCCACTCCGCCTGCGTGCGCATCCTGCGGGCCGAGCACCAGCACGCCGGGCTCAAGAGCACCTTCTCGATCTACGACGCCGACGACTCGCGGCGCCTGATGCAGTTGGTCGCCCGCGAGCTCGACCTCGACCCCAAGCGCTACACCGCCCGCGGCCTCGCCGCCCAGGTGTCCAACCTGAAGAACGAGCTGGTCGACCCGGCCGCGTTCAAGGAGAAGGCCAAGGGCCCCAACGAGCGGGCCGTCGCCGAGGCTTACGAGCTCTACCAGCGCCGCCTCCTCGAGGCGCACGCGCTCGACTTCGACGACATCATCATGGCCACCGTGCACCTGCTGCAGTCGCACCCCCACGTCGCCGAGGCATATCGCCGACGCTTCCGGCACGTGCTCGTCGACGAATACCAGGACACCAACCACGCGCAGTACATGCTGGTCAAGGAGCTCGTCGGCACCCAGGGCGGCGAGGTTCCCCCGGCCGAGCTGTGCGTGGTCGGCGACGCCGACCAGTCGATCTACGCGTTCCGGGGCGCGACGATCCGCAACATCCTCGAGTTCGAACGCGACTACCCCGACGCGCGCACGATCCTGCTGGAGCAGAATTACCGCTCCACCCAGACGATCCTGTCCGCGGCGAACGCGGTCATCGACCGCAACACCAGCCGCAAACCCAAGCGGCTCTGGAGCGACCAGGGCGCCGGCGAGCAGATCGTCGGCTACGTCGCCGACACCGAGCACGCCGAGGCCGACTGGGTCGCCCGGGAGATCGACCGGCTGGGCGACAACCATGAGGTGCGCCCTGGGGATGTCGCGGTCTTCTACCGTACGAACGCGCAGTCCCGGGTTTTCGAAGAGGTCTTCATCCGCGTCGGCCTGCCTTACAAGGTCGTCGGAGGCGTGCGCTTCTACGAGCGCAAGGAGGTACGCGACGCGCTCGCCTACCTGCGCGCGGTGGTCAACGACGACGACACGGTGAGCATCCGCCGGGTGCTGAACACCCCGAAACGAGGCATCGGCGACCGTGCTGAGGCCTGCGTCGAGGCATTGTCCACTCGCGACCGCATCTCGTTCGGCCAGGCGCTGCGCCACGCCAGGAACGCACCGGGCATTTCCACCCGCGCCGCCAACAGCATCGCGGACTTCGTCCAGCTTCTCGACGATCTGCGGGAGCTGTCGCGGACGGCCCCGCCGGAGGAGGTGCTCGAGTCCGTCCTCCAGCGTTCCGGACTGCTGTCCGAATTGGAGGAAAGCCTCGACCCGCAGGACCAGGGCCGCGTGGAAAACCTGCAGGAGCTCGTCAGCGTCGCCCGCGAATACACCGAACGCGTCGAGGCCCAGGCCGAGGAGGACGAGCCGCAGGCCGCGACCCTGGCCGGCTTCCTCGAGCAGGTCGCCCTGGTCGCCGACGCCGACCAGATCCCCAGCGACGACCCGGACCACCAGGGCGTGGTCACCCTGATGACGCTGCACACGGCCAAGGGCCTCGAGTTCCCCGTGGTCTTCCTGACCGGCCTCGAGGACGGCGTCTTCCCGCACATGCGGGCCCTCGGCGACAACACCGAACTGGAAGAGGAACGGCGCCTCGCCTACGTCGGCATCACCCGCGCCCGCCAACGGCTGTACCTCTCCCGCGCGGTAACCCGCTCGGGCTGGGGGCAGCCGCAATACAACCCGCCGTCCCGGTTCACCGACGAACTGCCGCCTGAGTTGGTGCGCTGGGAGCGCACGGCCGGCTCGTACACCTCATGGTCGGGCACCGGCGGCGGCGTGGGCGGCCGCGGCGGCGACTACGGTCGCGACTCGGAGCGCGGCTTCGGCCGGGGCGGAGGCTTCGCCGGGGGCACGCCCAAGGCGCAACGCATCGCGGAACGGCTCGGGGTGGACGCCAGCAAGCTCACCACGGCCAGCGAGATGAAGCAGGCCCCGAAGGTGGCGGCCGGTGACCGGGTCAACCACCAGCGATACGGGCTGGGCCGGGTGGTGACCGTCGAGGGGCAGGGCCCAGGAGCCCGCGCCCAGATCGACTTCGGCGACCAGGTCATGTGGCTGGTGCTACGACACGCACCCATCGAAAAGCTGTAGGCGTTGCGGCCCTCGGCCGGCTTCCCGGGGTGAGGTTGCCGGGGCCGTTGTAGCCATGGCCCCTTGTGGCCGTGGCCGTGTGGCCGTGGCCGTGTGGCCGCGGCCTTGTGGCCTTGTGGCCGTGGGCTTGGGGCCTTGGGGCCTTGGGGCCTTGGGGCCTTGGGGCCTTGGGGCCTTGGGGCCTTGGGGCCTTGGGGCCACGGCCTTGTGGCCGGTTTGGTCGGGTCGTGACTGCCGCGGTTGTCCCGTTCTTGGTTCCGGGCTGTTCGGATCAGTTCGTGAAGGTCGCGCAGCTGGCGATGTCGACGCCGTGCTCGTGCATCCACTGCGTGGGCTCGATCGGGTTCTGGTAGCTGCCCTGGTGCACCTCGAAGTGCAGGTGCGGCCCGGTCGAGTGGCCCGTCGAGCCCTCCTCGCCGATCTGATCGCCCGCCTCGACCCGCTGGCCCGCCGTCGCCGTGATCACCGACATGTGGCCGTAGTGGGTGAGGTAGCCGTTCCCATGGTCGATCAGCACCGCGTTGCCGTACCCCTCGGCGGCACCCGCGGAGACCACGACACCCTTGCCCGCCGCGCGAATGGGAGTACCCATCGGAGCGGCAAGGTCGACACCCGCGTGCAGGCGGCCCCAACGCTGGCCGAAGCAGGACGTGACCGAGCCCTCCGGCATCGGATTCACCCACTGCGGAAGCGGCTTGACCTTGCGACGCTGCGCAACGTACGGCTGGCCGCCCGGCGCCACCCCCGCCGCCGGCAACGGCGCCACGCTGGTCGATTGCGCCACACCGCTCGACGGCGTCGCGGCCGGTGACGGCGTGATGCCGGGTGACGGAATCATGGTCGCCTGGCTGTTCGCCCTCGCGACCGCACTGGCCGGCCCGGCGCCGTCACTCGCGGCGGCGACCCCGGTGACGCCCACGCCCGCGACAAGAGCCGCGGCCACGGCATAGCGACCCTTCTCGGCGATCGGATCACGCGGTGCACGGTGGCTGTGCAACGGAGTGGTCCTGCGGTGCTTACCGTGCACGTTCCGTGGGGCTCGATGCTGCACGGTTGGCTGATCCTCCAGGCTCCGACTGCGATCTGACACCTGCCTGTCGGCATGGCGCCCGGGCTGCCTGAGCAGGCTCCCTGACCTGCTACCGCCCCGGTTGCCAGCAGGTTGCAAAGGGCTCGGATCGCTGACTTGCTGGCCGCTGCCGCTGCCGCTGCCGCTGCCGCTGCCGCTGCCGCTGCCGCTGCCGCTGCCGCTGCCGCTGCCGCCGCCGCCGCCGCTGGCCGCCGGAGTGCTCGCGCACCGCCACCGGCCCCATCAGCGGGACGGGCACCTGCTTGGGGGCGGGCCGCCGGCGTTCCAGGTGCCGCCGTCGAGGGCGTCGCTGGCCCACTGGCCGCAGGCGCCGCGTTGCCGGGTCGCTGACCGCCGGCTCGCTTACCGTCGGGGGCCTGGCCGCTCGGTCGCGGGCCGCTTGGTCGCGGGCCGCTCGGTCGCGGGCCGCTTGGTCGCGGGCCGCTCGGTCGCTGGTCGCTGGTCGCCGGCTCGCTGGCCGCCGGCTCGCTGGCCGCCGGGTCGCTGGCCGCCGGGTCGCTGGCCGCCGGGTCGCTGGCCGCCGGGGCCTGGCTGCCGCGTCGCGGGCCGCCGGGGCCTGGCCGCTCGGTCGCGGGCCGCTCGGTCGCTGGTCGCCGACTCGCTGGCCGCTGGTCGCGGCCCGGTGAACCGCCGGGGTCGCTGGATCGGTTGCGCCGGTCGCGTGGGCGGTGGGTCCTGGGCGGGTGGGCCCACGGGCGGCGGGAAGGCGGCCCTGAGGTTCGGCGTGTGGGCGCGCGGCAGCCGTGCGCGGGAGGGTTTAGCTGCTAGGCGCGCGTGCGCGGCGCAGTGTGGTCTGCGGAGTCGATGGCGCGTTGGCGTCCGCGCCGTCGTCGCGGCCTGAACGGCGACCGGCGGGGCCCAGGAAGGGGGAACGGCAGGAGCGGCTCAGGAGGTCGCGGGAGGGCAACTCAGGAGGCTGCGAGAGAGCGGGCTCAGGGCGGCCGCAAGATGCCGGCTCGGAAGGTCGAGAAGCCGGCTCGGAGGTCGAGAGGCCGGCTCGGAGGTCGAGAGGCCGGCTCGGAGGTCGAGAGGCCGGCTCAGGAAGCCGCGAGCGCGCCCATCACGGATTCGATCTTGAGCTTGATGTCGACCCCGTGGGAGCGCAGGAAGCCGATCGGGTCGGTGGGCGACCCGTTCACGTGCACCTCGAGGTGCAGGTGGGTCCCGTACGAGTATCCGGTGTTGCCGACCTCGCCGATGATCTGGCCCGCCTGGACCTCATCGCCGGCCTGGACCAGCAGGCGGCGGGAGTGGGCGTAGATCATCTCGGTGCCGTCGTCGTGCTTGATGGTGATCGAGTAGCCGTAGCCGCCGTTGTAGCCGGCCGAGGTCACCTTGCCGCCGTGGACCGCCTTGTACGGCGTGCCCTCCGGGGCTGCCAGGTCGATGCCCGCGTGGAGCTTGCCGAAGCGGACGCCGTAGGGCGAGGTGAACTCGTAGTCCTCGAGGGGCAGGAGCCAGGTCTGGGCGGCGGCCTCCTCCTCGGTGACCGCGGCGGCGACGGTGCGCTCTTCGCCGCGGGAGGCGCGGGTGCCGGGGTCCGCCGAGCGTTCCGCGAGCGCTTCCTGGGCGCTGGAGGCTTCCTCGAGGCTCTGCAGGACCGTGGGGTTGACGGCCTTGGCGTCGGGGAGCTGTGACGCCGATCCGAGGGCGACGACTCCCGCGCCGACGAAGGCTGAGGTGACGACCGCGGCGTAGCGGCTGCGCGGAGGGGTGGGCACACGGCGACGGCCGCGATAGCGGTCGGGCTCAGACGACAAGCGCTGACGCACGAACAATCCTCCGTCGGTGGCGAAAAGCGGCAGCCACCGAAGGCGAACACGTGCTGAACGGTGGTTTGCCGAGCCGCAGGTCCGGGGTTAACCGGTTGACAGCCGGGAGCCACGGTAGCCAAACGCAACGCCGGTCACAAGTCGCAGCGCCAATTCCCTGACAGTTCTGTCGGAGCATTCGACGGTGATTGTCCGAGTTGGTCAGCTTTTCTGAGGAGCGGCACGGTTGGCTCTCCGTAACTGTCTAACAAACACAACGTAATGTGACGTGGAATACGGTGAACGGTGCTTGCATCCGAGTGGCGGGCCGCTCCGATGCCGGCCGGTAGTACGGAGCGGCGGCTACCAGGGTTCAACGCCATCGGGTTACCGTTCGTTAAGGTCTGACTCGACGCGCGCCGAAGGGGTCGCAACATGCAAGCACGGATCAGGGTCGTCGTCGCCAAGCCAGGGCTCGACGGGCACGACAGAGGGGCCAAGGTGGTGGCCCGGGCCCTGCGTGACGCCGGCATGGAGGTGGTCTACACCGGGCTGCACCAGACGCCCGAGCAGATCGTCGAGACGGCCGTCCAGGAGGACGCCGACGCGATCGGCCTCTCGGTGCTCTCCGGCGCCCACATGACGCTCTTCCGCCGGGTGCTGGAACTGCTCGCCGAACGAGACGCGACCGACATCGTGGTTTTCGGTGGCGGCATCATTCCCGTCGACGACATCGCCGAGTTGGAGAAGCTCGGCGTCGCGCACATTTTCACCCCGGGCGCGACGACGGCATCCATCATCGAATGGGTGCGCGCCAATGTAGCGACACCCGTTTCTTGACGGATAATCACTAAATAGCTGCAAAGAGTTAAGGGGAGAGGCCGGACGCACCCCTCACACGTCCGGCCTCTCATGCACGATGCCCCGCCGCCACCCCTCGACCGACAGGGCATCGGCCGCATTCGTCGTCGCTCAGCGCGCCGACACCACACTCAACGACGCCTCCGGGGCGGGGTTACGCGCTTGTTTTCAGCGGGGTCAAGATCTTTTGATTTCTTGGGTACGCGGCCGTAGGCACCCAACCGCAACACCGGGGCCGGACCGCCTCCGGCGGCTACCGCACCAAGGCCGTCGCACCTCCCAGCCGTCCCCCACCGCCGGCCCAAACCGCCCGCTAGACCCCGCCACAACGAACGAGCGGCGTCCCAACCCGAAGCGCGTGACTGCGCCAGAGCGGCCTTCACCAATGCGAACGCCAGAAAGCGACCGGCCCCACGAGCCGGAGTGAACGGCCGGCGCGGCGGGCCGCAGTGAGCGGCGGGCCGCAGTGAGCGGGCGGCGTGGCGGGCCGCAGTGCGCGGCGGGCCGTAGTGAGCGGGCGGCGTGGCGGGCCGCAGTGAGCGGCGGGCCGTAGTGAGCGGGCGGCGTGGCGGGCCGCAGTGCGCGGCGGGCCGTAGTGAGCGGGCGGCGTGGCGGGCCGCAGTGCGCGGCGGGC
>NZ_JBFBAJ010000025.1:0-56410 GCF_040682215.1 Actinoplanes sp. NPDC051346 | reverse complement strand
CCTGAACGCCTTCTCGATCACCTTCGGCGACCGGTTCCCGGCCGCCGAAACCTACTAACCAAAGACGCCGGAAACACCGTTAGCGAGACAGTCCCAGGGTCTTCGGTTCCGTGCCGTCGGTTCGGAAGTTTCCGTTGACGAGGCGGTCGGTGATCGAATAGGTGATGGTTTTGCCGGAGAGTGTGCGGGTGACCTTGACGCATCCGACGATGTCTTCGGCTTTGACCTCGGTGACCGCGACCTCTTTCGCATAGGCGAGGTGGGTGGCCAGCACGCTTTGGAGTTTCCAGATGTCCAGCCACTGGCCGACGCGGCACAGGTAGATGTACGGCGTTTTCTTGATCGACTCCTCTTCCTTCATCGGGTCGTACGGGAACAGCGCGCAGATGTTGAAGTCGAGCGCCAGCGAGACCGCGCAGTCGGTGTCCATGTCGACATTGCCTAGTCGCAACGCCACCCCGGGTGCGGCGCCCGCCGCCAGCGTGGAGGGCGGCGGGTATTTTTCGATGGCCTTCTGGCGGGGTGTGAAGCCGCTGACGAAGATCTCGGCCGGTGCCCGGGTGTCGCTTCGATAGGCGAGCGCGAAGGTCCGGTCCGACCCCGCCGAGAACGTACGCATTTCATCGTTGCCGATGACCGTCGTGCCCATGATGTCGAACTTGAGTCCGGAGTCCTTGGTCGGCTTGGGCGATGGCACGTAGTAGGACGTCATGGGATCCAATGTCCAACCACTACGCTACGGGTTCAACCGACTGCGCAGCGTATGCCACAAGGCACTGTTCCACCGCAAGGGGCCAAGACGGAAGGCCCGGCGCGTGACGGCGGACCGGCAACCGGGGCGGAGAAAGTCGCATGTCGAGTTGCGTCATCCACCCCCTCTGCCGGGTAATGGAGCAGGCCAACCAAGAGATCGGGAGGTTACGGGGTGCGTACCCGCTCGCCGTGGCGCTATCCGGCGCGCATCGTGCCTCTGGCCTTCCTCGGTGCTGTCGCCATCGGCACCGCCCTCATGATGCTGCCCGCCGCCCGTGCCGAACCGGGGCACGCCCCGTTCGTCACGGCGCTTTTCACCGCCACGAGCGCCGTGTGCGTCACCGGGCTCTCGGTCGTCGACACGCCGACGTACTGGTCCGGCTTCGGCCAGGTGCTGCTCACCGTGCTGTCTCAGATCGGCGGCTTCGGGATCATGACGCTGGCGACCCTGCTGAGCCTGCTGGTGTCGCGGCGGCTGGGTCTGCGTAGCCGGCTGCTGGCGCAGGCGGAGAGCTCAGGGCTGCTCGGCGGCAACGTCGGGGGGATCCTGATCCGGGTCGCGCTTGTCATGTTCGTGTCCGAGGCGGTCATCAGCGTCGTTCTCACGCTGCGGTTCTGGCTGGCGTACGACTACTCGTTCGGCCGGGCCGTGTGGGAGGCGGTGTTCCATGCCGTCCAGGCGTTCAACAACGCCGGCTTCGCGCTCTACCCCGACAGCCTCGTACGATTCGTCGGCGACTGGTGGATCTGCGTGCCGCTGACCCTGGGGGTGTTGGCCGGCTCGATCGGTTTTCCGGTGCTGTTCGAGCTCGCGCGCGAGTGGCGTGTCCCCGGAGCCTGGTCCACCCACACCCGCCTGACGGTCTGGGGGACGGTCCTGCTCAGCGGGATCGGCTTTGTGCTCTTCCTGGCGTTCGAGTGGAGCAATCCGGGCACGCTCGGTCCGCTGAGCGTGCCGACCAAGGTGCTGGCCGCCTTCACCCAGGACGTCATGACGCGGTCGGGCGGCTTCAACAGCGTCGATCTGGGCGCCACGAACACCGAGACCATCGCCCTCACGAACGGGTTGATGTTCATCGGCGGCGGCAGCGCCAGCACGGCCGGTGGCATCAAGGTGACCACGTTTCTGCTGCTCGCGTTCGTCATTTGGGCGGAGATCCGGGGTGAGCCGGACGTGGTGATCCGCAAGCGGCGCATCGCCGAGGAGACGCAGCGGCAGGCGATGACGGTCGCGTTGCTGGGCGTCGCCCTGGTCGCCGTGGGGACGCTGGCGTTGATCATGTTGACCGACGACGTGCCGTTCGACCGGGCGTTGTTCGAGGTCACCTCGGCCTTCGCCACCGTCGGGCTCAGCACCGGAATCACCGCGAGCCTGCCGCCGTCCGCGCAGGTCGTGCTCGTCGTCCTGATGTACGTCGGCCGGGTCGGCACGATCGCGGTCGGCACCGCCATCGCGCTGAACACCCGCCGGCGGCTCTACCGCTATCCGGAAGAGAGGCCCCTCGTTGGCTGACAAGGAAGAAATCGACAACGTCGTGGTCGTGGGCCTGGGCCGCTTCGGCGGCGCGGTCGCCGAGTCGCTGGTCAACCTCGGCCACGAGGTGCTCGGCGTCGACTCCGACCCGCGGATCGTGCAGGACTGGTCGGACCGGCTCACGCACGTCGTGGAGGCCGACGCGACCGACACCGACGCGTTGCGCCAGCTGGGTGTGCAGGAATTCTCCCGGGCCGTCGTCGGCATCGGCACGAACCTGGAGACCAGCGTCCTGACCGTCCTCACGCTCGCCGAGGTCGGCGTCAGCGAGATCTGGGCCAAGGCGACCAGCGCCAAGCACGGGCAGATCCTGTCGCGGGTCGGCGCCCGCCATGTGATCTTTCCGGAGACGGAGATGGGCGAGCGGGTCGCCCATCTGATCACCGGCCGGATGCTGGACTACATCGAGTTCGACGACGGCTTCGCCATCGCGAAGGTCCGGGCACCCCGGGAGGCGGTGGGTCGCTCCCTGGCCGACGTCGGCCTGCGCAGCAAGTGGGGGGTCACGGTGGTGGGCACGAAGCTGCCGGGTGAGGACTTCACGTACGCGCGCCCCGAAACGGTCGTGCCGCCGGGCTGCATCCTCATCGTGGCGGGCAACACCTCCAAAGTGGAGCAGTTCGCCGCCGTCACCGTCTAGATGCCCACCGAGAAGCCGTCTTTGGTCCGCGGCGGCGCAGGCGAGGCGGCCGTCGGCGTCGGCGCCGGCTTGCCCCTGTCCTTCTTGCGCGAGGGCGCGGGCGCCGGCTGCGCGGGAGCCGGGACGACGATCGCGCCGAGGACCTCGGCCTGACACTGGTGGCCATTGAGGCTGAAGCTCAGCGGAAGCGGGTTGCTGACCCGGTAGCTGCCGCTGAGCGTCACGCTCGCCGACCGCCCCGGCCGCAGGTGTACGCCCTTCTTCGGCCGCAGCACCAGCTTGCGCCCCTTCTGGGAGAGCCGCTTGGGGCCGTCGGTGAGCCGCTGGCCGCCGGTGAACGTGAACTCCAGCCGCCAACCGGAGAGCAGGCGTTCCCCGGTGTTCACCACGGTGAGCTGCGCGCCGAAGTCCGTACCCGTGTCTTTCTGGACCCGGTAGCGAACCTTGCAGCCCATGCCGTGCGGCACCACCGGCCCGGGCCCGGCGCCGGCGGCCGCGGCCTGGGCGGGGCCGACGTCGACCGGCTCGCGGGTCGACGACCAGACCAGGCCGACCGCCGCGATCAGCACGAGCGTCGCCACGGCCGCCTGCAGGCGATGCCGGGCGGCGAGGACGGCCTGGCCGAGCCGGCCGCCGTTGAGCAGGTCGCGGGCCAGGACGCCGCCGCGGAACAGGCCGCCGCCGAGCGGCACCGGGCCGCCGATCCGCAGTGCCCGGCCGGCCCGCAGTCCGGCCCGCAACAGCAGGCGGCTCGGCAGGGGCAGCACCCCTAGAAAGCGGCGACGCCCGGGGCGCGGGCCGGGATGCGAAGACGGCCGGAATCCGGCCAGCACGTTCCGCTCGTCGAACGCGGTCACCGGCGGAATGATCGGCTGAAGACCGACGAGCGCGGCCAGCGTGGTGGCCACCTCGTCCGCGCCGGGCCGGTCTTCCGGACGTTTCGCAAGGCAGCGCAGGCAGAGTGCGGCGACCTCGGCGGGCATGCCGGGCAGCTCGGGTACGGGCTCAGGATCCGCGTAGAGATGCGCCCGCAACGCCTCGGTGGTGGTCTCGGCGGGCCAGGGCAGCCGCCCGGTGAGCAGCCGGTAGAGGAGCAGCCCGAGCGCGTACACGTCGGCGGCGGGCGCCACCGGGTCGCCGCTGAGGCGTTCCGGCGCCAGGTAGGCGGGGGTGCCGAGGAGGCTGCCGTCCGCGGCGGCGTCGCGCTGCCCGGTCAGTGCGGAGATGCCGAAGTCCACGACCTTCGCACCGGCGCCGGTGAGCATGATGTTCGCCGGCGTGATGTCGCGGTGCACGATGCCGCGCGAGTGTGCGGTCGCCAGCGCCGACGCAACCTCGGCGACCACGGTGACCGCGCCGCGCCACGGGAACGGGCCCTCGCGGCGGAGCCGGGCGGAGACCGGTTCGCCGTCGTTGAGCTCCATGACCACGTACGGGACGGTCACCCGCTCGTCCAGCGGCGATTCCCCGAAGTCGAACACGCCGGTGATGTGCGGGTGGCACAGCCGGGCCGCGGCCAGCGCCTCCTGCCGCAGCCGCGCGCGGGAGGCGGCGTCGGCGGCGAGCTGCGGCGACAGCACCTTGACCGCGACCGGGCGGCCGAGGACCTCGTCGTGGCCCCGCCACACGACCGACATGCCGCCGGTGCCGAGCCGCTCGACCAGGCGGTAGCGGCCACCGACGTGGCCGCCTTCTCGTCCGGTCGCCAGCCACCCCATGTGCCGATTGTGGCCCGAGGGAACACCCGGCCAGGGTGCGTCTCGAAAATCCCTTCAGATTCAGCCGGCGAGCAGCTGGTCGACGGGCGCGAAGTCGTCGGTCAGCACCCGGGCGTCGCCGATGAGGGCGCGCAGGGCCGTTCCGGACACCAGTTCGACCGGCTCGTCGACGAGGTCGAGGCGGTTGCGGATCTCGTCCAGCGGGAGCGGGGACGCCGAGGCCACGATGACGAAGTTCGCGCCGATCTCCCCGGCGAGGGCTGCCTTGGGGGCGATCACCGCCACGTGCGGAAAGACGTCCGCGACGGTGGCGAGCTCGGCCCGGATGAAGCGGTTCGGCGGATAGTCGATGACATTCTGGGCATACATACCGTCGTCGCGCAGCACGCGGGAGACCTCCGCGGCCATCTCGCGGGTGGCAAGATGCCACGGGACCACGAGGTGGCCGAAGGCGTCGCCGACCACGAGGTCGTACGACCGGTCGTCCTGCTCGCCGAGCCCGACCCGGGCATCGCCGACCCGGGTCCGCAGCTGTGGTCCGGTGGTGAGGCCGAGCTCGCGCTCGTCCAGCTTCACCAGGTCGCCGTCCAGCTCGACGACGAGCTGGTCGCTGCCGGGCCGGGTCGCCGCGAGGTACGCGGGCACGGTGAAGCCGCCTCCGCCCAGGTGCAGGGCGTCAAGGGGCGCGGCAGCGGACTTCTGGACATCGACCAGCGCGCCGATCCACTGGATGTAGGCGAACTCCAGGTGAGTCGGATCGTCGAGGTCGACGTACGAGTGCCGCGCCGAGTTGAGGATCAGCGTCCGCCCGCCGGCCCGGTGGGCATCGGCCTCGACCCGGGCGCAGTGGTAGGCGGTCTCGATGTCGCAGGGTGTCGGCGCCGAGGCCCCCAGCCCGGCGCCCACCAGCCCCACGGTGACCAGCATCGCCCGGGCCTTCGGCCGTCCCGGCTCGAGGTCGGGCCGCTGGCGGCGCAGCCACCAGCCGAGCCCGACGCCGGCGACGGCGAGCAGCGCGGCGAGGGTCAGCACGATCCAACTGCTCGGCATGGCGGCGACGAAGATGAAGCCGGTGCCGAGCGTCGCCGTGATCGCGCCCAGGGTGCCGAAGCTGGAGAGCCGGCCCACCACCTCACCGGTCCGCCGCAGGTCGCCCAGCTGGAGCTTCACGGTCATCGGGGTGATCGTGGAGAGCAGGAACGCGGGCAGGAAGACGGCCAGCGCGGCGAGCAGCAGCACGGCTGACGCCGCGCCGCCGCGCAGCCACTCGCCGCCCCAGCGCACGAGCGGCAGCGTGATCGCCGTGGTGATCGCGGCCAGCAGCAGCGCGGGGGCGAGCAGGGTCCGGGGGTCGTACCTGTCCGCCAGCCGGCCGCCGAGCCAGGTGCCGTACGCGATGGCGGCCAGCGCGATGCCGATCACCGAGCTGCTGACCTGGAGGGTCACGCCGACGTACGGCCCGACCAGCCGCAACGCGACGATCTCGAGGACGAGCACGGCCCCACTGGCGAAGAAGACGAGTGCGGTGGCCAGGCCGGACGGGAGAGCCCGTGGGGAGTCCATCGGCGGATGGTACCGACGATGACGCTTGATTCCCGGTAGGCCCTACAGGATCGACAGGTGCACGTGGTTGGTGTGTGCCGCGGCCGGGCCGCCGGAGCCGCCGTTGTAGGTGCGCCACCCCGAGCCGGGCAGCCAGATCTGGCGATACCAGATCACGTACATCACGCCGAGGCGGTCGGCGTTCTTGACGAAGAACGCGGCGAGGTTGTTGCCGTAGGTGCGGTCTCCCCCGCTGGCGTTGACGTTTTGGAACCCACCCGCGGCCGCGGAGTAGTCACAGGCCTTGCCCTGCGGGTGTTCGCCGGAGGCACGTTGGCTGAAGCAGGAGGTGTACCGCTTGAAGCCGGCCGCCTGCGCCTGCCGGTGGGCGTTCAGCAGCCTCGGCGTGATGCAGCCGCCGGTGGTGGGGTCGTCGACGGTGCACCCCTCGCCGGGCCACGAGCCGTCGGAGTTGCGCGGTGCCGCCTTGGCCAGCGGCGAGTTCGCGCTGACGAAGCCGCCGGCGACCTGTCCGCCGCCGGCCGCGGCGAGGGCGTCCTGCGCCTGCTGCTTCTTCTTGGCCATGACCGTGACCTGTTTCTGCTGCTCCTTGATCTCGAGCTCGATGGCCTTGGTCGCCTTCTCGGCGATGGTCGCGGCGTCCCGATATCCGGCCAGGGCGCGGCCGTCGACCTGGGCCATCTGGTCGAGGCTCAGCATGCGGTCGATCAGTGCGTCGGGCGAGGTGCTGCCGAGCAGCATCGTCATGGTGGTGAGCCGGCCCTGCCGGTAGGAACGGCCGGCGATCTCCTGGACCCGGCCCGACAGCTCCGCGGTCTTGCCCTGGGCCTGCTTGAGGGCGGCCTTGAGCGTGACCTGGCGCTTCTTGGATGCTTCCAGCTTCTGCTTGGCCTGAACGTGTCCCTTGGCCGCCGACTCGAGCTGCGCCCGCAGGGTCTTCGAGCCGCCCTCCTCGTCGGGCTCGGCATGCGCCGCCGGGGGCGCGACGAGCAGCACGAGGACTGCCGCCAACAGCGCGAGTACGTGCTTCGCTTGGCGTAGGTAAGTCGCCGCCACGATCAACCTCCAAGTGGTAAGCGCGGGGAACTCTACCTCGCTCCCACCGGTGGAAGCAGATCGATCAGGTCGCCGAATAGCCACCATCGACGAAGAGTGTTTGACCGGTTACCGCAGCGCTCGAAGAACTCGCTAGATAAACGACACAACCGACAAAATCGTTGGGTACGCCGTTACGCCCGATCATCGTCCGTCTCGCGTGCCCGGCGGCCACCGAAGGATCCGCGAAGACCGGCTCGGTCAACGGGGTGTGCACGACTCCCGGAGCGATCGCGTTGCACGTCACCCCGCGGCCGGACCAGGCCTCCGCCTGGGAGCGGGTCAGACCCACCAGACCCGCCTTGGCGGCGCCGTAGGCGCCGCTGTGGCCGTACGCCCGGAAAGCCTGTTGCGAGACGACGTTGATGATCCGTCCCCAGCCGCGCGCCGCCATCGCCCTGCCGAAATGCTGCCCGAGCAGGAACGGCGCGGTCAGGTTCGCGGCGAGCGTGACATCCCAGTCGGATTCGGTGAGCTCGTCCATGGGCGGCCGCCGGTTCACCGCCGCCGCGTTCACCAGGATGTCCACGTCGGCGCACCCGGTCACCCGGGCGACTGCCGCGCGGTCCGCCAGGTCCGCGGCGATCGTCTCCACCTCGACGCCGTGGGCCGCCAGCGCGTGAGCGGTTTCCCCCAGCGGCCCGGGTCGCCGTGCGACCAGCACCACGCGGGCGCCGGCTCGGCCCAGCGCCTCGGCCATCGCGCGGCCGATCCCGGAACTGCCACCGGTCACCATCGCGGTCCGGCCGTTGAGACCGAAGAGCTCGTCGAGGTACGAAGCCACGGGGAACGGACCTCCTACGGGGAGAGCAGCGTGCCGCGTACGGTGTGCCAGATGTCGTGGTTCGCCGCGATGAGCAGCCCCCGCTCGGCGCTCTCCGGCCGGTACGCCGAGCCGTCCAGGTGCAGCACCGCGCCGCCGGCTTCCCGCAGGATCAGGGAGCCGGGCGCGTGGTCCCAGGGCAGGACGCGCCAGAAGACCGCGAACTGCTGCTCGTCGGTGGCGACGCACGGGTACTCGTACCCGGCGCAGTGATGCCCGCCGGTGACCTGGCCGAGCCGGGAGGCGTTCGCGTCGATGCCCGCGCGCAGGTCGTCCGGGAAATAGGTGCGGGAGATCGAGCCCGTCAGCGCGTCGGCGGCCGGATCGTCGGACCGGGTCTTGAGCCGCAGACCATCGACGTAGGCGCCGCTGCCCGCCTCCGCGACGACCATCCGGTCGTCGGGCACGTCGAGGATCCAGCCGGCCACCGGCTCGCCGTCGCGCACGAGTGCCACCATCACCGCGAAGGGCCGCTTGCCCGCGGCGAAGTTGTTGGTGCCGTCGACCGGGTCCACCACCCACACCGGGCCGTTCCCGCCGAGGCGGTCCAGCACCGACGGATCCGCGGCGACCGCTTCCTCGCCGACCACGGTCGAGCCGGGCAGCAGCGCGGTCAGCCCCGACGTCAGCGCCCGCTCGGACTCCTGGTCCGCGACGGTGACGAGATCTCCGGGCGACTTCTCCCGCACGTCGCCGGTGTTGAGCCGGCGCCAGCGCGGCAGCACGATCGTCCGCGCGACCTCCCGGACCAGGTCGGTGACGGACTCGATCAGGTCGTCACGCACGCGGTGGCAACTTCACGACACTGACGAAGAAGTCGTCGATCTGGCGGATCACCGAGATAAACCGCTCGAAGTCGACGGGCTTGGTGACGTACGCGTTGGCGTGCAGTTGGTAACTGCGCAGGATGTCCTCGTCGGCGGCGGACGTGGTGAGCACGACGACCGGGATGCGGCACAGCTCGTCGTCCTTCTTGATCTCCTCGAGCACCTCCCGGCCGTCACGGCGCGGCAGGTTGAGATCGAGCAGGATCAGATCCGGGCGTACGGCGCCGGCGTACTGGCCCTCGCGGCGCAGGTAGGACAGGGCCTCGGCGCCGTCGGAGACCACCGTGAGCCGGTTGCGGACCTTGTGCTCCTCGAACGCCTCCTGCGTCATGAGCACGTCGCCGGGGTCGTCCTCCACGAGCAGCACCTCGATGGGCGTGCCGTCCTGCCGAACCGCTCCGGTCATGCGCCGACCTCTTTCAGTTTCTCCTGCACCGGAATCCCGGCCACCAGGGGCAACGTGAACCAGATGGAGGTGCCTTCGGTGACGTCGAGATCGAGCCAGATCCGGCCGCCATGATATTCGACGATCTTCTTCACGATGGCCAGTCCGATTCCGGTGCCCTCGTAGGCGTCACGACCGTGCAGGCGCTGGAAGATCACGAAGACCTTGTCGGCGAACTCGGCCTCGATGCCGATGCCGTTGTCGCGGACGTTGATGCGCCACTCGTCCTCGTCCCCCTCGGCGGTCACCGTGATGACCGGGGGCACGTCCGGACGGCGGAACTTGAGGGAGTTGCCGATCAGGTTGACGAACAGCGTGGTGAGCAGCGGCTCCTCGCCCTCGACCGTCGGCAGGTCCGTCCAGACGATCCGGCCGTCCGCACCGGTCCGGGGCTCCAGCTGAGACTTCACCTCGGTCAGCACCCGGTCGAGGTCGACGTCCGTGAAGCCCGCGGTGAGCCGGCCGATCCGGGAGAACGCCAGCAGGTCGTTGATCAACCGCTGCATGCGCTGCGCCCCGTCCACCGCGAACGCGATGTACTGGTCGGCACGATCGTCGATCTGCCCGGCGTAGCGGCGCTGGAGGAGCTGGCAGAAGCTGGCCACCTTGCGCAGCGGCTCCTGCAGGTCGTGCGACGCCACGTACGCGAACTGCTCGAGGTCACGGTTGGAGCGGGTCAGCTCCTCCGCCTGCAGCTTGAGTTGCTCGTTGACCCACTCGATCTGCTGGCGGGCCTCGCGGACCTCGGCGAGCTCGGCGGCGATCTTCTTCCGCATGCCGTCCACATTGTCGGCGAGCTCGCGCAACTCCGGGGAGCCGCTGCTCTCGATGTGCTTGTCGAAGTCGCCGTCCGCCACCTCGCGCACCTGCGTCGCCAGGTCGGTCACCGGCCGGCTCACCAGCCGATCGAGGAGCAGCAGCAACGACACGCCGGCGATGACGATGATCGCGGCCGCCGCGACCTGGAGCGCGACCATGCGCTGGCTGGTCTCCTTGGCCTGCGCCGCCGCCCGATCGCGCAGCACGCCGATGTCGGTCTGCATCTTCTCGATGGCCGAGCGCAGCGCGTCGAACTCGGCTGTGCTGCCGGCCTCCACCAGCGCCTGCCCGGCATCCGGCCCCTCGACGCGGACGGCGTCGAGGATCGGCTCGGCGACGCTGCGGTGCCAGGTGTCGCTGCGGGCCCGCACCTGCGCCAGGTCGGCCCGGATGGCGTCGTCCAGCGGGCCCGACCTCAGGAGCCCGTCGATCAGCGCGACGACGGACTCCTCCGAGGCGCGACCCTCACGGTACGGCTGAAGGTTCGTGTCGCGGCCGGTGATCGCATATCCGCGGACGCCGGTCTCCTGATCGACGACGGCGGTGTTGAGCCGCTCCCCCGCCGCGCGCATCGGGGTGGCCCGGTTGACGACCTCGTCGAGCTGCCGATTGCTCTCCGCGGCGGTGAACGCGGCGATCCCGCCCAGCACGGCGAGCAACAGGCCGACGGTCACGCAGAGGGCGAGGACCCGGCCGCGCAACGTCCAGGTGGCGACGCGCAGCAGGCTCACCGCCCACCGCCGCGCGAGATCAGCAGCATGGCCACGTCGTCGGCGAGTGGGCCGCCGTTGCCCTGCTCGGCCCGGCCGACGAGCCAGGCGGGCAGCGCGGCGAGCGGCACGTCCCTGGCGGCGGGCTGGGCGAGCAGGCCGCAGAGGCCCTCGACGTCGAGGCGCTCGTCGCCCTCGCCGGTGTGGCCCTCGATCAGCCCGTCGGTATACATCAACAGGGACCAGTCATCGCCGAAGAACTCCAGGTCGGTCGCGGGGGTGGGCGTGGGTCGTACGCCGAGAACGATGCCCGTCCGCGCGGTCACCGCCGCGGCCTTGCCGCCGGAGAGCAGCACCGGCGGTGGGTGCCCGGCGAGGCGCACGGTGGCGCGGTTGCCGGCGAGGTCGATGGAGACCATCGCCACGGTGGCGAAGACCTCCCGCGCCCGCCGCTCGGACATCAGCACCTGCTCCAGGGCGGCCAGGATCTGATCCTCGGGTACGCCCCCGAGCACCAGCGCGCGCCACGCGACCCGAAGCTCGACCCCGAGCGCCGCCTCGTCCACGCTGTGCCCGCAGACGTCGCCGACGATCACGTGCAGCTTGCTGTCGCCGATCTGGACGACGTCGAAGAAGTCGCCGCCGAGCAGGCCCATCGCGCGACCGGAGCGATAGAACGTGTGCACGGCCACCTCGGTGGTCTGCATCAGCGGCTGGGGCAGCAGGCCGCGCTCGAGCCGGGCGGACTCGGCCTGGCGCAGCTCGGCCTCGCGCAGCCGCTGCGCGTTCTCGTCGGCCCGCTTGCGCTCGACCGCGTAGCGCAGCGCCCGCACCAGCAGGACGCCGTCGACCTGGCCCTTGACCAGGTAGTCCTGGGCGCCCTCGGCCACCGCCTGGACTCCGAGGTGCTCGTCGGAACGCCCGGTGAGCACGCACACCGCCGCGCTGCCAGCCAGGGCGAGCAGCTTGCGCAGGCCGTCGATGCCTTCGGCGTCCGGCAGGCCGAGGTCGAGCAGCACGCACTGGACCCCGCGCATCAGGCCCTGGGCCTCGCGCAGGGTCGTGGCGATCTGCAGGTCGAACGACGCGCCCGCCTCGACCAGCAGCTCGCGGACCAGGAACGCGTCGCCCTCGTCGTCCTCCACGAGCAGGATCCGCAGCCGCTCCGGCACCATCACCCGGCCGGGAGCCGTCAATTCGGTCACGACCTCACCCCGCCCGACGTCGAAGCGTGGGCGGTATGCGGGGCGGCGGCACCGGCTCGGCGGGGACGCTTGATGACGAGACTCCTCCTTCGGGCGTGACCCGCTGATCGTCCATTACCGGTCGCGGGCGCACAACACCGGCCACCCCGTCCGGGCACCGTGCTGGCCATGCGACGACACAGCGTGACGGAGCCTCGGTCATGCCGACGGGCCGTAGGAAGGATCCTCGGCGACCCGCCGGGCATGCCGGGCGATGACCTCGCCGAGGATGCCGTGCAACCGGCCGCAGTCGCGGCAGTGCAGGTTCTCGTCGAGCCGGCGGCCGCCGCAGGCGATGCAGGAACCCCGGTCCTCGGGGTCGCGGTAGGCCTCCAGCGCCCGGCACATCGCGCGGACGACATGGTCGCCGAGCTGGAACGTCGCCTCGCCAAGGGCGGTACGCAGGCCGAGCACGGCGACCGGACCGGCCTCGGGCGTCGGGTCGTACGGCGCGACCCGCTCGACGAACTCGGCGAGGACGGCGGCGGGGTCGAGCGGGGCTGTCACGGCTCCCAAGTTAAGCCACGGGACCGTAAGATCGCTTGGCTAGGGGACCCCTGGGAGGATCCGTTGAAGGGCGTGCCGAGGATCGAGGCCGCGGATCGGGCACCCGCTCGTCCGACGCGCCGGGGCTGGGCGGCCCTCGCCGCGGTCCTGTTCCTGGTGGTGACCGGTGTTCTCGCGGGGCAGTCGGTGCGCCCGCCGGCCGCCGCCCCTCCGGACGCCCCGGCGGCGCAGTTCAGCGCGGGCCGGGCGTTCGCGCACGTGCGCACCATCGCGGCCGAACCGCACGTGGCCGGCAGCGCCGCCAACGACGCGGTCCGCGACCACCTGCTGACCACTCTGCGCGGTCTCGGCCTCTCACCCGAGGTGCAGGACACGGTCACGACACAGGGTGCCCGGCTGTCCTCGAGTGCCGGCGGCGTCGGCGTGGCCCGCGTACGCAACGTGGTCGCGCTGTGGCCGGGCACCGCCTCGACCGGCCGGATCTTCCTGGTGGCGCACTACGACTCGGCGCAGACCGGACCGGGCGCCAACGACGACGGCGCCGGCGCCGCGGCGATCCTGGAGGCCGCCCGCGCCCTGACCAGCGGCCCGCGGCTGCGCAACGACGTGGTGTTCGTGCTGACCGACGCCGAGGAGGCCTGCCTGTGCGGCGCGCAGGCCTTCGTCGAGCAGCACCCGCTGGCCCAGCAGGGCGGTGTGGTGCTCAACCTGGAGGCCCGCGGCAGCAGCGGGCCGGCGATCATGTTCGAGACCGCCGCCGACAACGCCGGCCTGGTGGGCGCCTTCGCGCGCGCTCCCGCGCCGGTGGGCACCTCGTTCGCGGTGGAGGTCTACCGCCTGCTGCCGAACAACACCGACTTCACCGCGTTCCGCGAGCGGGGGTTCACCGGCCTCAACAGCGCGTACATCGACGGCGCGGCCGTCTACCACACCCCCGTGGACACGCCGGATTCGATGGACAAGGACAGCCTGCAACACCACGGCGTCAACGTTCTGGCGCTCACCCGCGACCTGGGCGACCGCGATCTGCCGGGGCTGCGCTCTTCGGGCGACGCGACGTACTTCCCGGTGCCCGGCGCGCTGGTGCACTACCCGAGCTCGTGGATCTGGCCCCTCGCGGCGGGCGCCCTGCTGGCGGTCCTCGCCCTGGCCTGGCTGGCGCGCCGGCGCGGCATGGCCACGGCTCCACGGCTGCTGGGCGCCTTCGGCCTCGCCCTGGTGCCCGTCCTGGCCGTCCCGGCACTGGCGCAGCTTCTGTGGATCACGATCAAATTCATCCGTCCCGGGTACGCGGAAATGCCGATCGACCCGTACCGCCCGTGGTGGTATCGGCTCGCGATCCTGGCCCTCGCGGCGGCCGTGGTCTTCGCCTGGTACGCGCTGCTGCGCCGCCGGCTGGGCCCCGCCGCCCTGGCCGTCGCCGGCCTCGGCTGGCTGGCGCTGCTCGGCCTGGTCCTGGCCGGCCTGGCGCCGGGAGGGTCCTACCTCACCGCCCTGCCCGCGCTGGCGGGCGGCGTGGCCGGCGTCGCCGCGGTGCTGCTGCGCGGGCGCGGACGGGGGCCGCTCGCCGGCTGGGCCCCGGCGCTGGCCGTGACGCTAGGTGCGGCGGCCGGGGTGGTCGTGCTGGTCCCGACCCTGCTCATGTTCTTCCCGGCCATGGGCATGAACCTGGCGGCGGCCGGCGCGGTCTTCGCCGTGCTCCTGGCGCTGTCGCTGCTGCCGGTCATCGACCTCGTCCACCCCGAGGCGGGGGGCCAGCGGGGAATCGCCGCCCTGCGCGCCCGCCGGCGCGGCGCCCTGCCGGCTCTCGCCGCCGCGGTGGCCATAATCGCCTTCGTCGCGACCGGCCTGGCGGTCGACCGCTTCGATCGCACCCATCCGGCGCCCACCCACCTCATGTACGCGCTGGACGCCGACACCAACCAGGCGCGCTGGCTCAGCGAGTCGAGCACCCCGTCCGCCTGGACCGCCCAGTACGTGGGCGGGGCACCCTCCTCGGTCGCCGACACCCTGCCCGCCTTCGGCACCGACGAGTTGCTCACCGGCCCCGCCCAGCCGGCGGCCCTGCCGGCACCCGAGCTCACGACGACCGCCGACACGACCGCGGACGACCGGCGGACGGTGACCCTGCTGCTGGTCCCGAAGCGACCGGTGCGCATGGTGACACTGCACGTGGCAGCGCAGGCTGAGGTGCGGTCGGCCACCGTGGGCGGACGCACCGTAGCGGCCGACCGGATCGGTGGCGGCACCTGGGGCTTCGGTTTCGTCTTCCACGCCCCGCCGGCGACCGGCGTCGAGGTGACGTTGACCGTGCCGGCGGGGGCGCCGCTGAGGTTGCGCGTCATGGACGCCAGTGACGGGCTCTCCGCCCTTCCCGGCTTCCGGCCCCGGCCGGCGGACGTCGGCGTGGTCGGCTCACACAGCTCCGAGATGCTCGCCGTCGCGAAGACCTATTCGTTCTAGCGCCCGCGGCCGCGGCGGCCCGTCGACACGTCGAACCGGAAGTGGATGAACAGCCGTCCCCAGTTGTCCCCGTCCTTCTCGACGCGGTGGTAGAGCTGCTTGATCTCCTTCTGGTCCAGGAAGCGCAGCACCTTCTTCTTGAGCTGCCCGCTGCCCTTGCCGGGGATGATCTCGACCAGGGTCGCCTTCTTCTGGATCGCCTCGTCGATGATGCCGCGCAGCGCCTTGTCGATCTCGGTGCCCTTGTTGAAGATGTCGTGGAGATCCAGTTTGAGCTTCACGTCGGCAGCCTACTCAGCCGGCGCGGCCGTCGTTCTTACCTAGCCACGCCTCCACCCGGCGCAGGGCCTGTTCGTAGTCGTCGTGGCGCTTCATCGCCACCGCGAGCCGCAGGTGCGGGAGAGCCTCGCGGAAGCGGCCGGCCCGTTCCAAGGTGCGGCCGAGGACGTGGTGCGCGTAGTGGTCCGAGGGATCACGCTCGATCAGCGCCCTGAGCTGGGTCTCCGCCCCCGCCAGCTGGGCCGAGTTGAAGTAGGCGCGGGCGAGCAGCAGACGCACCGCCGTGTTGTGCGGTTCCGCCTCGACGATCGGCTCCAGCAGGCGGGCGGCGCCGAGCGGGTCGCCCGACTCGAAGACGACGGTCGCCCTGCGGTACTCCTCGAGAAGATCCACGAACCGCTTCCTCCCCGTGCTGCCGGCTGCGATCCACGCTGACACAAAACGCGGCCGAACGGCGAACGACCCCGATCCCAGCATCCCGACAATTCACCCGATTCTGCAACCCTCGACGCGCACAATGCCGGGGTGGGCGACTTCCCGCGTCACCTTGTCGAGGCGCCACCCCGGCCCCGCCTCGGCCGCGCCAAAGCCACCGCCATCGGCCTCGCGACCCTCGTGATGTGTCTGTTCCTGGCCGGCGCCGCGCCGAGGTCGGCGATCCACTCGGAAGCCTCCGCGATCGCGGGCATGGACGCCGTCGGCGCGCCGCCCGCCGGGCCGTCCTGGGCGCCGACCGCACGGCTCGAGGGCGGCCTCGCCAGCGTGGCGGTGGCCCGCGGGCAGACCTTCGAGCTGCGGACGGCGAGCGGAATCCAGACCTTCCTGCCCGGCGTCAACCTCGGCAGCACCACTGCCGGCCACCAGCCCGGCGAGCTGTCCATCACCGCGACGCAGTACCGCACCTGGTTCGCCGCCATGGGCCGGCTCGGCATCCGGGTGCTGCGGATCTACACAATCCACCCGCCCGCGTTCTACCAGGAGCTGGCCCGCCACAACCGCGCCGAACCGGACCGCCCGCTGTATCTCATGCAGGGCGTCTACCCGCCCGACGAGTCCTACGTCGCGAAGCAGAACCTCTTCGACCCGGCCGTCACCCGGGCGTTCCAGGACGAGCTGCGCGACGCGAGCGCCGCCGTGCGCGGCCGGCTCGAGCGTGCGCCCCGGGCCGGGCGGGCAAGCGGCACCTGGGACACCGACGTCACCGGCTGGATCGCCGGCTGGATCGTCGGGCTGGAGCTGGACCCGGACGCGACCCACGCCTCCGACCTGCGCAATCGTGCCGCCCCGGCCGCACGGGGCCGCTATTTCCGCAGCACCGCCGCCGCCTCACCCACCGAACGCTGGCTGGCCGCGCGGATGGACGAACTGGCCGGGTACGAGGCGGCACAGGGGCTGAGCCAGCCGATCGCCTTCGTCAACTGGCCGACCACAGACCCGTTGCGCCATCCCGAGGAACCCCTCGGGCAGGAGGACCTGCTGCAGCTCGACGCCAACCACGTGCTGCCGACCACCGCCTGGCCCGCGGGGACGTTCGCGAGCTACCACGCGTACCCGTACTACCCGGATTTCCAGCGACACGAGCCGGCGCTCCAGCGATACCAGTACGGCGGGCGGGCCGACCCGTACGCGGGCTATCTCGCCGCCCTGAAACGCCACCACCGCGACATGCCCACGCTGATCACGGAGTTCGGGGTGCCGTCCTCGCTCGGCTCGGCGCACCACGGACCGCTCGGTCGTTCGCAGGGCGACCACAGCGAGCGCGAAGCGATGCGGATCGACGCCGAGCTGCTGCGGCTGATCAAGGATCAGGGGTTGGCCGGCGGCTTCCTCTTCGCCTGGGTGGACGAGTGGTTCAAGTTCACCTGGAACACCATTACTCACTCCGACAGCGAGCGCCGCCAGCTGTGGCACGACCCGCTCACCAACGAGCAGCACTTCGGGCTGGTCGCGATGGACGCGGCGGGTTCGCCCGACGCGCCGGCGGCCTATCTGGTCGACGACAAGTCCGCCTGGCCGGCCCGGCGGGTGACCGCGCGGGTGGACGAGTCCTACGTGCACCTGCGCGTCGGCCTCGGCGAGTCACCGCCCAGTGCCCTGACCCTGGGATTCGACGTGTTGCCCGGGCTCACCGGCACGCCCGCGCCCGGATCCGGCAGCGCCGAGGCGGATGCCGCGTTCGTGCTCGACCTCGTGGCGCGTGGCGGGCAGGCGTACCTGCGGCGGGAGCTGGATCCGGTGCCGCTCGACTACGCCGTGCCGGCCAGGCTCCGCACCCCGGCGCCGGATGGGTGGCGGCTCTTTGAGCTGGTCGTGAACCGGGATCTGACGGTCCCGTCCACCGGCAGACGGTTGCCGGCCGAGCTGCAGAACGCGGGACTGCTGCGGTATGGCCGGCCCGGCGACGACAGCCGGGCGCTGTGGTACCGCGAGGGCAACGACCTGGTCGTGCGGGTGCCGTGGGCAATGCTCGGATTTGCCGACCCGTCGATGCACGAGGTCGGGGTGCCCAAGGGCAAGCGGCTGACCCGCATGATCGTGCCCGGCGTCGGCGTGACCCTCTCGGCCGCCGGCACCGACCAGCCGGCCGGCGACGTGACGTGGACCAACTGGAACCGGGTCTACGCCACCGAACGGCTCAAGGACGGGGCCGAACTGGTCCGCGACGCGGCGCTGGAGACGGCGGCTTCCTGACGAGCAGGGCGACCAGGCCGCCGCCGAGCAGCATCGTGCCGATGGCGACCAGGGCGACCGGGCTCAGCCCGGTCACCGGCAGCCCGCCGCCGGCCCCCGGCTGCAACTCACCGCTCGGGGCGGCGACACCGACCGGATCGGGTGCGACCGCGGCCGGTGTCGCCGTGACGAGGTCGCCGACCGTCATGCCGTCGCTGGTCTTCACCACCACGGCGACGTCGTACTCCTGGCCGTTACGCAGGTCCGTCAGGTCGCAGCCCTGGATCGTGAGCGCACCGAGCGTGCACCCGGACTCGTGATCGGCGGTCGTCACCCAGACGTACTCGAACTGCCCACTGCCCAGATCGGCCGGCGGACGCCAGGAAACCCGCAGGCCACCGTCGAGGGCACGCACCCGCACGCCGGTCGCCGCGCCGGGTGCGCGCGGCAGACCCTCGACCCGCATCGGTACGGCGGAAAGCGTCGTAGCCCGCGCACCGAGCTGCCCATCAGCGCCCGAACCCCAGCAGAACGTGTATCCGCGGGTGTCCACGGCACAGCTGTGCGCGTTGCCCGCGTCGATGGCGGCCAACTCCGCGTCCACCTCGACGCCGATGGGCGCGGCCCGGTCGGCGGTGCGGCCGTTGCCCAGCCGCCCGTCCCCGCCGTCACCCCAGCAGTACGCCCGTCCCGCCCGGTCGAGGCCGCAGGCATGCCCGGCGCCCGCGCTGATCGTGGTGAACGGCCCGGCGCGCCTGGTCGCGGCGCCCCAGCAGTACGCCGCACCGTCCGGGTCCAGGGCGCATGCCTGTCGGCCACCGACCGCCACCTGACGCACCTTGCCGCCGGTGGTGACCGCCGCGGGCCCGGGCCGATCGTCGCCGCCCGCCGGGTCGACGCCCCAGCAGTACGCCGAGCCGCCCGCGGTCGCGGCGCACGTGGTGTCGCCGCCCGCCGCGATGTCGACGATCGGGTCGTCGGTTCGGCCGCCCGTACGCACCCGCACCGGGGTCGCCGACCCGCGCGCGTCCGGCACGCCGAGCTGTCCCCGCGCGCCGTCGCCCCAGCACCAGGCCGCGCCCTCGTCGTCGGCCGCACAGGTGTGCCGGGCGCCGGTGGCGATCGTGACGAGGGTCCGTCCCCGCAGCGCCTCGACCGGGTGTGGCGCGTCGCGGTCGGTGTGCGCGCCGTCGCCGAGCTGTCCCGCCGAGTCGTCGCCCCAGCAGAACGCCACGCCGTCGGCGTCGATGGCACAGGTGTGCGCCCGGCCGGCGTCGGCCCGTACGGCGTTGCGCAGTGCCACGACGGGCTCGGCGAAACCGTGTGGCCGGGCGCCGTCGCCGAGCTGCCCCGAGGAGTCGTCGCCCCAGCAGTACACATCGCCCAGGCTGGTGATCGCGCACGAGTGCGCCCCGCCGGCGGCGACGGCGGCCGTGCCGGCGCTCGCGATCCGCATCGTCTCGGCCGTGACTCCGGGCGGGTACGTGCCCTGAGCGGCGGCGGGCGACCCGGGCATCGCGGCCAGGATCAGCGCCGCGACGGCGCCTCCGATACGGCCCAGTCGCACCTGCTTCTCCGCTCACCCGACCGACACAACGCGGGAATTATGCGGAGTCTCAGAGTATTAGTCCGTTTTGACACGCAGTGTCGGGCTCTCGCGGGCAGAACGCCGGTGGATGGGGATACACAGGTGCTACACAGGAAGCGGAAAGCCGCCACAAAGCGAGGCCCACGACAGTTAGGGCATGACGATGGCGAACGCAGCCCCCAGCGGTGAGCTCCAGCGGCCCGACGGCAGCCCGGTCCGGGTCCTCGTGGTCGACGACGAGCCGACCCTGGCCGAGCTCCTGTCGATGGCGTTGCGCTACGAGGGTTGGGACGTGCGCAGCGCGGGCGACGGCCAGGCGGCCGTACGCACCGCCCGGGACTTCCGCCCGGACGCCGTCGTCCTCGACATGATGCTCCCGGACTTCGACGGCCTCGAGGTGCTGCGCCGGCTGCGCGGCGAGACGCCGGACGTGCCGGTGCTCTTCCTGACCGCCAAGGACTCCGTCGAGGACCGCATCGCCGGCCTGACCGCGGGTGGCGATGACTACGTCACCAAGCCGTTCAGCCTGGAGGAGGTCGTCGCCCGGCTGCGCGGCCTGATGCGCCGGATGGGCCGCTCGCCGATGCGGACGGACTCCGAGCTGATCGTCGGCGACCTGACCCTGGACGAGGACAGCCACGAGGTGCGCCGCGGCGGTGATCTCATCACCCTGACCGCGACCGAGTTCGAGCTGCTGCGCTATCTGATGCGCAACCCCCGCCGGGTGCTCAGCAAGAGCCAGATCCTCGACCGGGTGTGGAACTACGACTTCGGCGGCCAGGCCAACGTCGTCGAGCTCTACATCTCCTACCTGCGCAAGAAGATCGACGCGGGACGCAACCCGATGATCCACACCATGCGCGGCGCGGGCTACGTCCTGAAGCCGGCGGACTGACGTGATCGCCACCGCCCGCCCGGCCCGCTGGCGCTCCCCGGCGACCTGGCCGCTGCGCACTCGCCTGATCGCCCTCATGATCGTCCTGCTCGCCATCCTGGGCCTGGTCGTCGGCGCCACCGCCGAGATCTACCTGCACAAGACCCTCTACGACCGCCTCGATTCCCAGCTGAAGGCGATGGCCAGCCGAGCACAGCCCCGTCCCGGTCCCCCCGGCGGCCCGGGCCCCGGCGGCAGGCAGATCAGGGACGACCCGCCGCCCGGCGCCCAGGACGACTCGATCTTCGTTCAGCTCAGGAGCGCGGGCGGTGTGAAGGGTGGGATCGTCTCGCTGGGTACCGATGACGACAACTTTCCCGAAAACAAGCTCGCGCCCCTGCCAGACGCGACGGTGACCCAGCTGAGCCAGGTCACGCCGAACAACAACCCAACCGACATCGACCTGGGCGAGCTCGGCGACTACCGCGTGATCTCCACGGCCGTTCCGGGCGGCGTGGTCGTGGCCGCGGTGCCGCTCGCCGAGACACGGGAGACACTGCTGGCCGTCGCCTGGGTGACCGGAGGAGCCGTGGTCCTGGCGCTGGTCGCGGCCGGGTGGGCCGGCGCCGCCATCATCCGGCGCGATCTGAGGCCATTGAGCCGGGTCGCGGCCACCGCGACCAAGGTCTCCGAGCTCCGGCTCGACCGGGGCGAGGTGGAGCTCGCCCAGCGGGTGCCCGAATCCGACACCGACCCGCGGACCGAGGTCGGCGCCGTCGGCGCCGCGCTCAACCGGATGCTCGACCACGTCGGCAACGCGCTCGAGGCGCGGCACGCCAGCGAGACACAGGTACGCCAGTTCGTCGCCGACGCGAGCCACGAGCTGCGCACCCCGCTCGCGGCGATCCGCGGCTATGCCGAGCTGAGCCGCCGCAGCCGCCAGCCGGTGCCGGAGGAGATCGCCCACGTGCTGCGCCGGGTGGAGTCGGAGGCGGGCCGGATGACCACGCTGGTCGAGGATCTGCTGCTGCTCGCCCGCCTGGACGCCGGTCGGCCGCTCGCGCACGACCCGGTGGACCTGACGATGCTGGTGGTGGACTCGGTCAGCGACGCGCACGCGGCCGGCCCGCGCCACGACTGGCAGCTCGACCTGCCCGAGGAGCCCGTCACGGTGACCGGCGACGGCCAGCGCCTGCACCAGGTGCTGGCCAATCTGCTGGCGAACGCGCGTACGCACACTCCCGAGGGCACCACCGTGATCGTCGGCGTGGCCGCCGAGGGTGACGCGGCGGTCCTGCGGGTGACCGACGCTGGCCCCGGCATCCCGGCGGAACTGCGGCCGCACATCTTCGAGCGTTTCGCCCGCGGCGACAACTCCCGCTCCCGCGCGGCGGGCAGCACCGGCCTGGGCCTGTCGATCGTGCACGCCGTCGTCACGGCGCACGGCGGCGCGGTCGAGGTCGACAGCGCCCCGGGACGCACGCGGTTCACCGTACGGCTGCCGCTGACGCCGGAGCTACCAACCGAGGCGGATGCCGTCCATCAACACGTCCCGCAGGTCGTCCAGTAGCGCACCGGCAGCGTCTCCGTCCGAGACGTGCAGCTGCAGAGGGACCGACTCGCTGTCGCGGCCGACCAGGACGTCCAGGGCGCACAGGGCGCGACCGGCCAGTTCGCTCGTCACGCCGGTGACAGCGGCGGCTCTCAGCCGGTCGTCGAGCCACGGTCTGCCCTGCGCACCGGGCAGGCCCGCCGCTATCGCCGCTATCGCCGCGAGCGCCTGCATCGGCGGGATCTCGTCGAGCAGGACCTGAGGCGTCTCCCAGACCCGCAGCACCACCACCGACACCGCCTGACGGCGTTCCGCCGGGGCCAGGTCGGACAGGCCGTCGAGCAGGTGCGCCGGGCTCGCGTTGTTCATGCGTCTCATGTCAGCACACGCAACTTGCATGTGCCCATACCCCGGCTGACGGACAATGTCCGTCGACCATGGGCTACCATGACGGCGTGTCCCGTTGGTATTCGTGGTTTACGAGGCCGGCTCCGCCGGTGACTCGGCCATGAGTTCATGACCTGAGACACCCCCGCAGGGCCGGCAAAGGCAGCGACGCAGAGTCGCTGCCTTTTCGTTTGCAACGAGCCGGCCAAAACTCGGGGACGCCGGCCCCGGGGAGCGCCGGCGGAGAAGGATGACTGTCGTGACCATCCCCGAGGTGCAGCGGGTCAGCGACCACCGCATCGACCGCGTCGTGCCGCTGATGAGCCCCGCCCTGCTCCACCACGAGCTGCCGCTCACCCACGAGCTCGCGGCATGCGTGCTGGACAGCCGCCGCCAGGTGGAAGCCGTGCTCGACGGCCGAGATCCCCGCCTGCTCGTCGTCGTCGGACCCTGCTCGGTGCACGACCCGGACGCCGCCGCGGAGTACGCCGACCGCCTCGCCGCCGAACGGGAGCGGCTCGCCGACGACCTGCTCATCGTGATGCGGGTCTACTTCGAGAAGCCGCGCTCGACCGTCGGCTGGAAGGGCCTCATCAACGACCCGGCCCTCGACGGTACGGGCGACGTCGGCCGCGGCCTGCGGGTAGCCCGCAAGCTGCTGCTCCAGGTGCTCGAGCGGGGCCTTCCGGTGGCGGTGGAGTTCCTCGACCCGATCACCCCGCAGTACATCGCCGACACGGTGGCCTGGGGCGCGATCGGCGCCCGTACGGTGGAATCGCAGGTCCACCGCCAGCTCTCCTCGGGCCTGTCCATGCCGATCGGCATGAAGAACCGCCCCGACGGCAGCATCTCCACGGCGATCGACGCGATCAACGCGGCGGCCGCGCCGCACGTCTTCCCCGGCATCGACGTCTCCGGCACTCCGGCGATCATGCACACGAGCGGCAACCCCGACTGCCACCTCGTGCTCCGCGGCGGCAAGGGCCCCAACTACGGCGCCGACGACGTCCGGGCAGCGCTCGACCTGCTCGGCAAGGCGGGCCTGGAAGAGCGGGTCGTGGTCGACTGCTCGCACGGCAACAGCGGCAAGGACCACCTGCGCCAGCCGATCGTCGCCGACGACGTCGCGGCCCAGCTCGAGGCCGGGCAGCAGGGCATCCGCGGGGTGATGCTGGAGAGCTTCCTGGTGCCGGGACGCCAGGAACTCGGCGGCGAGCTCACCTACGGCCAGAGCGTGACGGACGCGTGCATGGGCTGGGAGCCGACGGTGGGCGTGCTGGAGCGGCTGGCGGCGGCCTCCGCCAAGCGGCGTACCGCCTTCACAGGGGGCGCACAGTAACGGCACAAGGGTCCGACAGGCGGGCGGTCGACATTACGAGGGTCAGTGCTTCCGCCTGCTTAAGGACCCTTGATGACCTCGACGTTGCCTGTACCGCCGATCGTGGCGCCGGTGGACCCGCCGGCCGATCCCGGAACGAACCCTCGGTCCCGCTGGTCCACGTTCCCCCGCTGGTCCGCGTTCCCCCGCTGGTCCGCGTTCCCCCGCTGGTCCGCGTTCCTCCGTGGCCGCGTGGACGATCCGCCCTGGGTCCGGCCCTCGCTGCTCGCCCTGCTCGTGATGACCGGAGTCCTCTACATCTGGGGCCTCGGTGCGTCCGGGTGGGGCAACGCCTTCTACTCGGCGGCGGTGCAGGCCGGCTCGGAGAGCTCGAAGGCGTTCTTCTACGGCTCCTCGGACGCGGCGAACTCCATCACCGTCGACAAGACCCCCGCCTCCCTGTGGATCATGGCGCTGTCGGTGCGGATCTTCGGCCTGAGCTCCTGGAGCATCCTGGTGCCGCAGGCGCTCATCGGCGTCGCCACGGCGGGCCTGCTCTTCGGCACGGTCCGCCGCTGGTACGGCCCGGCCGCCGGCCTGATCGCGGGCACCGTGTCGGCGCTGACCCCGGTCGCGGTACTGATGTTCCGCTTCAACAACCCGGACGCGCTGCTCGTGCTGCTCATGGTTGCCGGGGCGTACGCGATCGTCCGCGCCATCGAGAACGGCTCGACCAAGTGGCTCGTGCTCGCCGGAACCTTCGTCGGCTTCGGCTTCCTGACCAAGATGCTCCAGGCACTGTTGGTCGTGCCCGCGTACGCCCTCGCGTACCTGATCGCCGGACCGCCGAAGCTCGGTAAGCGGCTCGGGCAGCTCCTCCTCGCCGGGCTGGCCCTCGTGGTCTCCGCCGGCTGGTACATCGCCATCGTCGAGCTGGTGCCCGCCTCGATGCGGCCGTACATCGGCGGCTCGCAGAACAACAGCCTGCTCGAGCTGACGCTGGGCTACAACGGCCTGGGACGGCTCAACGGCAACGAGACCGGCAGCGTCGGCGGCGGCGGGGGTTGGGGCGAGACCGGAATCCTGCGCATGTTCGACACCGCGCAGGGCGGTCAGATCTCCTGGCTGCTCCCGGCCGCGCTCATCGCGCTGGTCGCCGGTCTGGTCCTGACTCTTCGGGCCGCCCGCACCGATCGGCTGCGCGCCGGACTGATCCTCTGGGGCACCTGGCTCGTCGGCACCACCCTGGTCTTCAGCTTCATGCAGGGCATCTTCCACGCGTACTACACGGTGGCGCTCGCGCCGGCGGTCGGCGCGTTGGTCGGCATGGGCTCGGTGCTGCTGTGGCGCTCGCGCCGCAACCTCTTCGCGACGCTGACGCTGGCGGCGGCGATCGGAGTGACCGCCTGGTGGTCGTGGCACATGCTCGGCTGGAGCCCCGACTTCCTGCCGTGGCTGCGATGGGTCGTGCTGGTCGCCGGCATCGTGTCGGCGTTGGGCGTGGTGGCCTCGCTGCGGGTGCGGCGGATCGCGCTGGCCAGTGCCGGTGTGGCGCTCGCCGCGGTGCTGGCCGGGCCGGCGGCGTACGCGGTGCAGACCGCGTCCGAGCCGCACACCGGCTCGATCCCATCGGCCGGGCCGGCAACGCAGGGCGGCGGATTCGGCCCGGGCGGCGGACGCGGGGGCCCGGACGGCAACGGCGGCGCGCCGGGCGGCCGGGCCGACGGCGGCGGCTTCCCGGGCGGCGGCGCGCCTGGCGGTTTCCCGGGCGGCACCGCACCCGGCGGTTTGCCGGGCGGTGGCACCGCACCCGGTGGCACCGCACCCGGTGGCACCGCACCCGGTGGCACCGCACCCGGTGGCACCGCACCCGGTGGCACCGCACCCGGTGGCACCGCACCTGGCGGCACCGCACCACAGGCCGGCGCCGCGCCTCGTGGTGGCATGGGTGGGCTGTTGAATGCGGCGACGGTCAGCGACGAGCTGAAGTCCCTGATCGACGCGGACGCCGACCGTTACACCTGGGTCGCCGCGGCGGTCGGCGCGCAGAGCGCCTCGGGCTACCAGCTCGCCACCGAGGAACCGGTCATGGCGATCGGCGGCTTCAACGGCAGCGACCCCTCGCCCACGCTCGCGCAGTTCCAGAAATACGTCGCCGAAGGAAAGATCCACTACTTCATCGGCGGCGGGGGCTTCGGCGGCCGGGGCGCCAGCAGCTCCAGCACGCAGATCGCCGAGTGGGTTGCCGCGACCTACACGTCGCAGACGGTCGGAGGGGTCACGCTCTACGACCTGACCGCGCGGTAATCCCACCCGACAACCGTCAGGCGGCTCCCGTTCCGGGAGCCGCCCAGCGGCGTTTCGGCGATCCGCGGCTGTCGGCACTCACAGGTCGGGCACAGGGTCGCCACACACCGGGCAAAGCCGCGAAGCCGACCTTGGTGGCATGAGCCTTTCCACGTTGCCCACGTCCGCCGCCGGTCCGGTCGGGATCGTCGCCCCCGTTCTCGACGTCGTCGTCCCGGTCTACAACGAGGAGATCGACCTCGAGCCCTGCGTGCACCGGTTGCACGCCTACCTGGCGGCCGAGTTCCCGTACCGTTTTCGGATCACGATCGCGGACAACGCCAGCACCGACTCCACCGCGGACGTGGCTCGCCGACTCGCCGAAACGCTGCCCGGTGTCGACGCGGTCCATCTGACGGAGAAGGGCCGAGGCCGCGCTCTCAAACACGCGTGGACCCACTCCGACGCCGCCGTCCTGGCCTATATGGACGTGGACCTGTCGACCGACCTCGGCGCCCTGTTGCCGCTGGTCGCCCCGCTGATCTCCGGCCACTCGGAGGTGGCGATCGGCTCGCGACTGGCACGTGGCTCGCGGGTCGTCCGCGGCGCCAAGCGGGAGTTCATCTCCCGCACCTACAACCTGATCCTGCGCGGCACGCTGTCCGCCCGGTTCTCCGACGCGCAATGCGGCTTCAAGGCGATCCGCGCGGATGTGGCGGAACGGCTGCTGCCGATGGTCGAGGACACCGGCTGGTTCTTCGACACCGAACTGCTGGTCCTGGCGGAACGCGCGGGCCTGCGCATCCACGAGGTGCCGGTGGACTGGGTCGACGACCCGGACAGCCGCGTCGACATCGTCTCGACGGCGCTGGCGGATCTGCGGGGCATCGTCCGGCTCGCCCGCGCCCTGGGCACCGGACGGCTGCCGCTGGCCGCGCTGCGGGAACAGTTGGGGCGCAACCCGCTTCCGGTCGCGGGGGTCCCGACCGGACTGACCGGGCAACTGATGCGCTTCGCCGCCGTCGGAGCGGCCAGCACCCTGGCTTATCTGGCGCTCTATGCCATTCTGCGCACCGGCCTCGGTCCTCAATGGGCGAACCTGACAGCCCTTCTGGTCACGGCAATCGCCAACACCACCGCGAATCGCCGGCTCACCTTCGGGGTACGGGGCTCCGGCGGCCTCTGGCGTCACCAGGCCCAGGGCCTCGTCGTCTTCGCCATCGGCCTGGGCCTGACCAGCGGCTCCCTGGCGCTGCTGCACGCGGTGACCGTCCCCGCGACCGCGCTGGAACTGGCCGCGCTCGTGGCGGCGAACCTGATCGCCACCGGGGTCCGCTTTCTCCTGATGCGAATTTGGGTCTTCCGCGCTTCGCGGGGTGGGCATGAACTGAGCATGAACACAACCCCCCCAACGGTATGAATTCCATGACCCTCGGGTAACAATAGGAGCATCGACCGGGATCACGATCCCGGTCGTCGTGCCCCTTCAGTCCGGGCCCCCGCCGGAGGTGCGACGATGCTCAGCAAGGAAGACAGCCGCCGACTCGCCCAGCTCGAACGGCAGCTCCGCCGTGAGGACCCCGACTTCTACTACCGGATGACCGGGGGCGAGCCCGCCCCCAAGCAGGTGCCCGTCCCGCTGATCCTGGCCGCGACGGTGATCTGGGCGGCGGCGCTCGTCCTGGCCGTCATGGGCTGGTGGGCCGCCGCGATCGTCGCCGGCGTGTGGGCCCTGGTCATCATGGCCGCCCTCGGCCACCACTGCCGCATCGCCCGCCGCTCAGGCCCGGGCCCCGGCCCGGGAATCCCGCCGCCGGCCTGGTAACCACGACTCTCACCCCGGCCCAGCTCCCACCCCGGCCCAGCTCTCACCCGGCCCAGCTCTCACCCCGGCCCAGCCGAAAGCGCGGCCCAGCCGAAAGCGCGGCCCAGCCGAAAGCGCGGCCCAGCCGAAAGCGCGGCCCAGCCGAAAGCGCGGCCCAGCCGAAAGCGCGGCTCAGGCGAAAGTGACGGTCGCGTCCGGGACCTCACGGGCTCGGGCCACCGCTGCCGCCTCCGCCTCCAGCGCCTTGCGCACCTTGGCGGTCAGCGACCCGAACGGCGTCACGGTGAGATCCACCCGCTTGCGTCCGGCCAGCTTGGCACGCCATACGCCGGCGATCTCACCGTCCACAAGGATCACTCCCGGGTTGCCCAGGGTCCGCCAGACCTCCTTCTGGTGTGGCCGCCCGGGCACCAGCAGGTCGCGGTCACGGGCCTGCAGCAGCGGGTCCATGCCTGGCAGAAAACGCACCCCGGAGGTCCGCTCGGCGGCCGACAGCCCGGCCACGCTCGACGCCGGCAGCCAGGCCTTGCGCCCGTCGACCCGCACCTGCTCGAGGCTCGACGTCGGCCATACCTTCTTGATCTCAGCGGTCGAGCTGCCCAGGTATTTCGCCACCTCGGCCGGACCGGCCGGGCCGAGTAACCGCAAGTAGGTGGCGATCAGATCCTCTATGCCCTCGTTTTCGGTCGGCTGCGGAGGGGCACTGGGGATCGGGCCCAGCGTGGCGTCCCGGCCCCGCGATTCGACCTGCACTCCCCCGGCCAGTCCGGAATGCTGCCAGACGTTGCCCGCGATATGCCGGGCGCCGCAGGAGCGGCAGTCATATGTCAGCTCGCGCGGCACCCGGGCGCTGACCTCGGTGCTCGCCTCGCCGCGGGACATCGAGGAGGTGACCACCTCGCGGAACGCCGTGGCGGTGACCTCGAACGCCTTGACGCCGAGCTTGACGCCCTGGGGAATCTGCGCGCTGTTGATGCGGGCGGAGGCGTCCGCGTCGCTGACCGGCCACAGCGCCTTGACGAGCTTCCCGAGGTCTCGCTTGCGGTGCAGATGAGGCGCTCCGCGGGCCGCCCAGACCATGATCAGCCGACGGTCGGCCAGGTCGGCGCCGGTGCGCGCGGCGAGCGCCACCCGGACCGAGCCCGGCGTGTACTCCTGCACGCCGAGGTCGAGCGCCGCCAGGTCGCCCGGCCGCTGCTCACCCCGCTCGGCCAGGCCCAGCGAGGCCACCCGATAGGCCATCGCCCGTTCGCGGTCGACGTCCACCACGCACCTCCCGATCAGACGCGACGACCGTACCGCCGGGCTGCGACATTTCTCAGCCGTTCCAGCCGGCTGCCGCCGGCCGCGACCAGTTCCCACGTGTCCAGGCTGCTGGGGCCGTACGGACCCTCCTGCAGGATCGGGGGTTCGCCGGTGAGCCGGTATCCGCAGCGACGGGCCACCGCGGTGCTGGAGGTGTTGCCCGCGTCGATGCGCAGCAGCAACCGGCTCAACCCGAGCGTGGTGCGGGCGTACCCGGAGAGCAGGGCGAGCGCGCGGCTCGCCAGCCCGTGCCGGCGGTGCTGCGCGCCGACCAGGTAGCCCAGCTCCGCCTCCCGCAAGCCGGCGTCGACCCCGAAGAGCAGGACCTCGCCCAGTGGCTTGCCGCCGTCGACGGTGATCGCGAGCTGGATGCGTTGCCCGCCGATCCGGCCCTGCCGGGCCCGCTTCAGGTACGCGATGCCGGCCTCGGCGTCGAACGGTGACGGCATCGGGGTCCACCGGGCGATCTCGGGCTCGTCGAGCATCGCGACGAGCTCCTCGAGGTCCTCGTCCCGCCACTCTCGCAGGGTGACGCCGTCCCCGGTCAGGCTGATCGGGTAGGGCAGGCGGCCGGAGGTCGTCATGCGCCGATCCTGCCCGTAAGCACCCGGTTCCTGCCAGTAGGCGGGCCTTCGTAAATGGGTGAGTGAACCGTTCAGGCATCTATCACGTTCGGTGCGGTTTTCCGCCATTCCCAGCCGTGGCCCCACAAAACGCGCTCCGCGCGGCGCCGTCGACAGATACCCCGTGTCAACTTATAGACAGACGTCTCCGCCAACCCCATTTCCAGCGGCAATCAGCGTCGCGACCTGGCCAATAGCCACAGCCGCCCTTCCCCCGCCAGGGCGACAAGCCCCTCCAATGAATCCCGTGGTAGCTAGGATCCACATTCGTGGATCTACGCCAGCTCGAATACTTTGTGGCCGTTGCCGAGGAGGCCAACTTCACCAGGGCCGCGGCGCGCGTGCACATCACTCAGTCCGGGGTCAGCGCGCAGATCCGGCAGTTCGAGAAGGAGCTCGGGGCCGATCTGTTCGACCGGTCGTCGCGCATGGTGCGGCTGACCGCGGCCGGAGCGGCGGCGCTGCCCCACGCCCGCACCGCGCTGGCGGCCGCGGCGTCGGTCCGCCAGGCGATCGACCAGGTGACCGGGCTCGTCCGCGGCCGCCTTCGGCTCGGCATGCTCGTCGGTTGCACGGCGAAGCCGCTGTTCGCGGCGCTGGCCGGCTTCCACCGCGCCTATCCCCGCATCGAGATCGCGCTGACCGAGGGCGACTCCGACCTGCTCATCGACGGCGTGCGGGCGGGCAACCTCGACCTCGCCCTGGTCGGAGCGGCCGGCGAGTTGCCCGGTGAGCTGGCGTCGCTGACGGTCGCCAGCGAAAGCCTGGTGGCGCTCGTGCCGCCCGGTCACGCCCTGGCGGCGACAGACGAGACGACGGTACGCCGGCTGGGCGCGTACCCGCTGGTGTGTCTGCCCCCGGGCACCGGAATCCGCGACGCGCTCGACCAAGCCTGCACCGCGCGGGGCGTGCGGGCGAATGTCGCCTTCCAGGCGACCGCGCCCGGCGCCGTGATCGACCTGGCCGCGCGCGGGCTGGGCGTGGCGGTGCTCAACGCGTCCACGGCCGCCGACCATCCGGAACTGACCGCGGCGCCGATCAGCGACGCCGAGGCGCCGGCGCTGCTCGCCCTGGTCTGGCGCAAGGAGGAGAGCACGGTGCTGCGTGCCCTGCTGCCCATCTGCCGCAGGGCCTTCGGCCTATAGCAAGTCACCCGCGCACGCGATCCGCGCCTGCTCGTTCCACTGCGTCGCGTCGAGCATCGCGACGGCGGTCCGTTCCCGATCGTCGTACGTCCGCACGGCGAGCGTGACGGGAAGCCGCCCGAACGGGAGTCCCCCCGCGCAGAGGACGCGGATGTCAGCCTCGGCCTGCACGGACCCTCCGCGCTTGATCCATCGCTCCCGCTCGGTGCCCCGCACGACGAGCCCGGACCGTACGGCGCTGAGATTGTGCACGTTGACGGGAAGCGGCCCGGCGTTGATCAGCGTGACCCGGCGGGTGAGCGACGCGTCGACGACCCTGCCGCGGACGACCACGCCGCCCACCCCGGCGTCGTTCGCCTGCGGGCCGGTGTCGGCCAGGATGAGCACGGAGACCTCACTTCCGCGCGCCCGCTGTTCCCGGTAGGAGGTCGCGGCCGCACCGAGGACGGCCCCGACGACGAGAACGCCGACGGCGGCCATGAGACGCCCGGGGCGGCGGCGTGGGGGTGGCCGGTCCAGGTCGATGACGCTCATGGCCCATAGAACGCGAAGACCCCGGCTTCGGTGATGCGGCGTCGGCGCCCCTGCGGGTGACGCCGCTTTCAGTTTGTCGAGCGCCTTGCCATTACTGGGAACGCGGAGTGAACTGGCGGCATGGACAGCTCGATCTCGGCGACCCTGGCCGGCGTCGGACCACGCCTGAAGCAGGCCCGCGCCAAGCGGGGAATCACCCTGACCGAGCTCGCCGAGACGACCGGCATCTCCAAGAGCACCCTGTCCCGGCTGGAGTCGGGCCAGCGCAAGGCGAGCCTCGAGCTGCTGTTGCCGATATCGCAAGCCCACCGGATCCCGCTGGAGGAGCTGATCGGCGCGCCGGAGGTCGGCGATCCCCGGGTACGGTTCACGCCGCGTACCCGAAATGGCCGCACGGTGGTCCCCCTCACCCGGCAGCCCGGCGGGTTGCAGAGCTGGAAGGTGATCATTCCGCCGGAGCGCGGCGAGCCGCGGCTGCGGTCCCACGAGGGCTACGAATGGCTGTTCGTGTTGGCGGGCAGCATGCGGCTGATCGTCGGGGACAAGGATCTCGTCATGGGGTCCGGCGAGGTGGCCGAGTTCGACACGCGCCACCCGCACTGGTTCGGATCGGCGAACGACCAACCGGTGGAGATCCTCAGCCTCTTCGGTGGCCAGGGCGAGCGGATTCACGTACGGGCGGCGCCGGCCCGTCGGTGACTTTTCGCACGTCACTGCGGGCCATACCCCGGTTTTCCTCGATGGGTCGCCCCGTGGACAATCGCTCGCACTGATGATCGACCACCGGGAGCCACGGCATGACTTTCGACGGCTTCATCTCGTACAGCCATGCCGCGGACGGCCGGCTGGCACCAGCCTTGCAGCACGGGTTGCACCGACTGGCGAAGCCGTGGCATCGCCGCCGCGCATTGTGGATCTTCCGGGATCAAACCGGCCTGTCGGTCACACCGGCGCTGTGGTCATCGATCCAGCAGGCACTGGATGACTCCGAGTGGTTCGTGCTGCTCGCGTCGCCCGAGGCGGCACGGTCGCCCTGGGTGAACCGTGAGATCAAGCACTGGATCGCGACGAAGCCGGCCGACCGCATCCTGCCCGTGGTCACCGACGGAAAGTGGCAATGGGACGCGGAACGCGGCGACATGGCCGCGGACTCGACCGCCGTACCGGACGCCCTGCGCGGCGTGTTCGCTGAGGAGCCGCTCTTCCTCGACCTGCGGTGGGCTCACGACGACGCGCACCTCAGCCTGCAGCACGCCCGGTTCCGCGAGGCGATCGCGCAGCTGGCCGCCCCTATGCACGGCGTCAGCAAGGACGACCTGGAGGGCGAGGACGTCCGGCAACACCGCCGGGTTCGGCGACTACGCCGGGCGGCCGTGGCGGCGCTGACGGTGCTGACCGTGGCGGCGTCGTTGATCGGCGTGGTCGCCGATCGCAACGCCGACCGTGCCACCGCCTCGGCGGTCGAGGCTCGACGCCAGCAGCAGGTTGCCGCGCAGCAGCGCGGCAACGCCGAGCGGGCCGCGGAGGAAACCCGACGCCAGGAGCAGATCGCGGCGGAACAGCGCGGCAACGCCGGGCGGGCCGCGGACGAGGCGCAACGGCAGAAAGAGAACGCCCGTAAGCAGAAGGCACGCGCACGAACCGCCGCCGCGGAGACGAAGCGGCAGGAGAAGCGCGCACGGCAGCAGCAGGCCGTAGCCAAGCGTGCGGCCGCCGACGCACGCCGGCAGCAGGACAACGCGCGCCGGCAGCGACAGCTGGCGAGACGGGCGCAGGCGCTGGCCGAGGAGCAGAAGGCCGTGGCCCGCGAGCAGAGCAAGCTGGCGCGGCAGTCGGTGAAGGAGACGACCCGCCAGCGGATCATCGCCGAGAAGCAGCAACGCCTCGCCGCGGAGGCCGCCGCGGAGACTGAACGACAGAAGCACGTCGCACGGCAACAGCAGCGGTTGGCCGAGGCGGCGGAGGAGGAGGCGCGCCGCCAGGAACGGATCGCCCGTGAGAACGAGCGGAAGGCGAAGGAGGCCGCCGAGGAGGCTCGCAAGCACGAGAAGAACGCTGCGGAACAGCAACAGGTCGCGATCGGACGCAAGCTGTTCAACCGGGCCGAGGCCACGATCAGCAACGACCCCGCGACGGCACTCAAGCTGGGTATCGCCGCGCAGAAGATCCGACCCGGCACCGAGGTCCGCGGCGATCTCGCGGGCCTCGTCGCGTCCACGCGCCTCGTCGGCATCGCCAACGATGTCGAGTACGTGGGGTACGGGCCGAACGACGTCCTCGCCGTCGTGCACTCCGACCGCACGGCCTCGATGTGGAGCGTGGCCAACCGGGCCACGCCGGTTCTGCTCGGCCCGCTCGGCAGCGGCTCGTTCCTCGGCGAGCCCGTCTTCAGCCCCGACGGCAAGACGCTTACCGTCATCAGCGGCCGGGACTACGAACCGCTGTTGTTCGACGTGTCCGATCCAGCCCGTGCGACCTCGCTCGGCACAGTGCCCGCGCAGGACACCGCGTGGCTCACCATCAGCCCGGACGGAAAGACACTGGCCGCTGTCACCATCCTCGGCGAGTGGACTCTCTGGGACCTGACCGACAGGCGAAACCCCGCTCTGCTCACGAGACAAAAAATGAAGTACGCGTCGGCGATCACGTTCGGCCCAGACAGCCGCACCGTCGTGACCGCCGGCGCCCCGGGAACCGTCTGGGACGTCACCGATCGCAAGCGCCCCACCGAAGTAGGCACCCTGGACGGCAACTGGCGGGTTTTCACCTTCAGTCCGACGCGGCCCCTCCTGGCGGCCAGTGACGAAAACGGGAACCTTGCGCTCTGGCACATGAACGACCGGACGAAGCCGCGGAAGGTCGCGACGGAGCTCGGCCGGGGCTACGCCGCGACGTTCAGTAGCGATGGCCGGACTCTCGCCACCAGCGAGGGCAACGGGACAACCCGCCTGTGGGACATCAGCGAGAACACGCCCGTCCATCTGGCCAACGTGGACGACCACGGGGGTTACGGAGTGTCGCTCGCGTTCAGCCCGGACGGCCGGACCCTGGCCACCGCCGGCTCCAGCGGCACGTTGTACCTGTGGACCGTCGCGGCGCACGGCGAACCGAAGACTCTCGGCCGAGCCGAAGGCGATCCCCAGCACGGACTGGTAGCCGCACTCACGTCGGACGGGCAGCGCCTGACCACCGCATACTTCGGCGGAACGGCCACCGTGTGGAAGGTTTCCGACCCCACCGGGCCCGAGGAGCGCGCCACCATCCGCATCCACCCGGCGAATCTGCACTCGGCGGCGGTCAGCCCCCGGGGCGACACAATCGCCGCGCTCGGATGGGCGACAGACGGAACGGTGACGCTGACCGACATCAGGGATCCAGGGAAGCCGGTACCACTCGGCACGCTGCCCGGTCGGGACTACGAGAGAGCACTGGCGTTCGGTCCGGATGGACGGATGCTGGCCGTTGGCAAGGGATCCCACGTGACGCTGTGGGACCTCGCCGACCGACAACGCCCGACCTTGCTCGCCGACTTCCGAGTGAACGACCTGGCAATGGGCATCGCGTTCAGCCCCGACGGCCAAACCATCGCCATTGCCTCCTCCTCGCGGACAGTAGGCCTCTGGAGTGTGGCCGACCGGTCGAACCCGATTCATCTGGGTACGCTCAAGGGCCACTCCAATCAGGTGCTCGCTATGGCGTTCAGTCCGGACGGGCGCACCCTGGCGACCGGCGGCCAAGACAAGACGGCGGCGCTGTGGAACATCGCCGACAAGACCCGCCCACGCCGACACACCATCCTGACCGGCAACGGTCACGCGGTCTGGTCGGTGGCCTTCGCCCCTGACGGTCGAACCCTCGCGACCGGCACAGCGGATGACACGGCGGCACTCTGGGACGTGACCGAGATGTCCGCCCCCGTTCGCGTCGCCACGCTGCGAGGCGCCAGCGCCAAGTCAGCGTCACTGCTCTTCCACCCGGACGGACGCACGCTCACCACCAGCGGCACGAGCTACAGCAGAACGCGAGCTGTCCTCTGGGACTATTCGACGCTGAACAGTTTGCGCGCCAACCCCGCTGACGTCGCCTGCGCCATCACCGGTGGAGGCTTCAGCCGCGAAGAGTGGGCCGCGTATATCCCGGAGATGCCATACCGGCCGACCTGCACCCGGTGAGGCCACTCAGGCGTACGTCCGGAAGATCGCCGGCGATCACTGTTTCGTAGACTTCCCTGTCTGCGGTCGCCCGGGGTTGGGCGACCGCACGTTCTGGACCTGGAGAGGCACATCAAATGACTGGCATTCGGTTCACCGGGCGGCGTCCCGCTCGACTCCTTCTCGCCGCGGCGACCGTGGCGGGCATCGCCCTGGCCGGCGCCACCTCGGCGCCCGCCGACTCGGAAGAGCTGGCCGGCCGAGGCCGCGGCCTGCGGCCCGTCGACACGACCCTCCTGGTCCAGTACGGCAACGTCGTGCTGCCACAAGACATCGTCGACCTGCGCAAGACCGCGCCCTGACACTGTTCCTTCCACGGGTGCCCGGATGACCTTCCATCGATGTGTTAGGTCATCATCTCCCGATGACACGAATCCGAACCGTGATCGTTTCCGTTGTCGCGGTGCTCAGCGCCCTGGTGGTGGCAACACCCGCCCAGGCCGACCCGCGCATCGTCACGTTCACGTACGCGAACGCATACACCGGCAAGTGCCTGGACGTCAGCTGGGCCAGCCGAGACAACCTCGGCCCCCTCAACCAGTGGGACTGCTACGGCGGTGCCAACCAGCAGTTCCAGGAGCAGTGGGTAGGCACTGACACCTACCTCCTGCGGGCATGGCACAGCGGCAAGTGCCTGGAACCGAAGTACGCCCTCACAACAATCGACACCCCCATAATCCAGTACGACTGCCACGGCGCCCGCCACCAGCAGTGGCGGCGTCTGTGGAAGCAGGACAACACGTTCCTCTGGCAGAACCTGCACAGCGGCAAATGCCTGGAGATCGACGTGATCCGCAATACCGGCGCACTGCAGTACGACTGCAACGGCGGCGCGTTCCAGAAGTGGCGCTACGAACGGTCATTCACGTACTAGCAGACCCGTCACCGCGACGAGGCGGACAGCTCGGGCAGGTGAGCCGTCCGCCTCGTCCTGGCAATGCCGTGGTTGCCGCATGGCGGCACGGCAACCACGACGAAGCCACCATAGGACTCCGACGCCACCCACCACGATCAGCGACACTGCGAAGCCGAGAGCACACCGCACGTTAGGTCTTGTCGGCGCCGAACGAGCGTCGCATTCTCGCTCAACATGCACCCCGGCCCGCCTGACTGGCGACTTCCGGCTGGCGACTCATGCGCTCGACCTCCCAGCGATCGCCACGCGCCAGCAGGCCGACATGCTCTACCAGCCAATACTGCCACCCACGACACCGGACGAATCACCGGCGATCACCCTGGTAAACGATGCACCTAGGCTCGGTTCACACCGGGCCTAGGTGCATCCGTCGTTCGCGCATAGTCCTGCCCTCAGCGGCCTCCCGCCGCGTCGCAGAGCCGCCGCCTGTGATGAGCCGTGAAACCAAGCTCAGCGCCGAGCCCGACGACGCGCCGACCGGCGATCACAGGACTGATCACCGCCGTGACCAGCAACTACCGGCAACGCAATGACCCTGAGGTACCCGAACAGTTACCTCAGGACGACTCAGTTCAAGTCCGCGACGTCGATTTCCTTTGCCGAGGGAGACTGGGTTCGCTGCCTCTCAGAAGGCTCGGATCTCGCGCTTCCCCGTGCTCAGGACTCCCGGAGACGGCCGCGGTCGACAGCGGCTCGCCGGCCCGGATCTTGTCCATCACGTCCATCATCTGCTGCGCCGTCGTGCCGTTACCGTAAGGGTTCGCAATGGCGGCCATGCGCCGGTACTCGTCGTCGTCGTCAAGCAATCGGCAGGCATCCCGCACGATGTCGTCGCGAGCGGTGCCGACGAGGCGTAGCGTTCCCGCCTCCACCCCCTCAGGGCGTTCAGTGGTGTCGCGAAGCACAAGCACGGGCTTGCCGAGGCTCGGAGCCTCCTCCTGGATGCCGCCGCTATCGGTCATCACAATGTGCGAACGGTTGAGGATGTTGTGGAAATCCGTCGTGCCGAGCGGCTCGATGATCCGGATCGATGGCGCCGTCAGGTACTGATTCGCGGCCTGCCGCACCACCGGATTCATGTGAATCGGGTAGACGATCTGGTGACTGTCGCCATAGCGCAAGCCGATCTCATTGATCGCCGTGAAGATCTGATTCAGCTCGGAGAGATTCTCCCGCCGGTGCACGGTCACCAGGATCAGTTTTCGGTCGCCCAGTTCGTCCAGCACCGGATGACGGAAGGCTGGTCGGATGGTGTAGCCGAGCATATCGATCGCACTATTGCCGACCACGAAGATCCGCTCCGGATCTTTTCCTTCCCGCAGAAGGTTCCGCTGCGTCGCCTCTGTCGGCGTGAAGTGGTAGTCGGCGAGCACGCCGGTGAGTTGCCGGTTCATCTCCTCCGGAAAAGGGGAGTACTTGTTGTACGTGCGCAGCCCCGCCTCGACGTGCGACAGCGGCACATGCCGGTACAGCGAGATGATGCTGCCGGCCAGGGTTGCCGACGTGTCGCCGTGCACGAAGATGTGATCTGGTCGAACCTGACCGACAACCTTGTCGAGCGGCACGATGGTCCGGGCCAGGATGTCGGCCAGGCTCTGCTGCTGTGTCATGACCTTGAGGTCGAAGTCAGCGGACATGCCCATTTCGTCAAGCAACTGGTCGAGCATCTCACGGTGCTGACCGGTGTTGACCACAGTGACGTCGTACTGCCGGCGGCGCGCTTCCATGATCACCGGGTACAGCTTGATGAACTCCGGCCGCGTCCCGAAGACGAACATGAGCTTGTTCACTGACCAGCCTCCCCCAGAACGGCCTCGATGATGCGCTTGCGATTCTGTTGGTCGTCATTGAAGGCGAAGAACCTGTCGATCTCGCCCACCTTCTCCGCACTCACAGAAAACCCTCTGTCGGCCGCGGCGAGAACAGCGTCGACGACTGCGTCATGGCGGTAGGCGAGGTCACCCAACTGCGCATAGAGCTGCAGATCGGCCTCGTTGTTCGTACTGTGAGTCTGACTCTCAGGGAAGCTGTAATAGACGACCGGCCGGCGCAGGTAGAGCACGTCGAATGAGATCGTCGAGTAGTCGGTGACCATCAGCTGGGCTCCGGAGAGCAGGTCGGCGAAGCTGACCACGTCTCTGTAATTGAGGATCCGGACGTAGTCACTTTCGGTGAAGCAACCAGCGAACTGGCTGATGCTGGGATGCAACATGAGCTTGAGATGCAATCCGGCCGAAGCCAGGGCGGAATGCATCCGCTCGTCGTGGATCAGGTCTTGCCAGTTCTTGAAGAAATCCGACTCGCGGAACTCCTGCTCCGTTGCCTTGGTCAGGAACGAGCGCCACGTCGGGGCGACCAGGATGTAGTCGCCGGACCGGGCCTTCAAGAGATCGTGTCGAGCCAATCCGGTCAGCTTGAGCTGCTCCGGTCCCAGCCGGTACTGCACGTTGTTGAGGATGCTTTCGTACTCCTGCCGAGCACTCGTACAGAACGTGTGGTAGTTCTTGGTGCCCAGCCAGCCGGACAGATCGGACCGGATGATTCCGTGCTGGAGAAAGTTCAACTTGTAGCGTGGCTTGCCGGTCTGCCCGCCGAATGTCGCCCACGGCGTGATGATTACATTGTCGACGTGCGAGGCGAAGAAGTGTTCGCAGTTGAACAACAAGCGCCAGTGCGCCAAGGTATTGTAGGCCACGACGTTGAAGCCCTCGCGCTTCAGCCGGTAATAGTCCGGCGAGTCCGCCGCGATGACGAAGGCCAGCTTGTCGTGAATCCTGTTTTCGCGAACGTACCGGTAAAGCGCCTCCGAATTGTCGGATGCCTTGTCCTGCCGGTCCATGAAGACCCAGTAGCCGTTCGGTGCGTCGCCGAGACCGTTGGGGGTTCGGGTAGCCCGAACCTTTCCCCAGGCGCGCTCCCGCACGATCCGCCGGCCGAGCTTGAGAGTCTCGCCGGCCTTGATCCCGGCCTTAACGAAGCGCGACTCCAGCACCTTGAGCTTGTTGGCCTGCGAGCGGTTACGTCGAGCCAGCCCCCTGGACCGGTGGTCCATGAAGAAGAGCATCAGCTGGCTGTAGTTGCGGTCCCTCAACAACTCGATGATGCGCCGGTCTACCGGGCTTGCGGTCAGCATCAGCCGGTCGAACCCGAACGCCTCGCATGCCTTGCGAGTGAGCTCGAGCGCCTCATCGGTCTGGTCCGGGTCGAGCAGCAGGAGCTTCGGCAGATAGAAGGTGCGCAGCAGGCCGGCCACCCTGTACGCCACGATCGCATCGCTGAAGTAGACCGACAATGAGTCATCGAGGCCGGCGAAGATTGGCTCCAGATCCTCGTAGACCTTGAGTCGGATCTTGCTGGTGATGCTGCCGGTACGCTCGACCGTGTACAGGTACACCACATCATTGATCTTGGTTATCCGCTCGGCGAGGAGGAGAAACTTCATGTCGAAGATTTCGTCCTCGCTGCTACTGACACCCTCGAGGAACCGTAGCTTGTGTTCCTCGATGAGGCTGCGGCGGTAGATCGTCTTGAGAATGACTGGACGTTGCGAAAGCAGATCCAGTTTGACGGTGTAAGAATTCTGATTGACGTAGGGCTGCTCGGCCAGCCAGTCGATCCAGACCTTACTCTCCGGCCCCTGCTTTTCCTTCACCCCGTAGCGGGTCGCGATCACTACGTCGCTTCCGTGCTGCTCGATTTTCTTGAGCAGCAAGCTGTACCCGTCCTCATAGATGCGGTCGTCCGGGTCCATGAAGATCACGTACTCGCCCCGCGCGACATCGAGACCGGCGTTGCGCGGCCGTCCCGGCCCACCGGAGCCGTGTTCGAAGTTGATCGGGAAGAAGTTTTCCGGAAAGCGCTCCTGGTACCTCTGGATGATCTCCCAGGTGCCGTCGGTCGAGCCGTCATTGACGGGGATCACTTCGATGTGGGCGAGCGCCGTCTGCTTGATGATCGACTGAAACGCATCATCAATGAAGGCTTCGACGTTGTAGCACGCCAGAATAATCGAAACCTTGAACAACGAAACTCCTCCGCATGACGGCGCGCCGGCGACCGGCGTTAAACCTCGTGTTTGAGTTGGGACGGGGTGGGGCGGACGGGACAGTGGTCACGCTGCCGTCGGTGTGACCGGCTGACCGCCGTGAACGTCCGTCATAGCGCGGCCGCATCGGGCTGCTCGTAAGGCGATCGGAAGGGATAGTAAGCCGGTAAAAAGGTTTCCAGCAGCTCAGTCTGAGCCCGTGCCGACTCTTCGGTCGAATTGGTGTCATTCAGGCAAAACAATTGATGGTGCCGTCGCCTGAGAGCAGTGGCGAGTCGCTTCGGCGTGAGCGGGTCTTCGAGATTGCGGTACATGTACTGCACGTCGGCTAGCACAGCGCGACCCGTAAGGTACGCCCAGTGCTGCTGAAGTGACGAGAGCAGGGAAACATCTTCGGGATGCCGGAACTGGTGCGATGCGGTGGCCGCGATTTGGTCCGGATACCGTGCCTCGATTTCGGCCAGCACGCTACGCCGGGCCGCATGCGGGGTGTGTTTGACTTTGAAGGCGAGGAACCGGCCGAACTCTCGCTCGACCAGCTCCCGGTTGTTCTTGCCGGCCGACATGGCGGGCTGTTCATCCGGCGTCACCGGCCCGGAGTCAACCCGGACACGCGACTGGAAGATCCGGGTCTGACCTGAGGGCGTGAAGAAGAAGCTAGGTAGAAGCGGCTGTCCGAAGAACACATCGTCATTGATGTAGAGGAAGTGCTCGGAAAGGCCGTCGATGTGGTGCAGGCGCGTCTCGATCGCCATCGAGTTGAACGTCGGCAGCTTGCCGGCTTCTCCGAAGATCTCCTTGTGGCTGACTACCGTGATCTGCGGGTGATCGACCGTGAGCCACGACGGGACCTGATCGTCGGTGACCAGGAATATGCGCCGCACCCATGGCGCATAGGCGTGCAATGAGCGCAGTGAGTAGCGCAGCTCGTTGCGGGAGATGTAGCGGGAGGCGTTGGCCGCTTCCTCGTTTTCCGACACCCACTCGTTCTCGCCCAGCGCGGCGTTCTTGCGCTCAAGCCACGCCGGATCGGCGCCGTCCACCCAGGTGTAGACCACGTCGATCGGGAAGTCGATGTGATCCAGCGCCGGCAGCAGAAACGGCCGTCGCGTGCGGTAGCTGCTGCTGGAGCCGACTCCATGGAAGTCCCCGAACGTTGCCTCCGAGGCGCTGACTTCCGGCTCGACGTTCAGAAGCACATCAACCGAAAGGTTGGGCCGCGGCGCGACCAACCGGTCGGGAAGCTCGCTCCAGAACTCGACCTCGCAGGCATACTCCCGACCCAGCAGCAGTCGCCGCTCGGGATCGGTGACCGGCCAGTACAGCGCGGTAGCGACCGGCTCAGCAGTCTCGTCCGGCAACGTACCGGCCTTGGGCGATGCGGGCATGACGGGCTCGAGGATTCCACCCTCCGCAACGAGACCGGACAGGATCCGCTCGACGCGATCCCGGAACGACTCCGGTACCCCGACGACCGTCCGCTGCCACTCCACCGGCGGGATGCGGAAGTAGGGAACATCCTGGGCTGCTAGTGCGCCGACCACGCGGTCGAGATTGTCGGTCCGCACCGAGAGTGGCGAGGCCGCTGGATCGATGCGGGCTGACATGACCTCCCGCGACGGCTGCCTGGGCGGCTGGAGCCGCCGCACAAGGCCATCACGTACCGGTACGGGAAGCCATCGGAACATCCAGCGTCGAACCTGTTGCGGAGCCATTGCCCGCGCAAGACGCACCGCCTGCACCTGAATGTCCCTTCCGTCCGACTGCACAGCGGACCCGGTCGTGGCCTGACCTCTCGGATGAGGCCGGGCTGCGACACTGACCGCGCGCAGAGGCGCCCTACCCTCTCTGCGACGAGAAGGCCTGACGCCACGCCGGACTCGATCGGCGGCAAGGTTAACACCTTCGTGATCAGGCTGGCATCCTCATGCCAGCCGCGATGGTGGTCCTGCGCGGTCAAAGCATGGTGGAAATGTGTCGACTTCCACATCCAGGACGCGGTGCTCGGTCGGCGGCGGCCGCATCCGCGGCTAACGCGCCGAGCGACCAGGACACCGGTCTGGGAAAACAGCAGCCCCACGACACCCCTAACACCCGCCGTCTAACACCGCCAGCCACAGCCGATAGACATGCAGTTCAGAAGGGTGGGCCGCCGGGGACTCGAACCCGAACTTTGGGAGTAACGGGGCAGGTGATCACGGGAGTGGCGGATAGATCATCAGACGTAGTCCTGAGCTTGGACTGACGCGACTTCACTCGTGCGCCCAGTGTCATCGGCGGTCATCACCGGAAGCTTCGAATCATGCCCATAGTCGGCAAATATCTCGGTAACGGCAGCGGCACTGGCGCAGGTTGCCGTCGCCGTGCACCGTGACGTCACCTTCTCTGCCTCCTGCCGGAAGGATCTGCTAGCCGTCTGTCTAAGTCCCTGGCCGCTTCATGCGCTTCCGCGGAGGTTGGGGCTGTCGTTGAGGTAGTGGAGGCACGGTCGACCGCTCACGGCCCTGCTGGTTGGCGCCGATGTCCTTCGCCTGCACCCATGTCACGTGATAGCTGTCAATCCACGCACCCTCTACATTGGGTTCATGTCCAAGGGCCAAGTCGTATTCCCGATCATCACGGGCGCTATCGCTCTCGCAGGATTTGCGTAGACGAGCATTTGGGCACTGCGCACCTTGGCGCCACTCTGGTCCGATGATCGCCCTGCGGCTGGGTGTGGGGCCCGATCGAGCCCTGCGGGTCGCCGAGCACGTCGGCACCGGCGGCCAGTTCGCCACGGTCAAGCTCTACAGCCCCGGCATCCTGATCGGTAACGCGAAGGGCCGGAAAGACACGGCCGGGTTCTGCCAGGACGCAGCATGCGGCCACGCGCCGTTCACGGCACCTACGAAGCGCTCCAACTCGACTTCTGACCCATTACAAACATAAACCGAGCCAGGCTCGGCGCTGCTCTGCGGCGACGGGCCTGGCATACCGCCATGCCCACCAACGCCAAGGAGTAGAGCCATAGTGGAGGACGAGCTAATGACCACTATCGTTGGCGCGAGCTAGGCATCGCCCCAACCTGCATCAAGCTGCCAAACAACGAACTGCGCATATGGCGCAGCGAGTTGAGTGCGTGGCTGGAGGCCAGGCGTGAACAGAAGGACGCGGCGACATGATGGCGCGATGTGCGGATCTGGCCGATCCGCGTCAACGAACTCGGCCCACGCAAGAAGTCATACACAGTGCGGTGGAAGGTGGCACACAACAAGCCCACCAAGACGTTCGCCAACCGGACGCTTGCCGACAACTTCCGGTCGGAACTCAAGTCGGCGTTCAACAACGGTCAGCAGTTCGATGTTGAGTCCGGCTTACCACCCTCCATGCTGACCACCAAGGACGTCACGACGTGGCTGGAATTGTTCGGCGCTACATCGCAATGAAGTGGCCGGCGACGGCTGCCACGTCGCGAGAGTCGATGACCGACGCCCTGGCAACGGTGACACCCGCTTTGGCGAAAGACAGGGACGATCGACCCGACACATCGTTGTTGCGGAAGGCGCTGCGACTACACAGCCTGCTCCCCAAGAGCCGGCGCGAGGAGCTACCGCTGGACGCCGCAGCAGCCTTGCGCTGGCTGGAGGAGGCGAGCTTGCCGCTGACAGACCTGGCCAACGCCGAAACGGTACGGCAGGGCCCCGATGCGGTCGCCCTGAATTTGGACGGCACCGCGGCGGCGGCAACGACTCACCGGCGCAAGCGATCGGTCTTCTACAACGTGCTTCAGTACGCGGTCGAGCTTGAGCTGCTGGACTTCAATCCGGTGGACAAGCTGCGCGTCAGTGCCAACCGTAAGAAGGTCGCCGAGGTCGTCGACCGCCGTTCTGTCGTGAACCCACGGCAGGCTCGTGAGCTGCTGATCGCCGTGTCGTACGTCGGTAGCCGAGGCAAGCACGCCAAGCGCGGCGAGCGCCTGGCGGCGTTCTTCGCCTGTCTGCACTTTGCGGCGTTGCGCCCCGGCGAGGCGCTGAGCCTGCGGGCGCAGAACTGCTACCTGCCCAAGAAGGGCTCGGGGTCACTGACCGTTGAGCGATCACACCCGGCGGCCGGCAAGCGATACACCGACCGCGCCGGCCACTCCGCAGATGTCCTACTGAAGGTCTACGCCAAGTGCATCGACGGCGACCGCGACACGATGAACGCTCGGATTGAGTTCGCTCTCGCCGCCTAGGTGGAGCGTCCCGTGAAGCAGTCCCATGACACGAGGCACTACACGCACCGGCTCTGACCAGCCCAAACGCTTTCAAGATCATGACACGCATTTGCCACAACTGGCGGCAACGGGCTGCCTTGAGCGGCATCTGGCCGCCTACGAGGCCAAGATCTGCTGATCTTGCTGCCGTGAATACAGCCTGCTCAGAAGGCGTTGTGGCTGGTCCAGGAGGTGCCCCCGGCAGGAATCGAACCTGCGACCTGCGGTTTAGGAAACCGTTGCTCTATCCCCTGAGCTACGAGGGCGCGAGTCGTCAGCTTACCTGCCAGCGGGTACCCACGCGTACCAGGGCGTGCCGACCGCTGCCAACGCGTCTGACCTGCCGTTGCTCCGACCCATGGAGCAAATATGGAGCACACGGATCACCGCCTGACCGGTCCCGTGCCAACCCGTACCAGGTGGTACCAACGGCTGCCCACCGGTGCCAACGTCTCACCGAGCAAATACCGAGCAACCAGAAGAGCGAAAATCTCACTGCCGGACGCCGACGACGCGGTTGCAGCCCGGCTGGCATGCGCCGGGACCGCTGCCCGGCGCGCCGCCTCGAACGCCGGTGCCGCGCCGCGGCGACCGGACCCGAGCCCAGGTGCACTCAGCTCAGGATTCTTCGGGCCAGCGCGCTCGGCGGATACGCCGGTCGCTGGCCGCCCAGGCGACCGTGAGGGCGAGTACGCCGGCGAGCAGGACGACGGCTCCGGCTCCTGGCAAATGTTCCAGGAGCATGCCGGAGCTGAAGACTCCCAGCGAGGCGCCGGCGCCAAGCACGGTCATGAAACCGGTGAATGCGCGGCCTCGCTGATCGTCGGGTATTTGGCGGAAGATGAGCACGTCGACCAGCACCCGCATGGAGGGCCCGCCGAGGCCGAGCAGGAACAGTGCGGTCCCGATCCACCACGGCCCCCAGGGCAGGGCGAGCGAGGCGATGAACGCAACCGCGGTGAATCCCAAGAGGAGCATGAGCGATCCTGGGGAGAAGGCTCGATGGAGCGGCTTGACCAGCAGGGTGCCGGCGAGGCCACCTAGCGCGAGTCCCATCGATGTAAGGCCGACCACGGTGGCGGGTGCGCCTGTCCGGCTCAGCAGGACGACCACGATCAGAATCAGTGGTGCGGTCACTGCGTTGAGCGCCGCAGCGAAGATCATGCTGTGCCGTAGCACAGGGGTGCGCCACAGCATCGTGAGCCCGGCCGAGATCCCTGAGAACGGCGAGCCCTTCTTTCCGGTCTCACCGTTCGCAGCTCCGCTAGGCAGACGAACGAACAACGCGCATACGAGCGAGATGAGGAAGGACAACGCTGTGGCGATGAAGGGCAACACGCTCGCCGCGGCATAGAGGAAGCCGCCGAGCGGCGGACCGCCGAGTCCGGCAGCGTGAGTGCGGACTTCTTCCTGGGTCAGCGCGGCGGTGAGTTGGTGCGGCGGTACGACCGAGCGGACCAACAACATCCGAGCGGAGCCACCCAGAGGTTGCACGGCGCCCACGGCGGCCGCTACCACCAGGAGGTGAGGAAGCGTCAGCGCGTCGGCCAGCACGGCGACGAGCACGCTGGCTGAGGCCAGAACCCGGACGCCTTCCATGATGATGAGCAGCGTGCGCCGGTCATAGGAATCCGCGAGCGCTCCGGCGGGCAGCCCCACGAGCAGCGCGACGAACAACTGTAAGCCCCCGAACGCGCCGGCCCACGCGGCTGACCCGGTCACACCCAGCACGACCAAGGGGTAGACGAGATCGGTGACTTCTTTGCCGAGGAAGGCAAACGCTGATCCGCTCCAGAGCAGTTGGAAGTTCTTGTTTCTTCGCAGCGGTGGCGAGGTCGCTGGTGGACTGGTGAGAGTGGCTCGGTCAGTCATCGGATCTCCTCGGAGAGGATGGTCGGAGCGCACGCAGCGCGAAGGGGTGTGCTTCAGTCCGGGAAGAGGCGCTGCAGATCGCGATGTGCGTGTTCGAGGATTGACGCCGCTCGGATCAGCCGCTCCGGTGACTCGGCATCCGTTAGCCGCGCTGCTGCAAGGTGCAGCTTGTCGCTGATCTCGTGAACCCGGGCAGCACCGGAACTCTGCGGCGAAGGCTCCCCCGCCCACAGCCTGTCGAACTCCGATCGCTGCTGCGCCGCCACTTCCCGGCCGGATGGCGTCAATTGATGACGGCGCTCCGGTTCGTCGTCTGGGGCTCTGACTAGGTTCTCGTCGACGAGCTGGGAGAGAGTCGGGTAGATCGAACCGGCGCTGGGTCGCCACCGTCCTCCGCTACGCGCGATGATCGACTGCATCAACTGGTAACCGTTGCTCGGTGACTCGTCGAGCAGCCCGATCAGCGCGATTCGAACGTCCCCCTTACGCATCCTCACCCGCGGATGTGTGGGCGGCTCGGGAGGAGGGGGCGGCAGCGGTGGTTTAGGCGGAAGGGGTGGACGCCAGCCGGACTCGCCGGGGCCGATGTGGATGTGCGTGCCTGGCCCCTGTGGGTCTAGATTCATCAATGTCTCCGATCCTCGGGCACCCGATAACGATATATCGTTACGGGGTGCCCGGCAACCTCGAACATTGAAGATCATCGGCCTAGCCACTGTGGTGCCCGCTTCTGGGCGAACGCCTTCGGGCCTTCACGAGCGTCGAGGCTGCGTGACCTGATCTCCTCCCATCGGTAAGACGCCGTGAAGGCGACAGGGAGAGGCATGTCGATGGACTGCATGGCAGCCTGTTTGATCGCCCGGACAGCGAGTGGCGCGCTGGCAAGCAGGTCGTCGAGCCAACCACCGAGGCATTCATCAAGTTCGCCAGGTCTGGCGACATCGTTGATTAGGCCCAGGGCCATCGCACGGTGCGCCGGAAGACGCCGCCCCGTGAGCAGATAGCCCATGGCCGTCTTCAGGGGTGTCTGGCGCACCAGCCGGAATACCCCACCTGCCCCAGGCACCAGGCCGAGACGTGCCTCGGGCAGGCCGAATGATGCGTGCTCGGCCGCCACCACCAGATCGCAGGCCAACGCCAGCTCGAAGCCACCACCGAGGGCGTATCCATTGACCCGGGCAATCACCGGTTTCGACAGGTCGAACCGCTCGGTCAACCGCGGCCAACCAGGCTGGCCACGGCTCCCGAACGTAGTGCGATGCGAGCCGGACCGATCGAGTTCCGCTCGCTCCTTGAGGTCCTGACCAACAGAGAATGCCTGATCTCCTGCTCCGGTCAACACCGCAACCCAGAGATCATCGTCTGCTTCGAAGTCGTCCCAGACATCGGCGAGCTCGGTGTGCATCTGGAGGTCCATGGCGTTCATGGCTTCCGGTCGATCAAGGGTTACCCAGGCGACACGATCGCGCTTCTCGTAGCGCACGCGCGGCTTGCCGGTAGCGCACATAAAACATCCTTCGTACGTGATCAGCACGCCGCGGTACCGGCATGCGCACCGGACGTGAAGCGGGTCACCTTGTTCATCACGTCCTTGCTGTAAAGCCGCTCCGCCTGCTCCACAGCAAAATCCGCCAGGTAGCGCCGAAGATCGTCGGCAGGTTCATCCGCCACGTTGAGCATGTGTCTATTGGCGACTACCGCCGGGCTATCCAGGCGCCTGACCTCGGTCTCGACCGCGAGGTCCAGATCTCGGGCGGGCCACACCTCATCGAAGAGCAGTGAGCCCTCGGGCTCCCCCGCCGTGACACGCTGGCCGGTCAGGATGATCTGGCGCGACAGACGAGTTCCGACGGCCCGAGTGAGGCGTAGGTTAGCGGCGCCGGGAACGATGCCTTCCTGGGCAGCGGGCAGGCTGAAGTACGCCCCGCGTTCGGCGATGATTCGATCGCAGGCGAGCATGACCTGAGCGCCTCCCCCGATAGCGAACGCGTCGACCACAGCGAGCCACGGCTTGTGCACCGCGCTACCGCGCCAAGCCGATTCCGGGTCGCCGCTCAAACCGTGAATGATCTTTGCGATATATCCGAGCTCGCGACGCATGAGGAAGTTCAGGAAGGAAATCTCACCGGAGTGAAGCTTGCGAAGATTGATGCCCGAGCTGAAGACGCGGCGACCGGCGTACTTCGGATGAGTCATCACGCCGCCTCTCAGCACTCCCACGCGCACCGTGGGGGCCAGCATCGCCAAGTCGACAGCGGTCTCCATGTCCTCGACCTGCTCGTTGTCCTCGGCGTTCAGGCAGTCGTCACGATGCATGGTGAGGTAGGCAGCTCCGTCACGCAGCTCGACGGCGACTGAGCCGAGTGTCACCTCGCCTTCCGCGAGGACGGTGGGCAGAAGGCGCTGCGCTCGTTCGGTGGGTCGCCGCATTGCTTCCAACATGTGCAGTCCGGCGACCTGCGACCGGAGCAGGTGGCTTAGGAGGATTGCTTGTTCGACGTCACGCCCTTCCTTCTGCGCCGGTGGCAGGAGCTGTTCTTCCTCGGCCTCCCGCCGTGATGGCACGAGGCCTGGAACCAGCCGGGCGGCGCGGTCGCAAATCTCGTCGATCCGCAGGTAGAGACTCCGGCCAGCAGTGATTTCGTCGTACAGCCGGTCAGCGTGCTTTCGAAGGAATACAACTGATCGAGCGTACAGATCCTGCCTTGCAGACTCGAGCTCCTGCCGCTGCCGCGGAGTGCGAGCAGCAACGACCGGGAACGCCCGCCGTAATGTGGCGACCCGGTCGGCCGCCGCGGTGACGGCCTCGGCTTCAGGGCCGGCTGCCCAGGGTTCAAACCAGCGCGGCACCATCGGGGGCCTCCTCATTTCTACGCTGGCGAGTCACTCGGTCGCACGCCGCAAGATGCCGTCCCAACGCCTCCTCGAAGGGTGTCGTGGTGGCCTCGAGCATGAGCTGACGGCGCACTGCCAGGTCGTCGCCGGAGACCGCGGCAGCCAACTTGCACGCTGCGTCGACGGCGGCGGGCAAGTCATCGACGATTTCATGGACCAAGCCCAAGGAAAGGGCTTCGCCAGCGTTGAGAGCCGAGCCGAACAGCAGGTGCCTTCTAACTGCAGCGGCTCCGATTTGGTTGCTTAACCGGTGAAGCATCATGCCGGGCCAGACGGCTCCTCCTGAGGTTGAAACATACAGATGACAATCATGGGTAGCGATCCGCAGATCAGTGGCAAGCAGGGCCTCGACGGCCGGTCCGGCGCAATCTCCTCTGACCTCGGCGATCGTGGGCGCGTTCAGGCGTTCGAGCCTCCTCAGCACTCGTTCCCACTTGTTGACCAGGGCGGTGCTCGGGGTTGAGGCGACGATGGCGGTAGGCCTGCCGGTCAGCTCGAGGACGGGTACAACGCTGGGGCCTTGATTCTCGACCCGATCGATGAATTCCTCCAGACCAACAACTAAGGACCGGGACAGAGGCTGGCTACCATCGATAACGTGGCGAAGTTGCATCTTTTCTCCGATTATCTGCAAAAAAGGGAACAGTTTGTCGATTCACCATCGGACCAGTGCGGTCTCGATCGTGGAGCCGGGCCCCATCGTCATCAGGAGGCCGTACTCACCTCGCTGCACGGACTCCTCGTTGAGCAGGCGCTCATAGGAGAAGAGGAAGGATCCGCTGGAAAGGTTGCCGTAGTCGCGTAGCACACCGATGGTGTGTCGCAGGTCGTAGCGAGTCAGTCCGAGGTTGACTCCGACGGCGTCGATGACCTTCTTGCCGCCGGAGTGGACCAGCCAGTGAGCGATGTCCGACTGCCGAAGACCATTGCGCTGCAGCAGCTGACCGACCGTTGCGCGCGCATTCGCTCCGACGACGTAGGGGATGTCCGGGTCGAGGTAGAAGCTAAATCCGTGGTGGACAGAGTCCCAGTCGTAACGCATGGCGTCGACCGCCTCGGGGATGATGCAGCTGACGAAGTCGATGATTCGGGGCATCAGGTCGCTGCCGGGAGCGGCGTCCCGGTCGGCCCCAGCTGCTATGGCGACTGCGGCGGCACCATCGCCGAACAGACTGTTGACCACCGCGCTGCGCATGGTGCCGTCGAATACGTACGCTGCCGAACACGCCTCGATACAGACCATCACGGCCAGCTCACCCGGCCGGCCCCGGGCCCACCCGCTAGTGACGTTCAGGCTGTTGAGCCCGGCGTTGCACCCCATGCCCACCACGTCGGCGCGGGAGGTGTGCCGACTCAGCCCGAGTTCCTTGATCAGCAAGGCACTGAAGCCCGGGGTGAGGAAGCCTGTCGAGGTCGTGCAGCAGAGGTAACGCACGTCGGAGATATCGGCGCCGATTCGCTTGAGCGCCTCCTGAACGGCACGGGACCCCATCGCTATGCCCTGGCTCTTGTGCTTGGCGAGAAGCCGCCCGGTGTCCTCAGCCGCCGGGAAGCCGTCCGCATTCGGCTCGGGCAACGTAAGGAACCGCCGGTCGATGGCGCTGTTGAGGAAGACCGACCGAACTTTGGGGTCGGTGATGCCGAAGATCTGGAGAAGATCTTCCTGCGAGTACGAATTGGCAGGCACCGCCGTGCCGACCGAAAGAATGCGTGCCATGGCACTCGTGTCCAGGTCAGGCTGCGACCCGGTTCGTGTCAAACCCGGGTGAGGTAGCACGGTGCTCGTCATCGGTAGGTCCATCCCCACATTCGTTTCCTACTCTTGATGAGGCGTTTCATGACCTTTTCAGGCAAGGCTGTGCATCCTCTCTGTGATGACTGGCGCAATCTCGGCCAAGACCCGGGCGGTCACGATGTCGAGGTGCCCGCAGTGGATGTCCACGTTCGTCACGCTTCCGCGTAGGTAGGGAACCCACACCTGCGCGGTGTGGCCCTCCGCGACGGCGGTGAAAGTCAATGTCGTTCCCGTGTACGGAACCGGACGGTGATCGGCCAGCGCTTCAAGGTTCAGACCCGTAACGGCGAGCAGTCGATCGAGGGTCTCGTCGTCGAGCGATGCGAGAGGACTGCCGGCGGCGGTCAGAGCCGCGCGACGGTCACCGTTCCGACTCAGAGCGACACCACCGAACCCGACGTAAGCCACATGACTGTAGGTGGGCTCGGTAGGCCCGTCGCCGCCGGGATGCGCATCAAACATCACCAGCAGTTCGGTGCGCTTTCCCTGATTCTGGAGGTCTACCGCGATCTGGTGGGCCAAGGTGCCGCCGAACGACCACCCGGCGAGCAGGTACGGACCGCTCGGCCACAAGCTGACGATCTGGTACAGGTACGCCGCTGCGAGATCCTGCACGGACCGCGGTCGCAGCTCGCCGCCCGCGAGGCGGGAGTCCTGCAAGATATGAATCGGGTGGTCGTCAGGTAAGTGACTCGGTAAGGAGGAGTATCCCCAGCCCAGCCCGTTGGCTGGGGGCAGGACGAACAGCGGTGCGCGCTTTGCACCGGGGCGGTAGCTGAGTACCGCATCCGGCGCGGCTCCGCCACGTTGTAGCAAACGGTCGAGCCGGGCCACGGTGGGCGCGGCGAAGATGCTGCGCACCCCTACTTCGAATCCGAGCTCCATGGTGATCCGGTGGGCCAATCGAGCCGCAGAAAGTGAATGCCCTCCGAGGTCGAAGAAGCCGTCATCCACACCTACGTCGGACGTCTGAAGCACCTCCGCAAACAGGTCGAGGAGGAGATGCTGGCGTGGGCCGACCGGCCGACCGGCGGATCTATGACGCTTGGGTGCCGGCAGCGCCGCCCGATCGGTCTTTCCGTTGGAGGTCAGCGGCAGCGCGTCCAGCAGAACCAGGAATGCCGGGATCATGTAGTCGGGCAGTATCGAATCGAGATGGTCGCGGAGTCCACTTTCGGTGACGGCCATACCCGGGTGCGGCACGACGTACGCCACGATGCGACGCTCATCGGTGGTTGCGTCTTGAGCTACGACAACCGCGGCCGCTACTGAGACGTGCCGGGCGAGCGCTGCCTCGATCTCCCCGAGCTCGATACGGAATCCCCGGATCTTCACCTGGTGGTCAGTACGTCCGAGGTACTCCAGCTCGCCGTCGCGGGCCCATCGGCCCAGATCGCCGGTGCGGTACATCCGGCAGCCGGGCGGGCCATAGGGATCGGCGATGAAACGTCCGGCGGTGAGGCCGGGGCGACCTAGGTAGCCGCGGGCCACCCCGGTCCCGGCCAGGTAGATCTCGCCCACCGTGGCATCCGGCACTGGTCGCAGCTGGTCATCGAGCACATAGACGCGAGTGTTGGCAATGGGACGACCGATCGACGGTTGCCCCGGACGGGCGTCGATGACCGCCCAAGTCGAATAGACCGTGGTCTCCGTCGGGCCGTACAGATTAATGAGTTCCGCGCCACGCGTCCTCAATTCCTGAGCGAGACCGGACGGGAGAGCTTCCCCACCAGAAAGCACGCGCAGGCCGAGCAACGCTTCCGGCGCGCTGCCGACCAGCATTTGCCACAGGCCGGGCGTCCCCTGCATCACGGTGATGCGCTCACCCCTGATGAGGTTTGCGAGGTCGGCCGGTTCTCGGGTGGTGTCCCGGCCGACGATGACGACAGTGGCGCCGACAATCAACGGTTGAAGCAGTTCCAGCAGGGACAGATCGAAGGACGCGGTGGTCACCGCGGCGAATCTGTCCGAGTCGTTGAGCTGTAGGGATTCCCGCATCGCCAGCTGGAAGTTGACCAGGTTGGTGTGGGACACCACCACGCCCTTCGGCCGGCCCGTCGATCCGGAGGTGTACATGACGTACGCGGCGTTGTCCGCACCGGCCGGAGGTGTGCTGCGGCTGCGCGGGATCGGAACCGGCGTCGCGAAATCGTCGAGCATGATCCGTGGGCAGCTGTCGATGGCTGGTAGCAGGTCGGCGCTCTGCCGATCAGCGAGAAGCATGATCGGCGACGCGTCCGCGAGCATGGAGGTAATGCGTTCAACTGGATGCGAGGTTTCCACGGGAAGATAGGCGCCGCCAGCTTTCCACACTGCCAGGATTGCCGTTACCAGGGCGGTCGACCGAGCAAGCGCCAGGGCGACGATTCGTTCGGGGCCGACTCCGCGGTGATTCAGCACTGTGGCGAGTCGTTCCGCTTGGTCGTCGAGCTGCCGGTACGTTAGCTCCCCGTCGGCGGCCCGTACCGCGATCCGGTCCGGCGTCACACGGGACTGTTCTTCGAAGAGATCGATGAACCGGTCCGCATGCAGCGGAAATGCGGTGTCGTTTCGAGCCGTCACGATGTCGTGTCGGTTGGCTGGGCCGAGGATGTCGTACTCGCTGATCCGGCGGTCCGGAGTGTCCGCGACCAGCTCCAGAAGTCGGCTGATTTGTCGTGCGATGGCCTCGGCACCGGTCCGGCAGAAGAGATCTTCGGCGTACTCGACGACGCCCTCGATGCCAGCCGGATCACCCGCTGGGTCCCACTGCTCGCTCAGATAGAACGAGAGATCGAACTTGGCAGCGGCGTTCGTAGGGCGCAAGGTTCTTCCCGGCAGACCGAGAAGTTGGACGTCTCCAGTCCCGCCGCTCGCCAGCAGGAAGAAGACCTGGAAGAGAGGATGGCGAGCGAGCGAGCGAGCCGGCTGCAGGGCTTCCACAAGTCTCTCGAACGGTAGCTCCTGGTTGTCGAAAGCGCGTAGGTCGGTGTCTCGCACCCGGTCGAGCAATGTGATGAACGTCGGATTCCCGCTCGCGTCGGTGCGCAATACAAGCGAGTTGACGAACAGGCCCACTGCGTCGTCCAAACCGTCGTCGACGCGGCCGGTCACCATGCTGCCAAGGGGGATGTCCGTACCGCATCCGAGCCTGGTGAGGAGTGCAACGATCCCGGCTTGCACTGTCATGAACATGGAGGCCCCGCGGGCTTGGGCGAGGGCACGCAAACGACGATGCGTCGAGGCGTCGAGGCGGAAGGCGACCGAGCCACCCTGGTATGAAGCCTGCGCCGGCCGAGGAAGATCTGAAGGCAGGGTGAGTTCTTCGGGGAGGTTGTGCAGAGTCGCGCGCCAGTAGGCGAGCTGTCGGCTCATCTCGCTGGCCGGATCGTCCTCGGCGCCGAGCAATTCCCGCTGCCACAGTGCGTAGTCACCGTATTGGACGGGCGATGACGCCCACCGCGCCATGCCGCCGTTGAGCCGTGCTGCATATGCCTCGGAAAGATCGCGGTTGAGTGGTCCTGCCGAGGCACCATCGCAGGCGATGTGGTGCAGCACCAACACGATCACGTTGTCGTCTTCGGCAACGGAGAAGAGGTCGACGCGCAACGGGAGCTCCGCCGACAGGTCGAAGGGGTACGCGCATGCCTCCGCTACCCGGGCCTCGACCTGCGCCTCAGTAACGGCCTCCGTGCGGATAGACACCAACGCCTCGGCGGTTGGCAGGACGCGCTGATGGGGCTCGCCGTCGACCTCGACATAGACCGTACGCAACACCTCGTGTCGCGCCACGAGGTCCCCGACCGCCGCCCGGAGCGCCGAGGTATCCACTCGGGCACGGATCCGGCTGACCAACGGAACGTTGTAGGTGCCTGACGGACCCTCCAGACGGTGCAGAAACCAGAGCCTGCGCTGGGCGTACGACAGTGGAATCAGTGCCTGCTGCAAAGCCACGGACGACTCAATCAAGGCTTCCGCCAAACCGTGACGTGCGACTCGAAATAGTCGTATTCTCGCGGATTCTGTCGCAAGACTCCCGGCTCATCCGTCTCCAGCAGAAGCTCGAGGTCGTTCTGGAGTAGCGCCTTCAACGCGTTCTCGCTCGGGTCCCCGGTCGCCGCGGAACCCAGCCACACCCGAGGATCGCTGTACTCGGCATACCAGGACCATGGGCAAGCGACCATGATGAGGCCGCCACGGCGCAGGATTCGATCCGAGGCGGTGAACTGCTTGAGGCAAGCGGACGGCTGCCGTACACGGTCGAGAACGTTTGAAAGCAGAACAGCGTCGAAGCTCCCATCGGGCTCGGACAGGCGGTCGGCATCGCCGATCTCGAACCGGACGCGGGCCCGGGAGTCCGAATCCGCTACCCGGACATGTACCTCACGGTGGAAGGGACCCTGCTCCATCACGCTGAACGTGCCGCCCCCGTGTCGGGTCAGAGTTTGCGCTACCTCGATGGAGCGCCGGCTGATGTCGACCCCGACCACTTCGTCGGTGACCCAGCCGCTGAGGGCATGAGTCACCCCTCCCACGCTGCAACCCACATCCAAGGCTCGAGCCACCGGCGTGCCACTGCGCTGCGCGAATTCCTGCAGCAGACTTGACAGCCGCTGGCAGTACCCATGTGCCAGGGCCAGGGGATGCGTCGCACGGTCGAACTGATCGTCGCGGGTGCCGTAGTGCATCAGCAGGTACTTGGAGATGTCCCGAGACGCTTCGTAGGGGGTGTCCGTGTCAACCGCAAGGAGCTCGTCGCCTTTGAGGAGAGGGGCAGGAAACGTCACCGGTCTTCCTTTCCTGTAGTCAGACGCCCTGGCGTGCCGCACGAGGGCGCAGCAGCGGGCGGTTGGGTCGGTTGGTGGTGAGGTGGGGTTCGAGGGTGGCGGGGGTGGGATTTTCGAACAGGGTGCGCACGCCGATATCGCTGCCGAGG
>NZ_JBFBAJ010000024.1:0-73554 GCF_040682215.1 Actinoplanes sp. NPDC051346 | reverse complement strand
TTCCGCTGCCTCAAGCGCTACATCGCCCGCGAGATCTACACCCTGCTCACCACTTGACGACCATAGGAGCATCCGCCCGGAGTGGGTCATCCCCTCCCCCGAAGCCCCACCGTGCCCCACCCCAAAGCCGCAGGTGACGAGCCAACTGAAGTTGGCCGGCCAAAGCCAGGCGCGGGACGGCGGGAGCGGAGTTGTCGTCAGGCGGGGGTGGAGTCAGGCGGGGGTGAGGGTCGCGGCGCGCTTGCGGGCTCGATGGGCCGCGACGTGGGAGCGGGTCGCGCAGCGTTCGGAGCAGAAGCGGCGGCAGTTGTTCGACGACGTGTCCAGATAGACGTTGCCGCAGCGTTCGTCGGCGCAGATGCCGAAGCGTGCGCTGCCGTACTCGCAGAGCCAGACCGACAGGCCCCAGACCGCTCCGGCCAGGAACTCCGAGCTCACCGACGCACCCCGGCTCGTGACGTGCATGTGCCAGTCGCTGGCGTCGTGACCGGAGATTCGCGGCTGGACCGGGTATGCCTCCAGCAGGACGTTCAGCTCGGCGACGGCGTCCGTGTCGCGGCCGGACGTGCCGAATTCGAAGACTTCGCGCAGCCGGCGCTGGGCGCGGCGGAACACGGCGAGGTCCTTGTCGGTGACCTCGTCGGCCATCCAGCCGAGCTCCTCGCCGAAGAGCGCCCGCAACCCGGCGAGGTCGTCGAGCCTCGCGTTGACCAGCTCCACCGCCGTGCGCGCGTACGCATCGAAGTTCACCCGACAACCGTAACCGCCCGGGTCCTCCATCGACATGGTCGGCGTGCCGGGTGTGCGCCATCGGCAGTGCCGGCTCCGCCGCATCCCGCTGGGGCGTGGGCGATACGCTCGGCTCATGCTCCGATCCGTCTTCCTCGCCGCCGCCCGGTCAACCCGGATGGAGCGGCTGATTTCGACTGCCCCCGTCACCAAGGGGATCGTTACGCGGTTCGTCGCCGGCACGGGTGTCGACGACGCTCTTCGTGTTACCGGCACGCTGGCCGACGATGGCCTGGCAATCACTCTGGACTACCTCGGCGAGGACACGCTGACGGCGGAGCAGGCGACGGCCACCAAGGATCAGTATCTGACCCTGCTCAAGGAGCTCAAGGACGCCGGGCTGACGCCGGCGGCCGAGGTCAGCCTGAAACTCTCGGCCATGGGTCAGAAGATCGACGACCGGATGGCGTACGAGCACGCGCGCGCGATCTGCGCCGCGGCTGTCGAGGCGGGCACCACGGTGACCCTCGACATGGAGGATCACACCACCACGGACTCGACGCTGGAGATCCTCGCCGAGCTGCGCAAGGACTACCCGAGCACGGGCGCGGTGCTGCAGGCATACCTGCGGCGCACCGAGGGCGACTGCCGGGAGCTGGCCACCGCCGGTTCGCGGGTGCGGCTCTGCAAGGGAGCGTACGCCGAGCCGGAGTCGGTGGCGTACCAGTCCACGCTTGACGTGGACAAGGCGTACGTGCGCTGCCTCAACATCCTGATGTCCGGGGACGGCTACCCGATGATCGCCTCGCACGACCCGCGGATCATCGCCATCGCCGAGGACCGGGCGCGCTGGTTCGACCGGCGGCCCGACGAGTTCGAGTTCCAGATGCTCTACGGCATCCGCCCGGAGGAGCAGGCCCGGCTGGCCGCCGACGGGCACACCGTGCGCGTCTACGTCCCCTACGGCGACGAGTGGTACGGCTACCTGATGCGCCGCATCGCCGAGCGTCCGGCGAACCTGGCCTTCTTCGGCAAAGCGCTCACCAGTAAGAAGTAGGTCACCTTTCGGGATAAAACCCGCGTGTTGCCTTGACTTTTTGCGGCCAATTCACGGAACGCATCGCCCTGGTAACAGCCGTCTCGATACCGTACTGATGACACGCGCGCCCACCCGCCGCGGCGCAAGGCCTGTCCGGCCGCGGCGGAGGCGCCTGCGAAAGGATCGGTGCGAGGAGATGACGGGTCCAGCAGCCCAAACGGAGGAGCGCCTCGCCGAGGTGCGCTTCCTGACCGTGGCCGAGGTTGCCGCGCTCATGCGGGTCTCCAAGATGACCGTCTACCGACTGGTGCACGGCGGCGAATTGAGCGCCGTGCGGGTGGGCCGCTCGTTCCGGGTGCCCGAGCACGCCGTGCACACGTATCTGCGGGGCGCCTTCTCGCAGACCGCGTAACACCGCCGGCGCTCGCCGGGCGTCGGGGACGAGTCAGGCGCGGCATCACCGGCGTGGTCCGGGCGTCGGGGATGAGTCAGGCGCGGGCATCACCGGCGTGGTCCGGGCGTCGGGGATGAGTCAGGCGCGGGCATCACCGGCGTGGTCCGGGCGTCCGCGCGAGGGGCCGTGTTGGTCCCCGGAAGGCCGGGCCGCTACGCTGGAGCGGTTCGCCCCGTGTTACCCGCGTGCGTTTGGGCGCCGTGGCCGAGGGGCAAACCGTTGTCAGTCCGGTCGGCGTGCCATCGTGTGCGCAGCGACCGGCCCACATGGTTCGAGAGGCATGACGTATGGGCTCCGTGGTCAAGAAGCGCCGCAAGCGTATGGCGAAGAAGAAGCACCGTAAGCTGCTGCGCAAGACCCGCGTCCAGCGTCGCCGTCTCGGCAAGTGATGCCCGGCCGGGTCAGGTGACCCGGCCCGCTCACCTGCCTTCCCGTAGCCGCTCGTGAGAGGCGCGCCTGTGGTGTCGTCCGAAGCCGCGGCCCCACCGCGGGTCGTCGTGGTCACCGGGGTCAGCCGCTTTCTCGGCGCCCGGGTAGCGTCCCGTCTCGCCGCCGATCCGCGGATCGAGCGTGTCATCGGCCTGGATCCGCATGATCCGCCGCCGGCCCTCACGGGCCTGCTGACGGACGTCGAGCTGATCCGGGCCGACGCGCGTGCGGCCACTGGCGCCATCGCCGAGCTGGGCGCCGAGGCGGTCGTCCACCTCGCGATCACCAGCGCGCCGGATCCGCACCACGGCGGTCGCGCGGCGATGAAGGAACAGAACGTCATCGGGACGATGCAGCTGCTCGCCGCCGCCCAGGGAGCCAGCCGGCTGCGCAAGCTCGTGGTGCGGTCGTCGACGGCCGCCTACGGCGCGTCGTTCCGCGACCCCGCTGTCTTCACCGAGGACACCGAGCCCCGCGCTGTGCCCCGGGGCTCCTTCGCCCGCGACATCCTCGACATCGAGGGCTATGTGCGGGGCTTCCGCCGCCGCCGTCCCCAGGTCGACGCGACCGTGCTGCGGTTCGCGCCGTTCCTCAGTGAGACCGCCGAGACGTCGTTGACCCGCTATTTCGCCCAGCCCGTGGTGCCGACCGTGCTGGGCCGCGACGCCCGCCTCCAGTTCGTGCATGTCGACGACGCGCTGGAGATCCTGCACCGCTCGGTGGTCGAGGACCACCCCGGCACCTACAACGTGGCCGGCGCGGGGGTGCTGTCGCTCTCGCAGGCCGTGCGCAGGGCCGGTCGCGTCGCCGTACCGTTGCCGGAAGGCACCCTGTCCGCCGTCGCCTCTGTGGCACGCAACGTGGGGGTTGGCGAGATCGGACTGGATCAGATCGACCTTTTCGTGCACGGGCGCGTGGTGGACACGGCCCGGCTGGTCAAGGAGTTCGGGTTCACCCCGCGGAGCACGGCGGCCGCGTTCGACGACTTCATCAAGGGCCACCGCAACGGTTCGTCGCTGACCGCCGACCGGCTCGCCGCGGCCGAGCGGGCCATCCTCGACGGGATCCGTCGCGTTCGCGCCGCCGCCGCCGGAGAGCCGGTGGATGACCGTGAGGCCGTCACATCATGAGTCAGGACGAGTACCACGCGTCGTTGCCGGGGCACGCGGATTTCACGCTGCCGCGGGCGCCCGCGCCTAAGCCGATGAACGGCAAGCGCCCCATCCCGATCCCGGACCCGCCGCCGGCGTCCCGTCGTCCCCGCCGCCGGCCTCCGGCCGCCGCGGCGGCGGAGAAGGCCGAGAGGCACGAGGCCGCGGAACTGTCCGGCGACGAGGGGCAGGACGCGGTGTCGAAGCCGTCGCCCCGCAAGGCACCCGAGGGGCACACCACGCCCGCCGCCGACACGCCGGCCGCCAGCACGCCCGCCGCAAACACGCCGGCCGCCCGCAGGCCCGCTGCGGACAGGCCCGCCGCGGACACGCCTGCTGCGGACAGGCCCGCTGCGGACACGCCTCCCGCTGCGGAGACGCCCGTCGCCGGCAGGCCCGTTCGCCGCCCATCGGCCGGCGCGGCAAAGCCGCCGGCGCAGCCCCGAACGTCTCCCGGCGATAGCTCCGCCCCGGTCGCTGCGGACCTCGTTGCGGACGTCGTTGCGGAGGCCGGGACATCGGTGGACGGGCGTGACGATCGGCCGGTCGGCGGGTCTGGCGAGGCCGGGTCCCCGGAGACCGAGCCTCGGGGCGCGGTGGATGTGTGGGACCAGCGGATCGCCCGGGGGCTGTCGTTCCTGCGGCGACGGCTCGCGGGCGCCTACGAGGTGGACGAGTTCGGGTTCGACCCCGAGCTGACCGATGCGGTTTTCCATCCGATGCTGCGCGTGCTCTATCGCGACTGGTTCCGCACCGAGGTCTTCGGCATCGAGAACGTTCCGGAGGCTGGCGGCGGTCTCGTCGTCGGCAACCACTCCGGCACCGTGGCGTTGGATGCCCTGATGCTCACCACGGCTTTGTGGGACAAGCATCCGCGCGAGCGGCACCTGCGGCTGCTCGGCGCCGACCTGGTGTTCCGGATGCCGATGTTGTCGGAGTTGGCCCGCAAGGCCGGTGCGACCGTCGCCTGCAACCCGGACGCCGAGCGGCTGATGAGCGGCGGCGAGCTGGTCGGCGTCTTCCCCGAAGGCTTCAAGGGCATCGGTAAGCATTACTCGGAGCGCTACAAGCTGCAGCGGTTCGGCAGAGGCGGGTTCGTGTCGGCGGCGCTGCGTACGGGCACTCCCATCGTGCCGGTGGCGATCGTCGGCGCCGAGGAGATCTATCCGATCCTGGCCGATCTCAAGCCGCTCGCCCGGCTGCTCGGCATCCCGTATTTCCCGGTGACGCCGACCTTCCCGTGGCTGGGCCCGCTGGGCCTGCTGCCGCTGCCGAGCAAGTGGATGATCGAGTTCTGTCCGCCGATCCCGACGGCGCACCTCACCGAGTACGCGGACGATCCGATGGTGGTCTACAACCTCGCCGACCAGGTGCGGGAGACCATTCAGGTGACGCTCTACTCCCTGTTGGAGAAGCGTCCCGACCCCTTCGGTCGGTAAAACACGGGACAGAAAACCGGACAGCGAGGCGTTACAGTACGCAGTGAGGGGCGGCCCCGACTCCCAGAGTCGGCACCGCCCCTCGCCAGCTGTGTAGGCGTTCAGTCGTCGTTGAAGATGCCACCGAGGATGCCGCCGAGCAGGCCCTTGTCCTCGGTCGGCGGGTTCAGCGGGTCCTCGGAGATCAGCGGCGTCGTGTCGTCCGCGGTCGCGCCCCCGCTCGGGGCGGACGGGCCTCCGGTCGGCGCGCCGGTCTTGTCGGTTCCCGGCGTCGCCGTCGACCCGTCGCCGGGTCGGGGCTTCGCAGACCTCGGGTCGTCGGAGTTCGACGTCGCCGACTTCTCGCCCTGTCCCTGACCCTGCCGGCGCTCGGACGTCGAGGAGTCGGAGGCTCCCGTTCGGCAGGACCGCAGCTTCGGGCCGAGCGCGTCGCTGCCGGTCTGGATGACCGTCTCGCAGGCCAGCCCGTTGCGCAGGTTTTCGGTGCGCTGCTGCACCGCGTCGAGCAGGCTTACGGACTCGGCCGCACGTTCGGAGTTGGCCGGGCTCAGCCGTGCCAGGGCCGGGGTGAGGATCCGGCGCTGGCGGTCGACGAACGAGTCGACGGAGGCCAGGATGCTCGTCTCCCGGCGGGTGACCGCCGCCGAGTTCAGCAGCTTGACGCCCTGTTTGGTGTCGGCGTCCATGTCGTCCAGCGCGTCGCGGAACTTGGGGTCGTCGGAGTCCATCGCGGCCGCCTCGGTGAGGCGGTTGCGGGCGAACGTCAGCGAGAGCTGCCCGCGGGTGACGTCCGATCCGGCCATGGCGAGCTGGGCACGTTCGGTCGAGCGCTTGACGCCGTAGAGCGCGTCGCCAGGCGCGGCGTTCTCGCTGGCCGCGGAGATCCCGGAGACGGCCATCGCGCCGGCGGCGACGCCGATGACGATGGCACCGCGAGCGCGGATCCGCCGTCCGGCCAGCCCGAACAGCTTCCGGGCGGGCTCGACGTCGGGCTCGGGGTCGGGCGCGGTAGCCGTCGATCCGATGCCGTCCCGCTCGGCGGTGGCGACGAGCATCGCTCGCAGCCCCATCCGGAACTCGGGGTCGACCTGAACGCCGGTCCGTGCCGCGGAGAGGCTGTGCCCGATGGCGACCAGCTCGGCGAGTTGCTCGTCGTCGGCCTGGGCCCGCACGTGGTGGCGACGGTGGGTCTCGTCGAGGAGCTCCGCGAAGCGCTCGGCGCTCCGGCGATCGAAGAAGTCGAACTTCATCGCGGGCACCTCCCTTCGCTTGTGAGTGACTCGCCGGCGGCTGTGCCGGCGAGCGCGACGGAACCGGCGGACCGTTGGTCCACCACGGGTCGCACCCGGACAAACGCTTGACGGGCGGGGCCGGTTACGGGTGCGACCTGCGCCACAGCGGCGGGAGAGATCGACATCTGGGAAATTACCGTCACCACTGGAACCCTTCGGGCAGGAGCCGGGCCAGGGCCCGTACGGCCCGGTACTGGAGGGCCTTGATCGCTCCTTCGTTCTTACCCATGGTCCTGGCAGTCTCGGCGACGGAGAATCCCTGCAGGAAGCGCAGGACGATGCATTCCTGCTGTTCCGGGTTGAGCTGCTTGACCGCGGTCAGCAGCGCGACGTTGGTGATGTGATCCACCACGGCGGCCTCGGGGCTGCCCTCGGGGCCGCGGTCCTCGCGGTCGGCGTCGAGGACGTCGCCGGTGGTGACCTCGAGGCGGTAGCGACCCGACTTGAAGTGGTCGGCGACCAGGTTGCGGGCGATCGTCACGAGCCACGCGCCCAGGTCCCGGCCCTGCCAGGTGAAGCTGCCGATGCGCTTGAGAGCGCGCAGGAACGTGTCGGACGTGAGGTCCTCGGCGAGCTGGCGGTTGCCGACGCGGAAGTAGACGAAGCGGAAGACGGTGTCGACGTACCGGTCGTAGATCAGCCCGAAGGCGGCGGAGTCGCCGCCTTGCGCGCGCTCGACCAGGCCCCAGACCTCCGCGGCGGCGTCGCCCGGGTCGGGGCGCGCCGGATATTTCGGGGGCTCGGACTCGCTGGGCGGGCCGGTGGTGCTCTGGGTCGGCACGACAACGGCCTGGTCGCCGTCGGCGGCGCCGGTCCGCCGCTCGGGGCCGGCCTGCTGCGGTGGCTGCGGCCGGCCGGGTACGGCGACCCGGCCGCCCTTGATGTTCCCGGTCGGCGGAAGGTGGCGGCTCGGTGATTCGTTGATGTGCGGCCGGTTTCGGGTCCGCTTGGGTCCGTCGCCGCGGATCGCGTTGGCGACGCCTTGGCGCAGAGCGTTCAGTCCCTCCGGGACGTCTGCGTAAGCCGCGAAGATGTCGCGGCCGTACGGATCGCCGGCGTACACATGACTCACTGCGCCTCCTTGACCCGGCGGGCCGTCGATGAGGGGTGTCCGAAAGGCGGTCCACAACAAAACGGGGTGAAGCGGCCCGGAAGCAGGCCGACCTCACCCACGGATGTGGACTCCGTTACACAGATCGGAAGTATTGCGGAGTCTGCGCACACGGAGTCGCACACTGTGTGCGCCGCGCAAATTTACCCCGAAGTGGCGCAGACGCGACATGGGGAACTTCTGACACGATGTAGGGCACCTTTACCTCAGGCGCGGACTGGATGTCCGACCCACCCGTTCGGGTGTCCTTTGTGTCAGACTCGGGCCTCGTGGGAGACCTCAGCGAAGAGCCGGCCCGTGACCCCGTGCGTGACGCCGCGCGCCACCGTCCCGACGCCGCCGCCCTGATCGCCGGCGACACCGTGCTGACCTGGTCCGACCTGGACCAACGTGTCGAACGCGCGGCTCGTCGGCTGGCCGCCGGCACCCGGCCCGGCGATCGGGTGGCGATCATCGGCGGGAACACGCCTGACTTCGCCGCCGCGTATTTCGGGACGCTGCGGGCCGGGCGGGTCGCGGTGCCGCTCAATCCCGGCTACACGCCGGACGAGGTGGCGTTCGCGCTCGCCGACAGCGGGGCGGCGCGGGTGGTCGCCGAGGATGCGGTGCTGGGTCGGTTGCGGTTGGGGGAGGGGGTAGCCGTACCGTCGCCTTCGCTTCTTACCGACGACGGGCCTGAGGGCGCGGCAGATCCGCCGGCGGCGACGGATCTCGCGGTTCTGCTCTATACGTCGGGGACGAGTGGGCGGCCGAAGGGCGCCATGCTTACGCACCGTGCTCTCGAGGCCAATCACGAGCAGTTGCGACGCATCGATCCGCCGGTGCTGGGGGCCGACGACGTGGTGCTGCTGGCGATTCCTTTCTTCCATGCGTACGGGCTCAACACCGGGCTTGGTGCCGTCGCGCACCACGGCGCGTGCGGCGTGCTCGTGGACCGGTTCGATCCGGCCGAGACCCTCGCGCTGATCGCGAAACACCAGGTTACGGCGGTAATCGGCGTGCCCTCGATGTATGCCGCGTGGTCCCTGGAATCCGAACCTTCTTTCGGTACGGTGCGCACCGCGGTGTGCGGTGCGGCGCCGCTGGACCCCGACGTGGCCGCCCGCTTCGCCGCCGCGACCGGCCGGACGATCATGGTCGGGTACGGACTGACCGAAACCGCCCCGGTCCTCACGACAACTGCGGTCAGTGACCGCGAGAAGGTCGGCTCGATCGGCCGTCCGCTGCCCGGCGTCGCGTTGCTCCTGCGAAGTGCGGACGGGGCCGTGCTGTGGCGCGACGGCATCCCGACCGAGGCCCTCGCCGACGACCTCGAGATCGATCTGGGCGAGGTCGAGGGGACCGATCCGGGCGAGATCGTCGTGCGCGGAGACAACCTTTTCTCCGGCTACTGGCCCGACGGCAACGGCGGCCCGGACGCCGACGGCTGGTGGGCCACGGGGGACATCGCCTATGCCGACGGCGCCGGGGACCTCGTGCTGGTCGACCGGATCGGCGAGTTGATCCTGGTCAACGGCTTCAACGTGTATCCGGCCGAGATCGAACGGGTGCTCGACGCCCATCCCGGCGTGGCCGAGTCGGCCGTAATCGCGGTCGATGACCCGCAGACCGGGCAGGCGCCGTACGCATATGTGGTCCCGGCCCTGGAGCCCGCGCCGACCCCCGCCGAGCTTCAGGTCTTCTGCGCCGCGCAGCTCGCCCGCTTCAAACTGCCGGCCGCCATCGAACTGGTCGGCGAGCTGCCGCACTCCGCGATCGGCAAGGTACGCAAGGGAGCCCTCCGATGACCCGTCTGACCCTGATCAGCCGCACCGGCTGCCACTTGTGTGAGGTGGCCGAGCAGGTGCTGGACCGCATCGCCGCCGGCGAGTGGACCCGGGTGGAGGTTTCCGACTCGGTGGAGCTGGAGCGCGACTACGGCGATCGGGTGCCGGTGGTCATCCTCGACGGCAAGGAGCACGGCTACTGGCGGGTCGAGGAGGAGCGTCTGCTGCGGGATATGGCTCGACCTCCGGGGGCCCCTCGGTTGTAGCCTCTCGGCCGTGACGCGTACTCATCTTGTCTGGGACTGGAACGGCACTCTTCTCGACGATCTCTCGCTCGTCGTCTCCGCCTCGAATCACACGTTCGCCACCGCCGGCGGGCGCAGCGTGGATTCCCACGAGCACCGGCAGCGCTTCCGGCGGCCGGTGTCGGATTTCTACGCCGAAATCCTCGAGCGGGCGATCACCGAGGAGGAGTTCGAGGAGCTCGACCGGATCTTCCACGAGGCGTACCGGATGGGTCTGACCACCATTCCGCTCGCTTCCGACGCCGAGGCCGCGATCAAGGCCTGGACGGGTACGCAGTCACTGCTGTCCATGTGGTTCCACGACGAGCTGATCCCGGCGGTGGAGTCCCGGGGCCTGGCCGGCGTCTTCGCCCGCATCGACGGCCGCCCGACCGAGGTCGACGGCGGTCTCAAGGCCGGCCACCTGGCCCGACACCTCGCCCAGCTGAACGTTCCCGGCGAACGGGCGGTGCTGATCGGTGACTCGATCGACGACGCCGACGCGGCCGCCTCGGTCGGCGCCCGCTGCGTGCTCTACAGCGGCGGCTTCACCGATCCGGCCCGGCTCCGCGCCTCCGGTACGCCGGTTGTCGACACGCTGGTGGAGGCAGTCTCCCTGGCGAAGACACTGTGATGCTCGCTGGCGGCGGTGGCCGGGAGGGCGCGTAAGCGGTAATACTCGGACAGGGGTCGGCGCGCGGATAGCACGTTGACTCGATCTTTGTCCAGTTCCGCTATCAAGATCGCGATTTGTGCACGCCTTCACAAGCGCCTACTCTGTGACTCCGACGAGCCCCGCTACCACAGCCGGTCCATCCAGGCCACAGAGGGCTCACCGCAGGTTCGCCACCTCGTCGGCACGGAGTCAGATGAGTCAGCAGCGTCACGGAAACACGCCCGGCAACGCCGGTGCGGTGCCCGCCTTCCCGGACCTCCCGGAAGCGACGATCGCGCGGCTACCGGAATACCTTCGCGCCCTGCACAACCTCGCCGAGACCGGCTCCGAGACGGTCTCCAGCGAAGGCCTCGCCGCCGCCGCCGGGGTCAACTCCGCCAAGCTCCGCAAGGACCTCTCCCACCTCGGTTCCTACGGCACCCGCGGCGTCGGCTACGACGTCGCCCTGCTGATCGACCAGATCGAGTACATCCTCGGCCTCGACCAGCGCCGGGCCGTCGCCCTGGTCGGTGTCGGTAACCTCGGCCACGCCCTCGCCGGATACGACGGCTTCGCCAGCCGGGGATTCCGCATCGTGGGCCTCTTCGACGCCGACGCCGAGCGGGTCGGCAAGACGATAAACGGCCTGCCGGTCCGCCACGTCGACGAGCTCGGCCGCGCCGTCGTCGAGGACGGGATCACCATCGGGGTCATCGCGACCCCCGCCGGTGCTGCCCAGGGCGTCGCCGACGAACTGGTGGCCGCGGGAGTCACCAGCATCCTCAACTTCGCGCCCTGCGTGCTGTCGGTGCCGGCCGGAGTCGACGTCCGCAAGGTCGACCTCGCCATCGAGCTGCAGATCCTCTCCTTCCACGAGCACCGCAAGGCCTCCCTGACGGCATTGCCCGGCGGACGGGTCGGCGAGAACGGCAACCAGGAGGCGGTCGGGTCGTGAACCTGCTCAGCATCGGCGCGTCGTACCGCACCGCCGGGGTCGACACCCTCGAGCGCCTCACCATCGCCGGCCCGGACATCCCGGCCGTGCTTCACAAACTCATCGCCCAGCCATACATCGGCGAGGCGGTCGTCCTCTCCACCTGCAACCGCGTCGAGGTGTACGCGGCCGTCTCCGGCTTCCACGGCGGCCTCGCCGACGTCTGCAACGTGCTCGCCGAGCAGTCCGGCATCGGCGCCAACGAGCTCGCCGGCCATCTGTACGTGCACTACGACGAGGCGGCCGTGCGTCACTCGTTCCGGGTGTCCTCCGGGCTCGACTCGATGGTCGTCGGCGAGGCGCAGATCCTCGGGCAGCTCCGTGACGCGTACCACGCCGCCACCGAGGCCGACTCGGCCGGCCGCCTGCTGCACGAGCTCATGCAGCAGGCGCTGCGGGTCGGCAAGCGCGCGCACGCCGAGACCGGCATCGACCGCGCCGGGCAGAGCGTGGTCACCGCCGCCCTCGACGTCGCCGCCAGCGCGTTCGGCGGCGATCTGAGCGGGCGCCCCGGCCTGGTGATCGGCGCCGGAGCGATGGGTGCCCTGTCGGTGGCCACCCTCACCCGGACCGGCGTCGGCCCGCTGCACATCACCAACCGCGGCGCCGAACGGGCCGCCCGGCTCGCCGAGGCGTACGGGGCCACCGCCGTCGAGTTCGCCGACCTCGACTCCGCCCTGCGCGACGCCGACGTCGTGGTCTGCGCTACCGCGTCGACCGAGCCCGTGCTCACCGCCGCTCAGCTCGCCGGCCGCGAGCGCCCGTTGGTCGTGCTCGACCTGGCCGTCCCGCGCGACGTCGCCCCCGATGTCGCCGCCCTGCCGAACGTGACGGTCGTCGACATCGACGGGCTGGCCTCCAGCCGGCGCACCCTGCCGGCCGCCGCGGAGACCGCCGCCGTCGAGCAGATCGTCGCCACCGAGGTCGAAAACTTCCTGGGCTGGCTGCGCGGCGCGGACATCGCCCCGACGGTCGCGGCCCTGCGGACGCGCGCCGACGAGGTCGTCGCGTCTGAGCTGCGCAAACTATCGGCGCGGCGGTCGGAATTCACCGAGGAGCAGCGGGCCGATATTTCCCGTACCCTGCACCGGGTCGTGCAGCAGCTGCTGCATTCGCCCACCGTACGGGTTCGTCAACTTGCGGCGGAGCCCGGCGGCGACCAGTATGCGGCCCTGTTGCGGGAGCTCTTCGACCTCGACGTTCCGCACGCCACCCAGGCCGACGCCGTGCCCGAGATCGGAGGACAAGCGTGAGAACCCCGCTGCGCCTCGGCACCCGAGGCAGCGCGCTCGCGCTCGCGCAGTCACAGATGGTCGCTTCCTTGGTGACGGCTTCCTCTGGTGTGCCGGTCGAGCTTGTGCGCATCGTGACCCCGGGAGACCGATCGGCCGCACCGGTCGCGCAGCTCGGCGTCGGGGTGTTCGTCTCCGCGCTCCGCGACGCGCTGCTGGCCGACGAGATCGACTTTGCCGTGCACTCTTACAAGGACCTGCCCACCGGGGTTCACCCCGGCTTGCACCTCGCGGCCGTGCCCCAGCGGGAGGATCCGCGCGACGCGCTCGTCGCCCGTGACGGGATGACTCTCGCGGAGCTGCCCCCGAACGCCACCGTCGGCACAGGCGCGGTGCGCCGAATCGCGCAACTGCATGCTTTGGGCCTACAGTTGCAGGTCACGCCGATTCGCGGCAACGTCGACAGCCGCATCGCGCGAGTGCTCGGCCCCGAAGCCGACCTCGATGCGGTCGTCCTCGCGCGGGCCGGCGTGGCGCGTCTCGGCAGGGCCGCCGAGATCACGGAAACGCTGGACCCGATGCTCATGCTGCCCGCCCCGGCCCAGGGCGCGTTGGCGGTGGAGTGCCGGTCCGGCGATGCAGACCTGATCGAGCTGCTGGGGGCGCTCGATCATGCACCGTCCCGCGCCGCCGTCACGGCGGAACGGGCGTTGCTCGCGACGCTCGAGGCCGGGTGCTCTGCCCCGGTCGCGGCACACGCCGAGTTCGCCGAAGGCGAGCACGGCGATGAGATCTACCTGCGCGGTGCGGTGATCAGCCCGGACGGGGCTCGAGCTGTCCGGCTGTCGCGCACCGGTACGCCCGCCGACGCGGCGGAGATCGGCAAGGCGCTAGCCGCCGATCTCCTCGAAGCCGGCGCCGACACCCTGATGGGGAGCACAGAATGACCACCCGCACCGCCCGCAAGAGCGCGGGAAGCATCGCGTTCGTCGGCGCCGGACCCGGCGACCCGGGACTCTTGACGCGCCGGGCCCACGACACCCTCGCCGACGCCGACCAGGTCATCTACGACCGCGGCGTCCCCGAGTCGCTGCTCGCGGCGATCAAGGCGGAGGCCAAGGACGACACCCAGTTCAGCCCGGCCGAGGGCGCGCCAGGCGACGTCGCCAAGGTGCTGCTCTCCGCCGCGAAGTCCGGCCTGTCCGCCGTGCACCTGGTGGCCGGCGACCCGTTCGGGCACGAGGCCGTGGTCCGCGAGGTGCAGGCCGTGGCGCGCACGGCGGTGCACTTCGAGGTCGTGCCGGGCCTCGGCCAGGCGGAGGGCGTCGCCACGTACGCGGGCGTTCCGCTGCCCGGCGTCCGCACCGTCGCCGACATCGACGACGTGACCGCGGTGGACTTCGACGCGCTCGCCGGCGCGGCCCAGAAGGGCTCCTTCGCGGTGGCGGTCGACGCCGGTGACCTGGCGGCCGTCCGCGACGGCCTGCTGGCCGCGGGCGTCGAGCCGGGCACGGCCGTCGGCGTGACCGGCGACGGCACCGGCGAGACGCAGTACACGACCACGTCGACCGTCGACAGCTTCGTCGCGGCGGCACTGGGCTTCACCGGCCGAGTCGTGCTCACGGTCGGCGCGGAGGTCGCCGAGCGCGACAAGCTGAGCTGGTGGGAAAACCGGCCGCTGTACGGCTGGAAGGTCCTCGTGCCGCGGACCAAGGAGCAGGCGGGAGCGATGAGCGCCCGGCTGCGCGCGTACGGGGCCATCCCGTGCGAGGTCCCCACGATCGCCGTCGAGCCCCCGCGCACCCCGGCGCAGATGGAGCGGGCCGTCAAGGGCCTGGTCGACGGCCGCTACGCCTGGGTGGTCTTCACCTCGGTCAACGCGGTCCGCGCGGTCTGGGAGAAGTTCGCCGAGCACGGCCTCGACGCCCGCCACTTCGGCGGCGTGAAGATCGCCTGCATCGGCGAGGCGACCGCCGACGCGGTCCGCGCCTTCGGCATCCAGCCCGAGCTGATCCCGGCGGGCGACCAGTCCAGCGAGGGCCTGCTGGCGGAGTTCTCGCCGCACGACGAGATCCTCGACCCGGTCGGCCGGGTGCTGCTGCCGCGCGCCGACATCGCCACCGAGACGCTGGCCGCGGGCCTCATCGAACGCGGCTGGGAGGTCGACGACGTCACCGCCTACCGGACCGTCCGCGCGGCCCCGCCGCCGGCCGACATCCGCGACGCGATCAAGTCGGGCGGCTTCGACGCGGTGCTGTTCACGTCATCCTCGACGGTCCGCAACCTGGTGGGCATCGCGGGCAAGCCGCACGCCCGCACGGTGGTCGCGGTGATCGGCCCCAAGACTGCCGAGACAGCGACGGAGTTCGGCCTGCGCGTCGACGTCCAGCCGCAGCACGCCTCGGTGCCGGACCTCGTCGAGGCCCTGGCCTCCTACGCGGTCGAGCTCCGCGAAAAGCTGGCCGCGATGCCCGCGAAGCAGCGCCGCGGCTCGAAGGTGCAGGGGCCGACGGCTCTGCGGTTCCGCTAGTAGTCTCTTCTCCGGGCCGGACGCCTCATGGTGACCGGCCCGGACGGCTATCGTCAGCCTGGTTCTGATCGCCGGCCTGGTGTTGATCGCCGACCTTGTTCTGATCGCCGGCCTTGTTCTGATCGCCGGCCTGGTTTTGTTCGCCGGCCTGGTTTGTTCGCCGGCCTCGCGCCGGCCCGGTTTGATTGCCGGTCTCATGTCGGACTGGTTCTGATCGCCGGCCTCGCGCCGGCCCGGTTCAGGGAGTGAGCATGGCCTACCCGGACATCCGCCCACGCAGGTTGCGGCGCTCGGCCGCCATGCGCCGGCTGGTCGAGGAGACGCGGGTGGCGCCCGCCGAACTGGTGCTGCCCCTGTTCGTCAAGGAGGGGCTGACCGACCCGCGGCCGATCTCGTCGCTGCCTGGCGTGATGCAGCACTCCCGGGAGTCGCTGCGCAAGGCCGCCCACGAGGCCGTCCGCGCCGGCGTCGGCGGCCTCATGCTCTTCGGCGTACCCACGAGCGAGCACAAGGACGACACCGGCTCCGGCGGCCTCGATCCCGACGGCATCCTCAACGTCGCGATCCGGGACGTCATCGCCGAGGTCGGCGACTCGACGATCGTCATGAGCGACCTGTGCCTGGACGAGTTCACCTCCCACGGCCACTGCGGCGTCCTCGCCCCAGACGGCACGGTGGACAACGACGCGACATTGGCTCTCTACGCCCAGATGGGCGTCGCCCAAGCCGAGGCCGGAGCCCACGTCGTCGGCCCGTCCGGAATGATGGACGGCCAGATCGGCGTCATCCGCCGGGCCCTCGACCAGGCCGGACATTCCGACGTCGCGGTACTCGCGTACGCCGTCAAATACGCCGGCGCCTTCTACGGCCCCTTCCGCGAGGCCGTCGAATCGACGCTGCAGGGCGACCGCCGCACCTACCAGCAAAGCCCCGGCAACATCCGCGAGGCGCTGCGTGAGGTGGACCTGGACGTGGCCGAGGGCGCGGACATGGTCATGGTGAAGCCGGCACTGCCCTACCTCGACGTGGTGGCCGCCGTCCGGGACCGGGTGGAGATCCCTGTCGCCGCCTACCAGGTATCCGGTGAGTACGCGATGGTCGAGGCCGCCGCGGCCAACGGGTGGCTCGACCGGGAGGGCGTGATGCTGGAGACCCTGACGTCGATCAAGCGTGCGGGTGCCCAGGTCATCCTGACCTATTGGGCGACCGAAGCCGCCCAGCTCCTGCGCGACCGGTACTGACGCTTCCGTCGCGCCTTTCCTCTCGCTCCCTTCCTATCGCGCCTTTCCTGCCGCTCCCTTCCTGCCGCTCCCTTCCTACGCGCCTCCCTTCGGCCTCCTTCACGCGTTGCTCCGCGGTCGCGCCTGGCGGGTTTAGTCGCGCCTGGCGGGTTCAGTGGTGCGGTCCTTCGCGGCCGACGACGACCTCTGCCCGGCCGCCTGGTCTATCTGGGTCCGCCCGCGGAGCGGCGGGCCTGGTCGACGAAGTGGCCGCGTTGTGGGCGGATCAGTCTGGCGGCTCGACGTTGACCGGGCCGGGTGCTTCTCCACCCTGCTCGGGTCGCTCGCTGTAGCGCTGCTCACCCGGCTCCCACGGCTGATCCACGGAGCCCTTGTTCTCCCGCTCGCCCGACGTCTCGTCGGGCTCGCCAACCTCGATCGGTTCGTCTGTCATGCGGCGAACCTACCCCGCCTTCCGGGGCCTAACCGGGTTATCCACAATGCGTGCTCATCCACAGGGGCGCCGCACCCGTCGGCGGTCTTCCGGCACTCTGGCCGCATGCTTTCAGCCGTACCGAAGAACGGAACCGCCAGACTCGCGCGTCGCGGACCCGGCAGTCCAGGTCAGTCCGTGGGTTCCAGCCTCTGCACCAGTTGCGCGACGTCGGCGCCGTATTCATACCAGTCTCGATCGGACTGGAACCCCAACTCGGCGTTGACCTTGAGCATCGACTCGTTGTGCTGCGCGTTCCAGGTCTGCACCTCGCGCAGATCGGGCTCTGCCTGGCGCAGTTCGAACAGCATCCGGGACTTGATCGCCCGGTCGATCCCGTAGCCGCGATGTTCCCGCACGACGATGGTGTCGTACTGATCGGCGCGCTCGGGATGCTGCGCCGGGACGACGACCTCGGTGAGGCCGGCGACCGCACCCGTCGCCTCGTGGATGGCCAGCACGATGTAGGGCTTGAGGCCACGCCGGTGCAGCGTGTTGAGGCTGTCCCGCAGCCGCTGCGGATCGGACGAGCTCGGGCGCAGGTCCAGGTCGTTGTCGTCGCCGTCCTGGCCCTCGAGCTTGGCCTGCGCGTACGCCTCCAGCAGCAGCTCCGGCGGGCCGCCCGGGTGATATTCGACCCGGTAGCCGGCGCTGATGCCGTTCGCCATCGTGCCGAGGGCGCTCCAATCCACGCTGGACAGCGTCAACACGCTGCGGGTCTCCACATACTCCCGCTCGAAGCCGAGAGACTCGTAGAAAGCGATCGCGGGGGTGTCGCCGATCGCCTCGACACCGAGCGACGAGAAACCCTCGAGATAGGCCCTCCGGGCCGCGACGGCGACGAGCTGTTGACCCAGACCGCGACGGCGCAGTTTGGGGTGGACGGCCACCTCGAGCACGCCGATGTCACCGAGCAGGAGCAGGGTGACGTGACCGAAGATGGTGCTCTCACCGTCGGGAAGCCGATCGTCCTCGACGACCCAACTGATCCGGCGCTCACCCGGCATCGTCTCGGCGAAATACTCTCTGACCTGGACGTCTTGCCACGGTGGATCGTTCGGGACGTCCGCTGCCAGCACGTGGTTCAGCGTCTCCACGAGCGACCGGATCTCCGCGTCCGACGCGGACCGGGGATCCCATTCACGCACCCTCACCCGTACAGCTTGCCGGTATCTCGACCTTCAGGGAAGTGCCGGGTCCACAAATGTATGCGACCCGTCACTGTGGGTTGCCATTCAGGACCGGCTGCGGACGCCGTATTCGTTGGCCGCGTCGAAGACCTTCTGCGCGTACGGGCGGACGGCGTTGTAGGACAAGATGGCGTCCCACCAGGCGTCCGCCTTGGACAGGTCCCGACCGCCCTTGCACAGGTAGACGGCCGTGGCGAGGGCCGCGTCATCGATGTCGTTGGGGTCCGACACCCCGTTGTTGTCGGCGTCGACGGCGTTGCCGGCGGAGACCTCGTTCCAGGTCGTGGGGATGAACTGCAGCGGCCCCATCGCCCGGTCGAACTGGGCGTCCTTGTCGAGCACGCCCTGGTCGCTGTCGCGGATAAGCTGCCGCCCGCCCTTGCCGTCGAGCGGCAAGCCGAAGATCGGTGGCGACACGGAGCCGTCCACGCCCAGCACCGCGCCGTTCGCGCTGCCGTGCGCCGACTCCACCTTCGCGATGGCGGCGATCGTGGTCCAGCTCAGGTGGCAGGTCGGGGCCGTTCTGGCGACGACCAGCTCCGCATATCCGTACGCCTGGACGGCGACCACGGGAATGCTGACCCGCGTTCCCGCTTGCTGCGCCCAGCCGGCCAGCGCGTCGGAGGGCCGGTTGCCGGGAACACCGACGGGCGTCGTCCCAGGCAACCCACCGCCGACCGTAGGCGCGGTGCCGGTGCCGGGCAGGCTCGTCGGCAGGCTGATGTTCGGCAGCGGCGCCACGGGCTCCCCGGAATCGACACCGAACGCGGGTGTGGCGCTGGGAGTCGGCGCAGCGTCCAGAGCCTTCGGCACAAGATAAGCCCCGGCCGTCCCCGCGGCGCCGAGCAACAGCACGGCGACGATCGCCGGCAGGATGAGCCGGCCGGAGGGGCGCCTGGCCCAGTCGGAGGTGTTGCGGGCCACGCGCGCCGGGTGGGCCTTCCGGAGGGCGCGGCTGGTGCGGCCGGCGCGGCTGCGCGAGGCGAGGGCCGCGACGGTCGCCGACGGCGCCGGCATGCCGTCCGCATCGGTCGTCTTCGTGGTCTTCGCGGGAGCGTCCGGCTGGGTCTTGCCGTCGGCGGCTTTCTCGTCGGCCTTGCTTCCGGCGTCCTTCGCCTGGATCTCGCCTCCGGCGCCCTTCGCCTGAAGCTCTCCCTCGACGCCCTTTGCCTGGGTCACTCCCTCGGAGCCCTTGGCTTGGGTCTCGCCTTCGGCGCCCTTCGCCTTGCTTTCGCCGCCGGCGCCTTTGGCCTGGCTCTGGTCCCCGGCGCCCTTCGCGTCGCTCCGGTCCTTGGCGGGCTTCTCGTCGGCGTCGGTGTTCGTGGGCTTCGGGCTGGTCTTTTCGTTCCCGGGTTTGGCGTCGGTTCTGGCGTCCGGGGGCTCCGGCACGGTCTTGGTGTTTGCGGGCTCCGGGTCGATCTTGGCGTTCGAGGGCTTCGGGTCGGTCTTGTTGCTCGCGGGCTTCGCATCGGCCTTGTCCTCGGGCGGATTCGGGGCGGTCTCGGCCGTGCTCGGCTGCCGGACCTCAGGCTTCACGACTACTTCCGCGTCCTTGTTTCCGGGCGTCGGTCGTTCGGCGGCTGCATCCGTGGTCGAGGTGGCATCGCTCTTAGCCTCCTCGGCGCGGGTCGCGTCCTTCATGCCCTCGGCCGCGGCGGGATCGGCCTTCGCGTCTTGAAGCCGAGCTGCGGGGGCGGCCTCGACGGGGTCACTCTGCGCGACTCCCGCGGCGCCGGTCTTCGCGCCCTCGGCTTCTTTTCCGGCCTTTGTCGCCTTGGCGGCTTTCTTGGTCCGGGTGGGCGTTTCACTCCGGGACGGCGCTTCGTCTGGAGTCGGCCTGGCCTCTTCAGATGGCTTTGTCCCGGCGGCCGGGGTCGCCTCCGCGGGCGCGGCACCCGAGCTGCCGAGAGGACCACCGAGATGCGGTGCCGCCGGACGCTTCGAAGGTGTCTCTTGCCCGTCTACCACGCGCAAGAGACTACCGGGCGGGGACCACCACCGAGCCCATGCACCCGGGCCGATGGCAGGCGTCCACAACCACGCACCTGCGATGCAGCGAACCATGCCATCCAGCCCCTACCCTGTGCGGATGCCGCGATACGACTTCCGATGCCGCGCGTGCGGTGACACCTTCGAACTAAATCGTCCAATGGCCGAGGCCTCTGCCCCGGCGACGTGCCCCCAGGGCCATGCGGACACCGTGAAGCTCCTCTCCACGGTCGCCTTCACCGGCCGAGGCGGCTCGGTGCCCTCGATGCCCTCGATGCCGTCGCCGCCGGCGGGCGGCGGATGCTGCGGCGGAGGGTGTGGTTGCTGACCGCGTGGGGTGACGATCGGCGTGGTGATGGACGCTCGGCGGAGGAGTAGCTGCCGAGCTGGCGACGTCTCGCGACTTTGGCCGGGTCGTAGACCCTGGCTGAGGTGCGGACCCGCCATGGCTCCGGCTTGGGCTGCGGCTCCGGCTTGGGCTCCGGCTACGGCTCCGGCTACGGCCCCGGCTTGGGCTGTGGCTTGCGCTGCGGGTCCGGCGTCGGCTGCGGACCCGGCGTCGGCCGTCGTCGGTGATGTCTGCACGGGGAGGGCCGGTCCGTCGCAGATGCCGGCTTCGGTTCCGGTTACGGATTCCGCAGGGCGGCCGGATCGGACGCTGAGTAGACACGCCACGGTGACCACTGCCGTTGCTGGAGAGGCCGCAAACGCCCAGCCGCTACCGAGCGCTGCGATCGTCCGGCGGCTTTCGGGTGCGGCGGTCGTCCGGTCGCTTCCGGGTGCCGCGGACGTTCGGCGGCTTGCGTGTCGCCCTCGTTCGGTCACTTCTGGGTGTTGCTATCGACCGGCCGTTTTGGGCTGTTGCCTTCGCCGGCCGTCGCCGTCGGGTCGGGTTCGGCCGCCACCGTTGCTGGGGTGGGGCCGTTAGGTTCCTGTGGGTTGATGCCGGCGGGCAGTTGAGCGTCGCCGCCAAGTTGGGCCTGCGTCCAATCTCGCGGGAGGGTGGTGCGCGGGCGGGGTGGATCCCATGAGCATGTCGGTAGATGTTCGGTGGCTCTGAGCTGCACGGTTGCGCCGGCGAACGACCGTCCGATGAGGGTGGTGTCCGTCCGGAGTCGAGCGTTCACCTGGCGGAGTCGCACGACATGTCGCACAGGGTGACTCTTGCGGGTACGTCCGTTCGGCTCGGTGGAATTGACCATTCACCGCGTGACCCGAACATGAACCGCATCGTTACGTCACGCGTAGCGCCGCGCTTAGGCGTCAATGACTCTTCCGGGGGTCGTCCTTACGGGGTCGGCCGTGGCGGGAGGACGGCTACCGACCGTTTCTACGATGTGCCGCGTGATTGCGGTGCGGCAGCATAGATCGCGACTTCCCTAGGGGGCGGAGGTTCTTACCGTGTCGGGACGGACCGAGCTGCCGAGTGGGCTGGTGACCTTCGTGTTCACCGACATTGAAGGCTCGACGCGGTTGGCCCGGATGCTTGGCGAAACGTACCGCAGCGTGTTGAACGCTCACCGTGAGGTGCTTCGATATGCGTTGCGTAATCACTCCGGAATCGAGCTTTTCACTGAGGGTGATTCCTTCTTCGTCGCTTTCGGCGATGCGGCGGCTGCGGTCGCGGCCTGCGTGGCATCGCAGCGCGCACTCGCCGCATATCCCTGGCCCAGTCCTGAGGCCGCTCCCCGGGTCCGGATGGGACTCCACACGGGATGGGCTACGCCGGTCGGCGGCGAATACACGAGCACGGAGGTCCACCGGGCCGCCCGGGTGGCCGCCGCCGCGCACGGAGGCCAGATCCTGTGCTCCGAGGCCACCGCTCTTGCCACGATCACCTGGTTCCCAGACCTGATGCCGGTCGCCCCCACGGTCCTGCCGGGCAACCGCGCCGAATCCTGCGGTTCCGGGCCGCAGGTGGGTGCGGTGCGTGAGGGGACGTGCGGCTCCGGCCCGCAGGTGGGCGCGGCGCGTGAGGGGACGCGCGGCTCCGGCCCGCAGATCGGGACGGTCCGGGACGCATCGCAGGTAGCCGCGACCCGCGAAGGGTCCGGCACGTGGCCCAAGGCGACGGGCGAAGGGTCTGGCACGTGGGTTGGCGCGACCCGCGAGGGTTCCGGCTCGCGGTCCAGGGCGACGGGCGAAGGGTCCGGCACGTGGGTTGGCGCGACCCGCGAAGGGTCCGGCTCGCGGTCCAGCGCGATCTGCCACGGATCCAGCGCTCGACCTGGCGCGAGCCGAGACGGTTCCGGGCCTCGGGCTGGCGCGGTTCGGGACGGATCCTCCGGCTTCAGGCCGCTGACGCGCGCGCTCGGTACCGAATCCTGCCCGTCCTGCGACGCGGCCTCATCCGCGTTGGGGGCCGTGGGCGGACTGCCCATCGAGGACAGCGCCCCGGCGGGCAGCGACCTCTTCGACACCCTGTCCGGTATCGATCTGATCGATCTTGGCCTGCACCGGCTTCGTGGCTTCGACGACGCGGAGCGGCTTCTGCAGATCGTTGTCCCTGGCCTGGAGCGGTCCTTTCCGCCTCCGCGCACCGCGACCGCGCCCGTGCACAATCTTCCCGCTCCTGTGACGGCCTTCGTGGGCAGGCAGAACGACGTCGCTGAGCTGCGCGAACTGGTTGGCACGCACCGGATAGTCACGGTGGCTGGGTTCGGGGGTGGCGGCAAGACGCGGATCGCGCTTGCGGTTGCGGAGCAGGTGCTGCCTTCGTACCCGGAGGGGGTTTGGGTCGTCGATCTTGCCGAGGGGCGACCCGAGGCTGCGCTGGCCGCCGCGATGGGGGTGCGCACCGAGCCGGGCCGGCCGATTCTCGAGTCGATTGTCGACCGTTGCCGGCATGGTCGCATGCTTCTGCTCCTCGATACCTGCGATGCGCTTCCCGGCGAGGCCAAGCACCTGGTCCGCCGGTTGCTGAACGTGTGTCCCGGCCTGGAGGTGCTCGCTACCTCGCGCGTGCCGTTGGGGTTGCCGGGTGAGCTGGTCTGGCGGTTGCCGCCGATGGCGCCGGGGGACGCCTACGCGCTGCTCGCGGACCGGGTGGTCGCGGCGCGCGGTGGACGGCCCATCGCGGATGAGGAGGCGGCCGACCTTGGCCGGGTGGCGTCGAAGCTGGACGGTCATCCGCTGGCCGTCGAGCTCGCCGCCGACCGACTGCGGCTGCTGTCGGCGGCGCAACTCGCCGCCCGCCTCGACGACCCGGTCGCAGCCCTCGACCCCGGCCGCGAAAGTCCCAACTACGAGAATCCCAGCTACGGGAACCCCGGCAGCGAGGCTCGAGGCCACGAGACTGGAGGCCACGAGACTGGAGGCTACGAGGCTCGAGGCCACGAGACTGGAGGCCACGAGACTGGAGGCTACGAGGCTCGGGGCCGCGAGGTTCAAGGCTGCGAGGGTCGAGACCGGCACAACAGCCTGACCCGCAATCTCGAATGGTCGTATCGCGGTCTCAGCGCACCGGCCGCCGCCCTGCTCCGCCGCCTTGCCGTCTTCGCCGGCCCGGTCGAGCTAGGCACCGTCGAGTGGTCCGGCGACGACGCCTTCGGAGCGCTTTCCGAGCTTGCCGATCGGTCGCTCATCGAGGTGGTGGCCGGGCCGCGATACCGGATGTCCGAGCAGGTCAAGGCGCACGCCGCGCGCCGGCTTGCCGCGGCCGGGGAGGAGCAGCAGGCGCGGGATCGGCATGTTGACTGGTCGTTGCACACCCTGGACGGGGTCGTCGTCGATACCGACGGGCAGCCTCGGACGGTCTCGCTGACCGAGCTTTCCCCGTACGTGAAGGAGTGGGAGTCGGCGCTGCGCTGGACGGTGTCCGGTGGCGATCCTCGTGCCGGGCTGCGGTTGGTCGGTGCGCTGGAGCCGTGGTGGCGGGAGCATGGCGGTGCCCAGGAGGGCCGGAGCCTGCTGTACCGGTTGTACGACAGCCTCGGGTCCGTACCCGTCGCGCCCGCGGAGATGGCGTCCGCCTATCTGGTGCATGCGGGGCTCTGTGCCGACCGGGACGAGCGGACGCGGTTTCTGGGGCGGGCGGAGCGGATGGCTCTGCAGGCCGATGAGCCGTTTCTGCTCATTCGCGCGCAGGCCGGCTACCGGGTCTCGCTGATCGAGGCCGGGCGGCCCCGGGAGGCGGAGGCGATCTGCCGGGAGGTCGTCGCCCGCGCGGAGCGCGACGGGGTGCCGGCGGCGGCGCTGTCCGCGATCATCGCGCTGGCGGAGTTGCTCTGGCACCGCAATGCCCTGGACGAGGCGGCCGAGTTGCTGGGCGGGGCGCGGCTCATCGAGGCGGGACGTCCGGACGAACGTGGCCGGCGTACCGTCGACTGGCTGTTGGGGATGGTGGCGCTTCGCCGCGGTGACCTGGTCGCGGCGCATGACCACCTGGTGGTTGCTCTGCGGTCCCGGCTGCGGCACGGGTTCCGGGGTGCGGCCGCCGACGCCGTCGCGGCCATCGCGGTGCGTTGCGTGCTGGGCGACGATCCGATCACCGCAGCCGTGCTTTTCGGCGGCGCGGAGTCGGTGCGGGGCTCGCTGCGGGCTACGCAGTTCGGCGGGTTCTGGTCGGCTCAGCAGACCGCTCTGCGCCGACGGCTGGGGGACGCGACGTTCGATGCGGCCTATGCGGACGGCATCGAAATGGGGTTCACCAGGGCCGTGGCGGCCGCGCTGGCCGTCGAGCACCCGGATCTGGAGCATGGCTCGGCCCGCTTCGCGCAGACCCTGAGCTGAGGCGCGGACGGAAAGCCCGTTCCGGTCGTGATGTCCTGGAAAGCGCTATGGGATCAGGCCGCTATGGTGTGAACGTGCAGGCGGACGTCCAGTGATTCATCTCCCCCTCGTTCGGCAGGGACCGTTGCGGGCCCTCGCCGTCCGGATGGTGGCGGCGGTTGTTCTCGTGCTGCTCGCCGCCTTCGCGATCTATGCCGACCGGGACGGATACCGGGACGTCAACGAGGACGGCCTCACCCTGCTCGACTGCTTCTATTACGCGGTCGTGTCACTGTCGACCACCGGATACGGCGACATCACCCCGGTGACGCCGGACGCGCGGCTGGTCAACATCCTGTTCATCACCCCGGCGCGGGTGCTCTTCCTGATCATCCTGGTCGGAACGACCCTCGAGGTGCTGACCGATCAGTACCGGAACAGCCTGCGGGTGAGCCGGTGGAGGCGAAAGTTGAAGGACCACGTCATCGTCTGCGGCTACGGCACCAAGGGCCGCGCGGCAATCAGCGCACTGCTCGAGACCGGTTACGACAAGTCGCGGATCGTCGTGGTGGAGAGCCGCGAGGTGGCACTGCGGCAGGCCGCGGCCAACGGACTGGTCGCCATCGAGGGCAACGCCACCCGCTCGGCCGTGCTGTTGCAGGCCGACGTCAAGAACTGCAAGTCGGTCATCATCGCCACCGACAGCGATGAGGCGTCGGTCCTCATTTCTTTGACCGTACGGCAGTTGACCGCCGGCCAGGTCCGCATCATCGCCGCGGTGCGGGAGCAGGAGAACGCGGCGCTGCTCAAACAGAGCGGTGCCCACCACGTCATCGTCTCGTCCTCGACCGCCGGCCGCCTGCTCGGGCTGACCACGACGACGCCTCCGCTGATCGACGTCGTCGAGGACCTGCTCACGCCCGGTCAGGGCATGGCGCTGGCGATGCGCTCCGCGGAGCGTGACGAGGTCGGCCGGAACCCGCGCGAGCTGAAGACGCTGGTGGTGGCCCTCATCCGGCGCGGCAAGGTGGTCGCGCTCGGCGGCGAGCACGCGGAGACCATCGACACCGGCGACATGCTCATCTACATCCGCGACGAGACCAACAGCGCGGTGGTGCACTGAGGCTCGCCCAGGTCACATGATCGTCCAGGTGTCCGCGGCGTTGAGCAGGTCGCCGAGCATCTCCTCGGGAGTGCCGGTCGACTGGGCCTTGGCGTCCCGCAACTGCTTCTGGATGAGGTCGTCGTAGGACGGGCGCTGGACGTTGCGGAAGACCCCGATCGGGGTCGTGCCGAGATCCGATCCCGACAGCCGGCTCAGGGCGAATGCGTACGCCGGGTCGTCGACGGTCGCGTCGTGCACGATCGGCGCGCCGCCCTCCTGCACCTTGAGGCCGAAGCTGCCCTCGGGGTGCACGACCGAGTAGCGGTCCTCCGGCCCGAAGGTGATCGGCTTGCCCTGCTCGAGGCGGATGAGGTGGTCGTCCCGGGTGGACGGGTCCTTGATCAGCTCGAAGGCGCCGTCGTTGAAGATGTTGCAGTTCTGGTAGATCTCCACGAAGGCCGAGCCCTCGTGCTCGGCCGCGGCGCGCAGCACCGACTGCAGGTGCTTGCGGTCCGAGTCGATGGTGCGGGCCACGAAGGTCGCTTCCGCCCCCAGCGCCAGCGACAGCGGGTTGAACGGCGAGTCCGCCGAGCCCGCCGGCGTCGACTTTGTGATCTTGCCCAGCTCCGACGTGGGGCTGTACTGGCCCTTCGTCAGCCCGTAGATCCGGTTGTTGAAGAGCAGGATCTTGAGGTTGACGTTGCGCCGCAGGGCGTGGATCAGGTGGTTGCCGCCGATCGAGAGCGCGTCGCCGTCGCCGGTCACCACCCAGACCGACAGGTCGGGGCGGGACGCGGACAGGCCCGAGGCGATCGCCGGGGCGCGCCCGTGGATCGAGTGCATCCCGTACGTGTTCATGTAGTACGGGAAGCGTGACGAGCAGCCGATGCCGGAGACGAAGACGATGTTCTCCCGCGGGATGCCGAGCTCGGGCATGAAGCCCTGCACGGCCGCGAGGATCGCGTAGTCACCGCAGCCCGGGCACCAGCGGACCTCCTGGTCGGACTTGAAGTCCTTGGCCGTCAACTTCAGCGGAATCGTCGGGCTAGCCATTCTTGACCACGTCCTCGAGCATGTTCTCCAGCGTGGCGGCCGTGAACGGCAGGCCGCTGACCTGGTTGAAGGGAACGGCGTCGACGAGATATCGGGCGCGGATGACGTGGGCCAGCTGACCCAGGTTCATCTCCGGGATGATCACCTTGTCGTACGCCTTCAGCACCTCGCCGAGATTCGCCGGCAGCGGCGCGAGGTGCCGCAGGTGTGCCTGGGCGATGGGCAGGCCGCGTTGGCGCAGCGCCCGGCAGGCGGCCCCGATCGGCCCGTAGGTCGAACCCCAGCCCAGCACGAGCACGCGCGCGTTCTCGTCCGGGTCCTCGACGTCGATGTCGGGCACTTCGATGGCCTCGATCCGCTCCGCGCGGGTGCGGACCATGAACTCGTGGTTGGCCGGGTCGTAGGAGATGTCACCGGTCTTGTCGGCCTTCTCCAGGCCGCCGATCCGGTGCTCCAGGCCCGGCGTGCCGGGCACGGCCCACGGCCGGGCCATGGTCTGCGGATCCCTCAGGTACGGCAGGAAGCGCCCGTCCTCGCCGTTCGGCCGGGTGGCGAAGCTGACCTGAAGATCCGGCAGCTCGGAGACCTCGGGCAGCAGCCACGGCTCGGAGCCGTTCGCCACGTAGTTGTCCGAGAGCAGGATCACCGGCGTGCGGTAGGTCAGCGCGATGCGCGCTGCCTCGATCGCCGCGTGGAAGCAGTCCGAGGGTGACTTCGGCGCGATCACGGCCAGCGGCGCCTCGCCGTGGCGTCCGTACAGGGCCATGTTGAGGTCGGCCTGCTCGGTCTTGGTCGGCATGCCCGTGGACGGGCCGGCCCGCTGCACGTCGACGATCACCAGCGGCAGTTCAAGGGCGATGGCCAGGGAGATCGTCTCGCCCTTGAGGGCCACACCGGGGCCCGAGGTCGTGGTGACGCCGAGCGCGCCGCCGTATGAGGCGCCCAGCGCGGCGCCGATCGCGGCGATCTCGTCCTCGGCCTGCATGGTGGTGATGCCGAAACGCTTGTGCTTGCTGAGCTCGTGCAGGATGTCCGAGGCCGGTGTGATCGGGTACGCACCCAGGAACACCGGCAGCTTCGCCCGCACACCGGCCGCCACCAGGCCCAGGGCGAGCGCGGCGTTGCCGGTGATGTTGCGGTAGGTGCCCGGGGCCATCTTCGCGGGCTTGACCTCGTAGCGGACCGAGAAGGTCTCGGTGGTCTCGCCGAAGTTCCACCCGGCCTGGAAAGCCGCCTTGTTGGCCGCCACCAGCTCGGGTCGCTTGGCGAACTTGCGCTCCAGGAAGCGCAGCGTCGACTCGAACGGCCGGGAATACATCCAGCTCAGCAGGCCGAGAGCGAACATGTTCTTGGCACGCTCGGCGTCTTTCTTGGGTACGCCGGAGTCCGCGAGCGCCGCCACCGTCATCGATGTCAGCGCCACCGGGTGCACCGACCACTCCTCCAGCGAGCCGTCCTCGAGCGGGCTCACCGCGTAGCCGACCTTGGCCAGGTTGCGCTTGGAGAACTCATCGGTGTTCACGATGATGTCCGCGCCGGCCGGTAGGTCGGCGAGGTTGGCCTTGAGCGCGGCCGGGTTCATCGCGACCAGCACGTTCGGCGCGTCGCCCGGCGTGAGGATGTCGTAGTCGGCGAAATGCACCTGGAAACTCGACACACCCGGCAGGGTGCCCGCGGGCGCGCGGATCTCCGCGGGAAAGTTAGGTAACGTCGAAATGTCGTTGCCGAGCTGAGCGGTCTCCGAGGTGAACCGATCGCCGGTGAGCTGCATACCGTCACCAGAGTCTCCGGCAAACCGGATGACAACGCGGTCCAGCTGCTCGACACGCTTCGCGGGAGCGGCCACGTTCCAACCTCCTGAGGGAGCCGGCCGGCGGGTACGCACATCGATGAGCCGGCTCGCATTAGTCACTTCCAGCCTACGTCGGCGCCCCTTACCGCCGTTGGTAAGGGTTGCTGTCCGATCACAGACCGACGACCACAGTAGCCAGGCTTGGCTTACCTGAGCCACCCCGGTTCGTCCGGGGGTTCGCTAGGCTGCGCCCGTGGACGGGTATCTGGGTTCGTACGCGACGCTGGGCCTGGTGCTGGCGGCCGGCGTCCTCGTCTTCGTCGGCGCCTTCGGAGCGAACAAGCTGCTGCGCCCGGCCAATCCGGCGGAGCCCGCGGGCAAGCGCATCGCGTACGAGAGTGGCATCGACCCGGTCGGCACCGACTGGGCGCAGGCACAGATTCGCTATTACGTGTACGCGTACCTGTATGTGCTCTTCGCCGTCGAGGCGGTCTTCCTCTTCCCGTGGGCCGTGATCTTCGATCGACCGGGCTTCGGCGTGGTGACCGTGGCGGAGATGGGCATATTCGTGGCGGTTCTCGCGCTCGGGATCGTGTACGCGTGGCGGAAGAAGATCCTTACCTGGACCTGACGGTCGAGGTTTGTCCACAGGCGGGGTGGCGGGCTCGCCACTCCGCAGCGCTCGTGCCACGATCGTGCCCATGGGTCAGCTTTTGCTCTTCGTCGTCGTCGCCCTCGTGGTGGCGGCCATCGTCTTCGGCGTGACCGTGATGGTGAGCGGCGGAGACTCCGGGTTGACGCCCGTGGAGCCGGACGGCCGGGCGCTGCCGCTGCCGAGCGACCGACCGCTGGGCGAGGAAGACGTCGTGCGGACCCGCTTCGACACCGCTTTCCGCGGTTACCGGATGTCCCAGGTCGACCAGGCGCTGCAGCGGGCCGCCTACGACATCGGCTACAAGGGCGAACTGATCGGGGTCCTGGAAGCGGAGGTCACGGCCCTGCGCGAGGGTCGGACGGCCGACGCCGACGTGCTGCGCCGTGCCAGGGAGGCGGCCGTCGCGCCGCCGTCTCTGCCACCGGGCCCGGTTCCCGATGATCCCATTTCGGTGGATGCTGAGCCGACTGTCGTCGCTGAGCCCGACGTCCCGCCCGCGGAGCCGTCGTCCTCGTCCGTGAAGCCCGACGTCCCGCCCGCGAAGCCGTCGTCCTCGTCCGTGAAGCCCGACGTCCCGTCCGGGGAGCCCCCCACCGTGGCCGGGACGGCTGGGGCCGCTTCTGCGGAGTCCTCGGCCCCGGCCCCGGCGGATCGCGTCGAGCCGGCTGGGGACGAAGAGCCGGCGGAGCGCCGATGAGCGAGACCGGGCCGGTCGGCGGCCTCGGCGACGCCGCGCAACCCGGCACCGGGGAGGTCACCGCGACCGTCATAGTCCGAGCGCCCGCGCCCAAGGTGTTCGCCGCGTTCCTCAACTGGGAGCGGCAGAGCGACTGGATCCCGTTCACCAAGGTCCGCGTGGTCGAGGGCGACGGCGGCGAGGGCAGCCTCATCGAGGCCGTTACCGCCCTGGGTCCCGCGGTGGTCCGCGACGAGATGCGGGTGGTCCGGGTCGACGCCCCCTACGAGTTGCGGGTCGTTCACTGCGGCAAGGTGCTGCGCGGGCCCGGCTCGATGCGGTGCACGGCGATGGGCGGCGACCGCACTCAGGTGGTCATGCACGAGTGGTTCCACCTGCCCAGCGGCGCGGCCGGGAAGCTCGCCTGGCCCGTGCTCTGGCCGGGATCGAAGATGGGCTTCAAGGGCGCGCTCAAGAAGTTCGGCCGCCTGGTGGAAGAGGGCAAGCTGTCCTGAGTTTGTCGGAGGGTGCCCCTACGGTGGTCGCCATGACCGATGACATCTCCCCGTTCGGCGCCTCCGTGGCGGCTCCCGCCCAAGACCCGGTCGACGGCGCCTTGGCGGAGGGCCTGGTCGTCGGGGCCGATGGTCACGCCCGATGCTCCTGGGGCGCCGGCGTCGCGGACTACCTGGCCTACCACGACACCGAGTGGGGGCGGCCGGTCCACGGCGACGATGCCCTCTTCGAGCGCATGTGTCTGGAAGCGTTCCAGTCGGGCCTCTCGTGGATCACCATCCTGCGCAAGCGGCCGGCGTTCCGGCGGGCCTTCGCCGGCTTCGCGATCGAGGCGGTGGCCGCGTTCACCGCCGCCGACGCCGATCGCCTGATGGGTGACGCCGGCATCGTCCGCAACCGCATGAAGGTGGACGCGACCCTGCACAACGCCAAGGTGGCCGCGGAGCTGCCCACCGGCCTGTCCGAGCTGCTCTGGTCCTACGCGCCACCGCCACGGCCCCGCCCCGCGACGCGCGCGGACGTGCCGGCGCTGACCCGGGAGTCCACGGCGATGGCCAAGGACCTGAAGAAGCGCGGTTTCAAGTTCGTGGGACCCACGACCGCGTACGCCCTCATGCAGGCCACCGGCATGGTCGACGACCACGTGGCGGGCTGTTTCGCGCCGTCCGGGAGGCCCTGAGGCGACCGACGCGGGCAACATGGTGTCATAGAGCTCATGGCTCAATGGGTGGTGACCATTCCCGCGGAACGATGGGCGACCGAGCGGCTGTTCCATCACGACACCCTCACGGTGGCGGGGTCGGCGGGCGCGCGGCCCGAGGCCGGCGACGACGTGTTGCTCGTGGCCGGCGAGCAGAACCCGGCCGTCGTCGCGCGCGGAGTCGTGGCAGGGCAGGAGCCCGGTCGGCGCGGCGCACACGGGGTGCCGGAGGTCGAGGTCGCCTACACGCGGCGTTCCTTCGACGATCCCGTGCCGGCCGAGGGACTCACCCTCGGCGAGACCGTCGCCGAGGTCGACGCCGAGGTGTTCCGGCGGCTCGCCGCTCGCCTCGCCGGTGACCGGGACAGACAGACGTGGCTGGTGAGCCTGGACCTGCCGATCGAGGCGGCCGGGCCGGCGGAGGCGGTCCGGCAGTTCTGGTCGTATGTGCTGGAGCTCGGCCCGGCCGAGTTGCCCACGTTCGTCTCGCCGTCCGGCGATGAGCTGGCGATGCAGGCCTTCGTGCTCGGCGAGGAAGCGAACCTGGACCCCGAAGAAGACGAAGACGACTGACCGTCCGAGATCGGGGTTCGCGGCGGGTGCTGGTGGACAGGGGCGAGCCCCGGAGCGGCGACAGCTCCGGGGCTCGCGTGATTTCTGTTCTGTGCCTACCGCCGGCCGGTCAGCCGCCGAGGCTGGCCGCCGCCGACGCGATCGTCGGGGAGAAGTAGCTGACCTGGGTGTACACGCCCGGCTTGTTCGGGCGGGCGCAGCCCTCGCCCCAGCTCACGATGCCGACCTGGATCCAGGCGTTGTTCGCGTCCCGGCGGAACATCGGGCCGCCCGAGTCGCCCTGGCAGGTGTCGACGCCGCCCTGGGTGTAGCCAGCGCAGATCTCCTCGGCGGGGATGATGTCGCCGTCGTACATGGTGCTGGAGTTGCAGGTCGAGTCGCTGACGAACGGCACGGTCGCCTTGCGCATGTAGCGCTGCTGGCCGCCACCCTCGCGGGTCGCACCCCAGCCGGCGACGGTGAACGTGCCGGAGTCGTTGGCGCTCGACTGGGCGATCGGCAGCGTCGCCAGGTTCGTGACGGGGCTCGACAGGCGGATCAGCGCCCAGTCCTTGCCGCTTCCGTTGTAGCCCGGTGCCCGGTAGACGTAGTTCGACTTCCGTGTGATCTTGCTGGTCGAGTTCAGGTCGACCACGCCGAGTGTCGCGGTGATCGAGGTGTTGTTGCCCGTGCCGTTGACGCAGTGTGCAGCCGTCAGCACCAGGGTCGGGCTGTAGAGCGAGCCGCCGCAGCCCATCGAGAGACGCACCATGAACGGGAACTCGCCCTGGGTGGCCCGGGTGCCGCCAACCACCTGCTGCGGGCCGTCCGGCGCTGCTGCCGCCGGCGACGCGTTCCACACGGTACCCATCGTGGCCACTGTGAGCGCTGCCGCCACCCCGCTCAGAATCCTGCGCATCCTGACCATTCCGGCCTCCCCAACGAAAGTGTTGCGAAGAGTCAAACATTTAGACGCATGAATTCGACCATCTCGAAACACTCATATCGTGGAGGAGGGGTGTACCGGAAGAATCACTCTCCGGAGCTGCGACCGCCGGAAATAGGTGTGAACACGGGGGCCATGCCCGGAAATGGATGAACCCGCGCGAAAATCGGGCCGGAGCCGAGCTCAGACGGCTCGGCCCGGGCCCCTGACGGCGGGTCGCAGCCCGGGGATGCGCCTCGCCCGGCCCGATGCGGCCAGTCACAAACCGGGGCCGCTCGCCCCTGGACCTCTGCCTCGAGTCACGGACCCGAGGCCGCGGCCAGGCCCCGACCCGGCCACAAGTCATCGACCGGGTGGCGGCCGGGCCCTGCCGCTGATTCGCTCAGCGTCCCTCGAAGACCGGCTTCTCCTTGGCGACGAACGACGAGACCGCGTTCCTGTGATCCCCGGTGGCCCCGCAGATGGCCTGCGCCTGCGCCTCGGCGGCGAGCGCGTCGGACAGCGAACCGGCCGTGCCGATCGACAGCTCGCGCTTGATCGCCGCATAGGCGACCGTCGGGCCGGCCGCCAACCGGGCGGCGAATTCCTGCGCCGCGGGAAGCACCTGCTCGTCGTCGTCCACGAGCTGGGTGAGCAAGCCGTATTCGTAACATTGCCGCGCCTTGACCGGCTGGGCCAGCAGCAGCAGCTCGAGCGCGCGGGCGCGACCCACGATGTGCGGCAGCGACCAGGAAATGCCGGTGTCGCCGGCCAGGCCGACGTTGGCGAACGCCATCAGGAACGTCGTCTTCGGGCCGCCGACGCGGAAGTCGGCGAGCAGCGCCAGCGACGCGCCCGCGCCGGCCGCCGTGCCGCGCACCGCGGCGATCACGGGCTTGGGCAGGCTTGCCAGGCGCTGGGCGATCGGGTTGTAGTGGGCACGCACGGTGTCCAGGTCGGTCGATCCACTTGCCAGAACTTCGGCGTGTTCGCGCAGGTCCTGACCGACGCAGAAGGCCTTGCCCGCTCCCGCCAGCACCACCGCGCGTACCGACTTGTCGACCTCGAGCTGCGTTAGCGTCTCCCGCAGCGCCTCCTTGAGGTCCACGTCGAAGGCGTTCATGGCGTCGGGGCGGTTGAGGGTCAGGGTGACGACCGCATCCGTGCGGTCGACGAGCAGCGAGTCTGTCATGGTTCAGAGAATCCCACACGTCCTCCACGGGAGACCGAAGCCAGGCTCCGTTCGACGAAGCGGTCGGCGGCCGGCCGCAGCCGGGCCGCGTGCTTGTCGAAGAAGTTCGCCGCGCTCAGGCCCGGCCAGCGGGACGGGAGCAGCGACGGGGGCAACTGCGGGTCCCGGAAGAGGAACGAGCGCCAGGCGTGCACGAGCTGGAAGCGTGCCGCGTACGCCTCCTCGTCCGAGCTGCGGGCGTTGACGGCGGTCACCACGGGCCGCTGGGTCTCGACGAACTTCTCGTACGCCTGCCCGATCTCCGCGAGGTTCCACGCCCGTCCCACGACCTCGGTGGCGCCCGGTGAGCCCGCGGCGTGGCTGGCGCTGAACCGCTCGTAGGCCAGGCCGGCCTCGAGCAGCACCACGTCGACCTCCTCCGCCGCGCGGGGTGCGACCCAGGCGCGGTCGTCCAGCATCCCGTACCCGAGGAAGGTGAGCCGTTGGGCCTCGCGGCGCGGCGCGGCCGCGCTGAGCAAGATCAGATCGAAGCGTCCGTCCCAGCTGCTGCGGCCGGTCCGGTAGATCCGGGCGGACGCCTCGTCGAGCCTGCGGGCGGCCTTCGGCGTCAACAGATAGCCTGGTCCGGACACCAGGCGCAGCGGATGCAGCCAGCCCTGGCGGACCATGCGGGAGACCGCGGTGCGCACGGCGGGCGGCGCGATGCCCAGCGGTGCGAGCAGTTTGACTAGGGCGGCGACCGGCGCTCGGCCGCCTCTTGGGCGGAGATAGTCGCCGTAGAGGTCGAAGAGTGCCGACCGCGCCTGCATGACCGCACATTGTGACAGCCCGAAAGAGGATATGCTAGACGCTGTCACATCAGCCCGGGTTGGGTTTGGGATCGCCGGTGTTCATCAGGGAAAATGTTTGATCGGCACGGTGGGCCGCGCCGCATGACGTGGTGGCGGGGCCCGCAGCACTGCGGTCTCGGGTCGGTCCAGCGGGGGCGACTCCGGCGGTCGGAGACGAGGTACGGCGCGTCGTGGGGCTGAGCACGGGGCATCGTTGCCGAGCTGTTCGAAGAGCAAGTGGCTGTGGGGTAACCCACCGACCCTGATGTAGGTCTGAGGGGAGACAAGATGGCGGCGATGAAGCCGCGGACGGGCGATGGTCCGCTGGAGGTCACCAAGGAAGGGCGCGGCATTGTGATGCGCGTCCCGCTGGAGGGTGGTGGCCGTCTCGTCGTTGAGATGACTCCGGACGAGGCCAACGCGCTGGGTGACGCGTTGAAGGCGATCGCCGGCTGACGTTTCACGTGGCCCGCCGGTACGGTACCGCCGTACCGGCGGGCTTTCCATGTCTTACGGGAAGGGTCATCCTTCGGTGTTCGGGATTCGCCTGGTGGACTCGGCGCAGGTCGGCACGCGTGTACTCGTAGCGAACGGGTCCGGCGTGCTCGCAGGTGGCGACGACGAAATCGCGGCATTGCATCGTGGGGCGGACGACCCCGGACGGGCCGGTGCGGTGCTGCTGTTGCCGCGCCCGCTGCGTACCCCTGAGAAGTTTGTGATCGTCGGGGTTGGCGCCGCGGACGAGGCAGGTTGGCGGGCCGCCGGCGCGGCCGCCGTCCGCGCGGTGCCGGCCAGCGAGCCGTTGCACGTCGTGCTGCCGGCCGACGTCCCACCGACCGCGGTGCGCGGCCTCGCCGAGGGCCTGTGGCTCGCGGGATACCGGTTCAGCGGCGCCGTCGACGGCCCACGGTCCGTCGAGGTCACGATCCAAACAGACACCTTTGATGGGTACGCGGAAAGCCTCGAAGCCGCCCGCGTGACGGCCGCGGCGACGTGGCTGGCGCGCGACCTGACGAACATGCCGCCATCGGTGAAGAACCCGGCCTGGTTCGCCGACCAGATCGTGACCGAGGCCGCGACCCGGCCGGGGCTCGAAGTCACGGTGCGCGAGCCTGACCGGTTGAAGGCGGAGGGCTTCGGCGGGCTGCTCGCCGTCGGCGGGGGCTCCGCCAGCCCGCCACGCCTGCTCGAGATGGCCTGGCGGCCGGAGGGTGCGACACGGCACGTGGTGCTGGTCGGCAAGGGCATCACCTTCGACACGGGCGGCATCTCGATCAAGCCGCGCGAGGGCATGAAGCTGATGAAGAAGGACATGGGCGGCGCGGCGGCGATCGTCGCCGCCACGTTGGGTGCGGCGGACCTGGGCCTTCCGGTACGCATCACCGCCCTCGCGCCGTTGGCGGAGAACGCGGTCAGCGGCTCGGCGTACCGACCGGGCGACGTGATCACCCAGTGGGACGGCTCCACGACCGAGACCACCAACTCCGACGCCGAAGGCCGGCTGGTGCTCGCCGACGTCCTGGCCTATGCGGTCGCCGAGCTGAACCCCGATGTCGTGATCGACCTGGCCACCCTGACCGGCGCCAACGCGGTCGCCCTCGGCAAGCGCACCGCCGCCCTCTACAGCCACGACGACTCCCTCGCCGCGGAGCTCGAGGCGGCCGGCCGGGCCGCGGGCGAGCAAATGTGGCGCCTCCCGCTGGCCGCGGACTACACCGAGTACCTGCACAGCGACATCGCCGACCGGCACAGCTCGCCGACGCTGGGCGCGGGCTCGGTGGTCGCGGCCCTGTTCCTGAGCGAGTTCCTCGGCGACCGGGTCGACCACTGGGCCCACCTGGACATGTCCGCCCCGGCCTGGTCCGACGCCCACCACGCCGACCTCACCAAGGGCGCCACCGGCTGGGGCGTGAGAACCCTCCTCCGCTACCTCACCACGAACCACCCCACCCAGACCTAGCCGCACCCAGACCTAGCCGCAACCAGACCTTGCCGTAACCAGAACTAACCGCAAGCAAAGTCGGTGTCCCGTCACGGGACATGCTTGACACTCGCGTCCCACCAGATGCTTGACATGATCACCATTCGGCTTCTTGATCGACGTGTTGTTTCGGCGGCACGCGGTCTGGGGGCTGGGATTGGCACTGGTGGGAATGTCGATCGTGGAACAGCGGTATCAAGCCGTCCGGGCGGTCCTCGGGGGCGATCCCGTGACCGACGAGGTAGCCGCGAAGGTCGGGGTGTCACGGCAGAGCCTGCATACCTGGCTGCGCCGCTATGCCGACGAGGGGCCTGGCCGGTCTGCAGGACCGCTCGCGGCGCCCGGCCGGGTGTGACCATCAGGCGACGCCGGAGGTAGAGGCGTTGGTGTGTGAGCTGCGCCGGCATCACCCGAAGTGGGGCTCCCCGCGGATCGCGTTCGAGCTGGGCCGTCGCGGTTGCCCGGGTGAGGTGCCGTCGCGGATGACGGTCTATCGGATCCTGATCCGCCACGGGCTCATGACGCCCAAGCAGCGCCGCCGTGGCCGCAAGGACTACCTCCGGTGGGAACGCGACCGGCCGATGGAACTGTGGCAGATGGACATCGTCGGCGGGATCTTCCTGCCCGACGGCGCCGAGGCCAAGGTGGTCACCGGGGTCGACGACCACTCCCGGTATTGCGTGATCGCCTCGGTGGTGCGCCGAGCCACCGGCCGGGTCGTCTGCCTAGCGTTCGCTAGCGCGCGTTCGATCTCCCAGGAGAACTGCTCCTGCTGGGGGCCGTCGAGGTGGGTGGGCGGCTTGTCGAGCAGTTCTGGCTCGGCCCGGCCCGTTCCGGGGTGACGGTGACATTCTGGGCCGACCACGCTCAGCTTCTTCGACCCGGAAACCCGGCAGCTGTTGCGCACCCGACCCAACCCGCTGACCCCCGACGAGGTCGCCCGGCTGCGCGGGCTCCGCCCGGCCGGGCCACCGCCGGTTGCGTCGTCGGAACCGGTGCGGGTGCAGCGCCGGGTGTCCGCCACCGGTGTGGTCATGGTCGCCCGGCAGGCCGTCGCCCTTGGCCGGGTCCACGCCGGCAAGACCGTCACCATCGACGCACCGACACCGACCTGCACGTCGCCTGCGACGACGGGTCCCGCACCATCCAGCGGACCACCGACCGGCCGATCCGGAACCTGAAAGCTAACCGACCCCGCACGGCACGCGATGCTAGGCCGACCGCATCGCGCGAAACACCTTGCCCTGCACCGCCCGAAGCAACCCGATCGTTTCCTCGTCCGAGAGGCCCGTCGTGATCGACCAATCCCAACCGGCACCGACGATGGCGCTCGCGAAAACCACCTCGGTCGCAAACAGTGCACGACGCCAGTCCGCCCAGCTCAACGCCTCTTCACGTTTGAGCGCTTCCCGCAACCGACGGCCCTCCCCACGCAGGAGATCCTCCTCGCTGGCGAAGCCCAGCACCCGGGCAATCTCGTCCGTCGGGCTGGCTGAGCCGCCCCACTCACCCATCCCTCGACGCAGCAGATACCACTCCTGCTCGGTGAGGTCGACCGCTACAACATTGGATTCACTCATGATGTGATCTTCGCCGACTGCGAACTCGGGCTGGGACAGGTCCACACCAGTGAAACCGCCTGCCAGCACGGCCGCAATCACCGCACCAAGAACCTAGACCAACCGTCAAGCATCACCTGGGACGGATCCGTCAAGCATCACCTGGGACGGATCCGTCAACCATCAGGTGGGACTAGACACCGCAACCAAAGTCGGATTGCGCCCGCTTGTGTTGGGGGGGCCAAAACGGACGAGGCGCAGCCGTGGTCCGTTTTGGCCCCCCCAACACAAGCCCTCAGGGGCGCAATCCCCGCCGAGCGCAGCGAGGCCATGTCACAGTTACAGCTTGACTGCGGCCAGGAGGCCGGCTCCGGCTGGGATCAGGGCCGGGATCCAGTGTTCGGCCTCTCGGATCGCCTTGACCGTCTCCCGGATGGTGATCGTGTCCGCGTCGCGGGCCGCGGGGTCGCTGATCCGGCCGCCCGCCAGCGCGCCGTTGATGATGAGGATGCCGCCGGGGCGCAGCAGTCGTAGGGCCGCCTCCGCGCAGGCGCCGAACTCGGTCGCCTCGGAGTCGACGAAGACCAGGTCGTAGACGCCGTCGGCGAGCCGGGGCAGGACGTCGAGCGCGCGACCGGTGATGATCCGGGTGCGGGAGGGGGCGAAACCCGCCTCCTGGAAGATGCGCCGGGCTATCCGCTGGTGCTCGTTCTCGACGTCGATAGTGGTCAGCACGCCGTCCGGGCGCATGCCGCGCAGCAGCCAGACGCCGCTGACGCCCGTACCCGTGCCGATCTCGACCACCGCCTTGGCGTGGCCCGCCGCGGCGAGCAGCGAGAGCACGGAGCCCGCGCCGGGGGTGACGGACGCGAGCCCGACCTCGAGGGCGAGGTTTCGGGCGGTTTGCAGCACAACGTCCTCGGCGGCGTACGCCTCGGCGAACTGCATCGACTGCGCGCTGGGGGTGCCGAGCTGGCGGGCTGCGGTGACGATGACGACCTCCGTGAAGGATGCGCGGAAGGAGAACCGGTGCACATCGGGTATGAGCGTAGAGCGATGGTCACCCTTCGCGCACGGGGACTTCGGCGGCGGAAAGCGGCGAGTGGGCCTTTCGGGCCGCCACTGCGCGGATGATCCACGGGGATCCGTGTCATTCTGGAGTGGGAGCCTCCGGGCTTCGGCGACGATGAGTGGAGGCACCGACGTGACCGACGGCTGGAACTGGCGCCAGCCTCAACCGCCGCCGGCCGCTCCGCCCCCGGCGGGTGGTTCACCCTGGTGGTCCGACGCGCTGACCGATCCGTGGCGTGATCCTTACGCTCCGTCCGCCGTCGTGATGCCGAGCGCGCCGATCAGCGCCGGCCCCCAGCCCGAGGCGGTCACCAACCCCGACGCGCCTCGCCGCTCGCTCGTGCCTGTCCTGCTGATCTGCCTGCTCACGGCGTTGCTTGCCGGCGGCGTGGGCGGGGCGCTCGGATACTTCTTCGCCAACGGCCGCGGCGGCGGCACGCAGCTCGGCACCCCGCTGGCGGCTCCGGGCGCGGCCCAGCGGGCACCCGACTCGCTCGCCGGCGTGGCGAAGCAGGTGCAGCCCAGCGTGGTGACGGTCCGGGTGTCCGGCGCCATCGGCTCCGGCTTCGTGGCGACCCGGGACGGCTACGTGATCACCAACGACCACGTGGTGGAGGGCGCCGACGGCACGCTGTCCGTGTCCTTCAGCGACGGCTCCACCGCGGGCGCGACTCTCGTCGGACGCGACCCCGAATCCGACATCGCAGTGATCAAAGTCTCGAAGGGTGATCTTCCGGCGGTGCAGTTCGGCGACTCGGACTCGATCGCCGTCGGCGACCCGGTGCTGGCGTTCGGCTCGCCGCTCGCCCTCAACAACACGGTGACCCAGGGCATCGTCAGTGCCCTGGATCGCACGATCCAGGCCGGCGATCCGGGCGGCACGACCCGCTACTACGCGGCGGTGCAGACGGACGCGGCGGTCAACCAGGGCAACTCCGGCGGGCCGCTGGTCGACGCCGCCGGCCGGGTCATCGGGGTAAACTCGGTGATCCGCTCGGTGGGCGGCACCGAGACCGAGGCCGGCAATATCGGCCTCGCCTTCGCCATCCCGATCAACCAGGCGAAGCGCATCGCTCAGGACATCATCGACACCGGCAAGGCCCGCCGCACGGTGATCGGGGCCGAGGTGTCCACGGGTGGCACCACGGGCTCCAGCGGCGCCGCGGGTGCACGGCTACGCTCGGTCCAGTCCGCGGGCCCGGCGGCCACCGCCGGACTGAAGTCCGGTGACGTCATCACCAAGCTCGACGGGCACGTCCTGGAGGACGGCACGGACCTGATTGCCCTGGTTCGCAAGTATGCGCCCGGATCTACCGTGGCGGTCGAGTACCGCCGGGGCACGGGCACTCGGTCCGCCTCAGTAACCTTGGCAGCCGACGCGAAGTGAAAGGCCCTCACGGGCCGGGGAGGCCGCCGTGTTCGAGAACCTAGGCTGGTCGGAGATCCTGGTGATCCTCCTGCTGGCCCTGCTGATCTTCGGCGAGAGCCTGCCCAAGGTGATCGCCGACGGTCTGCGCATGCTGCGCGGCCTGCGGGCGATGGCCCAGAACGCCACGAGCGACCTGAGCCGCGAACTCGGCACCGACATCCAGCTTCAGGACCTGCACCCGAAGGCCTTCATCCGCAAGCACCTCCTGAGCGAGGAAGACGAGGCGGCGATCCGCAAGCCCCTCCAAGGCCTCTTCGAAGACGTCAAATCAGACCTCAACGGCGTGAAATCCGACATCACCGACGTCGCCAAAGCCGCCGACCTCAACTCCCACCTCACCACCCCATCCCCAGCAACAACAACCCCCACCCCCAAGCCCCCCGCCACCTTCGACATAGACGCCACCTGACCCCAACCGCCAACGCGGCCCGCCGCCGACCCCGCCGCCTGGCGGTTGACCGACGACGAGCAGCCCGGCTCCTCGCCAACGCCCGCGGAGGTTGGAAGACGCCACGGGAGGCTGGCCGGGCCGCGCGGAGGCTGGATGGGGCGCGCGGCGGTTGGCCGAGGCCGCGCGGCGGTCGGAAGGGCTGCGGAGGCTGGCCAGGGGCGCGCGGCGGTTGGAACGGGCCGCCCGCAGGCTCGACGGGGCCGCGCGGCGGCCATGCCCAGCGACACTCCCCAGCCGAGGAACACCAGCAGCGTGCCGGCTGGACGGGCCGCGCGGAAGCTGGACGGGCCGCGCGGAAGCTCGACGGGCCGCGCGGAAGCTCGACGGGCCGCGCGGAAGCTCGACGGGCCGCGCGGAAGTCTGGACGGGGCGCGCGGCGGTTGGCCGAGACCGCGCGGCGGTCGGAAGGGCCCGCGGAGGCTGGGCGAGGGCGGGCGGCGGTTAAGGGACCGCGCAGAAGCTGGACGGGGCCGCCGGGCCGCGCGGAAGCTGGACGAGCCCACGCGCCGGTCGGCCGAAACCGCCCGGCGCGAAGTCCACGTAGCAGCCCCCCCAGAACCACCCGCAAACAACCTAACGCCGAGCGTTCACCGTAAGACCCAAAGGCTTACCAACAAGAGACTCCCGCCGAACCGCAAGCCGATCGGCCACCGCGTCAAGAGCCTTAGCCGCCGGCGCCGAAGGATCGGCGAGCACGATAGGCGTGCCACTGTCCCCCGCCTCCCGCACCCGCGTATCCAACGGCACCTGACCCAGCAACGGCACCGAGGCCCCCACCGTCCGCGACAAGGATTCGGCCACCATCGAGCCCCCGCCGGCCCCGAAGACCTCCATGCGGGACCCGTCGGGCAGCTCAAGCCAGGACATGTTCTCCACCACACCGACCAGTCGCTGATGCGTCTGCAGAGCGATCGCACCCGCCCGCTCGGCAACCTCAGCGGCCGCGGCCTGCGGCGTGGTGACGACCAGGATCTCCGCGTTGGGCAGGAGCTGGGCGAGCGAGATCGCCACATCGCCCGTACCCGGCGGCAGGTCGAGCAGAAGCACGTCCAGCTCGCCCCAGAACACGTCAGCGAGGAACTGCTGCAGGGCCCGGTGCAGCATCGGGCCGCGCCACACCACGGCGGCATTCCCCGCGGTGAACATGCCGATCGAGATGACCTTCACGCCGTGCGCCTGCGGCGGCATGATCATGTCTTCGACGCGGGTGGGCTTGCCGTCGACGCCCAGCATGCGCGGCACCGAGTGGCCGTAGATGTCGGCGTCGATGACCCCGACCGACAGCCCACGCTTGGCGAGCGCCGCGGCCAGGTTCACCGTGACGCTGGACTTGCCGACGCCGCCCTTGCCGCTGGCTACCGCGTACACCCGGGTCTTGGATCCCGGTTGGGCGAAGGGGATGACCGGCTCGGCGCTCTGGCCGCCGCCGCGCAGCGTGACCTGCAGGGCCTTGCGCTGCTCCTCGGTCATGACGCCGAAGTCGATCTCCACCGTGTCGATGCCGGCGATCTTCGTCACCGCGGCGGTGATGTCGGTGGTCAGCTTGTCCCGCAGCGGGCAGCCGGCGACGGTGAGCAGCAGCTCGACCGTGACCTTGCCGCCGGCGACGGTGAAACCCTTGACCATGCCGAGCTCGGTGATCGGCCGGCGGATCTCGGGATCGTCGACCGTGGCGAGGGCGGCCTGAACGGCTTCCTCGATGGTGGGGGCGGGTGCGGACATGGTCACCAGCTTACGTCGGTGTCAGGAGTGCTCTTCTTCCCACTCCTTGCGTTCCAGCTTCTGCCTCCGATGGGCGGCTTCGTCCAGTTCATCGGCGAGTCGGGCCAGCTCGGAGCGGAGGAAGTCGCGGGTCGCCACCTCGCCGAGGGCGATGCGCAGCGCGGCGATCTCCCGGGCCAGATATTCGGTGTCGGCCTTCTGCATCGCGGCCCGGCGCCGGTCCTCCTCCATGGCGAGGCGGTCACGGTCGGTCTGCCTGTTCTGCGCGAGCAGGATCAGCGGCGCGGCGTAGGACGCCTGCAAGGACAAGATCAAGGTCAGGAACGTGAATGTGTACGGGTCGAAGCGCAGCGGTTTCGGCGCCAACGTGTTCCACGCGAACCACGCCGCGATGACCACGGTCATGTAGACGATGAACCTCGCCGTACCCATGTAGCGGGCGATGTTCTCCGACCACTGCCCGAAAGCCTCCGGGTCGAACCGCGGTAGGCGGACACGGCCCGGTTCGACCGGCTGATCCAGCCGGTCTCTGCGAGTCTCCGTCATGCTGTGTCCCCCTGGCATGCACTGCTGGCCTTCACCGTCATGCGTCAGCTCCGGCGTTTCGCTCGTGATCCAGCCCCGGCAGCAGGCTCAGGGCGTGGTCGTCGTCGGTGACGTCGCGGTCGCGCCAGTCGCGGGGCAGGGAGTGGTCCAGGACGTCGTCGACCGTGACGGCGCCCACCAGGCGGAAGGAGCTGTCGACCACCGGCATCGCGACCAGGTCGTAGGTCGCCATCCGGCGGGTGATCTCGGTGAGGTTGGTCTCCGGCTGTAGCGGGTCGATGTCGGTCTCGATGAGCCCGCCCAGGATCGAGGACGGGGGCTCCCGCAGGAGCCGCTGGAAGTGGACCATCCCCAGATATTTTCCACTGGGCGTCGCGGACGGCGCCCGTGCGACGAAGACCTGCGCGGCGACGACGGGGGACAGCTCCGGCTCGCGGATGCGCGCCAGCGCCTCGGCCACGGTCGCGTCAGGCGGCAGGATCACCGGCTCCGAGGTCATGACCGAGCCGGCGGTGCCCGGGGTGTAGCTCATCAGCTGCCGGACCGGGGCCGCCTCCTCGGGTTCCATCAGGTCGAGCAGTACCGTCTGCTCCGACTTCGGCAACTCGGCGAGCAGGTCGGCGGCGTCGTCGGGGTCCATGCGTTCGAGGACGTCCGCGGCGCGCTCGCGGTCCAGCCGTACCAGGATCTCCACCTGGTCGTGTTCCGGCAGCTCCTCGAGGACGTCGGCGAGGGTGCGGTCGCTCAGCGCCGCGGCCACCTCGTTGCGCCGGGCGTCGGAGAGGTCCTGCAGGGCGTTCGCCATGTCGGCGGGGCGCATCTGTTCCAGCAGGGCGACGAGATTGGCGCTGCCCTGCATGTCGGTCGCCCCGACCAGGCCGCGGATCCGGTCGTACTCGACCTGGAAGGTGTGCCCGCGCCGGGTGAGGCGGCCGGTGTGCTGGCGCACGGCGACGCGGGTGACCAGCCATTCGTTGTTGCGGTTGAGGTCCATGCCCAGGTCGACGACGGTCCCGGTCTTCGGTGGCTCGGTGCCGCCCTCGGGCCCGATGGTGACCCGGCGGTCCAGCATGTCTTCCAGCACCAGCAGCTCGTTGGGCCGCTTCTCGAACCGGCGCAGGTTGAGCGTGCCGGTGCTGAGCACGACCGCCTCGGCGTCCATCGAGGTGACCCGCCCGATCGGCACGAAGATCCGCCGCCGCAGTCCCATCTCCGCCACCAGCCCGACGACCTGCGGCGGCCGGTTGGTGGTCCGCAGCCGCACCACGGCGTCGCGGACCCGGCCCACCCGGTCGCCGTTGGGGTCGAACACGGGAAGAGCGGCGAGCCGCGCCAGATAAACCCTCGTCCCCATGGTCACGAGCCCAGCCTAGGGCCTGGCGTGCCGGCCGTGGCCGCGCCGTCGGGACCGGCACGGTCGGGCCTGGGCTAGCGTCGTCGGCATGTCCAGCCTGGAGTACGAGATCGTCGACGTCTTCACCGACCGCCCGTTCACGGGAAACCCCCTGGCGGTGGTGTACGGCGCCGAGGCGCTCAGCGGTGACCAGATGCAGACGCTCGCGCGCGAGTTCCACCTTTCGGAGACGGTATTCGTGCTGCCGCCCTCCGACATCGAGGCCACCTACCGGGCGCGGATCTTCACCCCGGAGGCTGAACTGCCGTTCGCCGGTCACCCCAGCATCGGCGCGGCGGTCACCTCGGTACGGCGTGGGCTCGCGGCGGCCGGGCACCTCGTGCAGGAATGCGGGGCGGGACTGCTGCCCGTCGTGGTATCGGACGCGGGGTCGGCGACCCTGACCGGCGGTACGCCCACGCTGGGCGAGGAGTTCTCGTCCGCGACGCTGCTGGAGCTCGCCGGGCTCGCCGCCGACGACTATGCGGGGGCCTCGGCCACCCCGTCGGCGGCCGGGTGCGGCCTGGAGTTCGTCTACCTGCCGGTGGAGCGCCGCGCGCTGGACCGGGCCGGTGCGGACGCCGGCCGGGCGGCCCGGGCCGGGGTCTCCCAGATCAGCGTCTTCGCGTGGGACGACGTGACGCGCACCGCGTACGCCCGGGTGTTCTGCCCCGGAGTGGCGGTGGCGGAGGACCCGGCGACCGGATCGGCCGCGCTGGGGCTGGGTGTGTGGCTGGTCGCGAACGGCTGGCTGCCGGGCGACGGCACGACGGCGTACACGGTGCGTCAGGGCCTGGAGATGCACCGGCCCTCGCTGCTGGAATGCACGGTGACGGCCTCGTCGGGCTCGGTCACGTCGGCGACCGTGGCGGGTCACGTGGTGCCGATCGCCAAGGGGGAGATCGCGGTACCGCCGTTCGTCGGCTAGGGCCGCGAGACACCTTCTATCGCTTCTTGCGTACCCGGTGAAGGCGGAAGGGGCGACGGACCGGGACCCGGGCGGGGGTTTCGCGCGGTGGCGCCGCGCCCGATTCCGCGGGCAGCTCCGGCGCGACCACCGGCGGGGTGTCCGCCGGGGTGAGGCGGACGATCGCGCACCCGGTCTCGGCCCACCTCGCGATCTGCTCTTCGGCCGTGCCCGAGGCGTTCAGGCGTTTGGCGGCGAGCTGGGGAGCGATCTCGTCCCAGGTCTCGGTGCCGGGCACGAGTCGCTCGACGCGGGCGTCGGCGATGACGATCAGGCCGCCGGTGTCGCCGCGGAGGCGGACCTGGGCGACGGCGGCCTCGGCGAGACCGGGCGCGGCCTGCTCGCCGGGACCGCTCAGCACGATGAGGGTCCCGTCGAGGGGCAGGACCCACAGGCCGAGGGCGGGCCGGTCGTCGACGCTGATCCAGGCGATGCCGGCCTTCTTGATCGCCTCGGACACGAGCTCGGTCGTCACCGGCCCATCCTCTCAGTTTCCCGGCCGGGCATGGGGACCCGGTCAGTTCAGCACGGGTACGCGGTCCAGAATGTCGACGATGCCCGACAGCGAGGACACGCTGGGCCCGGCGAAGTCGTGGTCGTGGTTGAAGACGAGGTGATCGGCGAGGTCGGGCGCGCTGAGCCGGATCGGGGTCATTCCCACGGCCGCCGCTCCGGTCAGTTCCTGGCTGCCGCCGTCACCCACGTACAGGCAGTCCTCCGGCGCGACCTGGAGACGCCAGCAGGCCTCCAGATAGATGAGGGGGTCCGGCTTGCAGCGTCCGACCTCGACGGAGAAGACGCTGACATCCAGCAGCGGCGCGATCGGCATGCTCGGCAGGAACGCGGGCAGCTCGTGGGTGCAGTCGCTGATCAACGCCGTACGCAACCCCCGGCGCTTCACGGCGGCGAGGACGCTCTCCGCGTCGGCGCGCAGCTCGGTGTCCGCCCTCAACGCGTCGATCCGGGCGGGCACCGCGGCCTGCAGCTGCGCCGCCCGCGGGCTGCCGCCCGCCTGCTCGGTGACCCACCGCAGGGTGGCCTCGGCGGAGCCCAGCTGTCCCCGAGCCCGTACCTGGAAGGTACGGTCCAGGACACTCAGGACGGCGTCGGGGTCGCATCCGAGTGCTCGCGCGATCTCGGCGTGCTTCGGTCCACGTTTGACGGACCGGGTCAGCGTGCCGAAGAAGTCGAAAAGCACCGCTTCGTAGGCGGGCATCGAGAACCACACTCCAGGGGGATTGACCGGTGGGTACCGGCGGTGAGCGTAACGATCGCTTCACTTTCCGCTCAACTGAGGTCAACAAACTGTGACGTGTAGATATGCAACAAGCGACGCCCGGGAGAAATATGCGCGCAACACCCGCATACCTCACTGTCGCGGCTTTAGTCATGGCTGTGGTGGCGGTCTCATCCTCGGCGCCGTTGATCGCCTTCGCGGCCGCTCCGGCCCTGGCCGTGGCCTTCTGGCGCAACGCCCTGGCATTCGCGGCCCTCACTCCGATCAGCGCCGGCCCCAGGCGCGCGGAGGTGCGGACCCTGCTCAGTGCCGACGGCCTGTACTGCGTGCTGGCCGGCGTCGCCCTGGCAGCGCACTTCGCCACCTGGATGCCGAGCGTGCAACTCGGCTCGGTGGCCACGGCGACGGCCCTGGTCGCGACGCAGCCGGTCTGGCAGGGCCTCCTCGCCGCGGTGACCGGCTCCTCGGCTTCCAGTTCTCCCTCGCGGCTCGGCTGGGTCGGCATCCTGCTGGCGGTCGCCGGAGTGGCCTGGGCGACCGGCGTGGACGTCGGCGTCTCGACCCAGGCGGTCGTCGCTGACCTCCTCGCGCTCCTGGGAGCCATGGCGGCGGCGGTCTACACGGCCCTCGGCGAGCGCGCCCGCGCCCGCCTGAGCACGACCACCTACACCTGGGCCTGCTACGGCACCTGCGCGGCGCTGCTGCTCGGGGTATGCCTGCTCGCGGGCGTACGGATGACCGGCTACGACAACCGCACCTGGGCGGCGATCCTCGCGCTGGTGATCGGCGCCCAGCTTCTCGGGCACTCGATGTTCAACTACGCGCTGCACCGGGTGACCGCCACGACGGTCAGCGTGCTCATCCTGCTGGAGGTGCCGGGTGCGGCGCTGCTGGCGTGGGCGTGGCTCGGCCAGGCTCCGCGCGCCGAGGCGCTGCCCGGGCTCGCGGTGCTGGTGGTGGGCGTTGCTGTGGTGATTCTTGCGGGGGCGCGTACCCGTATTGCCGGTAGGGCGTCCGCGTCGCTGGCGGATGCCGCCGATCCGAGCCTCAACTGACGCTGGTCGCCGATCCAGCCGCGAGCCGCGACCACCGGCCGGGCGCTGGCGTGGCCGTCCGGCCGCCAGCCCTGCCGCTAGCTGCGGCACCGCCCGGCACTGCGTGGCCGTCCAGCCGATAGCCGCGACACCTCCCGGGCGTTGCGCGGCCGTCCAGTCGCCAGCCCTGCCGCCGCGTGCTGGGCTGCCGCGTGTCCTGCCGCCGCGTGCTGGGCTGCGGCGTGTCCTGTCGCCGGGGTGCCCTGGCGTCGTCGGCTCGTCCTGTCTGCCGTGGCCGCGCCTTTTCGGAGCCCGCCAACCTGCTGGTCGGTGCCGTCCCGGCGTCGGATGAGCCTCGTTGAACCCTTGGCGAACTGCCGCCGCGCGCGGTAGAGAGGGAAGATGCGATGCGCCGCTTTCGATCTCCGCTGGGCGGTCTGCTGCTCGGAGCGGTGCTCATGACCGGTGCCTGTGAAGAACCGGAGGTCAACGAGCCAGGCCTGATCGGCGGCTGGACCACGGCGGGCTGCGAGTTCTCGCGAACCCCGGAGACCATGACCATCGGCGACCGCGTGCTGCCGGTGACGCCCGCCGGCCTGGCGGCGGCCATGGCCCGCATCGACGCCGGCGGACGCGCCGATCACGCCGGCAGCTATGCGGGCCTCGAGGTCGATCAGGAACGGGTACGGGCGATCGTCTACCGCGTTCCGTCGGCCGAATTCGATGACTTCATCCGCCAGGCGGCACAGGACACGTGCGTCTTCGTCCGCGACGCCGAACACAGTCTGAGCGAGCTTCAGGGCTGGCAGGCCCACATCGCCGCCGACCTGGACCTATGGAAGAGCCGGGGAGTCCGCATCTCCACGATCTCAGCCCGCCACGACGGCGTAGGGGTCGAGATCGGCACCCAGGACGTCGACCGCGCCCGCCACCAGATGCCGCGCCAGTACGGACGGACCGCACCGCTTATCTTCGTGGAGGAAGGGCCGGTGACGCCCTTCCAGAGCCGAGGGGTGCCTACCGCACCCCAAAAGGGAGGCTGACTCCCGGCCCGCCGCGGCCCTCCGGCCCCGGCCCGCCGCGGCCCCGGCGCCCCTGGCGCTCCGCGGCACGGGCGCTCGCCGTCCCTGCGGTGCTCCCCGGCCCCGGCGTTCCTGGCCCCGGCGCTCCCGGCCCCGGCGCTCCCGGCCCCGGCGCTCCCGGCCCGGCGCTCCCGGCCCCGGCCTCGGCACTTCGCGGCACCCGGCACCCCGCGGGGACTGGATCGTTGTCATCGGCCGCTACAGGCTTCGGCAGGTCAGGCTCAGTAGGTGCCCGACTTGTCCGCGGCAACGAGTCCGATCAGCGCGATTCCGCCGATCAGCGCGATGCCCGTAATGATCCAGCCGACGATGATGCCGGCCAGAGCCACGCCGTTCCCGTTCGCGCCCGACTGCCGGATTCGCGTTCGGGCGACATGACCGAGGATCGCGCCGACCGCGCCGACCGCGCCACCGATCCAGAAGAAGCAGAGTCCCAGAAGGGAAAGGCAGGAGACGATCAGCGAGGCGATCGCCATGCCGTCCGTCGGTCGGGGAGCGGATGCGTACTGCGAATATCCATACGGACTCCCGGCATAGCCGTAGTCGTACTGCACCTGCTGCGGCGCCGCGTAACCGTACGGATCAGGGACGGCCGGCGCATAGGGATCATGGGCGGGCGGCACCTGATAGGCCGTCGGTGGGTACGCCTCATAGTGCGTCTGAGGCGGCACGTAGGGCTGGGGCGCCGCATAGTGCTGCGGCGGCTGATATGCCTGAATCGGCGGGTCGGGCGGCGGAGGCTGGCTGCCGTCCGGGTTGGGCATCGGTGGGTAGGTCATGTGAAGCCTCCGTTCGCCGACCAAGGATAGAAGGCCCCGTCACGATCCGGTGCCCCGCTGCGCGCCCGCCGCCCGCCGCCGCCCGCCGCCCGCCGCCGCCCGCCGCCCGCCGCCGCGTGCCGCCTGCCGCCGCGTGCCGCCTGCCGCCGCGTGCCGCCTGCCGCCCACCGCCTGCCGCCCGCGTGGCCGCCGCCCGCGTGGCCGCCGTCTGTCATCGTCCGCGTGGTCTCTCCGTCCGCCGTTCGCGTGGCCCCCGTCCCCGTCCCCGTCCGCTGCCGGCGCGGCCGCCGCCGGACGGGGCGCTCGGACGAGTTCGGCACCGACCCGGTCCGATCCGATCGGACGACCCGGTAGGTGGCATGGCCGCGTCGGTGTCCGTGATCGGTGCCGCGTTCGCGGTACATGATGTGCGCCACGATTGAGCGGATGTTTGCCCCTCTGCGCGTGAGCGGGCAGGATCGCCGCATGGTCTTCGACGCCCGTTCCGCCACTGGTAGCCGGTCTAGGCGGGACGCCACGCGCCCCGCGGCCGGTCGCCGGCCCCGTTCCGCCGCGCCCGCCCTCGAGTCCGAGCCGCTTGCCGCGGAGTCCGCGACGGAGGTCTCCGAGGACATCGCGCCCGAGGCCGGCGAGGCCCCGGTGACACTGCGCTTGGACGGCAAGGTCGCCCTGGTCACGGGCGCGGGCAGTCCGGACGGCATCGGGTACGCGACCGCACGCCGCCTGCGCGACCTCGGCGCCCGTGTGGCGATCGTCTCCACGACCCGGCGCATCCACGACCGCGCGACGGAGCTCGGCGTGACCGGCTTCGTCGCCGATCTGACCGACGAGGCGGAGGTGGGCGCTCTCGCAGACGCGATCACGGACCAGCTCGGCGACGTCGAGGTTCTGGTGAACAACGCCGGCTTGGCGAGCCGCACCAGCCCGGAGGTGCTCCGCCCGGTCGCCCAACTCACGTACGACGAGTGGCGCGCGGAGATCGACCGCAACCTGAGCACGGCATTCCTGTGCAGCCGAGCATTCGTCGGCGGAATGTCGGAACGAGGCTGGGGCCGCATCGTCAACCTCGCCGCCACCGCGGGCCCGATCAACGCTCTCCCCACCGAAGCCGCCTACGCGGCGGCCAAGGCCGGCGTGGTCGGCCTGACCAGGGCCCTAGCCATGGAACTGGTGGCGGACGGCATCAACGTGAACTGCGTAGCCCCCGGCACCATCTACACGGCGGCGTCGACGGTGACCGAGATCAAGCAGGGCCTGGGCACCCCAATCGGCCGCCCGGGCACCCCTGACGAGGTAGCCGCGGCGATCGTGTTCCTGTGCTCCCCGGCAGCGTCGTACATCACAGGCCAGATGCTCGTGGTCGACGGCGGCAACAGCGTCCGCGAGGCAGAATTCCGCTGACCTCACCGCCGCCGGTGGAAGCCGCAGGCGGTGGAAGCTGCGGGCGGTCGAAGGCGCAGCGCTGGAAGTGACCGGCGGTAGAAGCCGCGGGCGGGCGGTCGGAGGCGCAGCGGCGGAAGTCGCGGGCGGTAGAAGCCGCGGGCGGGCGGTCGGAGGCGCAGCGGTGGAAGTCGCGGGCGGTGGAAGCTGCGGGCGGTCGAAGGCGCAGCGCTGGAAGTGACCGGCGGTAGAAGCCGCGGGCGGGCGGTCGGAGGCGCAGCGGTGGAAGTCGCGGGCGGTGGAAGTCGCAGGCGGTCGAAGGCGCGCGGTGGCGATTTGGGAGCGCGGCGTGCTCGACGCCGCGCTGCCGCTTAAGCGCTGGTCCGGGTCCGGGCCGCGTGGTACCCGCCCGGTGGACCCTCGTCCACCGGGCGTCGATGCGTCACTAGCCCTGTGCGCCCGCACTCATGACGGCGATCCCGGCGATGACGTAGATGCTGCAGATGAGCACATAGCCGGCGGTGAAGATGTAGCTCAGCCAGAGCCCCGCGGTAGCTAGCCCGTCTCCGCTCTCGTTGGTTTGAGATATCTGCTTCTTGGCCACGTGGCCCATGACGATGCCGGCGGGAGAGAAGACAAAGGCGAACACCAGGCTGAGGATCGCCATCGTGTTGGTCGGCGCCGGAATCGCGCCGTACGGGTTCTGCGCGTACGGCTGGCCGTAACCCGGCTGCCCGTACGGCTGTTGCCCGTAGGGCTGCCCGCTGGAAGGCGCCCCATACGGCGGCGGCTGCCCATACGGTTGCCCACTCGACGGCGCTCCGCTGGCCGGGGCCGCGTACGGGTCCTGCGAGTACGGCGCAGTGGGGTCGTACGGCGGCTGCTGGCCGTAGGGCTGCTGCGGCTGGTACGGGTCCGGCGTGCCACCGGGCGGTGGGTAAGTCATTAGAGAGCCTCCTAGTTCACCCGGCACCGTACTCGCCGGCGAGGTGACCAGGCTCATCCCTTGCCGCGTGTCTGGCCGTCCGGCCCCATGTCGCGCCCCGTCTCGAGCCGTCGGCGGCCCATCCAGCCCTGCGGCCACGACGATCGCACTTTTCAGGGTCGCACAGCGAAGGCCCAGCAGCACGTTGGTGCGGGGGAGCCCAGACAGCCGCGCGTCGGTGCGGGGGAGCCCAGACAGCCGCGCGTCGGTGCGGGGGAGCCCAGACAGCCGCGCGTCGGTGCGGGGGAGCACGGCCAGCCGCGCGTCCGGGCTACTGAGGCGCGGGCGGGCGCACAGGGTTGCGGAGGCGCGGGCGGGCATGCGGGCGCTACTGAGGCGCGGGCGGGCGCACGGGGCTGCGGAGGCGTGGGCGGGCGCACATGGGTTGCTGAGGCGTGGGGAGGCGCGCGTCGGGCCGTGGAGGCGTGGTAGGCCGGCGCCCGGCGGGGGTTGTTACGGCGGGACTGCTAAGGCGGGCCTGTTTAAGGCGCACTCCCACGAGGCGGCGAGGCGCAGGCGGGCGCGGTGAGCAGGCGCACGACGGGACCGTTGAGGCGCGGCCAGGCCACCCGTCGGGCCGTTGAGGCGGGGCAGGCCACCCGTCGGGCCGTTGAAGCGGGCAAGCCACACGTCAGGGCTGCTGACGCGCAGAAAAGCCACATGTCGGGGCTGGGGAGCGCAGGCAACCGCGTCAGGGCCCGCTGAGGCGCAGGCAGACGCTACAGCCGCCGGAGGCCTACAAACCCTCCTACCGCAGCTTGGTGAGGTTGCCGACCGCGCGCTCGACTGCGAGGCAGAGGTCTTCGACGTAGTCCATGCCGGCTTCGGCGGCGATGCGGCGGGCCTCGGCGGAGACGATGCCCGTCTGGAGCCACACCGCGGGCGCCTTGATGGCCGCGGCTTGGCGGACGATCTCGACGGCGTCGGCAGCGGGGCGGAAGATGTCGACCAGGTCGACGGGCTCGGGCAGGTCGGCCAGGGTCGGAACGGTCTTGATGCCGAATACCTCGTCGACGAACGGGTTGACGGGGATGATCTTCCAGCCGTAGTGGAGCATCTGGAGCGGCACGGAATGCGATGGCTTGCGGGGTTCGCGCGACGCGCCTACGACGGCGATGACGTCGGCCTCCGCCAGGATCTGCTGTGCACTCCTCATGTCCCGACTCTATCGACGCGCGGACCGTTGACCACGGAAATCTCGAGGGGAACGCGGCGTGCCACCGGAGCTTCACAGCAACGTGAGCTGGCGAGGCTCCTCCTTGCTCGTCGCCGCGTCCAGGGTGGTGTCGGTCTCGTCCGCGACCGTGACCTGCCGTGCTTCCTGTGGGCTCGCGCGGTGCAGGCCATAGCGACGGGCCGCGAGCCGCACGCGGGCGGCGATCTCGTTCTGCGTTGACTGTGGCAGGTAGGAGCCGCCGCGGAAGAGCTCTCGGTAGCGGGGTGCCAGGTCGGGGTGTTCGCGGGTCAGCCAGGCGGCGTACCACTCGCGGGCGCCTGGCCGCAGGTGGAGTGGGAGCGGAGTCACGCTGGTCGCGCCCGCCGCCGCGATTGCCTGGACTGTCTCCTCCACGGACTCGTCGGTGTCGGTGAGGCCGGGAAGGATCGGTGCCATCAGGACACTCACCGAGAATCCGGCGTCGGTCAGGCGGCGCACCGCGTCGAGCCGGCGTCGCGGGCTGGGCGTGCCGGGCTCGACGGCCCGCCACATGGCCTCGTTGAGGAAGCCGACGGAGAACGCTAGACCCACTGTGGTGACCTCGGCCGCCTGTCGGAGCAGGTCAAGGTCGCGCAGGATCAGGGTGCCCTTCGTCAGGATGGAGAACGGGTTGGCGAAGTCGCGCAGCGCCGCCAGAATCTGCGGCATCAGGCGATAGCGGCCCTCCGCCCGCTGGTAGACGTCCACGTTGGTCCCCATGGCGATGGGCTCGCCGGTCCAGCGTGGGGCGGCCAGCTCGCGGCGCACCAGTTCTCCGGCGTTCACCTTGACGACCACCTTGGAGTCGAAGTCGTGGCCGGCGTCCAGGTCGAGGTAGGTGTGCGTGTTTCGGGCGAAGCAGTTGTGGCTCACCACGCCGTCGGCGATGAAGTCTCCGGTGCCGGTGGTGATGTCGTAGAGCGGCAGCGTCAGCCCGAGCTCCTCGATGTCGGCCACCGTCAGCTGGGCATCGCTTCGCACGCCGACCCCGGACGCGTCCAGCGGCGCCTCGCAGACCCCCGTGACGTGCCGGAACCGCAGAGCAGCCCAGAGATCGCGGGCCACCTCGACCGAGTGGACGCCACCGAGCTGCGGGTGGGGTGGGCGCCGGCTGGGCAGGCCGAGATGGGTGAGCGCGTCGGTCACCCGGTCGAGGAAGCCATGGTCGCGGCTGGTGAAGACGATGGCCAGGCGGTCCGCCGAACCGGTGGCACCGAACGCGCCGGCGAGAAAGCCCCGATGCCAGTCGCTGGAGGCCGCTTCCGGCCAGCGCAGCGCCTCGTGCAGGGGAATGTCGTCGAGATAGGCATCGCCGCGGATCCACGCGTCGCCCTCGCGCGGACCGTCGGCGGCGCTCGCGTCGCCGCGGACCAGCCCGCAGAGGTAGCCGGCCTTGTATCCGGGTGACTCCTTGGGCGGGTCGGCGAAGTGGCCCACGCCGGACATGCGGTCGCCGACGGCCAGGGCGGGCTGATGCGGCTCTGCCGGGCTGACGTGCCGCCATCCCCGGTCGGTGAGGAACTGATGGTCGCCGCTGGCCACGAGACGGGTGCCGTCCGCGAGCGTGACCCGGAACGCGGGCTTCGACGTCGGCCACTGGGCGAGGACGGTCGTCGACACGTACCGTCGATGCGGCCCGGCACCCATCGTGCCGAGCACCGCGTCGCCCACCCGGAGTTGCGACAATGGCCGCGTCGATCCGTCGGCCATCAGGATCGGCGTGTCGCCGCTCAGGCAGTAGGAGCAGGCGTGTGAACAGCCGCGATAGGGATTGACGGTCCACTGGAACGGTACGCGGGAGGCTCCCGTCACCCGGTTGATGATCGACTTTGCCCGGATCTCATAGAACGTCATGCCGGCGAAGCCGGGGGTGTCGAAGGTGCGGACGGTCGCTCCGGGCAGCGCCAGCGGCAGGGGTGAGGCCGCTGGCGCTGCGTCCAGGAGCGAAGCGTCGCCGGTCGGTGCCGACAGGTGGGACCATCGCATGCCGAAGATTCGAACACATGTACGACTCGACTGTCTAGCCGGCTCACCCGCCTGTGGACAGAGGTACGACCGGAACGCGGAAAGCGCCGCGAATCAACTGATCCGCGGCGCTTCGGCGCTGCTCAATGGTGCGGCGGGGCACGCTTCGCTCAGGAGCCCGGCGCAGGTCGCGCCGCGAGCGAAGGCGACTCGCTACTCGGTGGCCGTCGTGGCGAGTTGCTTGCGGACGTCCTCCATGTCGAGCTTCTCGACCTGCTCGATCAGGGACTCGAGTGCCGACTCGGGAAGCGCGCCCGGCTGCGAGAAGACCATCACGCCATCGCGTACGGCCATGATCGTAGGAATCGAGCGAATGTCGAACTTCGCGGCGAGCTCCTGCTGCGCCTCGGTGTCGACCTTGCCGAAAGTGATGTCCGGGTGCTTCTCCGAGGAGCGCTCGTACGTCGGGGCGAAGCGCACACACGGCCCGCACCAGCTTGCCCAGAAGTCGACCAGCACGATGCCTTCCTTGCCGGTCACCTCGTCGAAGTTCTCCGCGGTCAATGCAACGGTCGCCATGATCTCTCCGTCCACGGGATTGGGGCTACGTGGCCATTCAACCGATCGTCCACCTCGGCAATTCCCGCACGAGGGCCGGGATGCACGTGGTCTGAGGCACGATTTTCGGGCCCGTCGGCGGACGCGCTACGCCGATCGTAACCGAAAGTAGGGACAGCGTTTTCATATGTTGCGAATTGGCGCAGGTCCACTGTGTGCGAATCAAGAGACGTCGGCCCTGTTACCTCAGTGGCATAACAAACAGATCACTACGCCCAAGAACAGGTAACAAAGTTTACTGTGACCTGAGTCACTCTGAAAACTCTTCACATGTGCACGGACGGTAAGGCAAACTCTTTCTCAACAGAGCGTGGGCGGCGGGTGCCGGGGAGGGCCCCGCCGCTCATTGCGTCTCCTGCCAGTTGGATCAAGCGAGCCGTGACATTGCCGGCCCCGCATGTGATCCCGGCGACCAGATCTTCCCCCAGGGCCGACCAGCATGCCTGAAGTCGCGGCTGATCAACGCGCCGGGTCGACCGACAAAGCCCCGACCCGCGCCGCTACCGTCCTCCACCATGGCGGCCGACGAGGTGATCACGGAAAGCGGCGTTCCTGTGCCACAGGCCGGGGGTGAGCCTCCCCTCGAGGTCGGCGTCGGGCCCTGGCCGGGCCCGTGGCCCGACGACGAACGCTACGACCCCGAGCTCCTCGAGCAGGGCGACCGGCGCAACGTCGTCGACCGGTACCGCTACTGGCGCCGCGAGGCGGTCGTCGCCGACCTCGACCGCCGCCGGCACGGGTTCCACGTCGCGATCGAGAACTGGCAGCACGACTTCAACATCGGAACGGTGGTCCGCAACGCCAACGCCTTCCTCGCGGCCGAGGTGCACATCGTCGGCCAGCGGCGATGGAACCGGCGGGGGGCGATGGTCACCGACCGGTACCAGCACGTCCGCCACCATCCGACGATCGAAAGCTTCGCGCACTGGGCGGCCGACGCGGGACTGCCGATCATCGGGATCGACAATCTGCCGGGATCCCGCCCGATGGAGACGGTCACCCTTCCGAAAGAATGCATTCTTCTCTTCGGCCAGGAGGGCCCCGGGCTTTCCGACGCCGCCCGCGCTGCGTGCGGCGCCCTCTTTTCAATCGCACAGTACGGGTCCACGCGCTCGATCAATGCCGGCGTAGCGAGCGGCATCGCGATGCATTCATGGGTACGGGCGCACGCGGAACCCCCGCCAAGCTGACCCGTGCGGGCTCCTCGCCAACCTGATCCGGGCGGACCTTCGCCCAGCCGATCCGGGCGGACCTTCGCCCAGCCGATCCGGGCGGGCCCCAACCTGATCCAGACGGACCTTCGCCAAGCCGATCCAGACGGACCCCAAGCTGACCCAGGCGGAACTTCGCCGGACTGACCAACCCGCACCACGTTGATCAAGTCGCGCGGCTGCCCCTTCCGGCGGGGGGAACCGTCTCGGCCAGGGTGGGCGAGCCGTCATGGCCAGGGCGGCAGCCTTTCCCGGGCGGCGCCGGCCGGGCCTGCCCATCCGTTCGGGTTCTGCCGATCCGCTTGACGGGGGCCGCCCCGACCCGCACCTTTAGAGGGTGGGTGTCACGGTGAGTTGCCCCCGTTGTGCTGCTCAGGTCCGGCCGCCGGACCTGATGCACAGTGAATGGCGCTGCGACAACTGTGGCGACGTCCACCCGTTCCACGTGGCCGACCATATCGGGCCGGAGATCCTCGAGAGTGCCGTGCGTCAGCCGGTCCGTTCCGTCGAGCGTATGCCTCTGTGGTGTCCCTGGCCGCTGCCGACGGGCTGGATGGTGACCGGCGTCGGCTGGGCGGGTGACGACCGGTCCGGCGTCAGTGCGACCGCCCTCTCCTGCAGTGGCCCGGACCCGCTCGGCGGCGGCCCGGCCGACCTCGTGCTCATCGCCGAGCAGCCCGGGGTGGGGCTCGGCACGCGCTTCGCCGGCATTCCCGGGATCGATCCGGGCTATCTGATCGCCGAGGCGCTCGGTGACGGAGGTGGGCGGCCCGGCCCGCATGCCAAGATCAAGGCTGGTGGGCATCCGACTCCACTGTGGTGTGTCAAGTCCCCGGAGGACCGGAGCGCCTATGTGAGTGAGGCCAAAGGAATGTGGCTCTATGCGGTAGCGTGGCCGGCAAGCGCGGGCTACTTCCTCGCCGAGCATGTCGTGCTCCACGATCTCTCGGACGGGATTCCACCCGAGCTCGTGTACGGAGCGCCGTCGCCGTACCTGCACGGCCGGGTCTGACGTTTTCCGGTTGACCTGCGGGAACGGTATCGGCTTTTCGGCCACATTGTTCACACTGAGCAGCGAAACTGATACCGTGAGTGTTGCCGCGGCGTCGACCGTACCCGCAACGGAGGAGCAGGCCCGCCATGATCAAGAAGGTTCTCACCTGGCTTGGCATCGCATTCTTGATCTTCTTCATTGCGTTCAACCCGAACTCGGCCGCCGCCGTCTTCGAGTCGCTCGGTTCCACCATCGGAGACATCGCCCGCGGTTTCGGAACGTTCTTCACCAACCTCGTCGCTTAACATCGGCGCATGGGTCCTGGTGAGCCGCGGCAACCTGATGGTGAGGGTGCGCGCCGCCCTCAGGACGACGACGAGAATTTCGGCTACAACGATCCCGCCTTCTCCGACGACGGTCCGGAGTATGCCCGGGGCAGGGCCTCAGCGGACGGTCCGGGCTTCTCGCCCAGCGCTGGCTACTCGGCGGACGCCGGCTACTCGCCGAGCGCGGCCTTCGGTGACGAGTACGAGACCCGGGAGCAGGAGCGCTACCGCGATCCCGGCGAGTACGAGGCTCCTGTCTTCACCCAGGAGGAGCTGGAGGGCCTCGGAGGCGACGGCGCGGGCGTCCCGGGTGGACCCCGGCGCGTGCTGCCCCTCGAGGACGAACCGACCACACTGGTCTCCCGCTATCTCTTCCCGACCGAGCGCTACCGCGGCGAGTGGAAGCGGCACTGGATCCACCTGTCCACCCCGCTGCTGATCGGCATCGGTGCCACGCTCCTGCTCGGCTACCTCGCCGGATTCCTCACCCGTCAGGAGATCGACGGCCTGGTCACGGCGGCGGTGTTGATCTGGCTGGGCGTGATGGGCTGGGTCGCGTGGAAGGTCGGCGACTGGTATTTCGACCGCTTCATCCTCACCAACAAGCGGGTGATGGTGGTCAACGGCATCATCACCCGTCGGGTCGCGATGATGCCGCTGCTCCGGGTCACCGACATGAAATATGAACAATCCGCGCTCGGCCGCATGCTCAGCTACGGCACGTTCGTGCTCGAGTCGGCGGGCCAGGATCAGGCGCTGCGCGAGGTCAAGCACCTGCCCAACCCCAATGAGCTCTACCTGCGGGTGGTGGAGGAGATGTACGAGCCGCAGGCGGTCGAGGCCCGGCTGGGCAAGGATGGTGACGCGGGCGACGACGCCTGACGTCCGTACCGAATCCGCAGGCCCCACCCGCTAGCGTCTGTCGCGTGACCAGAATCGACCTGCACTGCCATTCGACCGCCAGTGACGGCACACTGACCCCGGCCGAACTGGTTCGTGCCGGGCTCGAAGCCGGCCTCGACGTGATGGCCATCACTGATCACGACACCACGGGCGGGTGGGCGCAGGCCGCGACGGCGCGGCCCGCGGGCCTGACTTTGGTACGCGGCGCCGAGCTCTCCTGCCGCTGGTACGGAGTGGATCCGGCGATCCCGCTGCACCTCCTCGCGTACCTGTTCGATCCGGCGGAGCCGCGGCTCGCCGCCGACCTCGCGCGGTTGCGCACCGACCGCGAGCAGCGGGCCGAGAAGATCGTCAACCTGCTGCGTGCCGACGGCGTGGACATCAGCTGGCCCGAGGTCAGCGGCTACGCGGCCGGCGGCTCGGTGGGGCGGCCACACATTGCCCAGGCGCTGATCCGTGCCGGTCTGGTCCGGACGACCAGCGAGGCGTTCGCCTCCCGCTGGTTGGGCTCGCGTTACTTCGTACCCAAAGCCGATCTTGATGTTTTCGAAGCCGTGCGGGCGGTGCGGGCCGCGGGCGGCGTGACCGTCTTCGCCCACCCGAACGCCACGGTCCGGGGCCGGATCGTGCCGGACAGACTGATCGTGGACCTGGCCGAGGCGGGCCTCTTCGGACTCGAAGCCGACCACGAGGACCACACGCCGGAGCAACGCGAGCACGTGCGGGCGCTCGCCGGCGAGCTCGGCCTCGTCGTCACAGGATCGTCAGACTTTCACGGTACGCACAAGACCGTGCGGCTCGGGGCGTTCACGACGGAGCTTGCCGCGTACGAAAAAATCGTGGCCGCCGCGACCGGAGTCCCCATCCTGGGGTGACGGTTCTCGCAGTTCGGGGCGGCCTCGCGCCGCGCCGCCTAGGTTGATCGCGTGGATCTGAAGTTGTTCGGCGAGGCCTTCGTGACCCTCCTGGTGATCGTCGACCCTCCGGGCATGGTGCCCGTCTTCCTGGCCCTGACCGGCACGCTGCCGACCAAGGAGCGCACCCGCGCGGGCACCCAGGCGGTGCTGCTCGCGCTCGGCGTCATCGTCGTCTTCGCGGTTGCGGGGCAGACGCTGCTCGACTATCTGCACGTCCAGCTTCCCGCACTGCAGGGCGCGGGCGGCCTGCTGCTCCTGCTCGTAGCGTTGCAACTGCTCACGGGCAAGGTCGACGAGTCCTCTGACCAGGGCGGAACGGCCAATGTGGCGCTGGTGCCGATCGGCACCCCGCTGCTCGCCGGCCCCGGCGCGATCGTGGCGACGATGCTGTTCGTGAAGCGAGCGGACGGTGCCGCGGACTACACGATGATCGGCCTCGCGATCCTCGCGGTCATGTTGTCGGTGTGGCTGGTGCTCAGATTCTCCGGCGGGATCGTCAAGCTGCTGCGGCCGGCGGGCATCGAGGTGCTGACCCGGATCGCCGGCCTGCTGCTGGCCGCCATCGCGGTGCAACTCGTCGCGGACGCCGTGGCGGCCTTCGTCAAGCTGTACGCCTGAGGTCCCCCGCCCGGGCGGCGGTTTTGTCAGACGTTCCTGGCAGGATTGAGCGGTGCCCAGGATCTCGCAGCGATCAGCCGCCGTGCCCGAGCAGTTGGGGTTCGCCGGCATGCCCGAGCGCCTCTTCGTCTGCACGCCCAGCAAGCTCGGCACCTACGCCGACTGCCCACGGCGCTACCGCTACACCTACGTCGACCGGCCCAGCCCGCAGAAGGGCCCACCCTGGGCCCACAACTCGCTCGGCGCGAGCGTGCACACGGCCCTCAAGAATTGGTACGCCTTGCCGACCGCGCGACGCGACACCGCCGCCCTGCCGACCCTGCTCAAGGCCACCTGGGTCCGCGAGGGCTATCGCGATGTCGACCAGGAACGGGTCGCCTATCGCAAGTCGCTCGAGTGGCTCGACACCTACGTCGCCGGCCTCGACCCGGAGGAGGAACCGCTGGGCGTGGAGCGCGTGGTGGCGACGAAGACCGGCGTGCTCGCGTTCAACGGCCGCGCCGACCGCATCGACAGTCGCGCCGGCGAGGCCGTGATCGTCGACTACAAGACCGGCCGCTCCGGCCTCGACGCCGACGACGCCCGCGGATCCCAGGCCCTGGCCCTTTATGCGTACGCGGCCCAGCGCGTGTTCCGCCGCCCGTGCCGCCGCGTCGAGCTCCACCACCTGCCCAGCGGCACGGTGGCGGCCCACGAGCACACCGAGGAATCCCTGGCCCGCCAGATCACCCGGGCGGAGGACACGGCCCACGACATCATGGCGGCGGAGAAGGCGGTCGCCGCCGGGGCGGACCCGGACGCGGAGTTCCCGACGAATCCAGGAACGTTGTGTGGATGGTGCGATTTTCGGCGCACGTGCCCGGCCGGTGTGGACGTGCAGGGCAAGGAGCCGTGGGCGGCCGTCGAGCATCTGGAACGGGTTGGGTAGGCGGCGAGCTGGGGCGGCCCTTTGGGGCCGTTTTCCACCGTCTGCCGGGCGGCTCAGTGCACCTCGTTGCCGGTGTCTTCAGGTCAGGCACCTCGTTGCCGGTGTCTTCAGGTCAGGCCGGCTCGTTCGAGGGCTTCGCGGCGCATGGGTGCCACGCGATATCGCTCGGGAAGGGTGGCGAGACCGGCCTTGATCAGCAGCCGGAGCCCCCGGACGGACAGATCCGCCGACATGTCGGTCGTCGGCCAGCCGAGACCGCCGAACATCTTGCGGGCCCAGGGCGGAAGCAGGGCGACCGCCGTCGCCGCAATCCCGAAGTAAGCCCAGCGCGTCGGCCCGAGAGTGAGCCCGAGGCGCAGCGGAACGCTGCCCCAGGACGTCGGCACCGGCGGCACGGTGAGGAACAACGCGGTCTCCGCGCTGTCCCGGGTCAGACCCAACTCAGGCCTCATCGTCTCGTAGTAGTCCGCGACCTCACCCGCCGTCGCGGGCACCGTAGCCGGATCAAGCCCGACCAGCTCGGCGGCGCGGACCTGCTCGGTGTAGTAACGGTCGACCTCGTCGTCGGTGAGGTCGAGCCCCGCACGCCGGGCTGTGGTCAGGAACGACTCCACCTCGGTGACGTGCACCCAGCGAAGCAGGTCGGGCTCATCGATGCGGAACGTCTCGCCCGTACGCGGATCGGTCGCGGTCATCCTGGCGTGCAACCGCCGAAGCCGGCTCGCCACCCGCTCAACCTCGGCGGTGCTGCCGTAAAGGACGGTTTCCACGTACGCCGAGGTGCGCTCGAAACGTCCCCACGGGTCCGCGCGATAGCCGGAATTCTGGGCGATCGCCGCGACGGCCCGCGGATGCAGGGCCTGCAGGTAGAGGGAGCGAAGGCCGCCGAGAATGACGATCGGTTCCCGGTGCAGCTTCCAGGTGACCGAGCCGGGCCCGAATAGCCCGAGGTCGGCAGAATGCCCGCCTCGCCCTGGGGGCCGAAGGGTGCCGGTGGCAGCCTGCACGAGGCTGTCTTCCGTCGTCATGCCTCCAGCGTGCCATGAAGAGGGTGAAGTTGAACAGGTTCAGAGTCGGTGCGTGCCGGGCAGGATCCGGTCGGACGTCTTCCGGCAGCGTCGGGTAGTGGCGGTCGGGGGCCGGTCAGCCGGCGGGGGTCGCTTAGCCGTCCGGGGTCGACCCAGCCGTCCGGGGTCGACCCAGCCGTCCGGGGTCCACCCAGCCGTCCGGGGTCGACCCAGCCGTCCGGGGTCCACCCAGCCGTCCGGGTCCACCCTGCCGTATGGCGCACCGTCAATCCGAGGCGTTCGCGGTGCGACTGGGTCGACTTCGACTTTTGACGTTGGCGCCGAGCGCGTGGCCGTGTCGATGAACCAGATGGATCTGGCGAGTGTAAGCGGGAGCAGGGATGTTTCTGGCTCGAGTTGGCCCTAGGCTTGCGCCCATGATTGTTTAACATTCAAGGAGGCTGACCGTGTTCGACCAGATAAACGGCCTGCCCGTCCATGCCCTCGTGATCCACGCGGCGGTCGTGTTCGTGCCGCTCCTGGCCCTGGCGGCAGTGGTTTACGCGCTCGTGCCTCGGTGGCGGGCCAAGGTCGGCTGGGCGGCGATCCTGCTGGCCATCGCCGCCCCGGCAACGGCGTGGGTGGCGAAGCAGTCGGGCGCTGAGCTGCACGACCGCCTCGTCGCGAACGGGATGACCGGTCCGCCGCTCGCCAAGATCGAAGAGCACGCCGGCTTCGGCACGATGACGTTCTACTATTCGCTCGCCTTGGCCGTCGTGACCCTCGCCATGGTGATCCTCACCCTCAGGTCGTCCACGCTTCGCCTACCCCGTGTCGCCGACATATTGCTGGCAGTGGTCCTAGTGGCGCTCGCGGCGGTTTCCAGCTATTACGTCTTCATGACCGGCGACACAGGCGCACAGGCGGTCTGGGGCACCTCCTGACTTTTTGGTCGGGTCGGGAAGCCGTCGACGTCGGTCTGGCACCGTCTCGGCCGCCATGTGGGGTGGCGGCCGAGAGCTCGCCGCCCGGGTAACGCGATCCGCATACGAACGCGAGCTCGACGGCGTCCGAACGTCAGAAGATGCTTCGGGCGCAGAGCAGGCACAGCACGATCAGGGCTATCGCCCCCGCCACCAAGCCCACGCCGTAGGTCACGGTTCGCGCCGCACCCTCGGACTCGTCCAAAGCCTCGTAGTCCTGCGCCGGCATGCTTCGTGGTGGCGGTGACTCGGACACGACCGGAGGGCGCCAGAGCGGAGAAGCGGGAGCCGGCCGAGGCGGCCCCTCATAGGCCGGCGGCCGAGGCTCTGGAGCCGGCGCAGGACGTTCGACGCCGAACGGATCCCCCGACGCCGCATCATCAGGGCGCTGCCAGAAAGCATCGTCGTCGGATTCGGTCGGGGCGCTCACGTTCATCGACGCTACATCCATCGGGTGCCGACAGCGCACGCGACGCGGCTTACCCTCATACCGTGGACATCCTTGACGAACCCGACCGCGACGCCGACGCCGAGCGCACCGTGGACTTCGAGTCCGAGGAGACGCCGCTGATTCCGGAGCAGACCCGCGACGACACGGAACATGGCTGGGGTTACAGCAGCGCCGCCGACTCCAACGACGACCGCCTCCTGGAGGACCGGCCACCGCACTGGGGCTGACCAGCGAAGATCCTTTAGACGCCTGACGCCTGACGCCTGACGCCTGACGCCTGACGCCGAGCGCCATCGGGGACATCGGCAAGCCAGAGGCCGGAGTCAGGGACTCGAGCCTCGTGATGTGAGTGCCTGGTGTGAGGCGTCCGGTGGGCGGGCGTGCTTGGAAAGCACGTCCAGCGGACGGCCGCAGGTCGCCGGCCCGGACCATGCCAGGGCCGCGGCGGCAACCAACAGCGCCGCCAGCATGGTGAGGCGTAGCAGGACCATGCTTGCCCGCCGGCTCTGGCGTAGCGGTGTGAGGTCGGAGCGGGTTTTGTTCGATGTCAGCCACATGCCGTCAAGCTAGCGATTTTCCGAGCACCGAGGGCTGAGGCCTGTGGACAAACCCGCGTTGTGGATAACTCCGAGGACCCGGGGGCCCGCCCGGTAGAAAGGACGGGCCACGCCGGGATGCCGGTCGCTCGACCAAGCCGAGCTCGATCAGGGTGCTCAGCTCGGTCAGGGCGCTTGGGCTCGGTTCCGGTGCTGAGTTCGGCCTCGGTGCTGAGTTCGGCTGCGGTGCGAGCTCGATCAGGGCGCCGGGCTCGATTCCGGTGCTGAACTCGGCCTCGGTGCTGAGCTCGGCCGAGAGCGCTGAGCTGGGTGCGGTGCTGAGCTCGGCCGAGAGCGCTGAGCTGGGTGCGGTGCTGAGCTCGACCGAGAGCGCTGAGCTGGGTGCGGTGCTGAGCTCGGCCAATGGTGCCGGGCGCAGTGTGACGTCGTGTCTGGCTCAAGAGGCGTTGAGCTCAGGCGGGGGTCCTTCTGCGCTTCGGGACGGCGACGCCGAGCTCAGGAGGACGTCGAAGCGGTGGACGGCGACGTCGCGGCAGGAGCAGGAGCGGGAGATGGAGAGGAGGACGCTGGTGTCGACGAGGTGGATGACGTCGAGGACGACTCGGACTTCTTGTCGGACGAGGTCGAGGACGGCGTCGTGGCGGGCTTGTCCGTGCCGCCGTTACCCGAGCGCGAGTCGTTGCGGTAGAAGCCGGAGCCCTTGAAGACGATGCCGACGGAGTTGAAGACCTTGCGGAGCTTGCCGCTGCAGGTGGGGCACTCGGTCAGTGCCGCGTCGGAAAACGACTGCACCCTCTCGAGCTGCTCCCCGCACTCGGTGCATGCGTACTGGTACGTGGGCACTGGTCCTCCGCGTCGATCTCGATGGCTGGCACTCGCCGACTACGAGTGCCAATGCTCCGTCATCGGAGTTTATTTCGTCCAGTCCAGGCTCTCGCTGAGCCCCTCGGCAGGTGTGATCGCGGCGCGGACGCGGCGGTCGTGTGGCTCGGTCGGAACCTCGGCGAGCAGCTCTCCGTCGTGAAGCAGGGCGACGGTGAACGCCGTGTCGGGGACGCGGGCGAGGGCGCGGTCGTAGGAGCCGCCGCCCCGGCCCATGCGGACGCCGCGGCGGTCGATCGCGAGCGCCGGCACGACGACGAGTTCCGCGTTGGATACGGCCGAGGTGCCTAGGCGAGGTCCCGTCGGCTCCAGGAGGCCGCGAGGCCCAGGGCGGAGTGAGGACGAATCCTCGTACGGCGTCCAGTCCAGGTCGCCGTCCGGCAGCAGGACCGGTAGGAGCACCGAGGCAGTCGGTGCCGCGCGGCGGAGTGCTTCCGGGAGGTCCCGGCCGCCGGGCTCGGCGCCGATCGGGACATAGGCGGCGATGACTGTGGGTGATTGCCGGCGTACGTGGTCTAGGAGGGCCTTCTGGACTCGCGCGGCCGCGTCAGAGAGAGCGTCACGCGTTTTTGATCTACGCAATGCTAAGAGTTGACCTCGGAGAGCGATCTTTGCGAGACGACAGCTTTCCGCATGACGGGTGAAATCGGACATGCAACACCCCCTTTGTAAAGCCGGCAAACGGTGCGCACTATGTCAGCATCGCTCCAAAGAAGGCCACTTCCAGGAGGTCGTGTGACTCTGCGTGGCCGACTCACTACAGCCTTCCTGGCGGTCGTGCTCGGTCCGGTCCTGCTCGGAACCTTCTTCGTGGGCATGACCGTGGCCACGGTGAGCCGGGACCGGACGGTCGAGCGACTCGATCATGCCGCAACAACGGTACGGAGTGCGATGGGCGCCCTGTGCGGGCAGCTTCAGGCTGTAGCCGACGCCGTCGCCGTGCTGCCCGCGGATGACAGGAGGTCGGCTGCGGACCAGATGGTGACTCGCGGGCTGGCCGCCGAGGTCCGGATTGTGGTCTACACCCCGAGCGTCGACAGCGGCCAGCCCACCGCGGGGGAGAGCAAACCCGGGCCAGATCAGAGCGGGGCAGGGCAGGGCGGCGGGGCAGGGCAGAGCGCGACAACAGCGGGCAAAACGTGGGAGGGCAGGGCAGTGGGGCGACTCGAAGGCGGTGAAAGCCTCGCCGAAGAGCGCGATTGCGCGGGCCCGCCAGCCAAATCCGCACCTACCGCAAGCATCACAGCCGTCGCACCTACCGCAAGCATCGCAGCCGTCGCACCTACCGCAAGCATCGCAGCCGTCGCACCTACCGCAAGCATCACAGCCGTCGCACCTACCGCAAGCATCGCAGCCGTCGCACCTACCGCAAGCATCACAGCCATCACTGCGAGCGCCGTACAAGACGACGTCGTCGTGGTCGCTGTGGCGCACGCAGACGAGGACTTCATTCAGCGCCTGGCCCACACCAGCGGCGCCGCCGTCGCCCTGAACCGTGGCGCTCGGGGGCCTGCCAGGAGGGCGATCGCGGATGGTCCCGGTCAGCCCCTTCCGCTCGTCGTCTCCGTGCCCGACCGGGCGCCCATTCCGCTCTACTGGCTGCTCGCCGTCGCCGTGGCGATCGTCGCCGGGATCGCGATCGTGGTCGCGCGGTGGCTCGCCCGGTCCACCACCCGCCCTCTCGAGGAGCTCGCCTGGGCCGCCGGCAAGGTTGCCGACGGCGAGCTGGGGGTGCGGGTGCCGGTCCGGCGGGATGACGAGATCGGGCGGCTCGGCGGCACCTTCAACCGCATGACGCGGGAGCTGCAGGCGTACGTGCAGGCTCTCACCGCCAGCCGCGACCAGCTTCGCGGGCATCTGGCCATCCTGGGCGACACCCTTTCCAGCACCCACGACCTGGACCGCATCCTTCAGGTCATCCTCCAGACCGCGCTGTCCGCGAGCGGCGCACGTGCCGGGATCGTGCTGCTCACCGATCCCGCTGGCGGTGATCTGGTCGCCCGGTGCGCGGAGGGGCTCACCGGCCGGTGGGACGTGCCCGACGACGATCTGGCGTCGCTGCGGGTGCCGCGCGGACGCGGCATTCTCGGCGCTGTCGCCGCGAGTGGAGAGCCTCGGCGAGGGTTCTGCGGCCTCGGGGGCGGGCTGATCGACGAGCCGGCCTGCCGGACGTACGTCGCCGTGCCGATCTGCGCACCGGCCACCGTTGGTGATCCGCTGATGTCGGGGGAGTGGGAGCTGCATCCCGGCACCCTCGGGGTGCTTGCGTTGTACGACCGGCTCGGGACCGATGAGTTCGACGACGCGGACCTGCTCATGCTGCGGACTTTCGCCGGGCAGGCGGGGGTCGCCGTGCACAACGTGCGGATGCACGAGGAGGCACAGCGGCTTTCCCTCACCGACCCGCTCACCGGGTTGTGGAACTACCGTTACCTGCGGGAGTCGTTGCGGCGGGAGGTCGAGCGGGCCAGCCGGTTCGGGCGGATGCTCACCGTGCTGGTGTTGGATCTCGACCATTTCAAAGAGGTGAATGACACACACGGGCATGCCGCCGGGGACGCCGTGCTGGGCGAGTTCGCCCGGCGGGTCAGGCTGGCGCTTCGGGAGGTCGACGTGGCGTTCCGGCAGGGTGGTGAGGAGTTCGTGGTGTTGCTGCCCGAGACGGACGCTTATGGCGGGGTCATCGTCGCCGAGCGGCTCGGAGCCGCGGTCCGCGACGACCCGGTTTCGGTCGACGGCCGTGGGTCCGGCGCGGATGCCGGTTCCGCCGTCGAGCGAGTGCCGATCAGCGTCTCCATCGGGATCGCCGTTTTCCCGGAGCACGGCAATACGGCCGACCGGGTGCTCGCGGCCGCCGACGACGCGTTGTACGCGGCCAAGCATGCCGGGCGGGACACCTACCGCCTGGCCGGTGTGACGCAGGCGTCAGTTTCAGGCGGAGTCGACGAGGGGCAATTCGATCATCCGGAATCCGTGCAGGGCGCGTCCGGCGGGCCACAACCGCCGCGACAGGGCCGTGGCCGATAGTCTCGCGGAATGTCCGGGCACGAACTCAGCAAAGGTGCGGTGACCCTCACATGACCACGCAGGCGCATGCGACCGGCCGTCGAGCCGTCAAGGCCGTCATTCCGGCGGCGGGGCTCGCTACCCGATTCCTTCCGGCTACCAAGGCCGTACCCAAGGAGCTTTTGCCGGTCGTGGACCGCCCGGTTCTTCAGTACATCGTGGAGGAGGCGGCGGCCGCGGGCATCACCGATGTGCTGCTCGTGACCGGGCGGGGCAAGACCTCCATGGTCGACCACTTCGATCGGCGGCCCGACGTGGAGGCGCGGCTGGAGGAGAAGGGCGACATGGAGCGGCTTGCCGCCGTTCGCCGCACCAGCGAGCTCGCGGACATCTACACGTGCCGCCAGGGTGAGCCGCTCGGCCTGGGTCACGCCGTTGGCGTGGCCGCGTCGCATGTCGGCGGCGAGGCCTTCGCTGTGCTGCTCGGTGACGAGTTCGTCGCGGAGGATCAGCCGTTGCTGCCGGAGATGCTGGACCTGCAGGCCGAGACCGGCGGCATCGTCCTCGCCTTCATCGAGGTCTCGCCCGAGGAGACCAGCCGCTACGGCATCGCTTCCGTCGAGCCGGACCCGGGGCGCGGCGAGAATGTCGTGAAGGTCACCGGCCTGGTCGAGAAGCCGTCACCCGCGGAGGCGCCGAGCAACCTGGCCGTGGTGGGGCGCTACGTCCTGCCCGCCACCATCTTCGAGGCGATCCACCAGACCAAGCCCGGGAGCGGGGGCGAGATTCAGCTGACCGACGCGATGGCTCAGCTGCTCGCCGACGGCACGCCGGTGCACGGCATCATCTACCGCGGGCACCGCTACGACACCGGGATGCCGCTGGGTTACCTCCAGGCCGTGGTCCAGCTCGCGGCCCAGCGCTCCGACGTGGGTCCGGAGTTCCGTCAGTGGCTGAGCGAGTTCGTGGCCACGCACATCGGCGGTGCCCAGGGATGACAGCCACGGCCGATGCCGAGGCGGCCGCCAACGAGCTGATGCCTCTCGCCGACTACCTGGGCAGCGTGCTGCGCAGGTTGCGTGCGCTGCCTCCGCTCGACCTCGACCTCACCCAGGCGCACGGCAACGTCCTCGCCAACGACGTGCTGGCCCCGCACCCGTATCCCGCCTTCGACCAGGCGGCGATCGACGGGTACGCGGCCCGCTGGGAGGACCTTGCCGCCGCCGGGCGGATCGGCTCGCACCCGTCCTTCGGGCAGTTCGAGGGCGGGCTGCGTCCGGTCCGGCTCAACGTCGTCGGTGACCTCGGCGCGGCCAGTTGGCGTCCGGTCCGGCTCACCCCGGGAACCTGCTTCTCCGTGGCGGCCGGCGCGCCGCTGCCGATCGGCGCCGACGTCGTCGTGCCGGTGCACTGGACCGATCAGGGCATGGCCGCGGTGGAGATCCTGCACGCGCCGAAACGCGGATCAGGGGTACGACGGGCCGGCGAGGAACTGCCCGTCAGCCGGGTCCTGGCGTCCGCCGGCTCCTATGTGACGCCCGCGATGGTCGCCGTGTTCGCCGCGTCCGGCATCGGGCACGTGGTCGTGCGGCCCAGCCCCCGGGTGGTCGTGGTGGCCACCGGCGACGAACTCGTCGACGTCGGCCGGCCCAGCCAGCCGGGACAGGTGGTGGACGCGAATTCGCACGCGCTCACCGCCGCCGCGGTCGAGGCCGGCGCTCTCGCGTACAGAATCGGCATCTGTGACGACGATCCGGAAAGCCTGCGGGGGTTGCTCGAGGACCAGACGCTGCGGGCCGATCTGATCATCACGACCGGAGGCACGGGTACGGGGCCAGGCGACATGCTCCGCCGCGTCCTCTCCCGCCGTGACCACGGCCGTGGCGCGGTCGAGTTCACCGACGTGGCGCTCTGCCCGGGCGCTGGGCTCGGCTTCGGCACCGTCGGCGGCGAGGAGGTGCCGGTCGTCTGCCTGCCGGGTGAGCCCGGTGCCGCCCTGATCGGCTTCGAGGTGCTCGCCCGACCCGTCATCCAGTTGCTCGCCGGTTCCGAGCCAGTCTTCCGGCCCAGCGTCAAGGCACACCTGCTCGAGACCGTCTCGTCGCCCGGGGGACTGCGGGAGTTCCGCCCCGCGCATGTCGCGGAACGGCGCGGCGGCGGCTACACGGTGCAGCCGCTCGCCGGCGGGCCGTACACTCTCTCCGGCCTGGCCGAAGCCAACGGTCTGCTGGTGCTGGGCGAGCGGGTCACCGCGGCCGCGGCCGGGTCGACCGTCGACGTGTTGCTGCTCGACCGGAGGCGATGATGCTGGGGTCCACGCCCGGATGGCCTGCCGTCCTGGCGGACGGTCCCGTGGTGCTCCGTCCCTATCGCCGCGGCGACGCGCAGGCCTGGTCCGAGGTCCGCGTCGCCAACGAGGCGTGGCTCAGCCCGTGGGAGTCGGCGCCGCCCGGGCCGTGGGCCGACATGAACTCGCCGCGGGCGTACCTCTACGTCTATCGGGATATGAAGCGAGCCGCGCGGCGCGGCGACAGCATGCCGTTCGCCGTCTGCCTGCGCTCCGGCGGCGAGGAGCGCCTGGTCGGCCACATCAACCTGGGCAGCATCGTGCGGCGGGCGTTCGGTTCCGCGTACGTGGGCTACTGGGTCGATTCCCGCGTCGCCGGTCGCGGGGTGATCCCGACGGCGCTGGCGCTCGCCGTGGACCACGCGTTCGGGGCGGGCGGGCTGCACCGGGTGGAGATCAACATCCGGCCGGAGAACGTGCCCAGCCGGCGGGTCGTGGAGAAGCTCGGGTTCCGCGAAGAGGCCTACCACCCGCGTTACATGCACATCGACGGCGCCTGGCGCGATCACCTCGGCTACGCGATGACCAGCGAAGAGGTCGCGGGCGAGGGCGGACTGCTGGCGCGGTGGCGCCGGTTGCGTACCACAGCAAATTGATCATCGAAGGCTCACCGGCCCGGCGCGGCGCGGCGATTTCCGCAGCTCTCGCCCGTAATCTCGGGGAGATTGCGACTTTTTCGTGACCGGGAACTGATCGCCCGGCACGGTCTGAGGCTGACGGGAGGGGTGAGGGTGCCGACCTCGGTGCTCCTCGCTGTCCTCGCCGCGGCCGGGTTGCTCGCCCTCGCACCGGCCCTCGTCCGCCGGTACGACGCCACCGAGCGCCTGGCGGCGGAGCGGGCGTCGTCGACGGCTCGGGTGCTGCAGCGCCACCGTCGGCTCCGCAGCGTGCCCGGACGCCGACCGGTCAACCCCGGTCGCCAGTATCTGGTTACGTCGCGGACCCTAACGGGTGATCCCACGCCGGTCTCCGGTGTCCCGGCGCCCGAGGCCCCGGCCTCGGCGGCCCCCGTCTCGGGAGCGCCGGTATCCGGCCCACCCGCCCGGCGGCTGCGAGTGGTGCCGTCCCGCCGCCCTGCCCGCCGCCGCCCGGTACGCCGGCAGACCCCGGCCGTGGTCCGCCGCCGCCGGGTCTTCGCCGCCCTGCTGCTGCTCAACGTGATCGAACTGGTCGGCGTGCTCGCGGTCGGCCCCGGATTCTGGATCAGCTTCGCCGTCACCGGCACGCTCCTCGGCCTCTACCTCATACACCTGCGCAACCACGCCATCGCCGACCGCCGGCGCCGCCGGATCGAGGCACGCGAGGCGGCATGGCTGGCGGCCCGGCAGGCCGAGGTGCGGCGCGAGCAAGCCCGCCGCGCGGCCGCCCGCCGCGAGGCGCAGCGCCGGCTCGCGGCACAGCGCGAGGCCGTACGCCGTACGGCCATGGGCCTGGACCGCGACCCGTCCGACCTCCCGGCCGCCGTCAACGGCGCGTCGGTGTCCTACCGGCGTACGGGGGGACTGCGCGGCCGGGCTTACGAGGCCGGCGGCCGCGGCGCTTCGTATCCAGCGTGACGAGCGGGCGGCCCCGCGAGTGCGCGGGTTGACGGATGCCCGGGCCCGCCTCGCAATGAGCGTTGCCGCCACGCGGAGGGGTGATTCGCGGGGCGGGCGGAAGACCTGTTAGCCTAGCTGCGGTCCTGAGGGACCGGGGGGCTGTGGCGCAGTCTGGTAGCGCACCTCGTTCGCATCGAGGGGGTCTGGGGTTCAAATCCCCACAGCTCCACCCCAAAATCTCTGGCCAGCGGAAACGCTGGCCAGATTTCGTTTGGACCAATGATGTCGCCGTAGGGCGTTCTGCACGTCAGCCGGATCGCCTTCCGTGCTCAGGTGGTTCGGGCCGACAGTGGCCACCGCTTATCGGCTTGCTCCGCGATTGTCGTGCAGAGAGGGCACGCCTGCCTTCCGCAACCAGCTCCACGATCGAGTGAGGTCGGATCCTCCACCATGTAGCCGCGCCGAGCGGATGCGGTGGGTTGACCTGCGCCGATACCGAATTGGGCGGACCTGCCCGACCGGATATCACCATCGAACCGCCCCGTCGGTCGGTCGCGGAAGGCGCGTCGTTGACCGACAGTTGCTGCCGTGATGAAGAAGGCGAATAGCGCGAGCTCCAAGGAAGTCAGGAATGGGCTGATCGGAGGCGCGATCGTCCTTGTGCTGTGTTGTGGCGGCGTCGCTTCCTTCCTAATACTCCAGCCGGGGATGTTGACCTTGGCTGAGCTGGGGTCTGATCTGGTGTGGGAACGAGGGCAGCCACCGTCGATCATGGACGGTTGTGTGGAC
>NZ_JBFBAJ010000023.1:91570-92057 GCF_040682215.1 Actinoplanes sp. NPDC051346 | reverse complement strand
GGTCACATCATCCAGTGTCGTGGTCATCACGGCGCCTTCCTCGCCGGGCTACGCCCGGCGGGTCAGACCGGAAACACCGAAAGATCCACAGTCCCCGGCGCGGCACGGCACGGCGCCGGCACGACACGAAGGCGAGCGCGGCACGGGCGTGGTGTGATCGCGGGCACGGGACGGTGTTAGCGCGGGCGAGCGAGGACGCAGCGCAGGCGGGGACCCGGCGTGAGCGCAGCACGGCGTGGGCGCGGGAGCACGGCGCCGCGGCACGGCGTAAGCGCGGCACAGCGCCGGCGCCGCAGGGTGTGAGCACGGCACGGCGCGGGTGCCGCACAGCGCGAGCGCAGCACGGCGTGAGCGCGGGAGCGCAGCGCGAGCGCAGGGGCCCGGCGCGGCATAGCGCGGGCACAGCGCGAGCGCGGGCGCGGTGTGAGCGCGGGCGCGGTGTGAGCACGGGCGCGGTGTGAGCACGGGCGCGGTGTGAGCGCGGGCG
>NZ_JBFBAJ010000023.1:0-91471 GCF_040682215.1 Actinoplanes sp. NPDC051346 | reverse complement strand
GCGGTGTGAGCACGGGCGCGGTGTGAGCACGGGCGCGGTGTGAGCACGGGCGCGGTGTGAGCACGGGCGCGGTGTGAGCACGGGCGCGGTGTGAGCACGGGCGCGGTGTGAGCGCGGGCACGACACAGCGCCGGCGCGGCACGGCGTAAGCGCGGGCGAGTGAAGGCGCGGCGCAAGCGAGAGTGCGGCGCGCTTGAGCTCGGCGCGGCGCGGGGATCACGGCACGGCAATGCGCGGCGTGGCGTTCGCGCGGGCGCGGCATGAGCATGGGTGCGGCACGGTGTGAGCACAGACGCGCTGCGGCGCAGACGCGGTAACGGCGCAGACGCGATGCGGCGCAGACGCGGTGACGGCGCGACGCGGTACGGCGCGACGCGGCGCTGACGACGGCGTTTGGGCTGGCGCGGGGTGCGGTCGTGGGCCGAGGCTCGATGGCGGGATGGCGACCGTCCTGGCCGGATCCGACCCTTTTGTCGGCTGCGTCATGGCATGGTGTTTGTCGTGGCGAAGACTCAGTACTACACGGCTACCAGCATCGACGGCTTCACCGCCGATCTGGACAATTCGCTCGACTGGCTGTTCGAGGTTGATGAGGGCACGGACAATCCGTTCGGTGCGTTCTTCTCCAATGTTGGCGCCTTCGCGATGGGTGCGACGACGTATGAGTGGGTGGTGGCGAACGATAACGTCATCGAGGAGCCCGAGAACTGGCACGACATGTACGGGGACGTGCCCTGCTGGGTCTTCACCCACCGCGAGCTGCCCGTCGTGCCGGACGCCAACATTTTCATGGTTAGCGGCGACGTGCGCCGGGTTCATGAGGCGATGATGGTGGCCGCCCAGGGGCGCAATGTCTGGCTTGCCGGGGGTGGCGACCTGGTGGCCGAGTTCGCCGATGCCGGGCTTCTGGACGAGATCATCCTGGCTGTGGCTCCCGTCATGCTTGGTTCTGGCACCCCGCTGCTGCCGCGAAAGATCTCTGCCCAGCAGCTCGCTCTGACGAACGTCACGCAGATGGGTCAGTTCGCCTATATGTCCTATGCGGTGGGCACCCTCGCTAGCCTTGGTCGCCACATGGCCGCCGACGTCCTGTCGCGCTCTCCGGTTCTCTCTGACCATCCCGGCCCGCCAGGAGCACTTCGGCCCACCGCCGGGAATCTCGGCCGTCTCTGAGCGGGCGGAGAAGCGGCCAGGGCATGCCGGTCAAATCCGACAACGACTCTGGCCGCATCTCCCGGGCGGCCAGCGGCCAGGACGTGACCGTTCAGGTCCGGCAACGCTCCGGGCCAATTAGCGGCCAGGCCAGGCCAGGGCAGGCCAGGCCAGGCCAGGCCAGGCCAGGCCAGGGAAGCGGCAAGGCGGCAAGGCGGCAACGCGACAACGACGACGGCGCGACGACGACGACGACGCGGCCGTGATTCGGTCAGACGGGGCTTAAGAGAGGTCCTGCCGGTTCGCCATGTCCAGCTCCGCGCTGATCTGCGGCGGCGCGGCGACCGCCAAGCAGCGCCCGCCGCGAGCCAGCAAAACTCCCCGCACCGCGTCCAAGACCCGCTCGATGTGCTCCCAGCCCAGGCCCGCCGGCAGCGCCGCGTGCACGATTCCCAAGCCTGCCGCGCCTCGCACCGGCACCGGGATGCCGGCCACGTCCCGCAGTGCGAACACCGCCGCCTGGAGGTCCGCTGGGGGGACCTCGACGCGCAGCGCCACGTCGGACGGGCTGAAGGGATAGCGGCCCCACCAGCCCGGCGGCAGCTCCGTGGGCGCCGCCGGGGCCTTCAGTGCTCTCTGAAGGCGGTTGGCGCGCTCTGCCACCTCTTCCGCGCTCCCCTCTAGCAGCACAGCCAGGGAGCCAGGAGCCGGGGCCGCGGGGAGGTCGATCTCGATCGCGCTCGGGGCCACCTGCGCCGTCAGGGCGTCCTGGACGAGGTCGTGGATGTCTCGTGGGGCGATCACCGGGGCGGTCACCCAGCGCCTTGCCGCCGGGAGGGGTTGCAGGCGGACCTGTGCCGACACGATCACGCCGTCGATCTCGGCTATGCCGGGGCGGCCCTCGGCTCCGTCGGAGGTGGCCTCGTGGCCGTTTCTTGTGACGTACGTGATGTGGTTGACCTGGTCGGCCGCCGTGCCGAAGCGGTGGCGCAGCGGGCCTGTCTCGTTGAGCGTGAGCATGCCGCCGAGGGTGGCCGTCGGGGAGGGCGGGTCGACTGCCAGTCGGTGGCCGCGCAGGGCGAGCGCCGCCTGGATCGCGCGGATGGGGGTGCCGGCGCCGATCTCCGCCGTCATCGATGGCGGGTCGTGTTTCCAGATGCCCGCGAGGCGGGCCGTGTCGAGGAGCAGGTCGACGCCGGGCGGTGGGGTGCCCCAGTCGATTTTGGAGCCCGAGCCGCGCGGGACGACCGCCAGGCCGCGGGCGATCGCCAGGTGCATGGTGTCCGTGACCGCGTGGCTGGTCGCCGGGGCGGCGACGAAGCTGGCCCGGCGGCCGGCCACCGTGTCGGCCCCGCCTGCCGTGCGGGCGAAGTCCGGGCCGCAGATGTCGACCAGGGCCCGGAGCAGTGGCTCACGGGCGGGCAGATCCATCCCCATCATTCTCCCCTGCCATCGATCACCCCTGCGATCATCAACCCGCTCATCGTACACATGTTCTAATGAACCGAGGAGCCGGGGACGGCGACCGGGTCACCGGTAACGTGGACAACCGTGACGACCGACATGCCCACGACCCCGCCCGCGGTCCGCCAGGTTCCCACCGAGCGCACGTTCCACGGCGACACGGTCACCGACGAGTTCGCCTGGCTCGCCGAGAAGGAGAATCCGGACACCATCGCCTACCTGGAGGCGGAGAACGCGTGGACCCAGCGGGCCACCGCGCACCTCGGGGGCCTGCGGAGCACGATCTTCGAGGAGATCAAGAACCGCACCCAGGAGACGGATCTGTCCGTGCCGCAGCGCAAGGGCAACTACTGGTATTACACGCGGACGGTCGAGGGCAAGCAGTACGGCATCCAGTGCCGCGTCGCGGCCGGCGCCGAGGTCGACCCGCCCGCGACGGGTGACGGCGCTCCGCTGCCGGGCGAGGAAGTGCTGCTCGACGGCAACGCGCTCGCGGAGGGCAAGAAGTTCTTCGCGCTGGGCACGTTCGATGTGACGCCGGACGGCGGCCGGCTGGCCTATTCGGTGGACTTCGACGGCGACGAGCGCTTCGTGCTGAAGGTCAAGGACCTGCGGACCGGTGAGACGCTGCCGGACGAGGTTCCGGACACCTCCTACGGCACCGCCTGGTCCGCGGACGGCTCGACGCTTTTCTACATCACCGTCGACGACGCCTGGCGGCCGCACCGGGTGTGGCGGCATGTCGTCGGGCGGCCGGCGGCGGAGGACGTGGTCGTCTACGAGGAGCCGGACGAGCGGTTCTGGGTGGGCGTCGAGCTCAGCCGGAGCGAGAAGTTCATCATTATCGACATCCACAGCAAGATCACTTCTGAGGTACGGGTCATCGCGGCCGATCGCCCCACGGCCGAGCCCGCGGTGATCCGCGATCGGGTCCAGGGCGTCGAGTACTCGATCGAGCACCACGGGCACCGGTTCCTGGTTCTGCACAACGAGAACGCCGAGGACTTCGCGCTGGCGTACACGTCGGTGGACAATCCCGGCGTGTGGGTGGAGCTGATCCCGCACACCCCGGGCGTCCGGCTGGAGGCCGTCGACGCTTTCCAGCGGCACGTCGTCGTCTCGCTGCGCCGCGACGGGCTCACCGGGCTGCGGGTCATCGCCGACGGCAGCACCGACTTCTACGACATGGCGTTCCCGGAGCCGCTCTACAGCGTCGGGCTGTCCGGCAACCCGGCGTACGACACCAACATCGTGCGGATCGCCTACACGTCGATGGTCACCCCGGATTCGGTGTACGACGTGGACCTGATCAGCCGGGCGATGGTGCTGCGCAAGCGCAAGCCGGTGCTGGGCGGTTACGATCCGGACGCCTACGAGCAGTTCCGGGAGTGGGCGATCGCCGACGACGGCACGAAGATCCCGATCTCGGTCGTCGCGCGCAAGGGCACCCCCCGCAACGGTACGGCGCCACTGCTGCTGTACGGCTACGGCTCGTACGAAATCAGCATGGACCCGTACTTCTCCATCGCCCGCCTCTCGTTGCTGGACCGCGGCATGGTCTACGCGATCGCGCACGTCCGCGGCGGCGGCGAGATGGGCCGGCGCTGGTACGAGGACGGCAAGATGCTGTCCAAGAAGAACACCTTCACCGACTTCATCGCCTGCGCGCGGGCGCTGGTGCGGGCGTCGTGGACGAACCCGGAGCGGATCGTCGGCCGCGGGGGCTCGGCGGGCGGGCTGCTCATGGGCGCGGTCGCCAACCTGGCCCCGGAGGCGTTCGCCGGCATCGTGGCGCAGGTGCCGTTCGTCGACCCGCTCACCTCCATCCTGGACCCGTCGCTGCCGCTGACGGTCACGGAGTGGGAGGAGTGGGGCAATCCGCTGGAGAACGCGGACATCTACTCGTACATGAAGGCATACAGCCCGTATGAGAACGTCGCGAAGGTGAAGTACCCGGCGATCCTGGCGGTGACCAGCCTGAACGACACCCGCGTGCTCTACCACGAGCCGGCCAAGTGGATCGCCCGGCTGCGCGCGACGGCGCCGGACGGCGCGTACCTGCTCAAGACCGAGATGGGCGCCGGTCACGGCGGGCCCAGCGGCCGTTACGACTCCTGGAAGGAGGAGGCGTTCGTGACCTCCTGGATCCTGGACACGGTCGGCCTTTCCTGATCGCGACCAGAGGGGCCCGGCGCCGCCGGGTCCCTCAGTCCCGGTGCCCCCGGCTGCGGAGGAGGTAGGCCGCCTCCCGGTCCCCGTCGGCCGCCATCCGACGTAGCTCGTCCACGCGTCCCCGGGCGAGCAGCATGCCCACCAGGCTGGTCCGCGCCTCGATGTCGCCCGCCGCCGCCATCTCCCGCAACTCGGCCTCCTGGCCCCGGTACGCCAGCAGTGCGGCCAGCCAGAACCGGGCGTCGCCATCACCGGCCAGGGCCATCGCGCGCAGGTCGTCCTCGCGGCCGAGATGTGCCCGCAGCACCGCCAGCTCGCCGCTCGCGTACGGGTTGCCCGCGAGCATCTGTTCCTGGAGTTCCTCTTCCCGGCCCAGGTCGGCGAGGAGCTCGGCGACCATCGCGGCGGCCGGCTCGTCGCCGTCGGCGACCAACCGGGCGGCCTCGGCCAGCGCATCGGAGAGTCGGCCCTCCTCGGCCAGCGCCTCGACCAGCCATCGTCGGGCGTACACGTGACCCTCGCTCGCCAGGACGCGCAGGTCTTTCTCGCGGCCCTGCGACGTCAGGTGGTCCACCAGCCAGGAGCCCGCGTATTCGCTGCCGGCCGCGGCGAGCAGGCGGGCCTCGTGCTCGCGCCGGTCGGCGGCCACGAGTTCGAGGAAGCTTCGGCAGCCGTAGCCGTCCCCGCTCATCGCGAGCTCACGCAGCTCGGTGGTCATCCGTTCCGCGGCGAGCAGGGTGACCAGTTCCTCGCGGGCGTAGCCGTCTCCGGCCGCGGACAGCCGGCGCGCGTACTCGATGGCCTCGCCCCGGCGGTCGTGCCGGATGAGGTCGTCCAGCACCTGGGCGTGCTCGTAGCCCGCGTCGGCGAGCCGCCGCAGCTCGTCGCGGTGCAGCTCCGCCAGCGCCCGGCGGTCCTCGTCCGTGAAGACCACCGCGGCGTCGTGCACCATCCGCTCGAACGCCTCGCCGGTCTCGCGGCGGCGCCGGTCGAGCCACGCCACCCGCACGGCGGCGTAGCGGTTGCCGCCGGCGGCCAACTGCCTCAGCTCGTCCACCCGTCCCTGGACGGCGACCAGGTCGACGAGCTCGCGGGCCGCGTATTCGCTGCGACCGCTTGCCCGGCGATAGAGGACGCGGGCGAGCGGGTACAGCCCGCGGTCACGTGCGGCATCGGCGAGCCGGGCCAGGTCCTCGGGGTCGGCGAGGTGGTTCGGCAACACCTCCCACACCGGCGGCGGCACGATCGTGTAATACCGCAGGTCGCCGCCGAGGTCGTGCAGATAGTCGGCCAGCTCGTAGCCGGCGATGGTGCCGATCTCGGGGCCGGCCAGCGGGTGCAGGGCCCGGATGCCGCCTCGCAGGCGCTGGGTGGCGTAGCCGAGCGCGACGTCGAACCAGTCGGTGGGCGCCTCCGCGAGGTGGTCCTCGCTCAGATAGGCCGGCGCGACCGCGCGGAGCATCGCCGGAGTCAGGGAAGCCCGGACGTCCAGCCGCCGGATGTCGACGGCCGCGGTGAGGACCGCCGCGGCATACGGCTGGAGAGTCGCCGCGTGTTCCCAGTGGCTGATCAGCTCGGGGGCGCCGGCCAGGTGCTGGGTCACGCCGTGCCGCGAGTCGAGCGCGTCCGCCAGCCGCGGATCGGCGTGCCCGCGCAGTGCCTCCCGGGCCCGGGTCCGCTCGGCCGCGCTGAAATGCTCGGGTACGTGGACGACCCGATGTCCCGCGAGCGCGAGCACCTGTCGGGCGTCACGCCACGGGTCCCCGGCGGCACCGTCGAGCTCGGCGGCCTGCGGGACCGAGGCGATCTGCTGGTAGGGCCCCGGCCAGAGGACGACGACCACCACCACCGGGGCGCCACGCCGCGGGGTCAGCGCCAGCAGGTCGGTCCGGTTGAGGCCGCCGGCCGCGAGGAACCGCACCGACGGGGTGTCGTCGAGCAGGACGACCGTGCCTCCGGGCAGCTCGGGAGCGGCTCGGCGCACCGCCTCGACGTCGTCGGCGAGCAGCAGGTGCCGGTCGCTGAACAGGTCACGGAGGGTCTCGTACAGGCTTCGGGACTTGCCCGTGGACGAGCCGCCCACGACGACCACGAGGCCACCGGTCGCGGCCGCCTCCCGCAGCCGGGTGCGCAGGTCACGGTCATGATCACGAGTCACGTACGGCGTCGGCCGGCCGGCGTGCACGCCGAGGTGTTCGGGGCGGCACCGGGCCATCGGCACGAGCCGCCAGGACGGCCGCCCGGGCGCGGGGTCGCCGTGCTGCCGCAGCGCGAGAAATCCGAACACGACGGTGGCCGGCAGCCCCAGCAGGCCGGTGAGCCAGCCGACGCGTTCCACCCAGTCCCACGGCTTCTCCGCGGTGTCGCCGGCGAGCGAGCGCCACACGCCCAGCCGGGCCCCGCCGGCCACCACGACAGCGGCGACGACCACCGTCAGCGCACCCCACGCCGTCGCCCGCCACCGCCGTCGGCCCATGCGTCCATCATGACGCGACGGGACGGGCCCTGGGCGGAGGTCAGCTACGCCGGAGCGCCACCACCGCGATGTCATCCGCCTGTTCGCCCGCCCCGGCGAGCTGCACGAGAAGCCGCTGACAGAACGCGTCCAGACTCGATTCCACCTGACTCGCGCACTTTGCCAGCGCCGCGAAGCCGACATCGATGTCGCTGTCCCGGCGCTCGATCAGGCCGTCCGTGTAGAGCACCAGGGTGCCGCCCCGTGGAAGAACGAACTCCAGGTCCTCCGGCCGCGGCGCGTTGATGCCCAGCAGCGGGCCGCGCGGCGTGAGGAAGCTGGCTCCGGTGCCCTCGATGTGCAGCAGCGGCGGCAGGTGGCCGGCGCTGGCGAGCCTGATGCGGCCCGTGTCGGGCTCCAGGGTGAACAGGCACAACGTCGCCGACTCCGCCGGCAGGACCGTGCGCATGAACCGGTTGACCAGCTCCAGAACCATCCCCGGCGGGTGGCCCTCGACCGCGTACGCGCGGACGGCGTGCCGCAGCTCAGCCATCACCGTCGCCGCGTGCAGGGAGTGGCCGGCCACATCGCCGATGCCCACCAGGAGGCGACCGTCCAGCATGGTGAGCTCGTAGAAGTCGCCGCCCACCTCGGTCTGGGCGCCCGCCGGCTCGTAGCGGACCGCGAGTTCCAGGCCCGGGACGTCGGGCAGGCGGCTCTGCAGGAGGCTGCGCTGGAGGGTGACCGCGATGCGGTGCTCCTCGTCGTACGAGCGCTGGGCCTCCACCGCCGCCGCGACCGCCTGCGAGAGCTGGCGGAGCACCGGGAAGCCCGGCGTCTGCGAGCTGGCCGGGACCGCCACGTAGACCGGGGTGCGGTCGGCGCGCAGCTTGGCCGAGGCCACGGCGACCGCCTCGCGCTGCGGCCAGTCGGCCAGGTTCCAGGCTTCGGCCTGCTCCGTGCGTACGGTCGAACCGACCGAGGTCTCGTGGTGTTCGACCGTCCAGGGCCGCACTTCGGTGGGGCCGCCCGCGACCGCCGCCAGCCCGTCGCCGTCGGCGGTTTCCGCCACCACCACGGCCGGGCCGCCGAAGATCTCGGACGCCCCGTCCGCGGCCGCCTGCAGGAGTCCGACCAGCGTCGACGCGGAGTTGATCGCCAGCGTGGTCTCGGCCAGCTTGATCATGCGATCGGCCAGGGACTCGGCGCGCTGGCGGGCCCGGTAATAGCGCAGCACCGCCTGGGCGGTCGCGATCAGTTCGTCCGGCTCGATCGGCTCGACCAGGTACGCGTCCGCACCCCGGTTCAGCCCCTGGGTGCGGTCGACCACGTCCACCGCGTGCGCCGACACGTGGATCACCGGCAGGACGCCGTACCCGGGATCGGTCTTGATCCGCTCGCAGACGTCGAAGCCGCTCAGGTCCGGCAGCTTCACGTCGAGCACGACCAGGTCGACCTCGGCCTCGCTGAGCAGGGACAGGGCGGACTCGCCGGTCTCCGCCTCGACCACCGTGAAACCGGCCCGGGTCAGCCAGCTCACCAGGAGATATCTCTTGGTGGCGCTGTCGTCGACGACCAGCACGGTGGCCGGACTCATGGTGACACCGGCAGGGAGACGGTGAACATGCTGCCCTCGCCTGGAGTGGAGGAGACTCGCATCGCTCCACCGAGGATACCGACGAGACGGCGGGCGTAGGGCAGCCCCAGCCCGGTGCCCTTGCCGTTCAGGGCCTGGCTGCCGGGCACCTGATAGAACTCCTCGAAGATGCGTTCCTGCAACTCGGGCGCGATGCCGACGCCGGTGTCCGCGACCGTGAACTCGACGTTGTCGCCGACTCGGGCCACGCCGAGCCGCACCGAGCCCGCCGCGGTGAACTTGATCGCGTTGGTCAGCAGGTTGCGCAGCACCTGGGCGAGAAGCACCTCGTCGGAGCGCAGCCGTGCCACCGCCGGCTCCTCGACGATGAAGTCGACGTCCGGCTGGACGGCGAGCGGCCGCAGCGTGCCGCGCAGCTGCCCGAAGACCGCCTTGAGATCCACATCGGACCAGTTCGGTTCGATCCGCCCGGCCTCCGCCTTGGCGAGGTCCAGCAGGTCGTTGACCAGCGACAGCAGGTCCTTGGCCGATCCTCGGATCAGCTCAACCTGGCGGGACTGCTCCGAGGTGAGCCGGTCGGACGACTCGTCGGCGAGCAGGCGGCCCAGGCCCATGATCGCGGTCACCGGGGCGCGCAGCTCGTGGCTGACGTTGGCCAGGAACCGGCTCTTCGCCTCGCTCGCCGTGCGCAGCTGCACCGACTTCTCGTCGAGCTCGGCATAGAGCGCGACCACACCCCGGTTGGTCTCCTCCAACTCGTCGGAGAGCTGGTGATACAGGGCCATCACGCCCTTGTTGGTCTCCTCGAGTTCGACGTTGAGCCGGGCCAGGTCGTCGCGTTGCGCGCGTACCTCGTCCAGGGCCGCCATGAGCTGCTGGTTCTGCACAGTCAGCTCGTCGAACGGCGTGCCCGGCACATGCTCGGCGAGACGGTCGCGGATCTCGTCCATACGGTCGGGGTTCAGAGCCGGTGAGCTCGGCGGCAGACGTCGAGACATCCGCACCACCGTACCGGTCTCTTCATCCCCTACCTCCATCGTGTCGACCAGGCGGCTCACCAGTGCCAACTGCGGGCGCAGCCGGGCGCTGTCGCCCGGCACCGGATGCGCCAACTCCACGTGCAGCGTAGGTACCCCACCGGCCGTCGTCGTGAACGTGACGTCCGCGTCGCGGCCGGCGGCGACCAGCAGGCGCCCCACCTCGCTGAGCGCCGTGGCCAGCCGGGTCTGGTCCTGGGCCTCGAAGCCCACCTCGCGCGCCACCGCGCGGCCGAGCTGGCGGACGATGAAGACGTCCTGCTCCACCCGGATCCGCATCCGCATCAGCGGCTCGCGGCTCATGACGACCGCGCCACGAGCACGCCCGCGTCGTCCCGGCGGGTGCCGGCGTCGCGGAGCACCGTCGCCGCGATGGCCTGCGGCGATCGGGACAGCAGGCCGGGATAGTCGGCCGAATTCCACCGGTCGACCACGCCGTCGGTGTGCATGAGCACCACGGCGTCGGGTGCCAGCGGGTAGTCGTACTCCCGGATCTGGCGTCTCTGGTGTCCGGCGATGCCCGGCAGCGACACCATGCCGCGGCGTCCGCCGTCCGGTGCCAGAACCGTCCCGGAGATGTTGCCCAGGCCCGCGTAGCGGACCAGACCCCGCACCGGGTCGAACTCCGCGACGGCGACGGCGGCGCCCCGGGTGTGCCCTAACGCACGGTGCAGGGTTTCCAGCAGCGCGGCCGGTGGGACCGCCGGCGCCGCGTGGAAGACGCGTAAGGCCTCCTGCGCGGCCGCGTGCGCCAACCGTCCGTGCCCGAGGCCGTCGCAGACCAGCACCTGGCGGCGGCCGTCCGCGTCCCGGCTGGCGCAGGCGTCGCCGCTGACCGGTTCGCCGGTCAGCGGCCGGGTGATCCCGGCCGCCCAGGCCGGCTCCGGCGCCTTCTCCGGCCAGACCTGGGCGACGAGGACCGTGCCCTTGCCGGGCACGGAATGCAGGTCGCACCAGCTCGCCTGCCGCACGATCGCGCCGAGGCCGATGCCCAGGGTGCCGGCGGTGGAGTGCCCGTCGCCGATCGCCCGCGACACGTTCGCCATGCCCGGGCCCCGGTCGATCACGACGATCTCGACGCCCGCGTGACCGTTCGCCCGGGCCGGGCGGATGAGCAGCGCGCCGTCGTCGGCGTGCTTGACGAGGTTGCCGGCCGCCTCGGCGACGACGATCGCGAGGTCGGCGATCCGACGTTCCGGCACACCCAGCTCGGCGGCGAGGCGCTCCGCGGTGCGCCGGACGGCGGCCGCGGTGCCGGCGGCCTCGACCCGGAACCAGACTCCCTGGTCGAGAAGTCCCTCCGGTATCGACGCCACCGTGCCTCCGCTCATCGGCACCATTTGGTCACGCTGATGGTCGTTCCCTGGCCTACCGCCGTGTCGATGTCGAACTCGTCGACCAGCCGGCGGGCGCCGCTGAGCCCGAGACCGAGCCCGCCGCCGGTGGTGTAGCCGTCGGTCAGTGCCAGATCGAGGTCGGGAATACCCGGACCCTGATCGGCGAAAACGATGCGGATGCCGACCCGGCGGGCGTTCTCCACCCGGGCCACCTCGACCGTGCCACCGCCGCCGTAGACGAGGGTGTTGCGGGCCAGTTCGCTCGCGGCGGTCACCAGCTTGGTCTGATCCACCAGAGACAACTTCACCGCTACCGCCACCGTACGCACGAGCTGACGGACCCGGACCACATCCTGGTCGGAGCTGACCGCTATCCGCTCGGCGCCCCCGACGGTCATGACTGGGTGACCGCCGGATCGTCCGCGTCGGCGAACAGTTCATCGTCGTCGTCCGCGGCGCGTTCCCGGGCGAGCAACTCCATGCCCAGCTCGACGTTGAGCGCCGTCCGGATGCCCGGCAGGGAGAGCCCGAGTTCGACCAGCGTGATGGCGACCGCGGGCCGCATGCCCACGACGACCGTCTCGGCGTCCAGCACCCGGGAGATCGAGGCGATGTTGGCCAGCGTACGGCCGACGAACGAGTCGACGATGTCCAGCGCGCTGATGTCGATGATCACGCCGTGGCACCCGGTCGCGACGATCCGGTCGGCGAGGTCCTCCTGCAACTGCAACGCGACCTGGTCCTCCATGTCGGTCTGGATGGAGACCAGGAGGATGTCGCCGATCTTGAGGACCGGCACGCGTTCCATCGGCTCAGCCCTCTCGGCGTGCTTGCTTCGGGGTGGCCTTGTCGCCGGTCTTGCGCAACACGTGCCGCAGGGCGTCGGCCAGGGACGCCTTGGTGGCGATGTCGCCGAACTCGATGCCGAGCGCCACGATGGTCTGGGCGATCTGCGGGCGGATACCGGAGATGATGCAGTCGGCGCCCATCAGCCGGGCCGCGACGACGGTCTTGAGAATGTGCTGGGCGACCTGGGTGTCCACCGCCGGCACGCCGGTGATGTCGATGATCGCGTACGGCGAACCGGTGTCCACCAGGGTCTGCAACAGGCGCTCCATGACCACCTGGGCGCGGGCCGAGTCGAGCGTGCCGACCAGCGGCACCGCGACGACGCCTTCCCACAGCTTGACCACGGGGGTGGAGAGCTCGAGCAACTGCTCGGCCTGATCGGCGATGAGCTCCTCACGCGTACGGGTGTATGCGTCGAAGGTGAAGAGTCCGGCGCGGTCGATGAACGCGGAGAAGGCGACGAAGTCGCGCAGCGTTCCCTCGTTCGCGGCACCGTTCGCCTCGAGAACTTTGAGCGTGGCCTCCTTGAGCGCGAAGACGCTGACCGCCGTCTCGGTCGCGGAGAAGCCCTGCCGCGCCCGGTTGCTGGACAGCTCGCTGAGCTGGGCCCGCAGCTCGGCAGCCGTCTCGTCGCTCATCTCGGTGGCGCCCTCGGAGAGCGCCATCTGGAAGCCTTTTTGCAGGTCCAGCGTCTGCCGATGCAGCTCGGCACGGCTCAGGCGGCCCCGGAGCTGCGCGGCGACCTCGTCCGTCCAGGACGCCACGATCGCGTCCTCGTGCCCCTTGAGCAGATCCGCGAAGCGGTTTCCCTCGCCCGAACTCAATGCCACGTTTCCTCCTGTGACCTTCGCCGGACCGGTTCGCCGCCGGTCGCGGGCAGCCCGGCCGGACTTTACCATCGGAGCCCGTTCTTACTTGTCGCCGGCCAACTAATATGCCGTGGTCAGCCGATCTCCCGCTCTGCGGATCCGCCGCGGCGTGGAGTAACGTTCTGGCCATAACTGGGAGGTCCTGAATGTCCCTGACGGTACAAACAGAGCAGCGCGGCGACGTGGTCGTCGTGTCGGTGGCCGGTGAGCTCGACATGGCCACCGCTCCCCAATTGCAGGACCAGATCAGCGACCTGCTCGAGAAGGGCCGCACCCGCCTGGTGTTCGACCTGGCCGAGGTGTCGTTCTGTGACTCCACCGGGCTGTCCGTCTTCGTCCGCGCCAAGAACAGCACGGACGACGCGGGCGGGGTGGTCCGGCTGGCCGCGCCGCAGCGCGGGGTGCTGCGCATCCTCGAGGTGTCGGGGCTGGTCGAGGTGCTGCACACGTACCCGACGGTGGACGAGGCCGTGACGGCCGAGGAGCCGGCGCTCGACTAGGGCGTAGTTTGTCGCGGACCGGTCGGGGGCAACTGCTGCCTTCGAACCCCCTCGGCTCTTCGCAGGAGTGCGCGTGAACTCGATGTTCAAAGGCTTCAAAGACTTCATCATGCGCGGCAACGTCGTCGACCTCGCGGTCGGCGTCGTCATCGGCGCTGCCTTCACCGCGGTGGTGACCGCCTTCACCACCTCTTTCCTCAAGCCGCTCATCCAGCTCGCTTCCGGCGGCGAGGGCGTCAAAGCCGGCACGTGGGTGCCAAGGCCGGGCGTGATCTTCGACTACGCCGCGTTCATCAACGCGGTGATCACGTTCCTGCTGACGGCCGCGGTGGTCTATTTCCTCATCGTCTTCCCGCTGAACAAGCTGGCCGAGCGGCGCAAGCGGGGCGAGGAGCCGCCGCCCGCCGCGCCCAGCGAGGAAATCAAGCTGCTGACCGAGATCCGCGACGCCCTGGTCCGCCAGCAGGTCGCGCCCGGCGCGGTGAACGACATCCTCGGCCGGCACCAGGAACCGCCGCGCTGAAAAAGATCACCCGACCCGCGCCGTTCGAACGTATGTTCGATACAGTGCGGGGATGGAACAGCGTAAGCACTGGTGGAACGGCAGGTGGGGGCGCATCGCCCGCAAGGACGTATACCTGCGAACGAGCGGCGACCAGTGGTACGTGGAACAGCGGGCGGGCGGCGCCGACGGCGTCTCCCACTTCTTCGAGTACGACAGCGAGGACGCGGCGCTCGACATGGTCCGCGGCCTGCTGACCGGCGCGGACGACTGGCGCGAGCTGTCGGTGCGGCCCCGCGAGCGCTGACCGGGTGGCTTCAGGCCGCTCGGCGGCGCGTCCCCGGCTCCCGCGCGGTCAGCGTCCCCGGCTCGTACGCGGCGGTCAGCGGGCCCGGCTCGTACCCGGCGGTTAGCGGGCCCGGCTCGTACGCGGCGGTTAGCTGGCCCGGCTCGTACGCGGCGGTTAGCGGGCCCGGCTCGTACGCGGCGGTTAGCGGGCCCGGCTCGTACGCGGCGGTTAGCGGGCCCGGCGGCACGAGCCGCAGCTTCGGCGGCCGGGGTGCCGACTCGGCCTCCCCCGGCCCTTGGGTCAGGTGCCATCCGGCACCGATGCCCGCCCGGTCGCCGGGCGGCTGGGCCGGCTCGCCGGTGACCCGCGACAGCGCCACCACGATCAGGTATCCGAGGATCACGAAGCCGTGGCTGACCAGCCGCGTCGCGTCGACCCGGGCCGCCGACAGGTCGTTGACCGACAGCAGCAGGAGCATCCCCACGAAGGCGGTCAGCATCGGCACCAGGCCGGTCGGGCGGTTCCGCCGCAGCGCGATGAAGAGGAAGCCGGCGCCGACCGCGACGTTCCAGGCCGCCGACTCGTGCCACAGGTGGCCGGGGGTCGCGTCCATGTCGGTGTGCACGTGCGGGCTGCCGGCACCGCCGCCGACCTGCGCTAGCCCGAGGATGAGCTGGACGGCACCGACCGCCGCGAGGGCCACGTAGAGCGCCGCGCTGACCCGCGCCCGCCAAGGCGCCTTCCGCTCCCCGAGCCGGTCGCCGACGACCCGGCCTCCGAGCCCGCTTTCGGCCCGGCCGGCGTGCTCACCGTCTCCGGCGCGGGTTACCGCGAACCAATCTCGCAGGAGAGCGTTCCACCATCCGCGCCTTATCCGCGATCCCGAGGCCGACGCCGGCAGCGCTCCCGAGGCCGACGCCGTCAAGGGCAGCGCTCCCAGGGCCGGGCTCTCGGCACCGATGGCGGGCGGCGCCGGCCGCACCGATCCCTCGGCGGCGAGCGCCGCGAGGATGGCGTCGCTGAGATCCGGAACGTCCGCGACCAGGACAGTGCGGGTCAGCCGGTTGACCGCGGCGGCCCGTTCCAGCCACTCCCGGCAGCCGGCACAGCCGGCCAGATGCTCGTCGACCCGCCCCCGGTCGGCCGGATCGTCCTCGCCGTCCAGTTGCGCGGACAGCATTTCGCGCCAACGCTCACACGCCATGCATCCATAGTCGCCCCGGGCGGGCCACCAGTTCCCGACGCGGTGCCGGAATTTTTGCGTCAGCGCAGCTCAGGGCGCTGGATCGACGGGTCGGACCGCCCACCGGTGCCGCCCAGCAGCCGCCTACGCTCGCGAAAAGCACGCAGATTGGCGGTATTGCCGCAGGTGCTCACGTCGTGCCAGACGCCGCTGTTGTTTCGGGAGGTGTCGAAGAATGCCGCCCGGCATTCCGGGTTGTTGCAGAGCTTCAGCCGGGGCCACATTCCGGCCTGCTGGGCGACCAGCACCTCGGCCCACAGCGTGGATGCCAACCACCGGGTGCCGCGGCCGGAGGGCACGATCCGGACCCAGCCCTCGGCGTCCGGCACCAGGGTGACCGACACGTCCGCCGGGGGCAACGCGCCGTCCTGCTCCGGCCCTCGGCCGCTGCCGGACAGGATGACTCCCTCGAACGTGGTGCGCAGGCGGCGCAGCGAGCGCAGATCCGTCGACGACAGCAGCAGGACGGGCGCCGGGAGGGCGGAGACGCGTGACCACGTGGCGAGGGCGTCGGTCAGCCAGCGCTGGGCGTCGTCGGCGGTCGCGAGCAGGTCGGGGGCGTACGACATGGTTGCCCGGGTGTTGAGCAGGTCCTGCAGGAGGGCGAGGCCGGCGGGCGCCTCGCGTACGCCGTGCCGGGCACTTGCCTTCCATGACATAGGCGAAGGGTACTTGTTTCTTTTTCACACTCGCATCCGCCGGTCGCCCGAGCGGGACTGCGGAAAAGCGGCTCTACGCAGCGCTTTCTTCTCCTTCGGGCGCAAGCCGCCACCATGAGGAGATTTCGCATGTGATCATCGGGTAGGGAGGGAGGCCTGGTGCGAAAGCCCCTGACGTACGCCGTGGCACTCGCGGCCGCCGCGACGCTGGCCACCGGCTGCGACACGAGTGGCCCGGACCAGGCCGCGCCGGCGCCCTCCGCCCCCGCCACGACCGCGCCATCGGCCCCTGTCGGCGACCCGTCGGCAGCGCCGTCGGGACCGACCGCGACGGAACCGACGCCGACCCCCTCGACCGGCCCCAATAAACTCAAGAGTGGCGCGAAAGGGCAGGAGGTCCTCGCGCTCCAGAACCGCCTGACGGAGCTGGGCTACTGGAACGGCGAGGCGGACGGCACCTTCGGCTCCCTCACCCAGCAAGCGGTCTACGCCCTGCAGAAGGCGGCCGACCTCACCCGCGACGGCGTGGTGGGGCCCAAGACCCAGAAAGCCCTGGACCAGGGCGTACGCCCCAAGGCGCAGAGCGGAAGCGGCCGGGTCATCGAGATCAACAAGAAGCGTCAGCTCCTCATGCTCGTCGACGACGGCGAGGTGACCCAGGTCTTCAACACCTCGACCGGGTCGTACGAGCAATACGAGAGCAACGGCCACACGGCCGTGGCGGCGACCCCCAGCGGCAAGTTCAAGGTCTACCGCCACATCGACGGCTGGCGGAACGCGCCTTTGGGCATGCTGTGGCGACCGAAGTATTTCAACGGCGGGATCGCGGTGCACGGGGCGTCGAGCGTCCCGCCGTACCCGGCCTCGCACGGCTGCGCTCGGCTCTCCATCTCGGCGATGAACCACCTCTGGAGCGGAGACAAGATCCCGCTCAAGACGAAGGTCTGGGTCTACTGACCCCTCCACGGGTCATGAGGTGGGTGAGCGCGCCCCACACCAGGCTAAGTATTCGGAACCCCACCCGACCGCGTAGGCGACGGCCGCGTAACCGGTGGCCAGCGACGCCACCGCGGCGACACCCGCGTCCTTGCACAGACTCTGGCCTGGTCTTTCACCCGGCCCCGGGCTCAGCCCGCGACGGCCAGGGAGCGGGCCACCCGGCGCAGGAATTCCCCGTTGGAGCCGGTGCTGCGCAACTGCTCCAGCAGCTGTTGCAGACCCTCGCGGCCCTGGCCGTGCAGTGCGCGGCGGATCTGGGCGGCGACGGCCAGTTCGCCCGGTGCCACCAGGTTGGCGTCGTGGCGAGTGCCGGAGGCGGCGAGATCGACGGCCGGGAAGAGGCGGGCCTGTGCCAGGCTCCGGTCGAGTTTCAGCTCGGCGTTGCCGGTGCTCTTGAACTCTTCGAAGATCACGGTGTCCATTGCGGACCCGTTCTCGACGAGGGCGGTCGCGATGATGGTCAGTGAGCCACCGCCCTCGATGTTGCGGGCGGCGCCCAGGAACTGCTTCGGCGGATGCAGCGCGGTCGAGTCGATGCCGCCGGAGAGCGTACGCCCGCGGCCCGGCGCGATCAGGTTGTAGGCCCGCCCCAGCCGGGTGATCGAGTCGAGCAGCACGACCACGTCCTCGCCCAGCTCGACCAGGCGCTTGGCCCGTTCGATCGCCAGCTCGGCGAGGGCGGTGTGGTCCTGCGGCGGCCGGTCGAACGTGGCCGCGACGACCTCGCCCTGGACCGAGCGCCGCATGTCGGTGACCTCTTCGGGCCGCTCGTCGACGAGCACGACCATGAGGTGACACTCGGGGTTGTTGTGGGCGATCGCGTTGGCCACCTGTTGCAGCACGGTGGTCTTGCCCGCCTTGGGCGGCGAGACGATCAGGGCGCGCTGGCCCTTGCCGATCGGCATCACCAGGTCGATGACGCGCGTGGCCAGGAGGTGCTGTTCGGTCTCCAGCCGCAGACGTTCCTGCGGATAGAGCGCGGTGAGCTTGTAGAAGTCGGGACGGCGACCCGGCTTGCGGCCGTTGACCGTGTCCACCCGTACGGTGGCGGGCTTGCGGCCGTCGACCCGGGCGACGCCGGCGATCCGGTCGCCGCGGCGCAGGTCGAGCCGGCGGACCTGGTCCAGGGAGATCCGGATGTCGTCGGGGCCGGGCAGATAGCCGTCGGTCCGCAGCCAGGCATGGTCGCCGACGATGTCGAGCAGGGCGTCCACGGACAGGTCGACGCCAGGTTTACGGAGATTGTCCGTCATGGGGGTGCTCCAAGGGAAACGGAGAGAACGCGCGTCGGAAGAGCGCGATGAGGAAGAGCGAAACGGCCGCGTCAGGCCTCTGGGGGCGGCATGGGCCGCCGGCATCCAGGGCACGGCTACCGCAAAGATAGCACTGTTTCGGCGAAAGCGTATGTCCACGCCGGGCAGCGGTGGAGCACTGTGTCCACTTACGACAATCCTCGCCCGTGGCGCCGCCGGTCAGGCGGCGCTACGGGTGTGGTGCGACAGGGTGACTTCCTCGCCGGCGGTGCCGCCCACCACGCGGTCCCGGCCGGCGCGCTTCGCCACGTACAGGTTGCGGTCGGCGGCCGCGAGGAGGCTGGGCTGGGTGCGGTGCGTGGCCTCGCACACCCCGGCGACGCCGATGCTGACCGTCACGGGCAGCCCCTCGCAGATGCCCTCCCACGAGTGCGAACCGACCGCCCGGCGCACCGTCTCCAGCCGGGTGGCGGCGACGGCCGGTGGCGTGTGCGGCAGCACCAGCAGGAACTCCTCGCCGCCCAGCCGGGCCACGAAGCCGTCCGGGCTGAACGCCGACAGCTCGGTGTCGAGGATCTTCGCCACCCGGACGAGGACCTGGTCGCCGACGTCGTGCGAGAGCTGGTCGTTGATCCGCTTGAAGTGGTCGAGGTCCACGATCGCCACGGTCAACCGGGTGTCGGAGGCGACGAGCGCGGGTAGTTCCTCGTCGATGTAGCGCCGGTTGCGCAGCCCGGTCAGCGCGTCCCGCCGCGCCTGCTCCCGGAAGCGCTGGGCCTCCTCGCGGGCCTCGGCCGTCTCGAACATCGCCTGCCGGGTGCGGGCCTGCGCTTCCTGCTGCTGCGAGCGAAGCTGCTCGTACGCCTCGAAGAACTGCTTGTGCATGGCGAACGCCTCGGCGTATTCGCCGCGGGCGGCGTGCAGCTCGGCGCGCTCGCGGCGCACGCGGACCAGCACCTCGTGCAGCCCTCGCTGCGCGCCCTCCGCCTCCGAGGCGTCCAGGCTGCGCTGGGCCCGCTCGGTGTCGCCGAGGCCACGCTGCGCCTGGGCCAGGGTCAGCAGGTACTCGGCCAGCGAGTCGGCGTCGTCCCACTCTCCGGTCTCGTACCGGGTGAGGCACACCTGCATGGTCTGCTCGGCCTCGGCATACCGGCCGTTGGCGATGTGGATGGCCGCGACGGTGTCGAGGATCGCCGCGTCGACCTGGTATCCGTACTTGTCGGCGTGGTCCAGCAGCCGCTGGACCACCTCCTGCGCGAGCTCGAGGTTGCCCGTGATGTGCTCGAGGTAGGCATGATTGTTGAACACCTGCATGAGCAGGCGGGGCACGTTCAGCGCGTGGGCGATCTCCTCGGCCTGGGCGTACCGGACGCGGGCGTCGTCCATCGACGCGGCGAAGCCGAGCGCGTCGGCCAGCTTGGCGACGTGCCACACCTGCATGTGCGCGGTGGCTGTCTCGTCGAGCAGTTCCACCGAGCTGAGCGAATGCTCCAGCGACTTGGCGGCGTCGCCCAGCAGCCGGTCGATGTTGGCCCAGACCAGATGGGTACGCGCCAGCAGCATGCGGTCGCCGTGCTCGACGGCCCAGTCGTAGATCTCGTGGATGTTCCGGTTCGCGACGGCCAGCTCGCCCATCCGCAGGCGCATGTTGGTCTGGCACAGCCGGGCGCGCACGACCAGGGTCTCGTCGCCGAGCTCGGCGGCCCGACGCTCCAGGTCGGAGGCGGTCCGGAAGGTGGCGGACGCGTCCCACATCATGCGGTCCTCGATCGCCAACAGGGCGACCGACAACTGTTCGGCGTTCATGCTGCGCTCCACGGGCCGGCCTCCTTCCGCCTGACTCATCGGCCCCCGTCTGGCCGGCTGAAGCGATTCGCGGCCGGCTGGGCACGTTCGCATCAGCTGCACCGCGACGGCAACCCCCAGGGCACTATCTCGTACCCGGGCAAGCACGGCACCCCGGGGCGGGCCGGCGCATCGTGCAGTCCCCGTCGACGATCATCGGTACGTCTCACCTCAAGCGGCAATGACGGCTCGCCGCCACCGGGAGAAGATGGAGGCCTCACCCGGTAGGAGATGGAGGAGATGCGGATGGACGCGGAACTCCTCTCCCTGCTCGACAACGACCCGCAGGGATGGGTGCTGGCCCGAGCCGTCCGCGAAGACGGGAACATCGTCGACTTCGAGCTGATCTACATCAACGACGTGGGGTGCCGGCTCACCGGTCGCGACCGTTCCGAGCTGCTCGGGGGCCGTTACCGCGAACTGTGGCCGGAGACCGTGAACAACGGCACGCTGCAGTTGTATCGCACCGTCGTGAAGACCCGGCAACCGATGTCCCGCACCGTGTACTACGACCGGCCCACCATCTCCGGACACTTCGAGCTGCTGATCGGCCCCTGCGGTGACGGTTTCGCGGTCCGCTTCGTCGACCTGCGAAAGGTCACGGTGGCGCCGCAGTCCGACGGCGGCAGCCGGCTCTACGACATGCTCGACGCCGCCTTCGACGGCTTCACGCTGCTGCGGGCCGTCCGCGACGACCGGGGCGAGATCATCAACTTCGTCTGCGAGTACGTGAACCAGCTCGGCGCCAAACTGGCCGGGCGCACCGCCGAGGACGTCATCGGGGCGCTCCTGAGCGACGTGACCCCGTCGAGCTGGACCGACGGCACGTTCGCCCGGTACTGCACCGTCGCCGCCACCGGGGAACCGTGCCGTCTGCAACTGGCGTACCCCGAGGTCGGGCAGGTGTGGGAGATCAACATCGGCCGCGCCGGAGCCGGGTTCGTGGCGGTGTCCTTCCGGGAGATCACCGAGCTCGTCGACCAGCAGGACGAGCTCACTCGCAGTGTCGCCCGCGCCGAACAGGCGGCCGCCCGCGCCGAGACGCTGCAAAAGGTCACCACCGCGCTGGTCGCCGCGAGTACGACCGCCGAGGTGTACGCCGCCATCGGGTCGGTGCTGCGCCCGTCGGCCGGCGGACAGGGCCTCGCCCTGCTGCTCCGCCACGACAACCACCTTCGGGTGCACTATCACGCCGGTTACGAACCCGATGTGGTCGAGCGGCTGAGCCGGCTGCCGCTCGATCATCCGTACCCGGCCACGGCGGTCGCCCGTACGGGCCGGCCGCAGTACCTCGTGTCGATCACCGAGTTCGAGGCATCGCAGCCCGCGGAGCTGCGCCTGCCCCGCGGCGGCCGGCAGGCCTGGGCGTTCCTGCCGCTCGCGGCCGCCGGTGAGGTGGTCGGCACGCTGGTTGTCGGCTACAGCGAGCCGCGCGGCTTCGACGCCGAGGAACGCGACATGCTGACGGCGCTGGCCGGGCTCAGCGCGCAGGCCCTGCAACGCGCCCTGCTGTTCGAGACCCGGACGTCGATCGCGGCGGAACTGCAGCGGGCCCTGCTGCCCGCCGGACTGCCCCGGATTCCCGGCCTGCGGCACGCGGCCCGATACCTGCCCTGGACCCACGGCGCCGACGTCGGCGGCGACTGGTACGACGTCATCGCGCTCAGCAACGGCGTCGTCGGCGTGGTCATCGGCGACATCGCCGGGCACAGCGCCGCGGCCGCCGCCACCATGGGTCAGGTCCGCAACGCGCTGCGGGCGTACGCGGCGGAACGGCACACCCCGGCCGGCGTCCTGCACCACGCCAACCAGCTCATGCACGACCTTCGGCTCGACACGATCGCGACGTGCTGCTATCTCGAGCTTCACCTCACCGAGGGCACCGCCACCGCGGTCCTCGCCGGGCATCCGCCGCCCGTCCTGCGTACCGAAGGATCGGCGACCGTGCTGAAGCTGCGCCGAGGCATTCCGCTCGGCGTCTCGCGGACGGCCTTCTATGCGGAGACGACCTTCCTGCTGCCGCCGGCGGCGAACCTGGTGCTCTATACCGACGGCCTGGTGGAGGACCACCGGCATCCCATCGACCAGGGCCTCGAAGAGTTGTGTGCCGCGGTGCGGACCGCGCCCAGCCGCGACCCGGAGGAGGTGCTCGCCCACCTGCTGAGCAGTCGGGTCGGGCCGCAGCCCCGCACCGACGACGTCGCGGTGCTCTGCCTCACCAACGACGCCCCGCCACCGGAGCACCGCCGGGCGCGGCGACGTTTCCGCGGTGAGGCGATCAGCGCGCTGGCGGCGCGGCGCTTCGCGGCGGACCTGCTCGAGGTCTGGAACCAGCAGGCGATCCTGAATGTCGCCTTGATGCTGCTGGACGAGGTGGTCCACAACGCGATCATGCACACTGCCGGGGACGTCGTCGTCAAGCTGGAGATGGCGGACGGCCTGCGGGTCGAGGTCGATGACTGCAGCGACCGGTCGCCGGAGCGACGGGCCGTGTGCGCGCAGAGCGAGGACGGGCGCGGACTGCAGATCGTCGAGCATCTCGCCTCGGACTGGGGGACGGAGTCGCTGCCGGGTGGGGGCAAACGCGTCTGGTTCCGGCTCGGGACGAGCTGACCGTCGACCGCATCCGGCCTGGAGCCGGCCGGATGCGGTCGCTGACTTCCTCAGAAGTCGTCGTCGAAGCTCACCGTCCCGCTCACCCCGACCTGGTACGCCGACACCCGCCGCTCGAAGAAGTTGGACAGCTCCTGCACGTCCTGGAGCTCCATGAAGGCGAACGGGTTCCCGCTGCCGTACAGCGGGGCGATGCCGAGCGCGGCGAGCCGCCGGTCGGCGACGTGCTGGAGGTATTCGCGCATGTCGGCCAGGCTCATCCCCGAGACGCCCTGTTCGAGCAGGTCGGCGGCGAACTGCACCTCGCACTCGACGGCCTCGGTCAGCATGTCGCGGACCTGCTGCTCCAACTCGGCGTCGAACAGGTCGGGCTCCTCGGCCCGAACCTGGTCGACCACGTCGAACGCGAACGCCATGTGCATGCTCTCGTCGCGGAACACCCAGTTGGTGCCGGATGCGAGGCCGTGCAGCAGGCCGCGGGAACGCAGGTAGTAGACGTACGCGAAGGCGCCGTAGAAGAACAGGCCCTCGATGCACGCGGCGAAGCAGATCAGGTTGAGCAGGAACGCCCGCCGGTCCCGCTTGGAGGCCAGTGCCCGAAGCTCGAAGACCGAGTCGATCCACTTGAAGCAGAACTCGGCCTTGCGGGCGATCGACGGGATGTTGTCGACGGCGGCGAACGCGGCAGTGCGCTCGTCGAGGTCGGGAACGTACGTGTCCAGCAGGTTCAGATAGAACTGGACGTGCACGGCCTCCTCGAACAGCTGCCGGGACAGATAGAGCCGGCCCTCCGGGGAGTTCACGTGCTGATAGAGGTTGAGCACCAGGTTGTTCGCCACGATGGTGTCACCGGTCGCGAAGAAGGCGACCAGCCGCGACACGAGGTGCTGCTCGGCGGGGCTCAGCCGGGCCAGGTCGGCGAGGTCGGAGTGCAGGTCGACCTCCTCCACGGTCCAGGTGTTCTTGATGGCGTCCTTGAACCGGTCGAAGAAGTGCGGATACTTCATCGGCCGCAGGGTCAGGTCCATTCCGGGGTCGAGCAGCATTATTGGCAGGCCTCACACGATTCGGGGTTTTCCAGGGAGCAGACCTCGGCGGGCGTCACCGCGACCGTCGCCTGCTGAATACGCGTCGCCGGCCGCGAGCGCAGGTAGTAGCTCGTCTTCAGCCCCGACTTCCAGGCGTACAGATACATCGACGACAGCTTGCCGATCGTCGGCGCGCTCAAGAACAAATTCAACGACTGCGACTGATCGATGTACGGCGCCCGCGCCGCGGCCAGATCGATCAGCGCCCGCTGCGGCAGCTCCCACGCCGTGCGGAACAGCTCGCGCACCTCCGCGGGCAGTTCCGCGATCTGCTGCACCGAGCCCTCGGCCCGCTTGATTCGGTCGCGGACGGCCGCCGTCCACAGTCCGCGGGCCTTGAGCTCACCCACCAGATAGGTGTTGATCTGCAGGAACTCGCCCGACATGGTCTCGCGCTTGAACAGGTTGGAGACCTGCGGCTCGACGCACTCGTAGCATCCGGCGATCGACGCGATCGTCGCCGTCGGCGCGATGGCGACCAGCAGCGAGTTGCGCAGCCCGGTCTCGGCGATCCGACCCTTCACGGCCGCCCACCGATCGACCTGCGCGGGCTCCGTCCCCCACAGGTAGGGGTGCAGGTCACCCTTGGCGGCACGGGTTTCCGGGTACGCCGGGTGCGCGCCGAACTGTTCCGCCAGGCCGGCGGAGGTCTCCAGTGCGGTCAGGAAGATCTCCTCCTGCACCCGGGTGGACAGCTCCTTCGCCTCGGCCGAGTCGAACGGCAGCCGCAGCATGAAGAACGCGTCCTGCAGGCCCATCAGCCCGAGGCCGACCGGACGCCAGCGCGGATTCGAGGCGGCGGCCTGCTCGGCCGGGTAGTAGTTGATGTCGATGACCCGGTCGAGGAAGACGACCGCGGTGCGTACGGTCGCGCGCAGCCGCTCCCAGTCGACGCCGTCGGCGGTGACGTGCGCACCGAGGTTGATCGAGCCGAGGTTGCAGACCGCGGTCTCGGCATCGGAGTTGACCTCGAGGATCTCCGTGCACAGGTTCGACAGGTGGATCGTGTTGCCCGGCGCACCGGTCTGATTCGACAACCGGTTCGACGGGTCCTTGAACGTCATCCAGCCGTTGCCGGTCTGCGCGAGCGTCCGCATCATCCGGCCGTACAGTTCCCGGGCCTTGACGGTCTTGACCGCCTTCTTCTCCGCCAGCCGGTAGGCGTCGTCGAAGGCCTCGCCGAACAGGTCGGGCAGCTCGGGGGCGTCGGTGGGGTCGATCAGCGACCATTCGGCGTCGGCCTCGACCCGGCGCATGAACTCGTCGGGGATCCAGTTGGCCAGGTTGAGGTTGTGGGTGCGGCGGGCGTCCTCGCCCGTGTTGTCGCGCAGCTCCAGGAACTCCTCGATGTCCGGATGCCACGGCTCCAGATAGACGCAGGCCGCGCCCTTGCGGCGGCCGCCCTGGTTGACCGCGGCCACACCGGCGTCGAGCGTCTTCAGGAACGGGACGATGCCGTTGGACCTGCCGTTGGTGCCGCGGATCAGGGCGCCCCGGCCGCGCACCCGGGACCAGGAGATGCCGATGCCGCCGGAGAACTTCGACAGCTTCGCCACCTGGTGGTATCGCTCGTAGATCGAGTCGAGTTCGTCGCGGGGCGAGTCGACCAGAAAGCACGACGACATCTGGGTGTGCCGGGTCCCGGAATTGAACAGCGTCGGCGAGCTCGGCAGGTAGGCCAGGCTGGACATCAGCCGATAGAAGTCGATCGCCTCGCCGGGCGTCTCCGACAGCCCGCACGCCACCCGCAGCAGCCAGTATTGCGGCGTCTCCACCACCAGCCGAGACTGCGGATGCCGCAGCAGATAACGGTCGGCGACGGTCCGCAGGCCGAAATACTCGAACCGCAGATCCCCGTCGACGTCGACCGCGTCGTCCAGCTTGCGGGCATGCCGCGCCACGAACGCCGCGGTCTCGTCGCCGATCAACCCCTGCGTGTGCGCGTGGCGGATCGACTGGCTGAAGCTCGCGACGCCCTGCTCGCGAACCTCCTTGTCCACGAAGGTCGCCAGGAGCCGCGCCGCGAGCCGCGAATACTGCGGTTCCTCGCCGATGAGCTCCGCCGCCGTCTGGATCGACAACCGGTCCAGCTCCGCCGTGGTGGCGCCGTCGTACAGACCACTGATGGTCTTGGTCGCCACCCGCAGCGGATCGACCTCGTCCAGGTCACCGACCCACCGCTCGACCGCCTTCACGATCTTGTTGACGTCGACCGGCTCCAGGTCGCCGTTGCGCTTGCGAACCCGCATGGCGTGCCGCCGCTGCTCCGGCAGCGCGGTCTTCTCCGGTGTGAGTGTCATGCCCTCTCCTCGCGAGCCCATGGCCCTTCGGGCACGCGGGAGCAGACACCACCGACCACGGGCACCTGACGCCCGGGGAGAGCTGGCGTCGGCCGTCCCGCGCGGCCTCCGACCGCCGCACACCCAGGCGGTGCGCGGCGCGCTGGCAGGTCTTCGGACTCGCGGGCGTCGTACTCGTTACTACTGGCCGTCGCTTCCCAGGCCGAGACCCAGTGCTCTATGACGGCGGTCGTTCCCACTCACCGCTGCGGGGCAGTCCCGGACTTCCACCGGGTTCCCTCTTGCCTCGGCCCCGCCCAAGGCGGCGCGGCCGAACCAGCTACGGGCCACACCATATCTGGGTGCCACCCGAAAACCACAACCCCACATGGTGTGTTGTCGGATGTCACCTGTCACCGGACTCGACCGGCGCCGGAATGACCGACAGGGCGAGCGTGTCCGGCAGTCCGGCGACACCCGGACCGCCCGCCCGCACCCACTCGGCGAGGTCCGTAACGATCGCGTCGTCGAGCACCAGCCCGAACCACACCGGCCGGGCACCGTTGCGCCGTGCGGCCCGCGTCGGCTGTACGACCATGACATTCGACTGCGCACACACATCCAGACACAGGCTCGTGCGGATCCGGTGCGCGGCGGGAAGCAGCTCACGCAGCCGGTCGAGCTGTGCCGCGTGGTCCACCGCCGGATGCTTCCTGAGGCTGCCGCAGCAGCAGTCCCGGCACACCGTCAGCGTGCAACCCGGCATGTCCTTTTCGGTCACATCCACCCCGTCCATCGGCCACCACCGTAGCCGCCGACCAACCGCCGGTCGGCGCTGCCTCACGCAGCCGACAGCCGTTCGGCAGTTGTAGGACCGCCCAGACGACCTGCCGGTCGCAGTCGGGAAGTGGCCCCAATCAGCCACACTCCCCGGCCGCCACCTGCTCCGCGGCGGAGTGCGTGATCGGCGTGCCCGGCGTCGGCGGCACGGAGCCGCCGTCGAAGACAGCGAGGGCAAGGTAGCGGCTGGTCAACCGGACCCACAGGTCGAACCCCGCGCCGGCGTGCCGCACGGCATTGGCGACCAACTCGGCCAGGACCAGTTTGGCGTTGGATAGCGGGCGCCGCCGCTGCGCCCCCATCAGGCCGCAAGCAGGCGCCCGCTCTACGACCGCGTAGATCATTCGCTCTCACCGCTGGTAGGTGGATCACCTGAGAGGCGCAAACAAACAACGACCCCCCATGGTGAGGAGTCGCCGCGCCATTCGCCGATCGAACTAGTTGAATTTGCCGAGCTTGACGCCGTCGACGAATGCCTGCCAGTGGGTCGGCGAGAAGGCAAACAGGGGACCGACAGGATCTTTTGAGTCCCGAACCTGGATCAGCTCACCTGCCTTCCTCACCTCGACACAGTTGCCATTAGAGCTTGACCGACTACTCTTCTTCCACTTTGGCCCAATGTTACCCATTACAGCCCCTTTGCGGCTTCACGTATTAATTTCACCGAATCGCCCAAGCTAAGCGCATCGGCTGAAATGCGGCTAAACACATCGCCATACCAGGATAGCCGATGCTCGGGGTAGAGGTCCCCGGCCATTGATTCGATGTAGACCACGTCCGACTGGCCTTCCGCGAAGCTGAGGACCACGAAAGGGCCGAGTGTCCCAGGGTGGCCCCCGGCGCGGAACGGGATGACGTGAACCTCGATGTTGGGACGAGCCGCCATCTCTGCAAAGTGGAGCAGTTGCTCGCGCATGACGTCCGGACCGCCCACTGTCCGACGAATCACCGCTTCGTCCAGGACTACCCATAGGTCGGGCGGATCTTCTCGATCGAGTATCGCGCAGATCTACCGGGTGTGATGTGGCGCGATCGGTTGTTGGGTGCGCCAGTATCCGGCGGACGGTCCGGCACCGGTCACCACCTGGCACCCGACATCAACGCCTTGCCGTACGTCGACCGTCGGTTCCTGGCGCACGATCCATACCCGGCCGAGGATGGGCGCACTGAGGCGAACATGGTCGGGGCTCGCGGATGCCCGTATGACTGCTCATTCTGCGGGGCGGCGGTCAGTGCCAACCCCGACATCACCATCCGAGTCCGCAAGCCGGACAACATCCTGGGCGAGATGCACGAACTACGCGACTGCCATGGAGTGACAGCGTTCCGGTTCGTGGACGACCTGTTCCTCGGCGCCCGAAGAGTCATCGAGACCATGATGAAGGCGTTCACTGTCGAGAAGGTCAGCGACTGGGCCGTGTGGGACGCCACCGGACGCATCAACGTACTGCACCGGGCCAATGACGCCACCCTCGATCGGCTCGCTGACAACGGCCTGCGTGAGGTGGCACTCGGCATCGAGTCCGGCAACCCGCGCGTGCTGCGCTACATCGACAAGCGGATCACCCCGGCCATGATCCGTACCGTGATCCGGCGCCTTAGCGAGCGTGGCATTGGAGTCAAGGGCTACTTCATCCTGGGCTTTCCCAGCGAGAGCGCCGACGAGCTGGACGACACCGTCAGCCTGGTTCGGGAACTGTGGCACCTGACCGACCGGCTACCCGGCCGGTTCCGGGCCAGCGTGTTCGAGTTCCGCCCCTATCCCGGCACACCGGAATGGTCACGGCTAGTGGCGACCGGACGGTACACGGCTGAGCAGTTGCTCGCGTACGGGGCCGTGGACCTCACCGGCGACGGATTGGACGATGCCATGCGCGGACGCGACGAGTTCAACTTCTCCGTAGGCATCCAGTTCGGCGGCGTGCCCGTCGACGACGTCCGCCGGCATCTCGTCGAGTTGTCTCGAGAGCAGCACGACCGGCGGGTGGTGGCGTGATGGGGGCCGGACGCATCGTGGTTTGCGACCGCTACGTCCCTAGCTCCCTGGTCCTGCAACGCCTCGATGGGGTACGCGATGAGTTCGTGCGCGATGTCAACGCGCACGCTGACCGCCCCCACCTGACCGGCGACGAGCAACGCTGCCGCACGCGGGCCAAACGTCGTGGCAGCGTCGACATCGGCGAGCGTGACGCCGGACAGGTCGCCGCCGAGCTATACGACGTCGTGCTCGCTGAGCTGGCGGCGGTCAAGCAGTAGCTGCGGCAACTTGGACCACTTCGTCGTAGGTGGCACCGGTGCGTTGCACCGGTGCCCCTAAACCCTCGACCCATGAGGCGAGTTCGGCCTGTACGCCGGTCATGTCATCGGTGTCCGCGACGCACTCGACTTCCAGAAATGCGCCGACTCCTTCGATCTCGTCGACGCACAAGGCGTACCGGCCCACCTGCGCAGTACGACGTTGCTTGACGACACGCACGGTGGGGCGATAACCCATCGCGATGATCGCGTGGTGCATCTGCTCGCGGTCGGCCACCGGCGTCTCGTACTCCCGACACGCGAGGACATTGGCCACCGGGGTCTTGGTAGTGAACGTGCAGCGCCCACCTTGCGTGCGTAGCCGCACGAACGTGACCCCCACTCGCGGATCTCCGAAGCTCCACGCCCCGGGCGCGTAGGCCTGGTCGTCCTGATGCACCGGTGCGGAAAGCTCGATGCCTCGTGCGGCGAGTGCCTGGTCGAGCGCCGTCCGATCGGGTACGGCGTACTTGACCTCGATCTCGCTGGCCATGCGCTTTCCCCTTCGTCGCGGTGAGGGTGCCGGGCGCCGACAGATTACCGGCAGAAGGGCTGATCTTGACCATGCCAAGGCCTACGGTCTTGGGTCATCGGCGCCAACCAGCTCGAAGCGGCAGGGCCGCAATTGTGCGCTCACCGAACGTGAAGGCCCCCCGCCACGTTCAATCCGCCAGGCGGCCGTCGCGCAGCGTCAGCACGCGGTCCGCGCGATCGATCAGGGAGGGATCATGGGTGGCCACCAGCGCCGTCATGCCGCGCGCGTCGACCAGGGCCCGCAGCAGATCCATGATGGACCGGCCGGTCTCGGAGTCGAGCTGACCGGTCGGCTCGTCCGCGATCAGCAGCGGCGGATCGTTCGCCAGCGCCCTGGCCACCGCCACGCGCTGCTGCTGGCCGCCGGAGAGCTCGTAGGGCCGCTGCGCCGCCTGGCCGCCGAGGCCGACCAGCTCCAACAGCAATGCGACCCGTTCCTCGCGGGCGGCCGCGTTGTGCCGGGCGAGCCGCAGCGGCACACTCACGTTCTCGGCCGCGGACAGGATCGGGATCAGGCCGAAGGACTGGAAGACAAAGCCGATCATGGTACGCCGCAGCTCGAGCAGCTCGGCCTCCCCGGCGGCGGTGACGTCGTGACCGCCCACCTCGACCGTGCCGCGGGTCGGGCGGTCGAGGCCGCCGATCATGTTGAGCAGGGTGGTCTTGCCCGCACCCGAGCGACCCCGCACCGCGACCAGTTCGCCGCGTCCCGCCTCGAACGACACCTCACGGACCGCGTGCACGACGGACGCTCCGGAGCCGTAGTCGCGGCTCAGGTCGGAAACCCTCAACAGCATGTCACTCATGGCCGGGCCGCACCTCCACGTGATCGGTCTCGAGGTTGAGCCGCACCCGGTCGCGCAGGGTCAGCGCGTCCACGAAGGCGGCCGGGAGCTGCATCCGGCCCGTTCTGTCGAGCACCGCGTACTCCTGCGACACGATTTCCTCGACGCCGTCGGCGCTGGTCCGGGCGCTGCGGCGTACCTCTGAAGCGGTCCGGCCGTCGCGGATCGCGACCGTGCGGCGGACCTGGCTCGCCACCGCGTGGTCGTGGGTGACCACGACGATCGTTACGCCGAGTTCCGCGTTGATCGAGCGGAGCGCGCCGAAGACCTCGGCCGCTGTGGCCTCGTCGAGCTCGCCGGTGGGTTCGTCGGCGAAGAGCACCTCGGGGTTGTTGGCCACGGCGACCGCCACGGCCGTGCGCTGCTGCTCGCCGCCGCTCATCTGGCCGGGACGGCGGTTGGCGCAGTGGGCGACCCCCACCATCTCCAGCAGCTCCATCGCCCGTTTCCGGTACACCTTGCCCGCGAGGCTCATCGGCAGCTCGACGTTCTCCCGCGCGGTCAGGTACGGCAGCAGGTTGCGCCCGGTCTGCTGCCACACGAAGCCGACCACCTTGCGGCGGTATCGCAGCCGCTTGCTCGCCGTCATCGTCAGCAGGTCGAAGCCCGCGACCCGGGCGACTCCGGCGGTGGGGACGTCCAGCCCGGACAGGATGTTGAGCATCGTGGACTTGCCCGAGCCGGAGGCGCCGACGATCGCCAGCAGCTCTCCCCGGTCGACGGACAGGTCGAGACCCTGGAGGGCGACGACCTCGACCCCTTCGGTCTTGAAGATGCGGACCAGGCCGTCGCAGACGATGTGGCCGCCGAGCCGGTCCGTGCCGCCGGCCCGGGCCGCCGCACGGTCCGCGGCCCGGCGCTCGAGCTCGCCGAGATCGGGTCCCGCCATCAGTTCTCCTCTCCGAGGCGGAGCACCTCGCCGAGGCGCATCCGGCGGTTGGCCATGCTCTCCACCAGCATCGCGAGGCCGAGCGCCGCCGCGATCAACAACAGGGCGGCGGCCGGCAGCCACGGGTCGACGCTGATCCGGCCGGTCACCCCCACGGTGAAACCGTCGAGCCCGAGCGCCGGGCCGAGCAGCCCGGGCAGGACGACGCCCACCGATCCGCCCGCCACGAACGCCACGGCGACGAGCGGCACCAACTCGTAGACCAGCAGCCGGCGCCCCTGCCGCAGTGACAGGCCCATCGTGCGCAGCCGCGAGAGCGTACGGCCCCGGCCCGGCGCGTCCGCGAGCACCGCCAGGCCGACCGCGAGCAGGGCGAGCACGGCCGCCCCGGCCGCACCGGCGGCGTAGAAGAAGCCCAGCACGCCGTTGACGCCGCCCTTGTCCAGGTCGGCCCGGTACTCGTCCCAGGTCGTGACCGTGGCCCGGCGGTGCAACGACGCGTCGGTGACCGGATGGCCCAGCACCCGGCTCAGGTAGGCACGCTGACCCTCGTCGCCCGCGGCGCGCAACTCCGCCGTGGAGAAGCCGTCGCCGGCGACGAGGAAGCGGGTCGGCACGATCGGCTGGAATTCCGGGATGGGCAGGGCCTGCCACGGCAGCGCGATGAACCGGCTCCCGCCGACGTCCAGCATGGGCAGCGAGTCCACGACAGCGGCCACCCGGAACTCGTACTGGCGACCCTGGACGTCGATGGTGCCGCCACCACCGAGCTCGGCCGCGACCGTGGGAGACACCACCGCCGGTGCCGGGCCGCCCGACGGCGCTCCGGTGAGGGCGTCCGGCATCCGCACGTCGACGCCGCTGGCCGCCATGGCCTTCGTGGCGTCGACACCGTTCACGACCAGCAGGGGGGCCTGGGTTCGCCGCCCGGACGTACCGGTCATCGGAGCCGCCGGAACCGTCAGCGCCGGAGCGACAGAGTCGACACCCGCGACGGCGGCCAGTCGGGCACCGGTGCCGGGATCGAAGGCGAAGCCGTCGACCCGGGCGTCGGCCGCGATCTCCCGATCGGTCGCCTGGTCGCGGGCGGCGCCGATGGTGCCGCTGACCGAGGCGGTGAACACGCCCGTCGCCACGGCGACGACCAGGACGGCGAGCGGGCCGACGTTGACCGGCGCGCCCCGGCCGGCCTGTGCCAGGCCGAGGAACGGTACGGCGCCCCGGGCGCGGGCGGCAGCGCGGCCGACCTGCCGCAACGGCCACGGCAGCAGCCGCACGGCGATGAGCGCCGCGGCCAGGCCGAGCAGCACCGGCACGGATACGAGATAGGGATCGACGCTGTCGGTGCCGGCGAGCCCACGGCGGCGGACCAGCACCACCCCGAGCACGGCTATGCCGACGACGAAGAGTTCGGCGGTCAGCCGCCGCGCCGACGGGCGCGACCGGGCCAGATCCCGGCGGGTGCGGGCGTCACCGCGGGTGAACGCCGCCAGCACCGGCGCGGCGAACAACGCCGCAGCGCCCACGAGCACGACCAGCACGGGGTCCCACGGATTCGACCGACCCGGCACCAGCAGGGCCAGCGCCCAGCCCGCGAGCACGGCGGCGGGCACCACCAGGGCCGTCTCCCGCAGCGTGCGCAGCACGACCGCGCCAGCCCCCGCACCGCGGGCACGCAGCAGGGCGAACTCGTCACGGCGGCGGTCGGTCATCAGACGGGCGGCGAGCACGAGCAGGCCGAGCATGGTGGCGACCAGGCCGGCCTGGACCACGGCGAGCAGCGCCCGTACGCCACGCAGCCGGGCCTCGAAGTCACCGAGCGCCGTGTCCAGCCCGGTATTGACGCTGATCTGCCCGTCGCCGGTGAGCCGCCGCGTGTCGGCCACCGCTTTCGTGACGGAGGCCAGCTCGGAGGTCCGCAGCCGCTCGACGGCAAGGGCGAACCGCCACTCGTAGCCGATCTCCTCGACGGCCTTCCCGGCCTGGGCCGCTCCCGACATGTCGGTGAGCATGGTGATCCGACTGGTGAGCCCGTCGAGCGGGTTCGGGCAGGAAGCCGGGACGGTCGCCAGGCCGTCCCAGAAGTGCGCGGCCCGGTCGACCGGCGTGAAGACACCGACGACGGTCACCGGCCTGGAGCCGGAGGAACTAGCGAGCTTCAGCTTCGACCCGGCGCTCAGCTTCCCCAGCTCGGCGGCATCGGAGTCGACGATGACCTCGGTGCTCGCTCCCGGCTTCGGCAGGCGGCCGGTGACCATGCGCACCGCGGCGTCGTATCCGCCCTGGTAGCGGATCTGCAGGTGCGGTCGGCATTGGCCGGCGTACGGGGGCGGGCCGGACGGCTCGATGCCCTCGGGGCCCACCATCGCGCTGAACCAACGCTCCCCGATCAGACCCGGCAGCGGCGCCGGCAACTGGCCCTCCAGCTCGGGCAACCCGCTTTCGGCTGCCGTGGGCGGCAGGTCCTCGAGATTCTTGACGGCGATGCGGAAGGTGAGGTCCCGCGCCGGGTACGGCAGCCCGGCGATGTCCTCGCGCAGCCCCCGGTCGGTGAACTCGTTGGCGGCCCGGGGCAGCGCGCTGAACAGCAACGCGGCGGCGAGGCTCAGGACGGCGAGCAGGCCGAGGTGGCCCGCGTACGCCCGGACCCGGCGCAGCACCGCGCTCACCGGTCCGCCCCGATCCGGAGCTGGGCGACCGCGAGCCGGCGGCGCAGCGTCGTGCCGACCAGGGCACTGAGCCCGACGGCGAGCAGGAACAACAGCAGCGCTGTCCCGCCCACCCGCCACCAGTCGATCTCGAGCAGCGGCGTCGGCACAGGTCGGCTCGCCGAGGGAGTGAGGATCAGCAGCGGTGCTGTGGTCGCTGCCACGCCGACGCCGACGAGGAGTCCTACGACGACTCCCACCCCGGCGAGGAAGGCCTGTTCCACCATAAGCGAGCGGGCCAGCAGCCGGGAGCCGGCGCCGAGCGTGTGCAGCACCGCCAACTCGGTGAGCCGGCGCCGGGCGGTGGTGCGAACGTCGACGGTGATGCCGACGGCGGCCAGCAGCATCGCACCGAGAGCGGCGGCGAAGAGGGCGGTGCGAGCGCCCGCACCGTACGCGTCATCCGAATCGCTCGCGAGCTGCCGCCGGTCGAGGACCTCCAGACCACCGAGGCCCGCGGCCGCTTCGGCCGCGGCCGCGTGGGTGTCCGCTCCGGAGGCGACCAACCACTCCTGCGGCGTCCGTACGACGCCCCTGGTGTGCAGCATCGTCGTGCTCAATGACGGCAGATCCGCGAGCAGCGCGGCTGGCTTCGTGGTCCCCGGCACGGCGGGGATCGTGCCGACGACGTCGATGCCCACCTGGACGCCGCCGACGTCCGCGGAGGTCTGCTCGCCGACCTTCCAGCGCAGCGCGGTCAGTGCCTGCGGGGTCGCCACCACCGGGACCCGGGCGCTCGGGGTGGGCGCGGCCACCATGAGCGGCACGGTGCCGCTGTCACCGAGCATCACCTCGGCGGACAGGGTGCCACCGGCCAGAACGGCCTTCGCACCGTCCTTGGGCCACACCGCCTCCCAGGCCTGCCCCTCCAGCGACAGCGGTCCGGTGTCGGTGGCGAGACCCTTGATCGCCCAGGTCGTGGACAGTAGGGGCCCGCCGGACGCCACCACCGAGAAGCCCGAGAGCCGCAACGGCGCGGAGGTCCGCGGCAGGTCGACCGAGAACCGTCCCTTCCCGCCCAGCGGTAGTCGGAGCATGTCGCCGTTCGCCTCGCTGAACACCGCGACGGTCTCGGACCGATCGCCCGTGATGGTGCCGGTCAGCCGGGTGGCTCCGGCGGGCAGGGTGACGAGCGGGGCGTTGACCCGGCGCTTGGCCAGCCCCGCGAGCAGGCCTCGGACGTCACCGTCGGCCAGGTCGGGCCGGACCCGATAGACCTCGGACGCGGCGGCGGTGTCCAGCGCGAGCACCTCGGTCGTCGCTCCGGTCGGTCCGGCCGGGAGGGTGTCGCGCCAGAGCGGGAGCGCCGGGCCGGTGGCGCCGGGCAGGGCGGCAAGCTGGGCCGCCCGGCCAGGTGGCGCCTTGCCGCCGGTTTCCACCAGCCGCAGGTCGGCGCCGACGTGGTGGTCGGCTTGATCGGGGATGCTGTGGACCGAGGTGCCCGCCAGGCACCAGGCGACCGTGCCGGCCGCGACCGCGAGGGCGAGCAGCAGCACCGGGCCGGCGTGTGGCCGGCGCCCGGCCTGCCACATGCCGAACACCGTGCCGGGCCAGGGTTTGCCGTCGACCGACCGCTCGCCGAACCGGGCCACCGGCGGCAGCAGGCGCAGCGCCAGCGTCGCACCGGCCAGCACGCCGAGGGTGGGGGCGGCGGCGAGGAACGGGTCGATGCCCAGGGCGTCGGAGCGACTGCCGGTGACCGGCGACGCGTACTGCTGGAGCTGGAACCAGCCCAGGACGGCGAGCCCCACCAGGGCCAGGTCCAGGCCGATCCGCTGCACGGCCGTGCGGCGCCCGGGTCGCGACCGGCCCGCCATCTCGGCGACGTAGGTGCCGCCGCCGCGCAGGGCCGGGGCCGTGATCGCGACGGCACAGCCGATGGCCGCCGCCGCGGCGACCAGCCAGAGCAACGGATCGGGCAACGCGATCGGCGGAGCCTTGACGGGACCGCCGAGCGTGGCCCCGGCCAGGGTGACCGCGACGACCGCGAGCAACGGCGCCACCACCGCGGCCGGCACGACCACCAGCAGCGCCTCTCGCGCGGCCAGGCCGGCGAGCTGGATCCGCGCCGCGCCCCGGGCCCGCAGCAGCGCGGACTCGCCGCGGCGATGGTCGATCAGCAGAGCGGCGACCAGCACCAGCGCCAGCCCACTGAGGATCGCGATCAGCAGCATCGGGGTGACCAGCGCCGATCGTCCGACCAGGTCGGCGCGCGCCAGCTTCTCGCCCAGAGCGCCGATCTGGGTGTTGACCAGGCCCGAGGTGCCGAGCCCGGCAGCCTGTGGGAGGGCGGTCGTCAGCTCGTCGGCGGCGTCGGCCATTCGAGCGATGTCGGCGACGTCGGCGCCCTCTGTCTCCATTGCGACGAGCCAGCCCGCCGAGGCGTTACCGGAGAACCCCGCGCCGAAATCGGCGCGGTCGATCACTATCGGCCCGTACGTGGCGGACCGCGGCGTCATTCCCGTGGCCACGTCCGGGGTCAGCAGCCAGTAGGGGTCCCGCAGGTCACGCGGCCGCCAGATGCCCACGACCCGCAGGTGGGACGCGCGAGACGTCACCCGGTCGGTGACCGGGATCGTGTCGCCGACCTTCACCCGCAGGATCGACGCCACACTCTCCGCGAGGACGGTTTCCATGGTGGCGGATCCCGGCCGGGGCCACGCACCCGCGCTGAGGACGGCGTGCCTATCCAGGCCTTCCAGGAAGACGATCGAGCCGTAGACCACCCCTCCGGCATCGGGCACGGCATTGCCGGTGGCGCCGGACAGTTCGCGGCCGGTCGCGTAACCGGCGGCGGAGATATCCACAGGTCTGTCCGGCAGCGAAGCACCGACGCGGGCCCGGAGGATGCTGTCGCGCTTCGCCAGGTCGTCGGCGGTGCGGCCGGCGGAGCCGCGGACCAGCACGGAACGTTCATCGGGCGCGGCCGACGCGATCGCACCGCGGGTGCCGGCGGCGACCACCTCGCGGCTGTAGGCGGCGAGGCTGGTCAGCAGCGTCGTCGCGATCAAGGCAACCCCGGCCGCGGCCAGCAGCAGGCTCCGCGCGGCACGGGCACGCCGCAACACCAGACTCATCCGAGCGCATCTCCCCAAAGACGGATCTTGGAGAGTGTGTCAGGCCCGCGCCAACGGTGGGGGGCGACGGGCATGGCTGCGGGCCCGCCCGGAGCTGCGCGACCGGCTCGTCATCGCCACGAAGGGCCGATTTGCCATCACTGGCCAGCCGGGCGCCGGGCTGAGCAGGGAGTATCTCCACCGGGCGCTCGATGCGAGCCTTCGCCGGCTCGGCGTCGAACGGGTGGACCTCTACCAGGCGCACGGCCCGGATCGGCGCGTCCCGCTGGGCGAGGGTCATGGTGTGGGGACCACTCGGCGCGGGCTGGCTCACCGGCAAATACCGCCGGGGGCAGGAGGTGCCGTCAGGCAGCCGCCTGGGTGACGACTCGAACCGGGGGCTCGAGGCGCTCTCGCGACGCGGCACGGACCGCACGTGGCGCATCGTGGACACGCTCGTGACCGTCGCCGATGAGCACGGCCTCACCCCGGTGCAGGCGGCGCTGGCCTGGGTGGTCGACCGGCCCGGCATCACCGCGGCACTCATCGGCGCGCGCACGGCCGACCAGCTGCGGGACAGCCTGACAGCCGCGGACCTGCATCTCGACCCGGCCGCCGCGAAGCTGCTGGACGAGGTGAGCGCACCGCCGACGCCGGACTACCCCTATGCGTTCATCGACGAGCTGTCCACAAGGACCGATTAGACGAGCCAGACCGGGTTGCTGAGGGCCACCATGGTGGTCAGGGTGGTCGAAGTGGGTCGCGGCCGTTGCACCTCGGCACGGACAAACCGGGCGCCGGAGCCGCGCGTACGCCAGGTGACCGTCGCGGCTCCGGAGGCGGGCACGAAGCCGGTCGCGACCTGGCCGGTCGCGGCGTGCAGGGAGACGACGGTGCTGGGCATCCCGCTCACCCTGGCTCGGACTTCGACGGTGTCGTCGCCGACCTCCAGCGACTGTCCGGGCCCGGCGACCCGGCCCCCGGCGGCGGCGGTCAGGTCGAGCGTGGCCGAGGCCGACTCGGCGAGGTACGAGCGTCCCGCCCGCAACGCCGCCAGGATCGCCGACCGGGACAACTCGGGCGCGTACACCACCGTCTGCGGATGCCCGAGGGCGGCTGGGCTGTGCGCGTCGCTGTTGCCGAAAGCGGCCAACCGGCGGCCGCCGCGCAGGAACCTGTCCCAGATCCGCACGGAATTGACGTCGTCGATTGTCCACGGCCCGTTCCATACCTCGAGGCCGTCGATGTGCTCGTGCCCGAACTCCCAGGTCGAGCCGGGTCCCGGCGAGCTGGGATGCGCCGGCACGACGAGGCCGCCGGCGGCGCGGACGGATTCGGCGTAGCCGGCGAACAGCCCATCGTCCGGGCCGTAGCGCCAATCCACCCAGCGGTCGGCGGGCAGACCGAGCGCCACCCAGTGGCCGTGCCGGGTGGTGACCTCTTCCCCGGCGATGATGAGCAGGTCGTCGCCGGCGTAACGGCCCCAGGTCTGGTTCGCCGACCTGGTGTTGTGCTCGGTGGAGACGAAGAAGTCGAGGCCACGGGCGCGAGCTTCCGCCGCTGTCTGCTCCTGGGTGCCCTGCCCGTCGGAGTGGACGGTGTGCACGTGCATGTCGCCGCGATACCAGGCCGCACCTCGACCGACCGCGCGGGTGGGCGCGGGCGACGGCACGAACGCCGTCCCCGGCGGCCCGAATTCCAGCGTGACGTCGACCTGCCAGTCCATGCCGAGCGGGTTGGCGACGATCGGGCCGAGGACGACCGCCCACCTGCCAGCTTCGATGGGGCCGGGCAGATAGCCCGGCGTGGCGTCGGAGGCGGAGAGCGTGAAGGAGTCGCGGGCGCCGCCGGACCACCCGCGGAACCCGTCCTCGGCGCCGGCGTCCCACCCGGCCGGACCGAAGATCCCGATGTCCAGCACGTTCTGGATCAAACCGGGAACGAGGACGTACGGATCGTACGAGCGGCGCACCGAGATGCGATTCACCCCGGCCGGCACGTCGAACGGCACGTACTCCCACTGGTCGAATCCCGGCGGCGAGTGCCCCGTGTAGGTGGTGGTCACGGGCGGATCGGCGGGAGGGCCCGCGGCCGCACCCCGGGAAGTCGTCATGGCGAGCAAGCCGCCCACGGCGATGGCGCCGCCGAGACGCAGAATCTCGCGCCGGGCGGCCACCGTACGCGGCACATCGCGGTCCAGTGACATGACGGAGATCCCCTCGGCCCGGGACACTATATCGATGATGGCGGATGTTATCTCATCGCCGGCCCTGCCGAGGGCTTTATTTTCCCGATACACCCCGCTGGTCAGGATGGTCGCGTTGTCCGTGGAAGACCTGCGAGGGGAGTGGGATGCGATACCAGCTCGACCTGGCGCTCGACCGTCCCGGCGCGGTGGCGCTGCTGCTGTGCTGCGCCATCGCGGCGGGGATGCTGTTCTGGCCAATGTCGCGGATGTTCCGCTGGCAGCCGGCCTGGACCCTGCTGGCGCTGCTGGCACTGGCACCCATCCTGGTCTTCACCGCACCCCTGGAAGCGCCGGGCTGGCAGGACGGCGCGGTATATCGGCTCGGTGGCTACGTGCGCTCGCTCCTGCACGCGGCGACTTTCCACGCCGAGCTGCAGGCGCCCGCCTCGAGCGACGAGAGCCTTGCGAACCTGCTGCTGTTCATCCCCCTGGGCGTCGCGGGCGCCCTCGCCACCCGTCACGCGGTGTGGACCGCGGCGGCGGGAGCCGCCCTGTCGTTCGGCATCGAGGGTTGGCAGGCGGTCAGCGGCGTACGGGTCGCCTCGGCAACGGACTGGCTCTACAACAGCGGCGGAACGGTCATCGGCGCGACCGTCGGGCTGATCATTTTGTTGGCCCTCCGACTGGCTCAACCGGACGCCCCTGCTCCGGTGTCGCCCGCAGTGCCGGCGACGTCGCCCCCGGTGGAGACCTGGTCGCGCACGCTGGTGTTGACCTCGGTGCCGGTGTGGTCCTCTACTCCCCCACCCGCCCGCCACGGCGACACCTCGCAGGAGCCGACGCTCGACTTCTCCCGTGCCCACGAAGAGATGACCACCGCGCGACTGACACGGTGGTAAACGAGGTCACGACGTTTTCCGGCGGATCAGCTCGGTGGCCCGCCGCCGTGCGGTCGCGTCGTAGTCCATGAGCTCCTCGACGGTCAGCGCACCGGCCGGCGGTGTGTACGCCGCGACCGCGTCGTCGACCACCTCATGGATGAGCGTGAAGCGGATCCGATCCGCCAGGAAGGCGTCGACGGCGACCTCGTTGGCGGCGTTGTAGACCGCCGGCGCCGCGCCGCCGAGTTCGCCGACCGCGCGGGCCAGAGCCACCATGGGCGTCTGGCTCTCGTCCAAGGGCTCCAGTTCCCAGGTGTGCGCCGTGCTCCAGTCGACGCCGGGCACCACGTCGTCGGTCCGCTCCGGCCAGCGCAGCCCGAGAGCGATCGGCAGCCGCAGGTCCGGCGGGTTGATCTGCGCGATCGTGGCGCCGTCGCGAAACTCGACCATCGAGTGGATGTACGCCTGCGGGTGGACCACCACCGTGATGCGCTCGTAGGGGATGTCGAACAGCAGGTGCGCCTCGATGACCTCGAGCCCCTTGTTCGCCATCGTGGCCGAGTTGATCGTGATGACGGGCCCCATCGACCAGGTGGGATGGGCCAGCGCCTCGGCCCTGGTCACCCCGTGCAGCTCGGCCAGGCGCCGCCCGCGGAACGGTCCGCCGGTCGCCGTCACCAGCAGCCGCCGCACCTCGTTCGCGCGGCCGGCGCGCAACGCCTGCGCCAGGGCGGAGTGCTCCGAGTCGACCGGAACGATCTGCCCGGGCGCTGCCTCTTTGCGGACCAGCTCACCGCCGATGACGAGCGATTCCTTGTTGGCAAGCGCCAGCGTGCGCCCGGCACGGAGCGCCCCGAGCGTGGCGGGCAGGCCGGCGGCGCCGGTGATGCCGTTCAGCACGACCTCGCACGGCAGGGCGGCGAGCGTCGCGCTGCCTGGCGTACCCTCGAGATATTCGGGATGGGCGAACCCGTCGCCCGCGGCGACGAGCCGGTCGACCGCGGCCCGCACCGCGCTCGCCGCGCCCGGCTCGCTGACCGCCACGGCCCGCGGCTGGAATTCCACGATCTGCCGGGCCAGCGTCTCGACCGAGGCGCCACCCGCGGAGAGTGCGACGACCTCGAATTCGTCCGGGTGTTCGCGGATGACCGCCAACGCCTGGCGCCCGACCGAGCCGGTCGCACCGAGGATCACGACACGCCGACCAGTCATGTTCCGGTCCTTTCCCAGGGGCAGCGTCACTCCCGGGTGACCGGGAGGTGTTCCGCGAGGAAACGTTCCACCGCAGCGTAGTAAGTGTCGCGATTGGCCGGTCGGGTGAGGCTGTGCCCCTCGTCGGGGAAGAGCAGGTACTCGTGCGGCAGACCCTTGTCACGCAACGCGGCCACGACGCGTTCCGCCTCGTCACGGGGTACTCGTACGTCCTTGGCACCCTGGACCACCAGGATGGGGATGCGTACGTCGTCGATGCGGGACAGCGGCGACCGCGACCACAACATGTCCCGTTCCGTCTCGGGGTCGCCGACCTGCGCGTGCATGAAGGACGCCAACGGCGTTCGGTACGGCGCCCCCGCGGCGAGCATCGTCAGCAGGTTGGCCGGTCCGCACAGGTCGATCGCGCAGACGAACCGGTCGGGCGTGAACGTGGCACCGACCAGCGCGGCGTATCCCCCGTAGGAACAACCCATGATCGCCACGCGGGCGGGGTCGATGCCACCGCCGGCCGCGAGGTGGTCGAGTGCGTCGAGCAGATCGGTGTGCATGGCGGCGCCCCACTGCTTGGCGCCCAGGTTGCGGAAGTGCTTGCCGTATCCGGTCGAGCCGCGGAAGTTGACCTGCACGCAGGCGTACCCGCGGCTCGCCAGGAGCTGGGCTTCCTCGTCGAAGGCGAAGGTGTTGCGCGCCCACGGGCCGCCGTGCACATTGAGGACAGCAGACAGCCCGCGCCGTGGCACACCCGCGGGCCAGGTGACGTAACCGTGCACCGCGACGCCGTCACGGGCGGTGAAGGCGAACGGTTCCATTCGGGCGAGCTGGTATTTCTCCAACTCCGGCTGGTGATTGAAGAGGTAGCGAAGCTGGCCGGAGGATTGCTCGTAGCAGTAGTACCGCACCGGGCCGGCGCCGGTGACCACCGAGACCGTCCACCGCTGATCGGTGCGATCGGTCCGGTCGACGAACACCTCGGCGTCGATGCCGGCGAGGGCCAACTCCTGGTGGATGCGCGCGAGATGCTTGGCGTAGCCGTCGTCGAGGAACACCCGCTCGTCGCGGTCCTTGCCGAAGACGACGGCCTGAGGTTCCCGGGTCACCGGATCGAATTCGACCCGCTTGACGTCGTAGGTGGGGTCCTCGGCGAGCAGGCGTCGCGTACCGGTCGCGGCGTCCACCTCGAACAGCCGGCTGGCGTTCGCGCCGACGGACGACAGCAGATAGCACCGGGTGCCGTCGCGGGAATACCCGACGACGCGGGTTCCCATCACGTCCTCGTAGGGCACCTCGAGCCACGGCTGCGGTCCGTCCGCGCCGCCGGCGTCCAGGTGGATCGTCATGCCGCCGTCGGGGCGCAGCACCGCGCCGCCGCGAACGGCGAGGTCGTGGTCGAAGACCCAGCTGAGATATCCGGGGTTGTCGGCGACCTTGGTCAGTTCGCCGGTCGGCACGTCCAGCCGGTACACGTCGTGGACCTGCGGTCGATCGCGGTTGAGCCCCAGCAGGATGGTGGTGGGGTGCCAGCGGTTGTGCGCGAGGATGCGCGCCTGCACGCCGTCGAAGGGCGTGACGCACCGCTCCTCCCCCGACTCCACGTCGACCAGATAGAGCCGCCAGTTCTCGTCGCCGTCGGCGTCGCGGAGGCAGAACAAGGTGCGGTCGTCGTGACACAGCCCGTACGTTCGGATGCCGCGTCCCCGATCGCGCGTGACGGCTCTGGCCTGCTCCGGTCGATCCAGCGGCGCCGTACACACGTTGAGGACGCCCCGGTCCGGGGCCAGGTAATACAGCCGGGTGCCGTCGGGCGAGATCTGCGGCAGCAGGTACGCCGGGTTGCCGAAGAGGGCAGACCTTGGGACGGCGGACTCGGTGGTCATGTCGAACTCCCCACTACGGCGCGCCGCCAGGCGGCTAGGCGCGGATACTGCGCGATCGCGGCGTCCTCATCGAGCGGACGCCACTCGCCGGCATCGGGTGCGGGCACCGCGGGCGGGGACGCGGCCGGACCGATCAGGGTCTGTGCGCGGAACATCGCGGCCGTCCAGGCCGGGCTGGCCAGCACCGTACGAGCCAGCCGGTCGCGGACGAACTGCTCGAACGCGACGGGTACGGGCGAAGCACCGGCACGCGGCCGATCCTGCTCGACGGCCAGTTGCCAGGACCGGTCTGCCTCGGCGGCCATCGCGTGCTGCGCGGCGGACAGCTCCGCCGGCCCGACGCCGGAGCGGGTCAGCTCACGGTCGAGCCGCACAGCGCTCAGCGCGGCCACCGACATGCCGTGCGAGTAGAACGGGTTCAACGCGACCAGCGCGTCGCCGACGACCAGGAATCCGTCGGGACGCGCCCGGCGCTCGACGTACCGGCGGCGGTTGGTGGTCGCGCGGTAGGGACGAACGCCGCCGAGGGGTTGGGCCGCGGCCATCAGCTCGGCCACGATCGGCGACCCCAACGCGGACGCGCAGGCGACGAAGCCGCGCTCGTCGACCGGCGGCCGGTCACCGCGGGTGCCGGTCAGAGTGACGATGAACCGGCCGCCCTCGATGGGGAACAGCGTGGCGCCGTGCCCCGAGCGGCCCGGCCCCGGCCGCGGATGCACCATGATCGCGGGCAGCTCGGCGGCGAGGTCGGCGGGAGCCCGGTAGAACCGGGTGGCGTACGCCAGGCCGGGATCGACCGTCTCCTCGTCGACCGGCGGGCAGCCGAGGTCGGCCAGCCACCGCGGCGCCCGGGAACGCCGGCCCGTGGTGTCCACGACCAGATCGGCGGCGATCGTCGCGACTCGGCCGTCCCCGTGCTCCACCACTACCCCGGTGACCCGGGTGGCGTCGCCGGCGAGTCCTCGAACCCTGCTGTTCTCCCGTACGGTGACGGCCGTGCCGGCCAGCGCGCGCTGCCGCACCACGTGGTCCATCAGCCAGCGCGAACATGAGATCAGGTACGCGTCGGTCTCGTGCCGCGGATACCACCCGTGCGCGCTGAGGATCAGGGCGTCGCCGGAGAGTCCTCGCCGGAGTGCGCCCGCGTCGACCAGCGCCGCGAGCGTTCCGGGCAGCAGGGTTTCCAGCGCCACCGCCCCTCCGGCCACCAACACGTGACTGTGGTGGGCCTGGGGAACGCCGCCGCGCGCACCCGGGCCCTCGGGATAGCGGCCGCCCTCGATCACGGTCACGTCCGGCACGTGTCGCGCCAGTACGTTCGCCGCGAGCATGCCCGCGAACCCGCCGCCGAGGACAACCGCCGAGGTCATCGGATGACCGTCCCGCTCACGCCGCGACGCCCTCGGCGACCGGCGCCTCGCTGTCGTCCTCGGTGAACAGACCGCCCTCGATCATGGTGTCGACGAACCGGTCGACCTCGGCGCGGATCCGTCCGGTCAGCGCCGGGTTGCCGCCGCCGTAGAGCAGCGAGAGCTTGGTGCGCACCGGCTCGCGGGCGCCGTCGCCGTCGACCAGGACCCAGATCTTGGCCGCGGTCTCGTTCAACGTCCGGAACTCGCCGGACTCGGTGTGGTAGATCGAGATGCCGTCTGCGGTTTCCTGCCAGACGACGGACTCACTGATGCGCACCGACAACGTCCTGCCTCCTCGACACGGGCATGATGGGGATGAGCTCGCCGGCCTTGATCGCCGGTTTCGGCTCGGGCTTCCAGGTCTTCCACTGGTCGAACACGCGGTGCACCTCATCGCCGGCAACCATCCGCGGAACCGTGATCTCCTGGTCCTTCGCAGCGATCTGGAGCCGGGTCAGGCCGGCCTCACGCCACAGCTGGGTGACCACGCCGTGGCGCAGGATGCGGCACATGTTGCGGCTGTTCCGGGTCAGGTCGCCCGACTCCGACATGTGCGCCGCACGGCAGCCGCCGCCACAGTTGGCCTTGATGTAGCACTGTTCGCAGTCGGCGTGGAACTCGCCGCCGTACACGGTGCTGCGGCGCATGGTGCCGAGCACGGGGCCGTCGAAGATCTCGGCCAGCGGCTGCCGGCGGATGTTCCCGGCGTACGCGGAGCGACCGGTGATCAGTTTGCAGGGGTAGACGTCGCCGAGCGAGTTGATGTAGATCTCGTTGCCGCCCATGCCGCAGTTGCCCTTGACCGAGCACGGGCTAGCCGGGCGGGGGCCGTCGGGCTTCAGCGTGCCGGCGATCGGCGACGTCCACACGATCTGCTGGACGCGCAGGTGGTCCTGCCAGCCGAAGTCGTACTCGTCGTCGACGCCGCGACCGAGGTCGTTGTGGTTCATCAGGCGCACGCTGTGCACCTTGATGCCGTCGATGAAGCCCGCGAAGTTCTCGAGCTCGTCGATGTTGTCCGAGGTGACGATGTGGTTGATCGCCGGAGCCACCCCGGCGTCGTTGAGCAGCTGCAAGGCCTTGTACGTCTTGTCGAAGGCGCCCGCGCCCCGGGTGCGGTCGTGCGTCTCGGCGGTGCCGCCGTCCATGCTGACCGTGACGGCGTTGAACAGCTCCGCGAACCGCCGGGCCTGCTCGGGCTTGCGGATCATGGTGGCGTTCGTGATGACGTTCGACTTGAGGCCGCGGCTGTTGGCGTGCTCGACGAGCTGGAAGAGATCCTTGCGCAGCATCGGTTCGCCGCCGGTGAACACGATGAAATTGGCGCCGAGGTCGGCGATCTGGTCGATCAGCGCCATCGACTCGGCGGTGTTCAGCTCCCCCGGCAGGCATTTCTCGGATGAGGCGTAGCAATATGGGCAGCGCAGGTTGCAGCCGTCGGTGACCGCGTAGTACGCGTAATTCAATGGCGGCTCACTGACCTGAACCGTCGGCTTGTTGCCGTTGTAGTAGACCACCCAGTTCAGAATCAGCTTGGCGAGCACGCGCTCGCTCTGTGCCGTTTCCTCGAATGGCACCGCGACGCCGTCCACCGAGGCACCGGCCAACGCCTGCAGCACGCGGAATTCTTGACGCTTCAGCAGGCAGCGGGCGCCCACCTCCGGATTGACGACCAGATAATCGTCGTCGTGCACGAAGTAGGTCAGATCCTTCGGCAGCTCGAACAAAGAGCGGTTGCGTAACAGTGTCCCGCGCATCGGTGCCCCCTTCACGTGTCGTGCGTTCACAGGCGCGGCCCTACCGGCCTGTCAGATCTGTCGATGTTCACCACTGGCTGGCGGGCCGCGCCTGCGCGAACCGTCTTTAGTTCTCCATGGTCTGGGCCTGGCCGGAACCCGACCAGAGGCCACAGGCGCACAGCATCGCGGCGTCGAAGCCGTGCTGGGTCGCCTCCGGCGTGGTCCAGTCCGCGGAGTGGGCCACCACGTCCGGCAGAACCGCCGAGAGGCGGTTCTTCGCCGAGATCAGAACCTCGGTCTCCTGCTGGGTCAGGCTGCCGTAGAACTCCTCGAGTTCGGGCTTCATGGTGCCGCCGAGAATGCCGGCGTCACGCAGCGCTGCCACTGAGTCGAAGGCCATTACTTCCTCCTTGTGTTTTGATTGGGAAGTGGTACGCATTAACAGTGCCTTATTCAACGGCGAGCACAAACCCCACAAACGTGGGTTTATTTGCGCCGGACGTCGTACGGAAAGAATGGTCGGACCGCGGCACCCAATTGTTCGGCGCTCGCGAATCCACGCCGCGCCATCGCGATAGTCGGAGAGGTGCCCGGTTGGCGCCAATGCCGGGAAAACATCATGGCGCAGAACGCCTCGGGCGGCACGACGATGTGACGGGTCTCCTCGGCCACCTCGGCGGCGCGGACCACGATGTCGCACCACCGCGACCAACTTTCGGTGCCCTGCAACCGATGCAACACGGCGGGCCGCCAGTCCACCGAATGCCACACCGGCCAGACCCGGACCATGATGGTCAACAGACGTTGCTCCGGATCGAGCCGGGCCTGTTCGGCGTCGGTGAGCCACGCGGCGAGCGCGTCCGGCAGCCGGCCGGAGCCGTCGACGCCGAGCTTGGCGCGGGCGTACGCCGCCACGTCCAGCCCCTGTGCCGCGGCGAGGTCCCGCAGCAGTCCGGTCAGCACCTGCTCGTGCAGCTCCGGATAGGTGTCGTCGAACAGCCGGGCCACATCGAGCACGTCGAAGTCGGACATCCACCGACCGGGGGCGTACTCGCGGCGGGACCGGCGTGCAGCCACCTGGTCACGGCTGATTCCGGTGAAGACCACGGGCACGGGTGCGGGCACCGGCAATTCACCGGCGGCGACCTCGGCCAGGGCCGCCCGGGCGTCGGCCTGTTTGGCATTCCCGGCGCCGCCGTCGATCAGCCGCCGCAGGACGATGGCCGCCGCACGGTCCTCATCGGACGCGTCGCGGGTGATGTCGTCCCAGGTGCGATGGGCGAACGGCAGGGCCTTCGCCGCGGCCACCAGCCGGCGCACCGGACCAGCGGTCACGGAACCCGCCTCGGCCGCCAGCCGACCGGCATGCCGCAGGTTGACCAGTGCCACCGTCTGCGCCGGGTATCCCATGGCGGCCGGCCCGTGCAGCACGCCCACTTCGTCGTCGCCGTCGATCTCGCCGGAGGCGTACATGGTGTAGACCGCGCCGACGCCGCGCATGCCGTACGTCGCCAACTCGGCGGCCCGCAGCGCGCCCATGCTGCCCGCGCCGACGACCCGTACGCCGTTGTGCAGCAGCCAGAGAATCTCCTTGTGGCCGACCGACCGGCGTTCGCGGAAGTAGCCGTCGACAACCACCGCGACGTCGCCCGCCCGCCAATCCTCGGCGAGCAGATCGCCGCGGCCCGCGGGCGGCCGAACCAGCGCGTCGGGCACCACCTCGCGCACGTCGGCGGCCGAGATCGTCGGGCCGGCGTAGACCACCGTTCTGGCGTTCACAGCACCTCCAAGCTGACCCGGCTGCCGGGCGCCACCACCTTGACGACCGGTACGCCGATCTCGGCGCGAGTCAGGTCGGCCACCACCGGCGAGTGCCCGAACGCCGCCGTGGCCCGCTCGACCACGTAGTCGAGGTCGTCGAGGAGGCTGTCGTGGTCGACCCGCACGCCCAACAGGTCGTTGATGTCGGCCGGCTCGCCCGCCGGTTCCGGTCGGCGTCGGGCCCCGGAGTCGTCGATGCCTTCGCGCAGGTCGTCCCGGGCGCCGGCGATGTACGCCAGCCGGGTCTGCGTCGCCTCGGTGATCGCCCGCGACAGGGCGGTCTCGGCGCTCAGGTGACAGCCGAAGCCGTACATCGCCGCCGGATAGTCATCGCACGCGACCCAGGCCAGGAAGCACGGCAGCCCGGTCGGCGACGGCAGCAGGCGGGTCTCGAGGACCACCCCGGCCCGCTCGATCATCGCGCAGAGGTCGTCGATGACGGCCGAGCGCAACGTCCGCGGGTCTACCCGCACGCCCCGGTCGCTGCCGGTGGCCGCGGTGACGGCGTCGCGCTCGATGACCTCGTAGAGCGCGTGCAGGGTGGCCTCGACCACGGTGTTGCCGCTGGCCAGGCCGTTGGTTGAGGCCAGGAAGGCGGGTGCGCACCAGTCGGTCGGCTGCTCCAGTGAGAGCCGCACGGCGTCGCGGGGCACCAGCGTGGCGACGCCGTCGGCCAGCGACCGGGCCGGCAGCCAGGTGAGTGGCAGCTCGTCGTGCAGCAGCTGCGGCGCGGTGAGCGGCAACGCGGCGAGATCGTAGGCCAGGTCGAGCTCGCGCGGCGTACCCGTGACCACCGGTGGCAGGGGCTGCTCCACATGCCAGGTCTCGATCGACTCCATCATGGCCGACACCATCGCGAGCTCGGGCGTGACGCCCTTGCCCTGCGAGACGGCCAGAGTCCGCGACAGCGGCCGGATGGCCTGGTAGGTCGGGATGCCGATGACGTCCAGCCGGGTGATGTCGGCGACCCGGGTGATGCCGACCTGGTCCGCGGCGCGACGGGCCATCTCCAGGGTGGCGGCGGGCGTCCGCGCACGCGCGGTGCCGGGCAGCCGAAGCTTGGCGCGGTCGGCCGAAAGATCGGGATCGATGGTGTGCATGGGACTCCTTCCGCCGCTCAGAGGCTCTGCGCGCGGCGGAGCAGGCCACGCGCGGCGATGGCGTTGGCGACCAGGGCTACGCCGGTCAGCACCGCGAGGCTCGGCCAGGCGGTGCCGAAGCCGAAGACCGCGGCGTCGCGCATGCCTGTCACGGCGTACGTCACCGGGTTGACCACCGAGATCCACTGCAGCACCGTGGGCAGCTGCTGTGTCGTCGACAGCGACGGCGCGCTGAACACCAGGACCGGCACGGACACGCTGGTGAGCACCATGAACGTCTGGTAGTCGCGGATCAGGACGGCGGCCGCGAGGTAGACCCCGTTGAAGGCGATCGATGCCAGCACCAGCGCGGTCAGCAGGCTGACCCAGTGTGCCGGCGTCAGCGGGTAGCGGAAGAGGAGCACCGCCGCGACCAGCGCCAGGAGGCTCTGCGCCAGCACCAGCGAGACGCCCGCGAGCAGCTTGCCGGCCAGGAAGCGGGACCGGCGCAGCGGCCACGACCACAGCTGGGTCGCGACGCCGCTCATCTCCTCCTGGAACAGGGCCATGCCGGTGGTGCCCGAGGCGCTGACCACGGACATCGCCAGCACCATGGGCAGGAGGAACACCTCGAACGGCAGGCGCGTACCCCGGTAGGTGATCTCGCCGACCACGTTGCCGAGAGACGTGTTCACCAGGAGCAGGTACACCAGCATCGGGGTCAGGCCGAGGATGAGGTTGACCCGGTTGCGGGCCAGCAGGGCGTACTCGCGGTAGAAGACCGCCGCGAGGTCGGCCGACCGGCGGGTCGGCGTGGGCGGCGTACGGTCGAAGGACAGCGCGGTCACGGTCAGGCCCTACTTCCGGTCGTAGTGGTCATGCGCAGAAAGACCTGCTCGAGCGAGTCGGTGACGGTCGATATGCCGGAGATCTCGACATCCGCGTCCTGGCAGGCGCGGCTCAGCGGCGGCAGGACGTCACGCACGACCGCCCCGTCGATCCGGACGTCCGCATCGGTCGCGGAGGCGGTGAGGCCGGCGGACTCCGCCCACTCCACGACCACCTTCGCCGCGACGGCGTCGTCGACCGTCACCACCAGGTGCGCGCTGCCGAACTCACGGACCAGCTCGCGCGGATGCGCGAAGCGCATCACCTTCCCCTTGTTGATGACCAGGATGCGCTGGCAGTTGCGTTCCAACTCGTCGATGTGGTGGCTGGTCCACAGCACGGTCACCCCGTGGTCGTCGCGCAACCAGCGCACGAACCGCTCGACGTCGCGCCGCCCGGCCACGTCCAGGCCGGCCGACGGCTCGTCGAGGATCAGCAGGCGCGGGATGGTCAACAGGGCGCGGACCAGTTGCAGCCGCTGCCGCTGACCGCCGGAGAGCTGGAAGACCAGGCGGGGCAGCGCGGCGGTCAACCCAAGGTATTCGGCCACCTCGAGCGCCCACGGCCGGGCCGCGCGCCACGACACGCCCCGGAAGCGCGCGGCGATCTGCAGGTTGTCCTGCACCGACAGCATCTCGTCGAAGGATCCCGACTGGTGCATGGCGCCGATGCCGTTCTTCGCGGCCACCGGTTCGTGGACCGGGTCGGCGCCGAAGACGCGAATCTGGCCGCTGGTCGGCGCGGTCACCCCGCACATCATCTTGATCAGCGAGGTCTTGCCGGCGCCGTTGGGCCCCAACAGGCCGATCGTCTCGCCCTGATCGAAGGCGAACGACATGGCGTCCACCGCCGGGACCTCACTGCGTCGATACCGCTTGGTCAGATCCACCGCGGTCACGATGGTGTCCGGCATGGCTACTCCCTCCGTGTGCGTCGGCGACGGCTCGCTGCGGCCGCGGTAGGGACCGTACGGTCGCGGAGGGGACCCTGGCGGCGGCCGGCCGGCAAGCTGCCGCGAAGCTGCCGCCTAGCTGCCATTTGCGTGCCCCCGCCGCGCATAGCCTTCGCCTATGCCCAGATCGGACCGCATTGCTCCGCACCATGCCGTGGTGCTGATGGACGGCGCCGGAGGTCGGGAACTGGAGGTCGTCCGTGACCTCCTGACGGCGTTACGGGTGCCGACGGTGCTGCTGACGAACGCCGATCTTGACGGCTTTCCCGTGACGTTCGACCTCAGCGAGCGCGTCCTGACCGTCGGCGACCGTCGGGTGCGTCCCGCCGTGGTCTGGACGCGTCACACCGGTGCGGCCACGCTCGCGGCACGGGCGGCGGGCGGCGGGAGCGGCGTCGAGGCCGCCTCCTGGGCCGGGTTCGCCCACCAGCTGACGGCGTCGGCCGATCACCGGTTGCCCGGCCGGGCGCCGGTCGGCACCGTGCAGGTGCTCGACGCGCGCCGCCTCGGCGTGCGGACCCCGCGCACGGTGGTGACGACCGACGTGGCCGCCGCCGCCCGTCAGCTCGGAAGCCGCCGCGTCATCGTCAAGACGCCCGACTTCCGGGCCACCGAACCCAATCCTCAGCGGTGGACGGCGCACCTGCCCATGGTCGTCGATCGCCGAGACGTTCCCGACGCGGACATCTCGGGTCCGCGGGTCGTTCAGGAATACATCCCGCACGTCCGCGAGCTGCGCGTCTATCACCTCAACGGCGGGATCTGCGCCTTCGAGGTCCACAAGACCGATCCCGCCGTGGTCTGGACGGATCCCGCCGCCGTCCGCGTGTCCAGAGTCGACTGCCCGCTGGCCGTGGTCGCCGCCGTACGCCGGCTGTGTGTGGCCTGGGGCCTGCGGTACGGGGCGTTCGACCTGCTCCTGACGCGTACCGGCGAACCGGTCTTCCTCGAGGCCAACACCGATGGCGACTGGCTGTGGTACGAGCGTCGCGCCGGATGGCACGGAGTCTCCTTCATGGCCGCGGTGATGGTGCGTGAGTTGTTCGCGCACGACACGTCGAAAGGAGTGCGTCGCAGTGAACTCGTTGTCGGATAACCGGATCTCCACCCGGGAGATGCGCCTGCTGGCCATGATCGCCCGGGGCTACACGACCGACCGGGCGGCGCGCGAGCTGCGGCTGAGTCGGCACACCGTCGGCGAGGAGATCAGCGACCTGCTCAGCAGGTTCGACTGCCGCAACCGTGCCGAACTGGTCGCCTACTGCTACGTCCACCGCCTGCTGCCGATCGGCATCTGGCCGCCGCCGTACGCCGACGCGGCGTGACGACTGCGCTAGCGCAGTTCCCCACCCTGACAAGAAGACAGGTGATGTTCATGCACGATCCCCTCGAGGCCCTGCGCAGCGCGGGCTGCCCGGTCGACCTGCTCAGCTCCGAGCAGCGAGCCGTCCTCGCCTCGCTGACTCCTGAGGAGACGACCGTCCTGGTCAACGTCCAGGAGAAGCTGACGGCGGCCGAGGGTGAGGTCGTGGGCCACGACCTCAAGATGCTCTAGCCGGCGCCGGACGCGTCGGCGGCGTGGTGACGTCGCCGGCGCGCACCAGGAAGGACGAACCATGTCGAGGACCACGTCAGGAGACCGCAGGTGAGCCGTCGGCTGGTGGTCGTCCTCTTCCTCGACCTCGTCGGCTGGACCCGGCTCGCCGAGCAGGTCGACCCCGAACCCCTGCAACTGATGCTGGAGCAGTACTACGAGATCTGCTCGGTCGCGGTCGAGGAGCACGGCGGATCGGTGGAGAAGTTCATCGGCGACGCGGTCATGGCGGTGTTCGGGGCCGTGCGGTCGGAGGAGGACGACGCGCTGCGGGCGCTGCGGACGGCGATCCGGATCCGCGCCGACGTCGCCACCCTGCCCGGCCCGCGGGGCGCCGCACCGAGCATCCACTGTGGGGTGGCGGCGGGCGAGGCGCTGGTCACGAACTCCTCGCGGGCGGGACTGCGGGTCGTCGGCGATGTCGTCAACCTCGCGGCACGCTTGCAGTCGGCGGCCGCCGCGGACGAGATCGTGGTCAACGAGACCGTGGCGCATCTGGCCCGGCGGCACTTCGCGCTGGCCGTGCTGGCTCCCCTGGTGCTCAAGGGCAAGGCGGAGCCCGTGCCGGCGTTCCTGGTGCTCGGGCCCGCGCCGGACACCGACCCGGACGACGAGTCGCCGATGGTGGACCGGGCCGATGAACGCGCCCGGCTGCGCGCCGCGTACGCCCGCGTGGTGGCCGGCGGGCGCGCCGAGGCGATCGCCATCGTCGGCCCCGGCGGCATCGGCAAGAGCCGCCTCGTCCGCGAGGTGGTCAAGGACCTCACCGACGATCCGGACGGCCGCCCGGCACCTACCGTCGTGGTCGGAGAGTGCCCGTCCTACGGCCCTATGGACACCTACCTGCCGCTCGTACGGGTGCTCGACGCACTGATACGCGAGTCGCCGCACACCGAGGCCCGGCTGGCCCGGGTGCTCGAGGATCTGCGGACGTCCGCGCCGGGCGTGGAGGAGATCGCGTGGGCCGCCCGGGAGGTGCTCGCCGCCGCCACGGCTCCGCTGATCGTGGTCTGGGACGGTCTGGAATCGGCGGGCCTGTCGCTGCTGCGACTCATCGGCGAACTCGTCGGCACCCTGCGACACCTGCCGCTGCTCATGATCTGCGTGGGCCGGCCCGAGTGGGCCGAGGTCGAGCCCGCCTGTTCGCCGGCGATGTGCGACGACGTGATCGACCTCGGCGCGCTCACGCCGGCCGACAGCGCCACCCTGACGGCGCTGCTCTCCGCCGGCAGCGTCGACGTGCTGGCACACGCCGTCGGCTCGCTCGAACGCGTCGTGTCACACAGCGCCGGCAACCCGCTCTTCATCCGCCTCATGGTGGAGTCCTCGCCGCCGGACCTGGCGGTCACCGGAGTTCCGGCGACGATCACCGCCATGGTGGGCGCCATGCTGGACCGCCTTCCCGCGGCGGCCCGGCAGCTGCTCGGCGCCGCCTCGGTCATCGGATTGACCTTCACGGTCGACGAACTCGTTCTGCTCGGCCAGCCGGTGCCGGACCGCGCCCTCGAACCACTGGTGGCACGCCAGCTCATCCGGCCGGCGGCGCGGACCGGCGAGTACACGTTCGTGCAGCAACCGGTGCACGAGACCGCCTACACCCGGCTGGACAAGGAATGCCGCCTGGGCTGGCACCGGGCGCTCGCGGACGCCTCGGTGAGCCCGGCCTTCCACCTGAACGCCGCGGTGCGCCTGCTCGGCGATCTGCGCCCGCACGACGACGAGTTGGCACGGCTGCGCCGACTGGCCGCCTCCGCGTCCCTGCTGGAGGGCACCACCGCCCTGCGGCAGCGCGACATCCCGGCGGCCGTCGGCCTGCTCGGGCAGGCGTTGTCCAGCGATTCCGACGGTACGGGCGCCGCCACGGCGCTGCGGCTCAGCGACGCCCTGTTGCTGGACGGCGCCACCGCGCGGGCCCTGAAGGTGGTGGCCGAGGTGGGGCGTCGCAGCGCTGATCCGCGTACCCGAAGAGCCTGCCTGATGCAGGAGCGTCTGCTTGCCGTTCGCCTCGGCGACGCCGAGGACGAGTCGGTGCCGGAGGAACTCGCCGGCGATCCGGATGACCATCTGGCCTGGTGCCGCTTCGAGCAGTTGCGCGTCCTGGTGAACCTGCGACACGGCCGGTTCGGGGCGGCCGAGCGCGCGGCCCGCACCGCCCTGGCCCACGCCCGGCTGGGTCACGACAGTTACGAGGAGGACCGCCTGCTCGTGGCGCTCTGTGAGGTGCGGCAATGGGCCCCGACGCCGCTGCGCGAGCAGCTCGCCGGTTGCGCGGACCTCGCCGGCCGATTCGCCGGTGACCGCGTGCTTCTCGTGCCGGTGCTGGCCGCGCAGGCGCGCTGCCTCGCCCTGCTCGGCGATGCCCGGGCGGCCCGGAGCACGCTGACCGCGGCGGGTACGGCGGTCGAGCAGCTGCGCCTGACCATCGGTGGTGTCCTCGTCGATCAGGCCTGGGGTCTGGCGCACGCGCTGGAGGGTGAGCACGGGGACGCCGAGCGCTGCTACCGCCGGGCGGCCGACGGCGCCCACCGGGCGGGGCACGCACCCACCGCGCTCACTCTGCGGGTGCAGGCGGCGCGCGAACGCCTTCGCCACGATCCGACCCCTGCCGCGGTCGCCGACCTGGCCGAGTTGGCCGCCCGGAGCGCCGGCATGGACATCCGTGGGCGGCTGCTGAGTTTGTCGGCCACGGTCGCGGCAGCCGCGGCCCGCGGGACTTATGACCCCCGTACAGAGGAGGTGATGACCCTGTTGGAGGGCACGGACGATCCCTGCCTGCGCGCGGAAGTCCACTTCGACCTGGCGCGGAGCTACCGGTCGCTCGGTGACGACGCACGCGCGCGGGCCTCCGCTCGCACGGCGATCGACTGTTACACGCTGGTCGGCGCGGTCCGGCCAGAAGGGGCGGTACGGGCATGGATGTAACTGTTCCGCCGTGGCGAGGTGAACGACCCCGGCAGCGGTCGGGGATGCCCGCCTGGGGCATGGCCGTCGACGGCTCCGAGCCGATGCCGGCCGACCTGTTCGCCGGCATCGGCCCGACGTGGGCCTGGGGCGGCGCCGACGGTTCGGGGGTGCGGGTCTGCGTGCTCGACAGCGGCATCGACGCGGACCATCCGCTGGTCGGCCCGGTGGACCAGGCCTGGCAGGTGGTGTCGGAGGACGGCCGGCCGCCCCGGGTGCGGGAGTGTGCGCCCAGCGACGCGGCCGGGCACGGCACCGCGTGTGCCGGGATCATCCGCGAGGTGGCGCCGAAGGTCTCGCTCAGCTCGGTCCGCGTCCTCGGCGACGGCAAGTCCGGCACGGCGGCGGCGCTGTTGGCCGGGCTGGCACACGCCGTCGACGAGGGCTTCGACGTGATCAACATGAGCCTGTCCACGGCACGGCCCGAGTTCCGGTCGAGGCTGGCGGAGCTGTGCGACCGCGCCTATTTCCGTCGGTGTCTGCTGGTGGTAGCGGCACACAATCTGCCGATCGAGAGCTTCCCGTGGAGCTTCGCCTCGGTCGTCTCGGTGGCCAGCCACGCCGAGCCGGATCCGATGCGGTTCTACTACAACGCGACCCCGCCGGTGGAGTTCTGCGCCCGTGGCGTCCGGGTGCCGGTGGCCAGTCCGGGCGGCGGCACGATGCGCAACACCGGGAACAGCTTCGCGGCCCCCCATATCGCCGGCATCGCGGCCCTGGTGCTGAGCAAGCACCCATGGCTCACGCCGTTCCAACTCAAGAGCGTTCTCTACCACTGCGCGGCGAATGTCTCGCCGCAGAGCGACCAGGGAGGCATCCTTGTCACACGAACTCCTGAGCGGGACCACTGAGCAGCACCTTCTCCAGTCCGTGGTGGCGGTGGCGAGACATGTGTATGCGGCCGCCGCCTCGTCGATCTTCATGGTGAGTCCGGACACCGGCGATCTGGTCTTCGCGGCGGTGGCCGGCGCCGGCGAGCAGAGCCTGGTGGGCCGGCGGTTCCCGGCGGGCACGGGCATCGCCGGTTGGGTCACGATGAGCTGCCAGACCCTCATCGTCGACAACGTGGCCGAGACGGACCACTTCGCCCGCGACGCGGCCACCTCGACCGGTTATCTGCCGTCGAGCATCATGGCGGCGCCGCTGATCGCGGGCAACACGTGCATCGGTGTGCTGGAAGTCCTCGACCGACATGCCACCGAGCCGGATCGCGAACTGGACGACCTCGAACTGTTGGACCTGCTGGCCACCCAGGCCGCGGTGAGCCTGTCGCTGGTGCGCCACCGCGAGCGGCGCGTCGAGACCCACGAGTGGGGTGGCCTGCTGGCCCGGCTCTCCGACCTGGCCGTCGCACAGACACCCGACCCCCTCGCGGTCGAGTTGCTCAGCGTCTGCCTTCACCTGCTGCAACGGACCACGGCAGAGCACTCTCTGGCACGCTGAGTCGCCATGGCTTGACAGCGAAGTACGACGTCCAACAAAATTCAGACGTCCATCCCGTACGCGACGCCTGGATCGGAGAGCGATGCGCTCCTCACCTCGATGTGCCCGAGGCCCGCGATGATCCCGGCGGTAGCGACGGCCGCCGGGCCCGCACCGGTCATGCGTCCGAGTGCGCACCCGGCCACGTCGGCCGGCACCGCCGGGCTGAGCTTCCCCGACCTCCTGCGCCACCACCGACTGCGGTCCGGGCTGACGCAGCGGGCGCTCTCCGACCTCTCCACCGTGAGCCCTCGCACCATCCGCGACCTGGAAGCCGGCCGCGCCAACGCCCGGGCACTGACGCTCCTGTTGCTGGCCAACGGCCTGCGGCTGGAGGGCACCGTCCGGGAGGCCTTCCTCCAGGCCGGGCACCACCGCCGCAGCACGGCCCGGCTCGAGGTCGTCGCCGAAACCCGCCCGGCCTCGGTCGACGCCGTCCTCGGCCGCGACGACGAGATCCGCGCCATCGCCGAGCTGCTCACCTCCGGCCGCCGGCGCATGGTGTCGCTGTCCGGCCTGCCCGGCGTGGGCAAGACCCGGGTGGCGGCCGAGGTGGCCGCCTGGATGAACGGGCGTCACCGCTGGCCGGTGCTGTGGGAGGACGCCGGCCCGCGCACCTTCGGCCGGCACGACACGGCCCGCATCCGCCAGATCGTCGGATCGCAGGCGGCCCTGCTCGTGCTCGACGGCATCGCCAACGGCGACGACTGCACCCCGGCGGTGGCCGGCCTGCTCGGCGCCTGTCCCGAACTGCGCGTCATCACCACCTCGCACCAGCCCTGGCAGCTCGCCGGCATTCAGACGACGGTGCTCGCGCCGTTGCCGACACCCGAGCCGTCGAACGATCTGGCGGAGATCACCGCGCTGCCGTCGGTGCGGCTGCTGGTCGACCGGCTGTCCGAGGTCCGCACCGGCTTCACCCTCACCGCGGACGACGCCGCGGCCACCGCCGAACTCTGCCGCCGGCTGGACGGCCTGCCGCTCGCCCTGGAGGCGGTCGCCTGCCGTGGACGGGTCCTGGGCGTGCGGCAGCTCGCGCAGATGTCCGTGTGGGATCTGCTGGGACTTACCGTGCCGGCGCGCACCGAGCAGCAGGCCGCCGCCCGCCACGGCACGGACGGCCCACGGTCGCAGACGATCGGAGGGCTCCTTCGCGCCTGCTGCGACGCGCTGACCGCCGAGCAGGAGAGTCTGTTGCACGCCCTGGCAACCGACGATCGTTCGTGGACCGTGGCGCAGGTGGTCACGTCGCTGGGCCAGCCGTGGGAGAGGGTGATCGATGTTCTGGACGTGCTCATCGGGCGCGGCCTGGTGCGGGCCACGCCGGGCAACACGGGCACAGAGCTACGGGTCCCCCAGCTGGTACGCGCCCTGCTGCACCCTGCCGGCCGTGACGACGTCCACTGACCGGCTACGCGGGCACGCACCCGGCGTCGATGGCGTACAGGTCCAGCCGCTGACGGATGTTGTCGCGCAGCGGCGGGCAGGGCGACTGGCCCTCACGCCACAACTTCGGGCAGGCACCGCCGCAGAGCGGCAGGATCGCGCACGATCGACACGGGGTCTCGCCCGCCTCGACCGTGTCGTACCAGTCGTCGAAGGCACCGGCCGGGCGCAGTTCGTCCGGCCCATGCTCGGCGAGCCGGCCGAGATGAGCGTCGGAGACGCCGGGAACCAACGGCTGCTCCGTGCAGCTGTACAACCGGCCGTCGGGCGCCACGACCTCACTATGCCGGGTGGTCGCGACGCAGACCACGTCCTTGCGGGCGGTCGGCAGAAGCGCCGACCGCAGACCAAACTTTCGGTACGCGCGCAGCCACGCCATCTCCGTCGCGGCCATCTCCCGACGCGCGAGAGCCACGTCGGTGACGTCGTTACCCCAGGCGTGCACGGGAGCCGGATAGCAGTGCACCCGGTCATGCGCCAACCCGGCATCGGCCAGGGCCGCCGAGAACGGCTCGGCCAGACCGGCGTTGTGCACCCCCACGTTCGTCCGGATGACGAACTGCAGGCCGTCCACCTCGGCATCGTCGAGGGCGGCCGCGATCACCGCCGTGATGCGCGCGAAGGAGCCGCCACCGCTCTTGAGCGGGCGGCTCGCGTCGTGCACCTCGGCCGGGCCATCCAAAGTGACCTCGATCGTGCCGACGCGCGCCCGGTGCAGCGCCCGCAGCTTGCGCGCGTCCAGCAACGCGCCGTTGGTGACCACCTTCGCGGCATAACGGACGCCGGCGGCGTCGGCGCTGGCGATGAACCGGTCGGACAGATCACGCAGGACGGCGAAGGCCATCAACGGCTCGCCGCCGAACCACCGCACCGTCAACGCGTCGTACCGTCCGGAATTCGCGGCTCGGTCGAACCGGGCCGCGAGGACTTCGCGATGGGAGCCGGACACGGTCACCCGCTCATGGGTCTGCCCGCAGTACCCGCACCCCATGTTGCAGTACGCGCTGGGCATGACCACGAAGTTGCGGATCCGGGCGTCCCGGGACGCCGCCCGGCCGGCCGCGATGATCGCCGCCGGCTCGTCCGCGTCCTCGGCGACGAGCAGACCCGCGTCGGCGAGGAGGCGATCGTGGTCGGCTCCGGCAGTCTCGCTCGGCGGTTCGCCGGCGAGGCGTCCGGCGGTGTCCGGGTCGGCCAGAAACACCCGAGCCGTCGCGGCGTGCAATACGGGCCGGACCACGCGCCCGGTCGGGTGCCGGAACACGGTGTCACCGACGATGGCGTACCTGCTTGGCCGCGACGGCGTCATGGGAATCAGTGGGCGCTCGGCTAGTTGACGTGGCAGCCGCCGTTGACCTGCTCGTTGCCCGCGACCTCGCTAACGGACCGGGTGATTTCCTCGAGCCACGCACCGGCGTGCTGGGTGACCAGGTGGGCCGTGGCGGAGAGGTGCGTAGTGAGCTGGTCGGCAACCTCGATGGCCTGCGGCAGCACGGAATCGAACAGCATGAATCCCCCCGGATCCCCTAAAGATAGACCAGCTCGATTGGCTGGCGCTCAAGTGTCGCTAGACGCCCTACCTCCGTCAAGTGTTTGACTTTTCTACGGCGTCTTACTTCCCTCGACTTGCAGTACGATTCCGACAAAGCCGCGCCTTTTGAAGAGGACCCAACTGATGGTGGCAACGCGCGTCGTCGACGACGTCGAGACACTGAAGGCGCTCGCCGACCCGGCGCGGCTGGCGATCCTCGAGCTGATGATGAACGACCACGATCGACGTTGGACGGCCAAGGAACTCGCCGGCGCGATCGGCATGCCTCCCAAGAAGATCTACTACCACCTGGGCCAGCTCGAGCAACGTGGACTCCTCGAGATCCGGGCGACCGGAGTCGTCAACGGCATCATCGAGAAGCAGTACGGCGCGGCCCAGGAGGCCATCACGTTCCAACGCGGCACCGAGCCGGCGGACGTGCCGGCCACCACCCCGGTCGAGGCCACCCACGAGATGGGCGAGGTCGTCAACACCCTCTTCGACGAGGTACGCGGCAACCTCCTCACCGGACTGCACGACGGCACCGCGGTGATGGACCGCAACGCGCCCGACGCCAAACGGGCCCTGGTCAGCTACTCCACCGCCCGCATGGCGCCCGGGCGGGCCGGCGAGTTCCGCCAGGCGCTCCTGGACCTGGTCGACCGATTCAGCGCCGCCACCACGCCGGGCGAACCGACCTTCGAGCTCCTGGTCGCCATCCATCCCCGCAGCTCCGCCGAACCATCCGACGAGAAGACTGCTAGTTGATCGGCCACCGTTCGCGGCTGGGCTGCGCGCCGATGGTCGGCAGCGCCCGGGTCGGCAGGTTGATCGGATGCCGGGAGCTCTGCGCGGGAACCGGCCGCGGGCGGTCCTGCTCGGAGATGTGAGCCGTGGCCGCGCCCGTGCGCACCATCCGGTGCCAGCGCAACCGCCCGCCGAGCAGCGCCATCACGGTCGACTGGATCACCACCAGATACATCAGCTGCCGGTAGACGATCTGCTGCAGCGGCAGGCTCCAGAGCGGAGTCCAGCGTTCGCCGTCGAGATGCAGGGCGTACGCGGCCGTGGCCGCGCTCACCGCGGTGAAGCCCGTCCAGGTGGCGATGACCGTGGTCGGTTCCAGGAAGAACACGCCGTACACGGCGTAGACGTCCACCATCGGCGCGGTGAGCGGCAGCAGGACCTGGAAGAGCAGCAGATAGCCGAGGCCGCGCCGGCCGAGGCGACCGGCGGCGCCACGCTCGCGCAGCGCGTGGCGGTGCTTCCACATCGCCTGCATAGTGCCGTAGCACCAGCGGTAGCGCTGACGCCACAGCTGGCGCAGCGAGGCGGGAGCCTCGGTCCAGGCGACGGCGGAGGGTTCGTAGACGACCCGCCAGCCCGCCCGGAGCACCGCCATGGTGAAGTCGGTGTCCTCGGCCAGGGTCTGCGCCGACACCCCGTCGACGTCGTCGATGGCCGCACGCCGGAAGGCCCCGATCGCGCCCGGAACGGTCGGCATGCACTCGGCGACGTCGAACATGCGCCGGTCGAGGTTGAAGCCGATCACGTATTCGAGGTGCTGCCAGCGGCCGAGCAGACCACCGCGGTTCGCCACCTTGGTGTTGCCCGAGACGGCGCCCACCCGGCTGTCGCGCAGCGGCTGCACGAGGCGGCCGACCGCGTCGGGCTCGAAGACGGTGTCGCCGTCGACCAGGACGAGGATGTCGTGCTGGGCGTACGCGATGCCGTGGTTGAGGGCCGCGGGCTTGCCGGCGTTTCGCTGGCGCAGGACGTAGACGCCGAGCAGGCCGAGGCGCTCGACGATGTCGGCGGTGCCGTCGGTGGAACCGTCGTCGACCACGATGACCTCGACGGCCGGGTAGTCGCTGCGGACCAGCGACAGCACGGTGGCCGCGATGTTGGCGGCCTCGTTGTAGGCGGGCACGATCACCGAGACTCCTCCGACGTACTCCAGCGGGCGCCGGTCGCGACGCAGCCGGCGCAGGTGCACGCGGGCGCTGACGATCTGGGCCAGCAGCCGCAGCCCGGCGAGCACTACAGCGATGAGCATGAGCACGGTGAGGAGATCGGCGAGCCATCCGCCGGCGATCTGTGCGGCACGGAGCGCGTGCCCCCGCCACTGCTGTCCGGCGTCCGCCGACGGCATCGCGGACAGGCCGAGGCCCTCCGAGACGGTGATGAAGCGGTAGCCCTTCGCTTGCATTGCCGGGATCAGGAGGTCGAGGGCCGCCACGGTCTGGGCGCGGTCGCCACCGGAGTCGTGCATCATCACGACCGCGCCGGCCCTGCCCTGGGGCCGGGCTGCCGCGGCGATGGCGTCGGCGCCGGGGCGGCGCCAGTCGCCGGTGTCCAGATCGGTGAGAACGAGTAGATAGCCGGCCTCGGCGGCGCGCCGGTGGGCGCGGTGTTCGGCGGCGGTCACGGCGGCCGGTTTCGAGGAGTACGGCGGGCGCAGCAGCACCGGCCGGCGCCCGGTGGCGGCGGCGACCGCGTTGGCGGTCAGGGTGAGCTCGGCGTCGAGCCGCCAGTCCGGCAGCACGGCGACGTCGGCGTGGGTGAAGGTGTGCGAGCCGATCTCGTGGCCCTCGGCGAGCGCCCGGCGCGCGAGCTCGGGATGCTTGTTGACCTGCGAACCGACCTGGAAGAACGTGGCGTGCGCCCGGTGCCGGGCCAGCACGTCGAGGATGCGCGGCGTCCAGCGCGGGTCCGGGCCGTCGTCGAAGGTCAGGGCGATGGTCTTGGCGGGCATCCCGCGGCTGCTGACGGCGGTGCTGGGGCCGAGCCGTTGGACGGCCGCGCCGCCGGTGGCGGCGGCCGGCGCCGGGGCGCGATCGGGCGCGGGCGCCGGACCGTCGCCTTCGCTGCCCACGTGCCTCACGTGCCCGTTGAGGCTCAGCTCCGCGAGCAGCACCCCCATGGTCAGGAGAAGCAGAACCCAGTGGGCCCGGGGTTCCCGCCGCAGCACGCGCTTGCCCATGTCAGTGCTTCTTCCCCGGTCGCGCCGACGGGGTGTGGGTCGGAATCCGCCGATGGCTGTTCCCCGGCGGTGCCGCCACGGCGGAGGTGCTGGTCGACGCGCCCAACGTGGGCCGGGTGGTGGCGCCGGCGTCGCTCTGGTCGTCCGGGGGCGCCGCCGGCGTGGTGACGCGGGGGCGAAGACCCGCGGATGGCGTCGGCGACGGCGCGGCCGGTGGGGGTGTCGTATCCCCGCGCAGCCGTTCCGTGCCGGATTCGGCCCAGCCCGGCAGCGTCGCCGGTGCGACGCCGGTGAACCCGGCGACCAGCGCGAGAACGGCGAGCACGAGAACGAGAGCGCCCGCCGAGCCGGCGAGCGCGACGACGCGGCGGCGACGGCCGCTGCGGTCGACGAAGACCGGCTCAGTCATCTTTCGGTCCGGGGGGACGGGTCCTGTCCTGGCCATGGCCCTTGCCATTGCCGGGTGTGGCGGTCGGCTTGCCGGTGTGGTCCGGCTTGCGATCGGGGTCGGCCCCCGGCGCCGGTGTGGTGGTCGGCGTGCCGAGCAGGGCCACGCAGAAGTCGGTGACGCGATCCTCGCCGCCGGCCGCGGCGATCAGGGCCTGGCGGGATTTGCCCTTCATCGGCTTGCCGTGCGGTTCCTGCTGGGCTGCCCAGGCCTGACATAGCCCGCGTACGTTCGGGGCCTCCGACGGCGGCCCGCCGGGAGCCTTCGGGGACGGCGGAGCAGAGGGCGCGGGATGCGCGGTCGTGGGCCCCGCGGTCGAGGGACGGACGGTCGTGGGTCGTTCGGACGTGGTCTCGGGCGCCGGCGCGGGGACGCCCACGGCCGAGAACAAACGATGGGCGTGGTGCTGTGCCCCGGCGGGGAGATGCCCAGTCTCCGCCGCCAGGGCGACACCGCCGCCCGCCAGGACAGCCACTCCGGCCGCCACCTTCATTGTGACCGCCCTGGCGGACAGTGATATGCGTACACGGCGTTTTCCTCTCGGCAGGCCGGTCGTTGCAGCGTCCCGATACGCCGCCACGAACGCGGCTACCGCGGCTCGTTCGCCGGCCAGCTCCTGGGGGGAGGGGGGAGCCTTCGCGGCGTCGAGCAGCGCAGCCAGCCCACGGTGTTCGGCGCCGGCAGGGTTGCCGGCCATCAGCCGGTCAGCCTCCGCCGGACCAAGCCGGGAAGTAAGCCGTTTACGCATCGCACTACGAAGAGCGCGCCAGCCTCGCATCGCGTTACACCTCCCTCGTGTGAAAGAAGTCACCCTCGTCGCCGCGCGCCCGCACCCGGGGATCCGCGGCAAGTTTTCGCAGGCCACGCAGCGTGGCCACGCGGACAGCGCCGGACCGCTTGCCGAGCACCCGGGCCGTGGTCGCGACGTCGAGCCCGGCCACGACCCGCAGCATGACGGCCTCTGCCTGGTCCGGCGGCAGCCCGGAGATGAGCCCGATCGCCCACTCGGTGCCGGAGTGCTCCAGGGCCTGGGCGGCGGCGTCACCCGCGTGGCCGACGTCGTCAGCGATGGACTCGACCGGATCTTCCCGCTGCCGCCCGGACCGCCGCCGCTCGTCGATGCCGCGGTGCCGGGCGATCCGGAACAGCCAGCCCCGGAAGGCGGCCCCGTCCCCGGTGAAGCGATGCAGATCCCGGGCGGCCTGCAGCCAGGTCTCGGACGCCACGTCCTCGGCGGCGTCGCCGACCACGACCCTCAAGTAACGCAGGACGGCAGGCTGCAGCGAGCGCCAGAGCGCCGTGAAACCCGCTTCGTCGCCGGCACCCGCCGCCTTCACCGCCGCGGTCAGTTCGTCGTCATCCCACACGCTTGCTCCGTCGACCCCTCACCCCGGCGCCGCGATTCCGGCCCGGACAAGGCCAGCACGGTACACACCAGCATCGGCGTGGCGTCGCACGATACGTCCCGCGGGTCGGGACTTTCCGATCAGTTCCCGGTGCTGATCATGCGCTCCCAGCTCGCGTCGTCGCGCTGGAAGACGCGGTCCTTCACCTGGGCGGGACGCACACCCCGCGCGACCCGGCGCTGCCAGTCCTCGGCGAACCGCTCCGCGCCGACCACGTGCAACCTCACCGCGTCGAGGCGCCCGGCGGCTCGCGCGCCGCGATATCCCTCGGCGGTGCCGCTCAGCGCGGCGTCCAGCGCGGCGGTCAGCGCCTCGACCTCCGTGTCTCCCCAGCCGGCTCCTCCGCTGGCGAACGCGGCCAGGGCGAATTCGTATCGAGTGCCCGCGCCGGGCCGCACGACCGGACGGCAGGTCGCGTTGACGACCTCCAGGCCGGTGCGGTCCAGGGCGGTGCGTAGGGCGCGGACGACGTGCGACTCGCGGAGGCGCTCGCCGGCCACGTCGCTGAGGTTGCGCCGTCCGGCGTACTCGACGCGGGGAACGCCGGCCACCCGGTCGACGACGCGCACCACGTCGCCGACGGCGTACCGGCAGAGCCCGCCGACGTGGGTGAAGACGACGTGGTATTCCTCGCCCTCGGTGAGGTCCTCCATGAGCAGGGTCGCGCTGTCCGGGCGCAACTCCTCGTCGGCGGGCACGAACTCGTACAGGGCGGCCGGAACGACCAGGGAACCGGCCGTCGCGTGCCGGTCCAGCGCCACGGCGACCGGCCCCTCGGACGCGGCGACCGGCGCCGGCAGGACCGTCACCCGCGTACCGAAGCTCTCCCGGAGCCGAGGCAGGTAGAGCGACGCCAACCCCGTCGTCCAGCAGAAGATGAGCTCCAGATTGGGCCAGACGTGCGCCGGCAGCAGCGTCCCGTAGTACCCGGCCAGCCGCTCCAGTTCCGCGGCGCGCTCGCGGTTGGCGCAGCCGTGCGGCTTCCCGTCGACCGTGCCGTCGTGGAGATCTTTGACGATCCGCGGCAGCCACTCGGCGAGCTGGTACGGCAGGGCCGCCACCATGGCGGGGTTGATGCCGATGACGCAGCGCAGATCGGCCTCGACGGCGAGCCGGAGCCGGGCGTAGGACCGGTCCAGGTGGTCCTCGGTCCAGACGGTGGCGGGCAGCGCGGACCAGGGCGCCCGGGTGCCGGGCTCGGCCGCCAGGTGCTCTCCGAAGGCGGCGCCGAAATCGACCTGGCTGGCTCCCGCGTGTGGCCGACCCGAGGCGGTGGCGGCGAGGCGGGGAACCGGGTCGTGTTTGAGGTTGAGGGTGGTGTCGTCGCGTTCCAGCACCCGCGGGAAATGTTCGGCGAAGTTGGCCCAGGCCGCGTAGTAGAAGGGAAAGAAGCTGCGCCGCATGAAACTGCGGGTGATCGGGATCTTCTTGTTGTCGCCCGTACTGCCGCTGCTCATGAAGAACACGACAGGATCGTCTGCCGTGAGCACGCGCGGTTCGCCATCGGCCGCCCGGTCGATCCACGGCGCCAGCGCCTCGTAGTCACGGATCGGCACAGCGGCGCGGAAGGCGTCCACGTCGCGGATGCCGGCGAAGCCGTGCTCCCCGCCGAAGGCCGTGGCGGCGTTCTCGGTGAGCACGTCGGCCAGAGCGCGCCGCTGATGGGAGACGGCGTCCCCGAGCGCGGCGCGCAGCGCATCGCGTTCGGCGACGGTCCTATGCCGGTACTGGGCGACCCTTGCCGCGATCTCCGGATCGATGGCCATGATCACTCCTCACGATTTCCTCGATCTGACGGGCGATGTCGTCGACGTCGGCAGCGGCGCCGATCACGCTGGTCGGCACGTCCCGGACCTCCGCGAGCATCAGCCGGCGGAGATCGATCTGGAACCTGACGAACGCCTCCCGGCTCGGCTGGTCGCCGTAGTGCTCGAAGCGGTTGACGGCGGCGCCGTTGCCCGAGCGCCGCCAGGCGACGCCGGCGTCGGTCTCCAGGTAGATGACGCCTCGCGGTGCCGGGAACGAACGCCACCAGGCGAAGATCTGCTCGTTGGCCAACCCGGCCAGGCGGCATTTGGCCAGGATCTTGTAGTAGTACGAATCCACCAGTACCGGGCGGGCCACGCTGCCGGCCAGCGCCTGATCGCGCAGGAACACCACCGCGGTCTGCGCGATGCTCAGGGCGAAGTCGGTGGAATAGCGGCGACCCGCTTCCCGCAATGCTTCGAAGAACTCCCCGCGCAGCCGGGAGACCGATGGGTAACCGTCGTCAAGGAATTCGTCGTCATAGGAGGCCACTTGCCAATTGGTACGGCGCGCCAATGCGGACAAGACCGAAGACTTGCCCGCATAGTCGGCCCCGAGGAGCACCCAGAACTCTCCGGGCATGAACACCTCCGCGTACGATCGAAATCGGCTCAGAGTAACCAGATCGACACGTGGAAGGTCCTGATAAGACGGTCACCTGACATACAAGCAGGTGTATGCCCGCAAGCAAGCAGGATCGGCAGTGTCCCGATGCACCCGGATCCTCGCCGCGGTCCGCAGGTCCGCGTCCGTCAGCTCCGGCACATGGTCGATGACGAGCGGATCATCCGCCCGGAGCAGCCCGTCGAGGACCGCCTCGGCCAGGGTGTGGTTGAGGTGGACCAGATAGGAAGCGGTGGTCAGACCGGCGGTCGCCAGGCGCAGCCGGCAGGATCGCGGTCCCGCCTTGCCGTCCGCACAGGCCGGGATGAGCATCCGCGTGGGAGCCTGGAGATTGCCTGCCGGGAAGGCCTTGAGCAACCGGCGCAACCCGGTGTAATCCGAGGATGGCGCGGGCCCGTACCAGGCGATCGACTCGTCCGGGGCGAGGTACGCCGGCGGAAAGCGACCCCGCAGATTCGCCGGATTGCCCGCCAGGAACGCGGTACGGGTCAACGCGGCCAGCCAATCCGCGCCCTGCTCGACGCTCACGTTCGCCGCGAAGCGCAACGCTGACTCCGCGAACGTCGTGATTTCGAATCGCCGGAGCACGGCGACAGCGGTGCAGTCCCGCTCCGGCTCCGTCACCGACTCGAGCCTGGCGGCATCGATGCCGGCTCGGGTCAGCCGTTCCCGCAGAACGGCGGCGAGATAATCCTGGGTCGCCATCAGCAGAACACCGCCCGGGCCAGATCCCGCACCGGCGGATTGCCGCGGCGGCCCAGCAACGCCGAGGTGAGCCGGTAAGGGTCGGCGTATTCGAGGCTGCCCATGCTGCGGCGCAGGACCCGGTCCACGCCGACCGGGTCGCAAGGACGGTCGGCGGCGAGCAGCCGCCCGGCCCGGACGACCGACTGGCGCAGCAGATCCTTACGAAACGACTGCTGGACGCCGCGGCCCAACACCGCGATGAAATACAACCGCAGCCCCAGCCGGATCGCGTCGGTGTCACCGGCGTCCCGCACGGCGTCCAGCAGATCGGCGACGGTGTGGCCACTCCAGCCCCCGTAGCGGCTGGACCGGACGGTGCCGTTGATCGGGACGCGCTCCACCACCTCCCGGGAGACGACGCCTCCCACCACCTCGAGAACCTTGGACAGCAGCACGTAGTCCTCGTGCAACTCGCGGTCGTACAGCAGGACGACCCGGTCGTAGGACTGCGCCAGCGGCAGCAGATCCCGCAGGGTGCAGGCAAGGTAGTTCGGCTGCCCCTCAGCCGACACGATTTTTCGCAGCGGAATCCCGAAGCGCGTGGCGTCGAGATAGACCGGACCGCCGTCGTCCCGCAGATCCAGGCACAGCCCGTGTGCGGTGAGCAGGCTCAGGACCCCGGCCAACCCCAGGCCGGGCGGCGCGACGGCGGTCAACCCCGGATCGTGCAGCCCCAGGGCCTCGTAGTGGCCGGCCCAGATCCGCAGCATCCTGGCACTCGCCGGATGCACCCATCCGGTCGCCTCCACCCTTTCCGCGTAAGGGCGCAGCACGTCGTAGGACGGCGGCTCGGCGCGTGCCTGAAACCGTACGTAGTGCTCACCGATCGCCTCCTCGGTGAGCGATTCGGGATCCACACGTTCGGCATCCATGTACGCCCAAAAGCCCAGCGTCTGCGCCGTGACGTTGTAGGTGGTGACGCTGTACCGATAGTCGACGTCGGCGACCAGGGCGGTCGCCCGGTACAGCACATCGACCCAGAGCAGCCCCTTGACGTGGCTGGGCGTCAACGGCTTGGTGGGCGTCACGGTGACCGGCGCGATGAGCACCCGAGGCCTTGTCATGTCGCTCTTCCTCTCCCCCGTACGGAAAGAGCGAACGACGCGTGAGGCCCTTCTGTCCACTCCCGACCGGCGAAATTGTGCTCACGGGCGCACTCACGCACCGTGGCGGAACCCTTGACTTTCCGGGATCATCGGCGAAGAGGTGTCGACGTGACAGGAGTACCGCAGATGACGGATCAGGCAGCACGACCGCAAGTGTCCCGCCCTGTCTTGATTGCGGCCTTGGTGATGGCTTTGCTCGTCGGACTGGTGTTGGGCGCGGGCGGACTGGGTGCTGTCTGGGCGTACAGCGCCAACGGATATCTGGGCGATACGGCCCAAGCGGATGCGGCAGCCTCGTGCAACGCTCTGGCCCTCGTCGGGACGATCGACGAAGACTTCGACAAGGCGACCATGCTCCGCATGAACGGAGCCCACGTGCTCGCGCAGGCAGCCGTGGAGAAGGACAAGTACTACCAGTCGCTGCTCAAGGCGACCGAGGACGCGGAGTACGCCCGCGCAACCGGGGATGTCGCGGTCTTCAACACCGCCGTCGCCAAGGCCAAGGACCTCTGCGCAGACCTCTAGCCGGCCACGATCTTGATCGTGGCCTCGCCGGTCACGTTTTCGCCACCGCCCCTGCGGGTGTGGCTCACGCTGTAGTTGCCGGGCGTGGCGTCTCGGGGAATCTGAATCTCGATGACCGGCGGGGTGCCCGCCGAGCCCGACACCTTGACCGGCGGGGCGGTGAGCCGCAGGCTCACCGATGAATCGCTCGAACCGGTCGGGCCGACGATCCGTGCGGTCAGCTCCGTCGACCCCGCGCTCGGCTGCCGCTCCTTTTCCTCGGCGACCCAGTGCAGACTCACCGTCTCCCCCGGCCGGTACGCCTTGTCCAGGTCCTCCTTCTTACAGCAGGAATAGACCAACACCTTGCTGGAAGACGCGTCGTCGCCACATGCCGTCGCCATGAGCGGACTCAGGAGCGACAAGCCGACCGCCAGATGACCGAGCCTCATCCTGCAAGTGTGAAGTGCGGAGGGATGACCCGACGGCACATTCCGCCTTAATCACGCACTTCCTACCCCTCATCGCACACGTGTACGACGATTCGGCTCAGGAAGCCCTGCTTCCGTACGCGGGCCCGAAGATGACCAGCAGGGTCAGGTCCTCGGTGATGTCGGTGAAGGTGTGCCGCTCACCGGCCGGCACGAAGACGACGGATCCGGTCTGCACCTCCGCGGTGCCGCTGTCGGCCCTCAGGACCGCGCGGCCGCCGGCGACCACGTAGACCTCGTCTTCGGTGTGCGGGCTCTGGTCGTCGGTGCCGCCCGCGGGGATGCAATAGGTGCCGACGCTGAGATCCGGCGTACGCAACCTTTCGACCCAGTCGCTGGGGCCATCGCCGGCGGGCGCGGCGAAGCGGCAAGCATCCTTGATGATCTGCATGACCCATCCTGGCATTCACCGCACGCGGCGGGATCGTTCGGCCTGCCCGATCCGATGTTCCGGATCGGGCAGGCCTGATGCGTCAGGAGAGGGCGCTGGTGGCGGACCATGGTCCGCCGTTGCCGAACCAGTACCTCACCGTGCCGTCAGCAGCGCCGACGGCGCCGGGGCTGGGGCGTAGCGCTTGAGTGAGCGTATGGAGGCGTACCGCGACCGCGCCAGCAGGAGCTGGCTCTGGTCGTCAGCTCACGAAAATTTCCACGTGGACTGGCCGGCGAGGTGGTGCCGACGTGGCGACGTCTGGCTCCGTACTCGCGAACGAAAGCGCTACAGCTAACTGTTGGCTCCGGTTCGCCGCTTACGCCAGCGTGCCGCGATCCGTTCGACGATCGGGGTCTCGCGCACCGTCGTCAGCTCGATCAGCTCGGGCCTCGGTGCCGTCAGTGAGCGTGGTGCCGCGAACTGCGCCACCTCACCGGCGACACGCTGCGCAAGCTCGTCTGCGGCGGGTCGGCCGTCGGCGCTGCCCCACCACTCGGCCCACGGGTTTTCCTCCCAGTAAGCGATCACCGGGCTGGGGCGTCCCAGCGTCGCACGGGCGAGCCAGGCGAACGGTGTCACGACAAGGCAGACCAGCCAGGACAGCAGGTACCAGATCAGGAACGGCGACATGATCAAAAGCAGGACCATCGCGTACACGCCGACGATCAGGCCGATGATGTTGTCGTCGGGCCAGCCCTCGGGCCACCACTCCACAATCCAGCGCGGTAGCCGCGGGCGCCACGCCAGGCGTCGGCGGAACACCCGCCACTGACGGCCGTCTGCCGCTTGCACCTTCATGTCACTCACCCGGCCTTGAGGGCATCGAAGTCACCGTCCATCTGATGGCGCAGCATGACCACGGTCGCCGAGATCATCTCGAACCCTTCGATGAACATCTGGACTTGTTCCACCGCCAGCTTCACGCCGTCAACGATCAGGTCGTAGAGCGACGACACGACACCATAGAGCGCCGCGGCCAGCTTCGCCCAGTTGGTGGCCACCATGATCTTCCCGAGACCTTTCTTGATCTGGGACAGGAAGTACGTCAGCGTGTACAGCAGGCCCTTGACGGTGTGCTCGTATTGCGCGGCCATCGACTCACACATCTGCTGCAAGGTGTCGGCCGTCTGCGCGAGCGCCTCGAACGCTTTCATCCAGCGGGAGCGCAGGTGGTAGTCGAACGCCCGGGAGGCCCCGAGCGTGCCGGAACCGCTCACCGGCCCACCCGCCCGGCGACCTCGTCGTAGGCCTCCTCCGCGGTCATCCCCCGTCGCACGAGCCGACCCGCAGCCTGCAGTTGCCCCAGACGCCGGTCCATCCACATCGACACGGCGCGTTCGCCCTCATCTTCGACCGATCCGGACACCACGGTCTGCCAGTCAAGTTCGCCGGAGTCGAACCTGGCGACAACCTCGCGGAACTGCTCGGGAGCGTCACCGGGGACAGCCGCCGGATCCAACGGCTCCTCGAACACCGCGGTGTCAGCGTCCGCAAGTCGGTCCTCGGCATGCAGCCGCCACCGCTCGAGGGCACGTTCCGACTCGTAGACACGCTCATTCACGCGCCGTCGGATCTCCGCCAGCTCCCGCTCCCAGTCGTGCATGCCGGCAGTGTTACCAGCGGCACGCATGTCACAGCGACCTTGTCAGCTGGTAGACCCGTTCTTTGAGTCGAATGTCACGCCCCTCGGCCGCCGGGATCTTGACGTGTCGTCGGTTATCAGGACTTGGTGCTTGAGCTGGTCTTGAGCCTGCTCAGAACCTAGGCATAAGCCCGATTCGTACCGTTATTTTCGTGCGGATTGCCGTGCCCTGACGTGGTGTGTGCCGCGCCTTGGTCGGCGAGTTTCTCGCCGCACTGTGTCTGCCGAGAATCGGAGCGGTTTGTGACAGGTAAGAGACGCCTTGCCCGAGTGTTCGCTGCCGGCGCGTGCGCGCTGGCGACGGCGGCCCCGTTGCTCGCACCTACACCGGCGTCGGCCGCGGACACGAGTCGCAAGCGGGATCTGGTGCTGCTGCTGGACGGCTCCGGTTCGATCGACTCGTCCGACTGGGCGCTGCAGTTGGAGGGCTACTCGGCCGCGCTGCAGGACCCGGTGAACTTCCCGTTGAACGGGACGCGGTCGGTGGGTGTCGTGCAGTGGTCATACTCCGGTTGGAGCGAGCCGGCGACCCGGACCGAGGTGCCCCTGACGCAGCTGAACTCCGCGGCGGATCTGGCCGAGGTCGTGGCGAAGGTCAAGGCGATCGCGCAGATCGGCTACAGCACCAACCCCGGCGACGCCCTGCGCGTGGGTACGAACGAGCTGCTGACGGCCGGGCGGGGCGACGCCGACTGGAACCTGTGCATGTCGACCGACGGCTCGCACAACTCGGGCGAGTACATGGGCTCGGCCTGGCAGTACGCCAAGGAGAAGGGTGTCGACCGCTACAGCGTCGTGGCCATCGAGGACGGCGGCTTCCGCTCCGCCGACGCGGTGCGCGCGTACGGTCCGTACGTCTTCGGTGGCGGAACGGTCACCACGGCCCGCACCACGGCCGAGTTCACCTCTCTGCTGTCGGGCTGCGTCGCGGATTCGGTGCAGCTTGACGCCCTCGAAGTGACCCAGTCCGTGCAGGACCTGGACAACTCGGTGCCGCTGGTGTCCGCCAAGCCCACGGTGGTGCGCGCTTACCTGAGCACGCCGGGTGAGCCGGTGCGGACCTCCGGCCGGCTGCGTGGCTTCGCCGGCGGACGGGAGTTGCCCGGCAGCCCGTTGACCGCGGTCAACGCCGCCTCGGGTGTCCTGGTCGACGGCAACCTGGCCAACGATCGCGACGCGCTGGACCGGACTTTGAACTTCTCCGTGCCGGCGGCCTGGACGGCCAAGGGTCAGACGGAATTCGCGCTGGAGCTTCCCGGCGGGGTGTCCTGCCCGGGTGCGGTCAGCGGTCCCACCATGTTGTGTTCCAAGGTGCTGACCTTCGGCGCCTCCCCCTTCGCGCCCGAGGTGCAGTTCAACGCGGTCAGCTGGATGGAGGACGGCAAGCGGATCGCACCCTCCTACGAGGACCTGGAGGAGCAGTCCGAGCGCACCTGGAGCCAGTTGCCGACGGCAGGCTGGCGCGGCAAGTTCGCGACGCTGTACATGGACAAGCGCCCCACGATCGACGAGGTCAACGAGGCACTGGTCGCCAAGCGGTATATCTCCCGCAACTACGGCGACAAGCGCTGGTACGGCGTCCTGCGCGGCAACGCCGACGGAAACACCCAAGGAAGGGCGGTGGGGGCGGTCGCCTCCGGCTGGGATTCTTACACCGTCGGTCCGACAACCGGGGGCCACGGACGCAACCGCGTCGTGCACGAGCTCGGGCACACCTACGGGCTGCACCACTCGGTGAACGCGGCCGACAATGGCTACAAAGAGTTCCTGGGGGTCTGGGACTACGCGAAGAACGGCTGGTGTGGCGAGGAAGCCGACGACGACGCCCCCGAGTATCCGGACAAGACGACCTTCGGTACCAGGACCGTGGCGGCACTGGGCCCGATGGGTGACCGGCGGCGCGAGATCTGGGGCATGGATCACCGGTTCCTGAAAACCAACGAGGCAGCGGCGCTCTCCTCGCCCCAGACCACCACCTCGCTCATGTCGTACTGCGTGGGAAACAGCACGCAGGGACGGTGGATCGGCAAGCGCGACTACCTGCAGCTGTTCTCCGGCGACCGGGACCCGATCGAAGGCTTCGACGCCGCGCCACGCCCGGTCGGCACGGGCTTGACGCTGCGGGGCATCATCGCCGCCGACGGCGCGAGCGCGCAGCTCAAGCCGGCCCTGGCGGTCGACCTGGCCCCCACCCCCAGCGACCCGGACGGCACCCACGAACTGCTGCTGCAGGACGCCGCAGGCACCGTGCTGCACAGCGTGCGGTTTATGCCCGCGCACCAGGACGGCGACGCGGGGCCGGACGGCGCCGAGGCCGGCCCGCAGCCGTCGCTGTTCAACGTCGTCGTCCCCGCCGACCTGGCCGGAGTGGCTCGGGTGCAGCTGCGCGCCGACGGTCGCACTTTGGCCACCGCGACGGCCACGACGGCCGCGCCGACGGTCTCGGTCGGCGTCCCGAACTCGGGCAGCACCGAGCAGCTCACCATCTCGTGGTCGTCGCGCGACGCCGACTCGCCGTCGCTGGCAAACACCGTGCTGTACAGCGCGGACGGCGGTACCAGCTGGGAGGTCGTCGCGGTCGACATCACCGGCTCGTCGGTGTCGGTGCCGCGGTGGGCGCTGCCCGGCAGTACCACCGCCAAGCTCAAGGTGATCGCCAGCGACGGAGTCCGCAGCACCGCCGCGGCCTCCGCGACGTTCTCGCTGCCCGACCTGGCACCCACGGTCGAGGTCCTCGCCCCCGGCACGGGGGACCTGTTCACCGCCGCGCAGGCCATCCCGTTCGCCGCCCAGGCCAACGACGTCGAGGACGGCCGTCTCGACGGCACCTCGGTGCGGTGGTCGTCGGACCGCGACGGTCTGCTCGGCACCGGCGCGCAGCTGCCCTGGCGCGCCGACCAGCTCAGCGAGGGTGACCACGTCATCACCGTCACCGTCCGCGACTCGGTGGGTCAGACCAGCACTGCTACGGTCCGGATCACCGTGCAGCGGGTGGCGGCGCCGCCGAAGCCGGTCGACCTGGCGCCCACGGTGGACCTGGTCACCCCCGGTGCGGGGCAGTCGTTCGCCGGAGCGCAGGTGATTCCGTTCGCCGCCCAGGCGAACGACGCCGAGGACGGTCTCCTCGACGGCGACGCGGTGCAGTGGTCCTCCGACCGCGACGGTGTGCTCGGCACCGGCGCCCAACTGCCGCTGCGCGCCGACCAGCTCACCCTGGGCGAGCACGTCATCACCGTCACCGCCCGCGACTCCGCGGGCCAGACCAGCACGGCCACGGTCCAGATCACGGTGGTCTCCGCGTACACCTTCGGCGGTTTCGAATCGCCGGTGGTGACTCCGGGACCCACCGTGGTCAAGGCCGGTAGCACCATCCCGCTCAAGTGGTCGATCTCCGGTCCGGGCGTGACCGCCGGCACCGTCAAGTCGGCAAGGTTCCTGAACGACGGCGCAAGCTACAAGATGGTCAAGTCCGGCCCGCACTGGCACCTCAACGTGCAGACTCCCAAGACATGGGCGGCAACCACCCAGGTCTTCCGGATCACCCTGGTCGACGGGTCCACGTACGAAGCGGAGTTCACCCTGAAATGAGCCGGCCTCAGTTCCGGACAGCCGTAGTGGTGCGAGCAGCGGCGACGCTGCTGCTGCTCGCACCGCTGGCCGCATGCACCGACCCGCCAGCCGACGGCCTGACCGGCACCGCCGTCTTCCTGGACGACACCGGGCGCGGCGATTCGCCGATCGACAAGGGCTGGATCATCGCCGTACCAGCCGCGGCCGTCGACAAGCTCTGGAGCGACACCGGCAACGACCCGATCGGTCAGCAAGACCTGTCATACCTGGACGCGCGGATCAACCGTGACCAGGTGACCCAGGCCGGCGGGGTGATCGCCGCCCTCGACGATGACGGCGAATTCGTCCTGCCGGCCAAGGAGGGCCAGTACCTGCTCTGCCGTCTCGAATCGGCTGATATCGGGGGCGGCGAGGTGATTCAGGGATGTCGGCTCTTGGCCCTGCCCGCGTCCGGCGAGTTGCGCATCACCTCCGCAGACGGGGGGTTCTACGCGAAGATGAAGGACTAGCGGTCCGGCCACCGACGCACGCGGCCGGGTGCTGACACAGGTCCGGACACCCAACGTGCTGCGGCCCGCTGGCTGGCCCGCCGCGCGTTCGAGATCGCCGGACTCCACCGGGCCCGGCCCGCGTTGGATGCCCTCGACCAGGGCCTGCCGCTGCCGGAGCCGTTCACCGACATGGAGTCGGTCTTTCCGCTGCAGGCGCTCGTCGAAACCTTCAGCCACGCCGAAGCAACCTTTCACGACCGTCGCGGTGAATTGCTCGCCGGCCTGCGGAAGCGCTTCCTTCCCGCCGGGTGCGCTCAGTTGGGTTCGTGTGCCATGAGGCTCCCTAGGGTCGTACCACCGGGGCCATTGACCAGTCAAGGTTGGTCGGCAGTGCCGCGAGTCGGTCTCGCCGGAAGTTCACTAGCGTTCAATACGGATAACTGCGCGGGGGCACACAGGTCCCCGCGCAGTTTTCATGTCAGCCCTGATCGAAGGGTGTCATGATCGACACGTCGCGCAGGTGCGCGAGGTCGGCCGTTGGCGTCAGATCCACCGTGTCGGCGCCGTCTGCTTTGTCTTCGGAGGCCCGCCCGATAGTGACGGCTCCGATGGAGCGGTCTTGCTGGGATGGGTCCGGCACGACGACCCTGTTCGTCTGGTAGACGTACATCTTTTCTCCGGGCGGGATGTGTTCCATGACCAGCTTGGTGCCGGCGCCTCGCACAGATCCCGGCACATCGCTGATGTTGGTGTATGCCTGGCTGGTGAACCTTGGACTGGTGACCAGGTCGATGGTGGCCTCACCGCCGGTCTGGTCGACCGCCGTCACCCGGCCGACCACACCGGCCGCGACGACGGCGAGCTGACCCGGCTGGACGGATCGATCCGCCGGCAACGCCACGACGATCTGCTGGTCCGTGCGACCGATAACCGCGCCGCGTACCGCGCGAGCGTCGCCATCAGCGCCGCCGTCGGCAGGGAGGGTGAACACCTTCCTCGGCTTGGAAAGAATCTTGGTCGATTTGCTGAAGCCGGTGACGGTGACCGTCGAGGCGGTCGTGGCGAGATTGAACATCTGCACGACGAAACGTCCGGTCTCTGAGCCGGGGTCCTGGATCAGCTCCTGGTCGATGGTGGTACTCGACATCCGGAGGGTGGTGACTCCAGGCGCGGCGATGGCGATGGCGGACGTACCCCAACCGTCATTGCTGGCCGCGCCGGCAGGCCCGGTCAACCGGGGACTGACCAGACTGATCACCTGGGTGCTGACCGGGTCGGGCGCCGGTCGATCGGTCCGCAGTCTCAAGGCGTCGCCAGCACTGGTATCGCTGGTGAAGAACGCCAGCCGTGCCGCGCCCTTCTTGTCGTACCCCTGAAGGACGACCACGGAATGCAGGCGCCGATCACGCGTCGCAACAAGAGGCCGGACAGCAGTGTGCGGGCCTGCCGACTTGGCACGGTCCCAGACGTCGGTGGCCTCACGCACCAGGTTGGTGTCGACGTCGCCGACGGCCGACCAGCCCAAGAACGGACCGTCCGGGGGCGTCGCCGTCAGGTGCGGCGTCGACCCCACCCCGACCAGGCGGAACATTGTCACCGCCACCGCTACACACATCGCGGCCGCCACGGTGCGGGCGAACCGCCGCCGGGCGCGAAGACGGCGGGCCCGTTTCCACACCCCGACCTCGAAGCCCTCGACAGGCTTCACCGACTCGGCCATCTCCACCAGGCCGGCACGCAACTCCGTAGGACTACGCATAGCGCACCTCGCTTTCACCCGCAGCGTCAGCCTCGGCCCGGATACGCAGACTCCGCAGACCCCTCGACGTCAGGCTCTTGACCGTGCCCACCGAGCAGCCCAGCGCTTCTGCCGTGGCCTGCTCCGACAGGTCCTCGTAGAAACGCAGCACCACCGCGGCACGCTGCCGTGCCGGCAATGCGTCCAATGCCCGACGCAGCCAGTCCCGCTGCTCCACGGCCCCGTACTCGTCGCGCGCCCGGCCTTCCACCAATCGGCCCAGGGGCTGCTCCCACCAGGAACGACGCCGCGTCGAACTCACGAACGTGTTGACCAGAACCCGCTGAACGTAGTGATCGATACCTTCCGAGCGCTGCAGCCGAGACCAGGCCATGACGGTCTTGGCCAGCGTCGTCTGGACCAGGTCCTCGGCCTTGCCCCGGTCACCGCACAGCAGATAAGCGGTCTGCAGAAGCCGTCCATGACTCGCCCGGACGAAGGCCGTGACCTCCTCATCCTCGCGACCGCGCATCAGCCCCCGCACCCTCGCCACCCGCGCCCTGAATCTCACGAGTACTCCATACGCCCTGAAGCTCCGCAAAGGTTGCCGCAACCGAAGAACGTCATGCCGATCAATTCCCCGCGTGCTCAGCCATCTAGGTGCAGGCACTGCCTCGACGTCCTCGAGTACGGAGTTGGCGGCGACGAACGACGCACGCACTGAACGCCTTCGCTGTCACGTTCGATCGCCGCTCGCGTGGGACCACATCTCCCTCGACAAGGATTTTCACGTTTCCGCTAACAGATGCGCTGGGTACAGAGGGGCCGGCGGGAGATGCCCGCCGGCGAAACGGAGCAAAGTCATGCTGGTTCTCGGGCTCATCCTCTTGCTGTTGGGCATCTTCCTGAAGGTGTCGATCCTCTACACGATCGGCATCGTTCTCCTGGTAGTCGGTGCGGTGCTCTGGATCCTCGGCGCGGTCGGCCGCCCGGTCGGTGGTCGAAAAGTCTGGTTCTAGATCACCTTCCGCAACGGTGAAAAGGGCGCCCACCTCGAGTGGGCGCCCTTTCGCATGCCCAAAGGACGCCCGGTACCGGCCCTCTATGCGAGGTGGCCCCTGCGCGCATCCGACACGTGGCTGGCGGTCAGGTCTGCGGGGGCGTTGTCAGGGCCTCGGTGCGGCTGGCTGCCCAGCTGGCAAGGAGTCGGTCCTGGGTCGCCTTGTGGTGGCTCATCGCCCTGCGTGGCCTGATGCCACGGGTCCGGGCGGCGGTCAGGTCGTGTGTCGAGCCCGGCAGCGCGGCCGAGGCCCAGACGAGACGTCCCGCAGCGTCCGCGATGACCTGGACGTTCATACCGTGGCGGCGATGTTTTCCGGGAGCCTCACCCGACCCCGCGCTCTACCCCGATACGCGCCCTCAGCTGCCCAAAGCCAGTTGGAAAACGCTCAATGGACCGTTTTTGAGACCGGCGCAGACTCGGTAGAGCTTGAGGTCGCAGTCTCGCGAGCGGCCGGTCGTTCAGCGGGGCAGAATGCGCATTACTGCCTCGCGTTCGCCGCTGAGCCGCAGGCCTTGCTTTACTGCGGCGCTCAGATCGAGGTCGCCGAGCAGGGTGGCGGCCAGCAGGTGCGGCGGTCCGGTCAGTGACGCGGTGGGGTGGTCGACCCGGCCGGCGTGTGTGTGCACCGAGCCGTCCTTGACTTCGATAACCAGGTCTTCGTTGCCGTCGGCGTGCAGCTGCAGGGCGATTGCCGGCTGGTCGGGGCGGTGGTCGGTCAGTGCCCGGGCGGGCATGTCCAGCCAGTGGGTGCGGAAGGTGTCGCTGCCGGCCGGCTCACGCAACAGTGGAATTCCCCATCGGCTCAGTTCCTGCAGCACCGGCTCGAGCGCGCGGCCACGCTCGGTGAGGGAGAACAGGGTGGTGGCCACCGGCGGCGGGGCGGCCTCGCGGTGGATCAGGCCGGCTTCCTCGAGTTCGCGGAGCCGGTCGACCAGCAGGTTGCTGGCGATCCCGGGCAGCCCATTGCGCAGGTCGGTGTGCCGGCAAGGACCCAGGGCGAGCAGTTCGCGGACGATCAGTAGGGACCACCGGTCGCCGATGGCGTCCAGTGCTTTCGCGATGCCGCAGTACTGCCCGTAGGTGCGCATGCCACCACCCTACATCGTGGTGTTGAGATTCAAAACTCTCTTGTTGACTTTCTCAACAACGTCGGTCTAGCGTCGCTGCCCATGACCCCCACCCTTTCCGTGCGTCGGCTGGCCTGGGCCGGCGTCGAGATCCGTCTCGGCGACACCCGCCTGCTGATCGACCCGCTCGAGAACGTCGCTCCGCTGGCGCCGGTGATGGGGCCGCCGCACCGGCCGGTCGACCCGGTCGACACCCCGCCCGGCACCCACGCCCTCATCACCCACCTGCACCCCGACCACTACGACCACGACCTGATCGCCCGGATCGCGGCCACCGGCACGATCGGCTGCCACACCCCCAGCGCGGCCGGGCTGCGCGAGGCGGGCATCACCCCCGTTGCCCAGGACCTGGGCCAGTCACGGCGCATCGGGAAGCTGACCGTCACCCCGGTGACCTCGCTGGACTGGCGCGGCAACGACTGTGACCAGGTCGCCTGGGTCGTCGAAGGCACCGGCCGGCGGATCATCCACTGCGGCGACACCCAGTGGCACGGCAGCTGGTGGCAGATCGCCCGCGACCACGGCCCGTTCGACGTCGCGTTCGTCCCGGTCAACGGCGTCATCGCCCACTTCGAGGGCTACGCGGCCAACGTCCCGGCGACCATGACCCCCGAGCAGGCCGTCGAGGCCGCCGTCGCACTCGGCGCCGGCACCGTCTGCGCCATGCACTACGGCCTGTTCCACAACCCGCCGTTCTACACCGAACAACCCGACATCGAGCAGCGCTTCCAGCACGCCGCCGACGAGCGCGGCATCACCGCGGCCATCATCGCCGACGGCCAGCCCGTCCTCTGACCATCAGAAACAAGGAGCAACACATGAAGATCGTCCTGTTCGGTGCCAGCGGCAACATCGGCCGGCCCACCACCGAGGAACTACTGCGTCGCGGCCACACCGTCACCGCGGTCACCCGAGCCGGCCACATCGACGGACTCAAGCACAAGGCCCTGACCGTGACCACCGGTGACGTCACAGACGCCGCCGCGGTCGCCGGCCTCGCCGCCTCCCACGACGCCGTACTGTCGGCCGTCGGCCCCCGGATCGGCCAGGAGAACGACCGCGCCACGATCGTCGGTGCCGCCCGAGCGCTGATCGACGGACTCCGCCGAGCCGGCGTCACCCGCCTGGTCACCATCGGCGGTGCCGGTAGCCTGCGCACGCCGACCGGCGCCCGGGTCATGGACGACCCGGACTTCCCCGCGCTGTGGAAGGCCAACGCCGAGGCCCAGTCCGAAGCGCTCGACCTCTACCGCGGCGTGCACGACCTCGACTGGACGTACGTGTCGCCCGCCGCGGTCATCGCAGCGGGCGAGCGGACCGGGGCCTACCGCAGCGCCGGGGACACCCTGCTCACCGACGACGACGGCAACAGCCGCATCTCGTACGCCGACTACGCGATCGCCTTGGCCGACACGATCGAGAGCGGCACCGCGATCCGCCGCCGCATCACCGTGGCGTACTGAGCCATGAGCAACGACGCCGCCGGCCGGCACACCCGATTCATCGTCCTGCTCGCAGCGCTCGTGGCCCTGGGACCACTGTCCATCGACGGCTACCTGCCCGGACTGCCGGACCTCGCCGGCGACCTGCGCGCCAGCGCCGCGGCCACCCAGCTCACCATCACCGCCTGCCTGGCCGGGCTGGCCATCGGGCAGCTGATCGCCGGGCCGCTGAGCGACACCTACGGCCGGCGGCGTCCGTTGCTGGCGGGCCTCGCCCTCTACACGATCGCCAGCGCGCTCTGCGCGGTGGCGCCCGACGTCCGGACACTCATCGGCCTACGCCTGGTCCAGGGCATCGGCGGGGCGTTCGGCATCGTCATCGCCAACGCCATGGTCCGCGACCGCACCTCCGGAACCCGCACCGCACGTCTCTTCTCCGCACTGACCTTGATCACCGGCCTGGCGCCGGTGTTCGCGCCGGTCCTCGGCGGCCAGCTACTGCGCGTCACGGCCTGGCCTGGAATCTTCGTGGCCCTGGCCGTACTCGGCGCCGTGATGCTAGTGGCCTCCGCCGCAGGACTGCCGGAGACCCGGCCCTCCGCGTCACGCCAGCCGCTGCTGGCCGTCGTCGGGCAGCTGCTCAGCGACCGGGTCTTCACCGGATACGTCCTGGCCAACGGCCTGGTCTTCGCGGCCATGTTCGCCTACATCTCCGGCTCGCCGTTCGTCCTGCAAGAAATCCACGGCCTGTCACCGCAGCAGTACAGCGCCGTGTTCGCCGTCAACGCCGCCGGACTCATCGCGGCCGCCCAGATCAGCGGCCGGCTGGTGGCCCGGGCCGGCGCCCGCGTGCTGCTGCTCGCCGGTCTGCTGGGCGCGACAGCCGGTGGCACCACGGTTCTGGGCGCGGTGCTGACACGGGCACCCCTGCCCGTGCTCCTGATCGGCCTGTTCGTCCTGGTCTCCAGCGTGGGCCTGGTCATGCCGAACGCCGCGGCCCAGGCCCTGGCCGACCACGGCGGACACGCCGGGTCGGCCGCCGCTCTGCTCGGCTTCAGCCAGTTCATGATCGGCGGGGCACTTGCTCCGCTGGCCGGCGCGGGTGGCGCCACCGACGCCTTGCCGATGGGGATCATCGTCGCCGTGCTGCCGGCACTCGCTCTGCTGACACTCGGCGTCCTCACCCGGTCGATGCCCGGTGAGCGCACTCGCGGGCCGGCTCGCCAAGGACCTGCCGGGCACCGGCGACCGCGCCGGCACATCGATCGCAGACGAGCCGGCATCCAGTGAGCCGTTTCATCCTTCGTAACGCGGTGACTCGACGTGGTGCAGGACGAGGATGGCCTGCACGATTGCGGTGGCTCGGCGCGGGCAGCAGCGCAGCTTGACCAGGGCAGGGCAGCGGCGCTGATGGCGGCTTGCGGTCCGCAGCAGGACAACGATTGCCGACCCGGCCTCCCGACGCACCTGTGCCGACCCGTCCTCCCTGACGCTGGCACCGCAACGGTTTCGCTGTCGCGGTCAGATGCGGGCGGCGAGGCGGGCTGCGGGGGATCGTCGCGCGGGCTTGTCGCCCCGGGCGTGCCCCGATGCGGGATCATGGGGCTGGTGGATGCGACGTGGGCCCAGCTGCTGTTGGGATTGCTGACGGTGGCCAGCGTGTTCCTCGCGGCGGCGGCGGGCATCGCGGTGCTGGCATGGACACCGCTGGACAAACCGCCGGTGAAGGCTCCCCGGTTCGGTGGCCGTGCCGTCGGCATGCGGCTGCGGGCGTGGCTGCGGCGCCGGGTGGTGGCGACCCGAGACCGGCTTCAGGCCGTGCGTCTGCCGGCTCCAGTCGCCCGCTGGGTGGCGCTGGTGGTGCGTCACCCAGCCCGGCTGGTGGTGGTCGGCTTCGCCGCCGCCGTCATCCTGGGCACCGGCCTGCTGCTGCTGCCGATGGCGACCGAGAGCGGGCGCAGCGCGGACCTGGTGACCGCCCTGTTCACGGCGACATCGGCGGTCTGTGTGACCGGGTTGGTGATCGAGGACACCGGGAGTTTCTGGTCGGGGTTCGGCGAGGTGGTGATCCTCGGGCTGATCCAGATCGGCGGCTTCGGCATCATGACCCTGGCGTCCCTGCTCGGATTGCTGATGGCTCGCAGGTTGCGCCTACGGCTACAACTCGGCACCCAGACCGAGACGAAGAGCATGGGCGTCGGTGACGTGCGTCGGGTAGTGCTCGGCGTGCTGCGGATCAGCGTGCTGGTGGAAGCCGTGGTGGCGCTGATCCTGGCATGGCGGTTCGCCGATGGATACGGCGAGCCATGGGCCCGGGCTGCCTATCTGGGCCTGTTCCATGCGGTGTCGGCGTTCAACAACGCGGGCTTCGGCTTGTACCCCGACAGCCTGATGCGGTTCGTCGGCGACCCGCTGATCTGCCTTCCGATCATGGCAGCGATCGTCGTCGGAGGGCTCGGCTTTCCGGTGTTGTTCGAGCTGCGTCGCGCGTTACGGACCCCGCGCAAGTGGTCGCTGCACACCAAGATCACTGTCGCTATGAGTGTGATCCTGCTGGGCGGTGGCTGGCTGCTTATCACGGCGGCGGAGTGGACCAACGGCGGCACGCTGGGCCGGCTGAGCTTCGGTGAGAAGCTGCTCGCCGGTGCGACCGCCGCGGTGATGCCGCGTACGGCCGGGTTCAACAGCGTCGACCTGGCGCAGATGCGCGACGTTACCCTGCTCATCAACGACGTGCTGATGTTCATCGGCGGTGGCAGCGGTGGCACCGCCGGAGGGATCAAGGTCACCACGTTCGCCTTGCTCGGGTTCGTCATCCTGGCTGAGATTCGCGGTGAGCCGAGCGTGCACGCGCTGGGTCGGCGCTTGCCGTCGGGGATCCAGCGCCAGGCGTTGACCATCGCCCTGCTCAGCGTCGGCCTGGTCACGACCGCCACGCTGGCCCTGCTGGCCTTGACACCGTTCACCCTGAACCAGGTGCTATTCGAGGTCACCTCCGCGTTCGCCACCGTGGGCATGACCACCGGGATCACGGCCCACGTCGGCACGGCCGGGCATGTCATCCTCATCGCGTTGATGTTCATCGGCCGGCTCGGACCGATCACCGCTGCCGCCGCACTGGCGCTACGCCAGCGCACCCGCCGCTACGAACTACCCGAGGAGCGAACCATCGTTGGCTAGAAAACCAGCGCCCGACGACCGCATCGCCGTACTCGGCCTGGGCCGTTTCGGCGGTTCTTTGGCCCTGGAACTGATCCGCCTGGGCTGGGAAGTCGTCGGCATCGACGCCGACGCGCGCAATGTCCAGACCTACGCCGACCAGCTCACCCACGCGGCGGTCGCCGACACTACCGACGAGGCCGCGCTGCGCCAGCTCGGGGTGCATGAGCTGGCCAACGTCGTGGTCGGCTTCGGCACCGACATCCAGGCGAGCATCATGACCACGTCGGTGCTGATCGACCTCGGCGTGCCGCACATCCTGGCCAAGGCGGTCAGCCGGCAACACGCCACCATCCTGCGCCGGGTCGGCGCGCACCATGTGGTGCTTCCCGAGCATGAGATGGGTGAGCGCGTCGCTCATCTGGTCACCGGCCAGATCCTGGACTTCATCCAGTTTGACGACGACTACGTGCTCGCCAAGACTGCCGCGCCGGCCAGCGTGTTCGACAAGACCCTCGCGGACGCCGCGCTGCGCGACACCTACGGCGTCACCGTCGTGTCGATCAAACGTCCCAGAGAGCCGTTCACCTACGCCACCGCCGACACAACCGTCTACGCCGGCGACATGCTGATCGTCGCGGGCACCTCCGCCCGCGTGCAGGCATTCGCCCAAACGACCTGAGCAGCGCGGACAACCTCGGACACGGACCGCTGCCTTCGACGATGCCTTACGGGGCGCGAAGTCACCGCGCTCGCCGGCAAGCTCGACAAGCTGGTCAACAGCGTTGGTGTCGCCACTGTTGGCCCGCTCCCGCAGCTTCGCCACGTCGTCATCGGCCATGCTTGCGTCGTTTCCCAGGCGGTAGAACCGCCGGTTGCCCAGGACCGCCCCGTCGGGCCGGTAAGGCGCAAACCGACGGTAGCGCAGCGACCAGATTGCCAGCGGCGTACTGCCCTCAACGAGTGCGGCGCGGCCGTTTCCAGGCCACCTGTTGCACCAGCAGGGTCAGGACACCGGCGAGGATGATCGCTGCCATATTGATGAGCAGCTGCACCGCCGAGCCGTACGCCTCGTCGCGGACTCCGTAGGCCACGGCGACCGCGGCGTTCGCAGCGGCAGGCACGGTCGTTACCGAGATCAGCACGCCGACGAGCGTCCCGGCCTTGGCGGAAGTGAGCGACAGGATGCCGGCCACACCGCCGAGGAAGCCGATCACCCAGGACAGGGCGTCAGGCCGCCAAATGAAGTCGGTCAGGGGCCGGTCCGCCAGCAGCATCGACTTGTCCACCAGGCCTGCGGCGGTGAGCGCCCAGACCGCCCCCACAGTGATGATCATGCCGACCGGGAAACCGACCGCGAGCGCCAGCGCCGAGCGGCGCACCAGGGCATACTTGCGCTGCACGAGGCCGACACACAGCGCGGCGAGCGGTCCGAATTCGGGGCCGACGACCATCGAGCCGACGATGAGGATGGGTTGGTCCAGCAGGACACCGACCGCGGCGATGACCGTGGCGACGCTCATGAAGGTGAGGAACGAGGCCGACAGGGCGGCCTCCTCACCGGTCTGGTGTTCGATCTCGTCCCAGACGACCGCGTCCACGCCCAGTCCGGGGGTGCGCCGGGCAGCACGGTCGGCCGCGGCGGACAGTGCGGTGTCGACCCGGTCGATGACGATCGCGCCGTCGCGGTCGATGCCCAGCTCGCGCAGAACGTCGAGGATGTGGCTGGCGCCTTCGCGTACGACGTCGAACTCCACGACGTCGCCCGACGGGGCCTTCGCCGCGGCGGGGAGCACGATCAGGTGCGTGACGGCATCGTCGTCGGCCAGTAACCGCTGCACCTGCCCACTCACCGACGGCGGCGCGATGACTCGAACGTGCAGCATGCGCGCCCCTCACAAGATCTTGATGACTGCGGAAGTCTATGGCCGCCCACGGCGGGCCTCGTCATGGCACGGTGGCCGTTGTTCCCTCGTCTGGGCTGCTTGGCGGCAGGGTCTCGGTCATCCTCGAAGGGTCGAGGTCCCGAATGATCGCCGTTGGACGAGCAGTCGTAGCGTGAGCGAGGCGGTAGGCGCCGTCGTGGCCGGTATGGAGAAGTGAGCTGATGGACAGCACCGAGGTAGCACCTTCCGGCGAGCAGCCCGCAGAACCGGCATATGCGATTCCGGCGGCCGTCGACACCTCCGCTGGCCAGGACCACCATGACCGGGCGCTGCCGCGGTGGTTGCTCAAGCATCAGGTGCAGCCGGTCGGCCCGGCCGCCGGGGAGGCACACGCCGAGCAGCACGCCTGGTGGAAGGTGATGTGCCTGACCGGGGTGGACTACTTCTCCAGCCTCGCCTACGTCCCGGCGATCGCCGCCGCGGCGGCCGGAGCGGTGTCCCCGCTGGCCACATTGCTGATCGTGCTGCTAACCCTGGGCGGGATGCTGCCCATGTACCGGCGCGTCGCGAAGGAGAGCCCCCACGGCGCCGGCTCGGTGGCGATGCTCGAACGGCTGCTGCCGTTCTGGCGCGGCAAGATCTTCGTGCTCGTCCTGCTCGGCTTCGTGGCCACCTCGTGGATCATCACGATCACCCTGTCAGCTGCGGACGCGAGCCTGCACGTGCTGGAGAACCCGCACGCCCCGCAGTTCCTGCACGGCCACGCCGTCGCGCTCACCGTCATCCTGCTGCTGTTGCTCGGCGGGGTGTTCCTGCTGGGCTTCAGCGAAGCCGTCAGCGTGGCGATCCCGCTCGTCGCGGTGTTTCTCGGCCTCAACGCCGTCATCATCGCCGCCGGGCTGGCGGAGGTCGTCACCACTCCCGGTACGTGGTCGGCCTGGACGACCGCGCTGACCTCTGGAGGCGGGGGCGCGAGCGACTTCGTCGTACCGGCGCTGGTGGCCTTCCCGCTGTTGGTGCTGGGCCTGTCCGGATTCGAGACCGGGGTGGCGATGATGCCGCTGATCGCGGCCGACGGCGCCGACGAGCAGCAGCGGCTGCACTCGCGGATCCGCAACGCCCGCAAGCTGCTCACCGGCGCCGCCGTGATCATGAGCGTGTACCTGCTGGCCAGCAGTCTGGTCACCACTCTGCTCATCCCCGCCGCCGAGTTCGGCGAGGGCGGCGCCGCCAAGGGCCGGGCCCTGGCCTGGCTGGCCCACGAGCAGCTCGGCGAGGCGTTCGGCACCGTCTACGACATCAGCACCGTGCTGATCCTCTGGTTCGCCGGCGCGTCGGCCATGGCCGGGCTGGTCAACATCGTGCCCCGCTACCTGCCGGCGTACGGGATGGCCCCGACATGGGGACGCGCCGTGCGGCCGGTCGTGCTTGTCTACACCGCGATCAGCATCGTCCTGACGATCGCGTTCGGCGCCGACGTCGACGCGCAGGCCGGCGCCTACGCCACCGGCATCCTCGCCATGATGGTCTCCGGCGCGTTCGCCGTCACCGTCTCTGCCGTACGCCGCCGCCAGCGTAGGTCCGCTGCCGGTTTCGGGCTGCTCACCGCCGTACTGAGCTACGCCTTGTTCGAGAACGTCATCGACAAGCCCGACGGCATCGCGATCTCCGCCCTGTTCGTCGCCGGCATCATCGTCGTCTCGCTGATCTCCCGGGTGTCGCGCACCACCGAGCTGCGCACCGACTGCATCGAGTTCGACGACGGCGCCCGCCAGTTCATCACCGACACCCTCGACTTCGACGGGCGCATCAACCTCCTCGCCAAACGCCGCCAGTCCGGGACCGCCGCCGAGTACGCCGACAAGGAACGCGAACAGCGCGGCGACAACCCCGTACCCGGCACCGCCGATGTGATCTTCCTGGAGATCGACGTGGTGGACCCGTCGGACTTCAGCGACACCCTCACCGTGCACGGTGTCGACGTCGACGGCCACCGGGTCCTGCGCGCCGAGGCACCCGCCGGACCCAACGCCATCGCGGCGATCCTGCTCGCCCTGCGGGACACCACCGGTGTACGCCCGCACTGCTATTTCGCCTGGGCGGAGGGCAGCCCGCTGGTGCACATGGTGCGCTACTTCCTGCTCGGCCGCGGTGACACCGCCCCGGTCGTCCGGGAGATCATCCGCAAGTACGAGCCCGACCCCGAGCGCCGTCCCGGCATCCACGTCGGCGCCTGATAGCGCCAGCACTGCCGGGTGGTTTTGTTCGTGAGTTCCGGCACCATCGAGATCTCACCAATCGCGATGTTCGTGAGTTTGAACCCTTGGGGTCGGGAGACTCGTGTCGCCGGCCAGCGGGCCACTCACGCAGGGTGCCAGGTACGCGAGGGGAGACGTGCGTTGTCGGAGGCAGACTAATGCGAAAAGGGATCGCGTCGCGGTGTGACGGGTAGCCGGTGGCTGATGAACGTACAGACCTCCTGCGCGACTGGCGGGTCTGCGTTGGCCAGAACGGCCACGACGTACCCGGAGATGGGAAAGATGGCCAGATCGGCGCTTACGCCCGGCGCCCCGCCGGAATGGCCGATGGAACGGACTCCGTACACCACACGGTCGACGAACCCGTACGCGACACATTTGCCATCCCAACCGGCATTCAGCTTCGCGGTGGTCACCAAGGCAGTGTGCTCGGCATCGAGCAGGCGGTGACCGGTCAGCGCGGTGGCGAACCGCCACAGGTCCTCGACCGTGGTGTAGCCGCCACCGGACGGACGTCCCCGGTACGGCAGGATGTCGGTGTTCCGGCCGTCCTGCCCACCTTCACCCGTGTAGCCGACGGCCAGATCAGGCACCGACCCCTCCGGCTGCGCACCGGTGCGGGTCATTCCCGCCGGTGTGAAGACGTGTTCGTCGACGTAGTCGTAGTAGCTCTGCCCGCTGACCTGTTCGATCACGGCACCGAGCAGGATGTACCCGTAGTTGCTGTAGTCGAACCCGGTACCTGGTTCGAACCGCGGCTCCCGGTGGCCGAACAGGGCGATGTAGTCCGCGACGGTGCGGATCTGGTCGCGGCGTGACATGTACTCCGGTTCGAAGATGTCTCCGGTGCCGCCGGTGTGGGTCAGCAGGTGATGGATGGTGACCTTGGTGGCGACGTCGGAATTGGGATAGTCGGCCAGATAGGCGCCGACCGGTGCCGCCGGATCCACCCGGCCGGCTTGGATCAGCTGGCCCACGGCCACCCCCGTGAACATCTTGCTCAACGATGCGTTGCGGAAGCGCGTGGACAGCTGGTTCGGGATCCCCTGCTCGCGGTCGGCCAGACCGTACGCCTCGGCGAAGACCTGCTCCTGCCCCCGGCAGACGAGTACGGCACCGGCGAACCTTCCCGCAGCCGACTCATACTCCGCTATCGCCCTGAAACTCGGTAGCCAGTCGGGTGAACCAGGTGCAGCACTCTCATGACGATCGGAACCGCCAGGAGCGTCCATCTCCCACCTCCTTCGTCCTCACAGGCCAGTCACGGCAGGCCCGGCAGGTTCGGCCGGGACGGATCGTCGACTCCGGCCGCAAGTTGGATAGGTGTGCAGGCCCACAAGGTAATACAGCCCGCCACGAGTCTCTATCGTTATTTACCCGCCCTCATCTCGGCTTGAAGCGTGCGCGTCGCCGCTTGGTCCAACTTCGCGATCGGCGTCTACGCAGAGTGAGGTAGCTACCCTGTGTGGATCAGGGACATGTCGTCGGGGATGTGCAGTGCCACGCCACGTCTTTCGGGGCCGAGGTCGTCGAGGGCACGGGGGGCGACGTCCTAGACGCCGACGTCGATGAGGGTGACGCCGAGCGCGCCGGCCTGCAGGCGGCTCATGTCGAGCAGGTTGGCCACGAGCCGGTCCAGGCGATCCAGGGATTCGTCGGCGGTGGCGAGCAGTTCATTGCGACGCGGGCGTCAACGTCCGCTGCTGACCAGGCGCTTCCGGGATAGCTCACCGTCGGCCACCCGCCGGTGTGCATCGAGGCGCAGCAAGCCCGGCCGCGCCACGTGAAGCGAGTCGGCTGCGTTCTGAGGCAGGCGAGGACGTTGCGGCTCTCCGCTGACGCGGAACGCTTCAGTCGTCAGCGTTTCCCATCCGGCTCATTCGCTGAGATCGACCGTCTCCGCAGGACGATCGCCTTCAGGCGCAAGACGATGCGAGGTCGGGCCGCGACGACGCGACAGGTCATCGGGCCACCCCGCGCAGCCCCACTCGTCCTCGAGGGCCCCGGCCTGGGTCGTCGGCCGAGGGTGTCAGCGTGTTCCCGCGGCGGCCGCTGCCGGTGGGTGGAATTGCAGCAGGTCGGGGCTTTGCGGGCGGGCGAAGTAGTAGCCCTGTA
>NZ_JBFBAJ010000022.1:0-115805 GCF_040682215.1 Actinoplanes sp. NPDC051346 | reverse complement strand
AACTCGGCCCCCAGCAGAGGGCCGACGCCGGGCATGCTCGTGATGATCTCTGCGAGGTCGTGGGCGCGGAAGCGGTCCTCGATGAGCCGGTCGATCTGCGCGATCTTCTCGTTCAACGCTCGCACGTCCGCGGCGAGGGTCTGCACCAGTCGGGCGATGACGGCTTCGCCGGGCACCGTAGTGTGCTGCTGCTCGGCGGCACCGACTGCCGTCGCCGCGAGCTCCTGCGGACTACGCACGCCCCTGCCACGCAGCCAGCGGGTCAGCCGGGCGGTGCCCATGCGGCGGATACCGGCCGGGGTCTGGTAGCCCTCGAGCAGGATCAGTGGGCCGGCGTTGGTGAAGACGAGTGCACGATCCAGTTCGGGGAACATGCCGGTCAGTGCGCCGCGTAAGCGGTTGATGGCCCTGGTCCGGTCGCGGACGAGGTCGGTGCGGCGGCCGGTGAGGACTTTCAGCTCGATGGTGGCCTCATCGGCTTGAAGTCGCGACGGATGCGGGCCTGATCCGCGATCACCAGGGCGTCGCGGGCGTCGGTCTTGCCCTCGCCGCGGTATCCATCGCTGGCCCGGTTGACGACCCGGCCGGGAATGTAGAGAACGTCTTGATCGTGGCTGGTCAGCAAAGCGAGCAGGAGTTGAGTTCCCCCCGGTTTGGCGGAGCTTCCGTCAAAGCGGGGGGAACTCAGGTCGGTCCATTCCATGCCCTGCCAACGAGCCAACGCAGCCACCAATTGCTCGCAAACGCGAATCAACCTGATCGAGGATCAGATGCCCTCTTACGGCCGACGCTTACGCCACCGTGTTCCCCGACCAGGCGAAGGACGCGGTCGAGTCGACAGCGTGGCTCTTACTTAACGCTTTGCCCAGGGTTGACCTCGGCCAGGTGTGAGACCGCGATCGAACGAAGCCGACGTCGGCTGTGTTGAACCCCGCGCTGCAGGTCCTGTCGTTCACCTTGGACGCCGGCTGGTCCCAGTTAGCCTGCGCGGGTCGAGGCCGGCTCGGTACGCACCACCGCCATAGCCGGGTGACGTCTACCGCAGATAGCAGCTACAGACAGTCTTTGAGCAGACCGTCACGAAAGGCTTACACGAAGTAGAACAAATGTTCGATATGCCCTACGCTACGGGAATGGAGACTCGACCATGAGCGACAACACCAGCATCTCCTGGACGGACGCCACCTGGTCGCCAGTCACCGGATGCACGAAAATCTCCGAGGGCTGCACTAACTGCTACATCGATCGCACGCCGCCGTTTCGCATGGCCCATCGCAAGTTCGACGGTCCGGACGTCGGGGCGACCACTGGCGTCAAGCTGCACTTCGAACGGCTCGGTATCCCGCTGTCGTGGCGGAAGCCTCGCATGATCTTCGTGTGCAGCTTGGCCGACCTGTTCCAGGACGAAGTGCCCGATCGGTTCATCGCTGACGTGTTCGCCGTGATGAGCCTCGCCCGGCACCACACCTTCCAGGTGCTGACTAAGCGGCATGCCCGGATCCGGGCGCTGCTCAACTCGCCTCACTTCTGGCTGCTCGTCGACGGCGCTCTCGCCGCCCGCGGGCAGCCCCCGCTGGCCGGTGCCGTCCCGCACCATCTCCCGAACGTATGGATCGGCGTCTCCGCCGAGAACCAGCGATGGGCTGACATCAGGATCCGCGCGCTGCTCGAAACCCCGGCCGCGGTGCACTGGATTTCGGCCGAACCATTGCTCGGCCCCGTCTCGTTGGCGTCGGGCTGGCTACACGGCCCGGCCCGGTTGGCGTGGGTTGTCGTCGGCGGTGAGTCCGGGCCGAAAGCGCGACCGATGGATCCGAACTGGGCACGGGCACTACGCGACCAATGCGTCGGTGCGGGCGTCGGCTTCCACTTCAAACAGTTCGGGGAATGGGCACCGACCGGGCAATACAGCTCCGGTGGCACCGATGCGCGGCAGCAGCTGGTCGGCCCCGTGCTCGACGGGTCGGGGCGCCGCGAGGTGATCGCACGGGTCGGCAAGAAGGCCGCCGGTCGGGTACTGGATGGCCGCACATGGGACGAGCCGCCCACGCCTCACGCGGTGGGCCCCGCCTTGGTGCCGGTCGCGTAGGACTCAGTGAGAGCCGTAGGGCGGGCGGGCTGGTTCCGGCTGGTAGATGCGACCGTTGGCGAGTCGGGTCGCCGTCACCATCTGCTCGCCGACTCCGAACAGGGCGTCTACCCCTTTGCTGCGGGCTCGTTCGTCGCGGCGTAGGACGAGTGCATGTTGGCGCATGTCCTCATGCTCGGTCATGGCCCTGCCATAGAGGTGGCGCATGATCTTGTCGCCGGCCGGATGGTCGGTGGCGAACACCATGTCGTAGATTTCCTGCCCGCCGGTATTCCTCATCGTGAAGCCGTATGTGTTCCGGTAGCCGAGGTCATGTTCCAGGCGCCAGCGGAACAGGTTGACCCACTCGTCGCGAGCCTCGGCAGGGCTGAGTTTGCCGGACCGCGTGTCCCGGACGATGGGGACCCATTGCTCGCTGCCGAGCATCGCGGTGATGGTATCGCCGTAGCGGGCGTTCATGTTGTCGCCGCGAACTTTGAGGCCACGGGGGTACATGCCGGTGGCGAACAGGATCCACATCTCGGCCTTGGTGTACTTCGCCTTGCGGAACTGGGCGATCTGCTGCAGCGTGGCCCATTCGATCTCGGAATCGAACTGGTCGACGAAGGCGAAGGTAGGCGCCCAGTCCAGCTTCTGAAGCCTCAGCTGCTCAAGAGCTTGTGGAACGCTGGTGTTGCAGTCGCCGGGAAAGACCTTGATACCGGACCGGTTCGGGTATTCCCGGCGGATCGCCTGCTCCAGGCGGTCGGCTTTACCTTCGAGCTCGAATAAGCCGATCTTGGTGAATGGGGGTTGCACCTCGATGGCACGCCGGGCGGAACCGAGGATCACTTCGTCGGTCTCGCGGGACTGGTTCTCAGGCCAGCCAGCGAACAGGTCAAGGTAGATCCGCTCTTCGACGTTCTTGGCCGCCTTCCCGAACTCGGCGAGGTAGCTCTCCAAGATCTGCAGCTTGTGCCGAGTCCACCAACCCCACTTCTTCGCAGCCATTCCATCACTCCAGGTGAGACCGCAAGTACGCTCAGCTATCAAAGGCTATGGGACACATCGATAGCAGTAAAGACCGCAGTGTCCAAGCCACGTCGGACTCCGGGGACGGCAGGGGTGGCAGCTCGCCCTGCCCGCGCTGCGCGCACAGACGGCGGCATGACAGCGCGTACAGGGATCTCGTAGGGTCTGCCCGTGGACGAGGCATCCTTCTGGCACCTGGTCGAGGACGCCCGCGCGGAGATCGGCGTAGACACCGAGCGCGTGGCTCAAGCGTTGCTTCGCCGTCTTCGCACGTTGCGGCCAAATGCCATCGAACGGTTCCAGGAGTTGTGGGAACAAGCGCAGGACGAGCTCTACTGCTGGCCGGTCCTCGACGCCGCGACCCTGTTGCTCGGGCCCCTCGACGACGAACTCGCGGTCCAGGACTGGATTGTGTCGCACGGACGGCAAACCATGCGTGACGTACTGGATGACCCGGACAGCCTGGTCGCCTTGGCGTCCGACAGGCACAACGCTCGGATCGATTGGTTCTGCGGCCTTCCCTTGGAGGCGCACATCAGCGCAACCGGGGCTCCATTCGCGGTCGACGGCCTTCCAGGACGGAACGAGCCGTACGGTAGGTCGACCGATCTGACGAACGAAGGCGAGGTACGACGCCGCTTCCCCAGGCTCGCCGGTTACCTGGACGAAAATCGATGGATCCCCCGTCCGTGGGGGCATTCGTCCGGCTGACACCCTGCTTTACCGCAGTAGGTATCCGACTGCTTCTGCCAGCAGTGGACTCTTGGCCTCGTACCCGTGATCGAAGCCGATGGGGCGTTGTGCTCGCAACCGCCAAACGGTCCCACCGGGACGGACCCGCCAGCCAACGCGTTATCGGCGCCAGATCCGGATGCGTCAGGGCAGTACGTCACGATTGGCGTCGTGGGTGCCAGCGATCCGTACACGACCGTCATGGAGCCGACGTTCGTTGCGCGGTTCCTTCTCGATCCCTACGCGGACACCACGCAAACGGTGGCCAACGTCGACGCGTTCGTCGACCTTCCTGATGGCTCCACGTGGGCGCTGACGATTTTCTCCGTTGCCGAGGTTGCGCGCCTGCTGGCACGGTGGAAGGAGACTGGCGAGGTGGCAAATGGCAGCTACTTCTGGGCTGTCGACCAGTTGATCGTGCCAGAGCCGGGCGTAGCGGCAATGACCACGGCAATCCGGGAACTAGTGCGCACCGGAGACATCACGAGCGTCGGTATCCGATGCGACGACCCAGACTGAGTCGCCTCGGGCGGCGCTTGGTGGGGTGCCGGGCCGCGCCGCTTATCAGTACTCGGACTGCGGCCAGAAGAGGACGGCTCGCGCAGCCCGGCCCGGGGCCCGGTGCGCCTGTTGTCGGGACCGGGCGAGTGTCGCATGCCGTCCGTCAAGCCGAGGCGGTTTCCCTGCTCGTGGCCGCGCGGTCAGCGCCATGTGAGTAAACCGGATCATTTCGGTTGGCAGTCCGCGAGCCAGCGACGGATCGATGAGACGTCCGCATCGGTAAGGCCGACGAAAGGGTCAACGCGGTGCACCAGTGCCTTCCCCGGGTGGTTGCCCCTCACCCACCGCCGATCGGCATCCGTCACCTCGTCGTCAATCCAAACGAATGAGCGGCCGGCTGCCCACCGAGTCAGGAACCTCGTTTTCCAATGCAGCCCACGCTCCGGCTCATCGTCAGCATCAGGGAAATCGACGACGGGCAACTCCGGGAGCCCGAGCTGAGGAGAGATGACTTCGTTCGCCTCCGCCATCCACGTCGTCGCCCAGACGAGCTGGCATCCCAGCTCCAATAGCCTGTGGCCGTCCGCCGGGTCGAGCCGGTCAACCAGGGGATTGCCCGAGGCATCGTTCGACAAGCCGACGGCATCGCAAGAAGGACGCCTGCACGAGACCGGTCGGGCACGAAACGGGATCAGCGGCCCATCCACGTCGAGAAAGACCAGCGGGTGGTCAGCATCAGCTGTCACCGCTGTGAACCTACCGCACGGTGAGCCGTGTCGACGGCGTCGCGGGCGCTATCGGCGGCCTACTTATTTACTGGTCGTACGACCGCAGCCCGGCCAGGCTTGGTCGAGGTGACCGGCGGAACGCTCTGTCGGCGGCTGTCCACCGCCCTTTGGTGTGACTCTCATTTGGCGTGCGCCCGCCGGTCACCGCGGCGCGGAGAGGCTCAAGAGGGGTATGCCCAGCTCGAAGTAGCGGTGCCCTCCCGCCGACGCATCGTCGGAACTGGGGAGGAACAACCATGGCCCGAGTCGTCATCGGCGTGGACCCGCATAAGCGCTCCGCGACTATCGAAATCATGAACCACCGTGAGAAGGCCGTCGGCAAGGGCCGCTTCGGCACCGACCGCGACGGCTACCAGGCGATGCTCGCCGCCGGCCGCAAACACAAAGACCGGGTATGAGCGGTCGAAGGCTCCAGCGGCATCGGCCGGCACGTTGCCCAGCGCCTGGTCGCCGACGGCGAAACCGTCCTCGACGTGCCTGCGAAACTCTCGGCCCGTGCCCGGGTATTCGCCACCGGCCAGGGCCGTAAGACCGACCCGGTCGACGCGCATAGCGTCGCCGTGGCCGCGTTGCGGACCGACAACCTGCGTCAGGTCACGGTGGACGACACGACCGTGGCGCTGCGGCTGCTCGTCGACCGCCGGGAACTGCTGGGCCGGACCCGCACCGAGACCGTCAGCCGCCTGCACCACCTGCTGCTCGAGTTGGTGCCGGGTGGGGCGAAGAAGTTCCTGTCGACCCAGCAGGCCCGCGCGTTGCTCAACACCGTGCGGCCGCGTGACGTGGTCGGCAAGACCCGCCGCTGGCTGGCCTCGGAGCTGATCCACGAACTCGCCGTCCTCGACAAGAAGATCAAGATCGCGGACGCGGAGCTCACCGAACTGGTGCAGACCACCGGCAGCACGCTGCAGGAACTCACCGGGATCGGCCCGTGCGGATCAGCTCGTCTGCTCGGTGACATCGGCGACATCAGCCGCTTCGCCAGCCGCGGGCACTTCGCTTCCTGGAACGGCACCGCACCCATCGACGCCTCATCCGGCGACCAGAACCGGCACCGCCTGTCGCGAGCCGGGAACCGGCGCATCAACCGGGTCCTGCACATCATGGCCGTGGTCCAGCTCCGCCGTGACACCGAAGGCCGCCGCTACTACCGGCGCAAACTCGCCGCCGGTAAAACCCCGATGGAAGCGATGCGAGCGTTGAAGCGCCGCCTGTCCGACATCGTCTACCGACGGATGGTGGCCGACGCCAAAGCCGCTACGACGGGCCCGGGAGGACACCTGGGGGCGACTCTGCAATCCAGCGCGGTCGACCTGAACCCCATGGCCGACACTTCGGAGAAGTCACTTCCCGGACCCGCCGGACCCCAGCCTAGAACACCCCTTCGTGCGGGGCATTGACACAGAGGGGTGCCAAATGAGTAGCGTTTGGGGTTAGCAAAGCGAGTTGCTCTGGCGGGTCCCTCCTGGGTATGGGTGGGTGGGCCGAGGATGGCGTCGGACATCCAGGAAGAATGGCCGGAATGAGAGCTGAGCTGCTGCGGCGGACCGTGTGGCATCCGCTCACCGACGAGATGCTTCGGCCCTTGGAGCCCGAGACGATCGTCGTGCAGGTGGAGGGCACGCTGACCGGCCCCGAGTTCGCCCGCCTCAACGATCTGCTGCGCGGCTCACCGACGGTCGCCCTGCGCGTATTCGTCTACTCCGGAGAGCCGGGGCCGTCGTTCGACCTGGACTTCCTCCAGCATCTGCCCGGCCTGCGCGCCCTACATGTCGACTGGCCGGACGTCCGCGATCTACATGGCCTGGCCGCGGTCGCGGACAGCCTGGTGGAACTGCGCCTGGGCATGCCGAAGCGCAAGACCTCATTCGAGCCGCTACGCCAGCTGACCGCCCTGGAGGACCTCGCATGGGTCGAGAACTCCCATATCGACATCGATGCGGTCGCCGCGTTGCCTTCGCTGAGGGAACTCGACCTCGCTCGTGTGCCGCTCGCGGACCTGTTCAGCATGCCGTTCCAAGGCGCGATCGAAGCGCTGTCCGTCTTCGGCCCCATACAGCAGACCCGGCTGGAACTACCGCAGAGCCTGCGGGGGCTGCGCTTCCTGGAGCTAGAGCGCAACACCAAGTTGACCGACGTCGAGGCGGTCGGTGATCTGCGGCACCTCGAGTGTCTTGTCCTGGACCATCTGCCGGCGTTGACCCGCCTGCCCGGATTGGCCCGGCTGTCTCGGCTGGAGCGCCTAGAGCTTCATGGGCTCAAGCGCCTGACAGAGCTGCGCTCCATCCGATCTGCTCCGGCCTTGCGAGAGATAGTGCTGAACCAGTTGCCGGTGCAGGCGCCAGCCGTCATCGAAGCGCTTGTCGGTCTGCCGCTTCGCGGGGCCATCATTGGCCTGGCAAGCCAGAAGCAGGAGGAAGCCGCCAGCAGTCAGCTCCTGCTCCCAGAGTTGCCTGGCTCTAGCCATTGGAGGATTCCGCGGATCCGGCGGCCGACGTCTGAACCCGGCGCAGTTCCTGGATGCTGAATTTGCCGCAGGGAGGAGGTCTTCGACCGGGATAGGTCAACGCGATGCTCTTTTGAGCAGAGACTCCAACGCATTCTCATCGGCATGACAATGCGCGCGACTGTCACAACGACTCGTTCAGCAGTGTCGAGCAGGTCGGCGCAGAGGGCTGATGCGAGCCTGGCGCGCCCTTCGACCCGGCGTAGCGTCTCCGCGTCGAGAGGGTCCCGCCCAGCGCGTGCAAGCGTGGGCATCAACTTACGACCACTGAAGTTGATAGCCACCATGGACTGTCAGGCCTGGGATGCGGCGAGCAAGTTCATGCGGATCTTAGCGTGCGACAGGATCAGCCGCGCGGTGGCCGCTGCGCCCGCGCGGGCGAGTTCCATCAGAACGGTCCAGTATGTGTCAGAGGTAGTGACGGAGCTGGAGTGGCCCAGGTCGTGCTGGATGACCTTCAGCGGCACGTTCGCGGTGCCGGCGAGGCTGGCCGCGCCGTGGCGTAGGTCGTGAAACCGGATCGGTGGCAGGTCGAGCTGTTCAACCAGTTCCGCGAAGCGATGGGTGAGCCAGTCCGGCCGCACCGGGCGCCCGTCAGGGTGGGTGAACAGCGGCCTGCAGGGATTGCCGGTAGGTGTTCCCCGTTGTGCCCAATACCGATTCAGCAGGTCGGTGGTGAACGCGTCGAGGGCGAGCAGCCGCACACCGGCCATCGATTTCGGCGGGCCGGCGTGGTAGACGCCGTCGACGAGGACGATCTGCTCTCGAACGTGCAGGCACTGCCCAGAGATGTCGAGATCTTCACCGCGTAGGGCGGCGACCTCGCCACGGCGCAGGCCGCGCAGCGCGATCAGCCACCACAGCGGGAACAACGGGTCGTCCTGGACGGCTTCGAGGAAGCGGGCAACATGGTGCACGTCCCAGACCGCGACCGTCGGACGCAGCCCGGTCTCCCGCCACAGCGCCTCCCGCTCGGCCGTCCATAGGGCCGCTGTCGGCCGGCCGCCGGCAGGTAGACGCATCCGCCCTATCGGGCCGAGCATGCCTTGTCGGTACGCCTCGTTCAAACAGCTACGCAGCACCGCCCAGATCCGATGGACCGTCCCGGGCTGAGCGGGCGACCACTGCGGGGTACGCGCTGAGCGCAGATAAGGTCGAGTACCCGCTGCACGGTGCGCGCGTCGACGTCCGCAAGCCGAAGCGAGCCCAAATGGGGAATCAGATGTCGGCGGACGATGGACCGATACCCGCGGCCAGATGACGGACGCATGCGCTCCTCCACCACCGACAGCCAGTATTCCAACCAGCGGCGCATCGTCCACGTCTGACGCAACTGCTCCGGCGCAGGCTGATCGAGTGTCGCCGCGAGTTCCCGTTCGGCGATCGCCCGCGAGTCGAACCCACCCCGACGGACCCTGTTCCGCCGCCCGGCAGGGCCAGTGATCTGAAGCGAGAAGTACCAGCGGCCGTGACCACGCCCTCTTTTCAGCAGCGGACACCGGGCACCCCACTGGCGGCCGGTCTCAGCAGACCGGCAACCGCAGCGCCGATACACGCGGCCAGCCACCGCTTCTCTCACCGACTCGTACATCCGCTCACTGTGACTTGATCAAAAACGCGGTAATTCCTACCACCTGCAGCGAAACGAACCAAGCAGACTTCGCCCTGGATTACGGCGAAATCGGACAGGAAGCGAAGGAGGTGATGCTCGTGCAAGTACAACACCAGTGAAGATCAAATCCGCAGGTCGCGGTGCGGATTTGGGGGCTCAGAGGTGAGTCTTGAACGTGACTCACACGTGACTCACGTCGTCCACCAGGGAGTCGAAAGTTGCGAATATCCGCAGGTAGGGGGCAGTGGGCCGCCGGGGACTCGAACCCCGAACCTAAAGATTAAAAGTCTTCAGCTCTGCCATTGAGCTAGCGGCCCGCGACGGCCAGGGTACCTGGACGAAGCACGTAATCCTAAGCGATACCCGCCCGCATGGCGGCGCCACTCAGCTTTCGGGCGGTTGAGCGCCTGTCCAAGGTTTGTGGTGCTCGTGCGGGATGAGCGGCGCTACCGCGCGTGGCAGCAGCGGTCTGCCTCGGGCCGTGCTGTGGAACGCGGGCGAGCGCGTGCGACGAGACCGCCGGCGCGTTGAGGAGCTACGGGGTGGCCACGATGCTTGCGCAGGCCCCGCAACTCACCGTTCCGTGCGCGGAGGCGGGCGACGAGAAAGCCATGGCGGAGGCAACCGCCACGACGGCAAGGCCGATACCTGCCAGCGCCTTGCGGTAGTACGGCAGGAACATTCAGACTCCCGAGCAAGATGGCGTGAATCGATCGACTGGGATCGTAGCCCGCATCATCAAGCGGACGGGCGCCCAACCGTCGGCCCGAGCATCACGATCTGCGGGCAACGGGACAGTGGGCGGTGCCGTCGTTGAACCTGCACAATGCCTCAATGACGAGCCGGCTCCAGCTACGCATAGTGGTTCCCGACCTGCAACACCGTGGCGGCACCGTGCAGGTGCGCCCGGTGATCGACGGGCGGGACATCCTGGAGGTCTTTCCTGAAGGGCCGGGCGCTCAGCCGGAGAAGCTGCTGGCACCGGATGGTCCCCTTACGGCAGCCGCGCAGCCGCACGAAGTGTGTCTCGCGACCGCGAAGTGCACCGAGGAGTGCTGTGGTGCGCTCTACGTGAGCATTCGTCGGGACGGAGACCAGGTCGTGTGGGGAGCATGGCGCAACCCCGACGACGAGGCGCTTGAACTGCCGGAGTTCCGCTTCGATGCTGCCGAGTACGACCGCGAGCTGCGGGATGCCGGGGCGGACACCAGCTGGGAGTGGCCGGCTCGAACGGTGGCCCGTCTGCTCGGACAGCGGCTGCGCGAGGAACCCGGGCTTCTGGCTCGGTGGGACTGCGAACTGCACGCCGTGGTCGCCTGGCCGTGGCAGCGTGACGATGTCACCGTGTTGTTCTTTCACCCAGGTCTACCGGCGGCGGGCGAGAGCTGGCCTTGGCAGCAGTTCAAGCTGAACTTGCCGGTAGGGCATGGCGATCCCGCGGACGAGGTGGCGCGGCTGGTTGATCAACTGGTCACCACGGACCCGCGCCAGGCAGGGCAGAGATGCGGAGGCGGGTGACCGGTCACCGCAGCATGCTCACTGGTCGGCGGTCTCGGACCAGATGACGACTTTGATGATGAAGGCGTTGTCGCGCTGGTTGACCACCTGGAACCAGCCCGGGTGGTTTTCGGAGCTCGTGAAGCAGTACTGGGCGCCGGGGTAGATGAGGGCTCCGGGCATCGTCGGCCGTCCGGAGAGGCGGTAGGTGCGGCAGCGGCCATACGCCCCGCTCTCGTCGCCGGCGCTGGTATCTGAGTGCATGGCGCTGTGCCGGGCGCTCGACGAGAGTGAGTACGACGAGACGGACATGTCGGTGTCGGCGTCCAGCTTGTACTGCTTGCGCGCCTTCCCACCGTCGAGGTCGTAGCCGGTGCCGAAGTCGATGGTGACCACGTCGCTGAACTCGGTGCCGGCGGCCGCCTCCACCGGAGCGATCCCGCCCGGCGGGTCAGAGGTCGGCTGCGGAGAAGGCGGCTGTTGGGTGGCGGCAGTCGTGGCCGGCGGCGCGACGACCTTGGACGTCTCGGCCTTCGGGGAGTCCTGGCTCTTGAGCGCCACCCAGAACGCCGCGACGGTGAAGGCCGTTCCGACCACGGTGGCGAGGCCGACGACGGTCTTGCCGTGCTGCGTCCACCGCCCGGTGCGTGTCGGGGCCGCCGGGTCGTTGCGCCCACCGACGCCGTTGCCGTCGCCCATGATGAACGTCGCGTGGTCGCCGAATACCGGACCGTGGTGCGTGTTTCCGTTCTTCTCCGCCGTCACCGAGTCTCCTCCCACGCGGTTCCGGCGAGTATGCGGTGGCCCACCGGCCTCCCGGACGGGTGACGAACCGAGAAGCCGCAGGTCAGAGGCGCCGATCGGGGGCGCGGCGACGGGGGCGGCCGAAAACCGGCGACAGGTTCACCCCCGTGGATTAGGTCGAACGGGCAGCCGGAAGTCGCGGGTAGGTAGTCGAACAGCCACTGCGCGGCATCGGGCTCGGCCACCTCCAAGAAGACCGGCGAAGCACACCGTTGTATTCACCCGGACGAATCCGGACGTAGCCGGACCCCGCAGGACTGTAGGTCGCTTTTCGGCCGTCTCGGGAATGGCGCCCCTCCTATGGGCTTAAGTCCATAGAAGGGTGACAGAGCGGCGATTTGCATCGCGTTGCCACTGGCTATTTCGACACCGAAGGGCACGGGGTCGGCAACGACCGACTCACGATCGAACCGCGCCGCCTCGGGCGCCCTCACCGGCCCGCCGGGACAAGGACGCGATCCGGAGAGTCGCGCGGCGCGGTGCCTCACGGCCATCGCAACGGCCATCGCAGCGTCCATCGCGACGGCCGTGGCACGCACCTGAGTGGACACGGCCCGCAAACCTAGCACCATCCACAACAGACAACGGCGACCCCGGGCAGCTTATCCAGTTGGTCAGTGAACTCACAGGATCGATCAATCTGCAGTTGACCAGGGATATCGCGCGGCAATCCTTATCACATCGAAGAGCGTCGTGTGATGCATCTCACGCCAGACTTGCACCTTGTTGCACCGGATGGAAGCGTGTTGGGCGTTCCAACGGATGCACGCGTGCCGGCCCAGTGGGCTCCGACCAGATGCATTCATGTGCCGATAATGGCTTTGCTACACGGGGGAAAGCAATTTCTGTGCACATCACCGATGTGCTATCCGCTACTGCGCGGATAGCGAATTCGCATGCCGAACGGGCTCCACTCAGCAGGCTCTTCAGCTCAATGCGTGACGGTCATGCAGCGACCGTGCCGGCCGGCACGGCGGCCGTGGCGGCCGTGCGCGGTAAGCCGGGAGAGCGTTCTCTCACTGCGACGCACGGCGAATCCTTGCTGCTCAGAAGGCTTGCGGACGAACTCCACCGCAGCCTGCGGGCGCTCGGCCACCCAGCTGACCAGCCTGCCCGTGTCGCACCTACGGGCGCCCGCACCAACGACGTCAGCACCCGCGACGCTCTGCGTGTCAATGATGACCACGGTCAACTCCGAGGCCTGCCAGCCGATACAGGCCTGTTCGCACAGCTCGGCAATGCCCCGCTCGTTGAACTGATTGAAGTGGTCGCGGACCGTCTGCCCCGACGGAAAGCCGACCGCAGATACAACCGTTCGTGCCTAGCGGCCGAATCAGCTCGATGATCTCCCAGGAATAACGGCATGCACGAACCGCTCCGCGTATTCGAACGGCTTTCCGCGACGCCGCTGGACCCAAGGCCCGAGACACACGTGGAACGCGCATTTCAGTAAGCCTTGCACGCAAAGACAACCTATCAGCTATCCGACTTGAGAAAGGACAGCGCTGGCGCCGGCTGACGTCCAATATATCTAACACGGGGGAAGAAAAGTGTCGTTGCGTCTTTCTTTACTTGGACCGATAGAGGCACTGGTCGGTGACCGACCAGTGCGAATGGGGGGACGCCGGCAGTGCACCACGCTGGCCGTGCTCGCCCTCACGCCCAACCGGGTCGTCTCCATCGACACGCTGTCGGAGGACATCTGGCAGGGTCGGCCGCCCACCACGGCCCGCACGCAGATCGCGATCTGCGTGGCCGGCATCCGCAAAGCCTTCAAGGAGGCCGGGTGCGACGAGGAGCTCATCCTCACCAGGCAACCCGGTTACATCCTGAGCATCGACGAGTCCGCCATCGATGTCTGCCGGTTCGACGACGGCGTCCTGCAAGCTCGGCAGCTGATCCGCGACAACCGCCCGGCGGACGCTGCCGCCCTGCTCACCAGCTCGTTGGCGCTGTGGCATGGCCCCGCGCTGGACGGCATCTCCGGATACTTCGTCGAGACCGAGGCCGCGCAGATAGCGGAGCGCCGGCTCAGCGCCTACGAGTTGCTCACCGGGCTGCGGCTCGAGATGGGGGAACACAGGCAACTGATCGGCGGCCTCACCGCGCACGTCAACGAGCACCCCTTGCGGGAGAGAGCGCGTGCGCATCTGATGCTCGCCCAGTATCGGTCCGGACACCGGGTCGAGTCGCTACAGACCTTCCACGAGGGACGCAGCCGCTCCATCGACGACTTCGGCATCGAGCCCGGGCCGGAGCTGCAGGATCTGCATCTCGCCATCCTGCGGGACGATCCCGCCCTGCTCGGCAACCGGTCGGCCGATCCACAACCTTCGTCGGGTACGACACCAGCGCAGCTGCCGTTCGACGCCCCGACCATCCTGGCCCGCGAGGACGCCCTGTCCCAACTCGATCAGCTGCTCGACAAGTCCGACACCGACGACGGCGAACTGCCCGCTGTCGGCCTCGTCGTCGGACCGCCCGGCGTCGGCAAGACCAGTCTCGCCGTCCAGTGGGCGCGCCGGTCGGCGGCGCGTTTCCCCGACGGTCAGCTCTTCGCCGAGGTGCACCGATCCCACGGGTCGGAGGGTGCGGTCTCGCTGCGGACACTGCTCAACAGGTTTCTGCGCGATCTCGGCGTGGCACCCGACGCGGTGCCCCACGATCCGGCCGAAGGCCTGACCATGTACCGGGAGCTGCTGCGGCGCCGCCGGATCCTGCTCGTCTTCGACGGAGTGGAGGAGCTGTCGCAGGTGCGGCCGCTCCTGCCGGGAGATGGGCACTCGGTGGTCGTCATGACGGCTCGTCGCGGCCTGCACGAGCTGGATATTTCCCACCGGACCGTACGGGTCGGGCTTCAGCCGCTCTCGGATCGGGATGCGACGACCCTGCTGGGCACCCTCGCCGGGGTGCAACGCTCGGCGCAGGAGCCGGTGCCCCTCAGGCGCCTCGCCGCCCTGTGTGGCCGCCTGCCCATCGCCCTGTCCGTCGCGGGCGCCAAGCTGGCGAGCAAGCCGCATTGGACCGTGCAGAATCTGATGCAACGGATGGTGGACCCGGCCCGACGGCTGGACGAGCTGAGCCACGGCTCGCTCAGCGTCCGCGACAGCTTCGCCTCCGCGTACGAGGCGTTGGACGGCAACATCGCCCGCATGTGCAGGCGGCTGGCGATGCTCGAGACGGAGGACTTCGCGGCCTGGCCCGGCGCGGCGATGCTCGACATCGACGCCGTCAACGCCGAGGACCTCATCGAGGAACTGGTCGACGCCCAACTGCTGACGGTCAGCCGAGGCAGCCGGCCCGGTCGCGTCCGCTTCCGGTTTCCGAGCCTGTTCCGGCTGTACGCGCTGGAGCGGTCCCGGCTGGAGGACGACGACGAGCGCCGCGATGCGTACGAACGCTTCCTGACCTTGTGGCTCGCCCTCGCGAGGGAGGCCCGTCAGCGTTGCGGGCTTGACGGGCTCCGGGCTGTGAAGTCGGTGACGAGCTCCCCGATGCTGGACGGCAATCTGGTCGCTGACCAGTTGCGCGATCCGGCGGCGTGGCTGAAGCGCGAACTGCCGTCGATTCCCGCCCTGGTCCGCCCCGCCGGTGCGCTACGGCTGGACGCGCTCGCCGCCTCCGTCGTCGAACTGGCGCCGGCGCAGGGCCGGGGAGATGTGTCCACAGCAGCAGCGTCCGTCCCTCGTGGAGGTTGCCAGCCGCCCAGCCTCGTCGAAGTCGGGAGAACGATGTGACCAGTCCGATCGAGCCCTGGTTCCGGCGCTTCGGCGCTGCCGTGGCCCACCCCGGCGTCCGGCTCGTCTGCCTGCCGCATGCCGGCGGCGGCGCCAGCCTGTTCCGGTCCTGGCCCCGGCGACTCGCGTCGGACGTCGACCTGCTGGCGGTCCGCTACCCCGGCCGTCAGGACCGGTTCCTGGAGCCGTGCCTCACCTCGATGCCGGAACTGGTGCACCAGCTGGTAGGCGCACTCGAGCCGTTCCTGGAGGATCCGCTGGTGCTGTTCGGCCACAGCATGGGCGCCTCCGTCGCGTACGAAACAGCGCTTTCGTTGCGCCAGCGGCACGACGTGGACGTACGGGCCCTGCTCGTCTCCGGTCAGACGCCACCGCATCGTCCTCGGCGTCGACAGATCCATGCGCTCGACGACGAGGCGCTGCTCGCCGAGCTCAGGGGGCTCGGCCAGCTCGACGTGGGCGCGCTGGAGGACCGGGGCCTGCGGGAACTCGTCATGCCGTCGATCCGGGCCGACCTTCGGCTGGTCGAGACGCATCGCCGGGAGACGCCCGCCGTGCTCGACGTTCCCGTCGTGGCGTACACCGGAACCTCGGATGTGACGACGCCGCTGGCGGATGTGCGGCAGTGGGCGGACGTCACGACCTGCGACTTCACCGTGGTGCCCTTCGACGGCGACCACTTCTATCTGGTCGGCCAGGAGGCGCAGCTTCTCGCCGACATTCAGCGGCGGCTCCACGGGATGCCGGCGGACGCCCGGCGGTGAAACGCACGAGATAACCGCGCGATGCTCCTTCGTGCTGGCACCGCACGCCCGCCAGGCGCCGGGCGGAGACGGGTTCATTCCGGCCAGATAAATCGCTGATAAGGCAGGGATACCCCCTCGCCGTAGCTTCCTCTGCCAGGCGGATCTCATCGCCGCACAAGAAATCTGCCCACGACGATGGCAGGCCTGAGCCGGAGGAGAGCTACGATGGGCGACTCATCCCCCCTTTCGAATCCCGACATCATCCCGGACCCGTATCCGGTCTACGCCGAGCTGGCGGATCGTGACCCGGTGCACTGGTGTGCGGGTCTCGACGGCTGGGCTCTCACCCGGTACGCCGACTGCGCGGCCGCGCTCAAGGACACCCGCCTCAAGGCGGAGCGCATGACCGAGGTGCTCAGCACCAAGTTCGAGGGCCGTTCGCTGGCCAAGGACAACATCTACCACCAGTTCACCAGCAACGTCATGATGTACACCGACGCGCCCAAGCACACCGCGCTGCGCCGGTCGACGCAGTCGGCGTTCACCCGCATCGCCCACGAGCACTACAGCAAGGTGATCGAGGAGGTCGCGGCGGAGCTGGTCGCCTCGATCCCCGCCGGGACGGAATATCTGGACGCGGTTCCGGAGCTGGCCGCCAAGCTGCCGGTCAACGCGGCGGTTCGGGCCTTCGGCGTCCCGCAGGAGGACCTGGCCTTCGTCACCCCGCGGGTGGACGCCCTGATGACGTACTGGTCCGGCCCGCAGGATCAGCCGGTGGAGCTGGATGTGCTGCTGGACAACCTGTCCGACCTGCACACCTACTCGCTGGAGCTGGTGCAGGGCAAGCGTGGCGCGGTCGTCGCCGACACGGTGATCGCCCGGCTCGCGGCGGCGCAGGGCTCGTCGCCCGACGTGTCGCTCGACCAGACCATCCACCAGCTCGTCCTGCTGCTGATCGCGCTGTTCGCGCCGACCACCCCGGGCTCGACCAGCAGCGGCATGCTGGCGTTCGCCACCCACCCGGAGCAGATCGACCGGTACCGCAACGACCCGCGATGTGCCGAGAACGCGACCAACGAGGTGGTCCGGTTCAACGCCTCCAACCAGTTCACCTGGCGGGTGGCCGGCGAGACCCTGGAGATCGACGGCACGAAGATCGAGGAAGGGCAGAACGTCGCGATCTTCCTCGGCGCGGCGAACCGCGACTGGCGGGTGTTCGACCGGCCGGACGTCTTCGACCTGGACCGGCCCAACAGCAACAAGCACCTGACCTTCGGTCTCGGCCCGCACTCCTGCCTGGGCCGGCAGATCGCCTCGCTCGAGCTGAAGTGGTTCTTCGCCAAGCTCTTCGAGCGCTACTCCCGCATCAGCCTGGCCGGCGAGCCGGTCTGGAACCAGAACCTGGAGTTCCGGTCGCTGCGGTCGCTTCCGTTGCGGCTCGCCTGATCGACCCGGTAACGGCACCCGGGCCGTTGCCAGCGCCGGACGGCCCTGCGTCCGGCGCCGGCGGCAGAGCCGGATTACGAGCATCCGTGAGGAACGACGATGCAATCCGAAATCTCCCCCCGGGACGTCTGTCCCCATTCGCTGGCACTGTCGACCGAAGTCATCGATCTCGAGTCGGAGGCCGTCGATTTCCTGAGCCTCTTCCACGCCGAGAATCCCGGTCTCAGCCCGGCGCTGCCCGACCGGGTCGCCGAGGTCCGCGCCGAGATCGCGGCGACCGGCACCTACACGCAGACGTTCGAGGAACTGACGTTCGGCGCCCGGGTGGCCTGGCGCAACGCGTCTCGGTGCATCGGCCGCCTCTACTGGAACAACCTGCAGGTTCGTGATCTGCGACAGGTGCGGTCGGCCGAGGAGATCCACCGAGAGCTCTGTGAGCATCTGCGGCTGGCCACCAACGGCGGGCGGATCCGGCCGATGATCTCCATTTTCGCTCCGGACGCGCCCGGCAGCCCGGCTCCCCGCGTGTGGAACGACCAGCTGGTCCGGTACGCCGGCCACCGCAGTCCGGACGGCGCGGTGATCGGCGACCCTGCCTACCTGGACTTCACCGACCTGGTGCGGTCGATGGGCTGGCAGCCCTCCGGCGGCCCGCACGACCTTCTTCCGCTGGTCATCGAGGCCTCCGGCCGGCGGCCCGAGTTCTTCGAGGTGCCCCGCGACATCGTGCTCGAGGTGCCGCTCACCCATCCGGAGTATCCGTGGTTCGCCGACCTGGGGCTGCGCTGGTACGCGGTGCCGGCCATCGCGAACATGCGGCTGCGGATCGGTGGCCTCGACTATCCGCTCGCGCCGTTCAACGGCTGGTACATGGGCACCGAGATCGGCGCCCGCAACCTCGTCGACGTCGACCGCTACAACCTGCTGCCGGACGTGGCTCAACAGCTGGGCCTGGACACCGGGAGCGAGAGCACGCTGTGGCGCGACCGCGCCCTCGTGGAGATCAATATCGCGGTGCTGCACTCCTTCGAGTCCGCGGGCGTGAAGATCTCCGACCATCACACCGAGTCGCGACGGTTCCTCCTGCACCTGGCGAAGGAGGAGAGCCGGGGCCGGATCGTGCCCGCCGACTGGAGCTGGATCGTCCCGCCGATCTCGGGCGGTATTACGCCGGTGTTCCACCGGTACTACGACGAGGCCGAGCTGAGTCCCGGCTTTCACCTGGATGAGCAGGCCAGCCTGCGGGGTCGTGGCAAGTGCCCGGTCCCGCCGGGTCACACCGCCGGCTAGTTCCGCGGGAAATTCAACCAGGTCGAGCGTGGCCTGGCAGTGAGACGCATTCCAAGGAAGGACCATTCATGATCCGATCCGTAGTCATCGTGGGCGGCGGAACCGCCGGCTGGATGACGGCCAGCTATCTCAAGGCGGCGTTCGCCGACCGCATCGACGTCACGCTCGTCGAGTCCGCGCAGGTGTCACGCATCGGCGTCGGTGAAGCGACTTTCAGCACCGTCCGGCATTTCTTCGACTACCTCGGCCTGGACGAGGCGGACTGGTTGCCCAAGTGCGCCGGTGGCTACAAGTTGGGCATCCGGTTCCAGGATTGGAGCGTCCCCGGCCAGCACTTCTACCACCCGTTCGAGCGGCTGCGGTCCGTGGACGGCTTCTCCCTGGCCGACTGGTGGCTGGAGCTGGGTGATCACAGCCAGCCCTTCGACCGCGAATGTTTCATCACCACGGCCCTGTGCGACGCGAAGCGTTCGCCGCGGATGCTGGGCGGCGCGCTGTTCGCCTCCGGCATCGACGGGTCACTCGGCCGGTCGACGCTCGACGACCAGCGGGCACAGTTCCCCTACGCCTACCACTTCGACGCCGACAAGGTAGCTGCCTACCTGGCCGAGTACGCCGTCCGGCGCGGCGTGCGGCGGGTCATCGACAGCGTGGAGAACGTCCGCCTGAACGAGCGTGGCTTCATCGCGGACATCCGGACCGCCGAGCACGGCGACATCGCGGGCGACCTCTTCATCGACTGCACCGGCTTCCGCGGCCTGCTGATCAACAAGGCGCTAGAAACGACGTTCCTGTCGTTTGAGGACGTGCTGCCGAACAACCGGGCGGTGGCTCTGCGGGTGCCTCGTGCGGACGTGACGCAGATGGAGCCGTACACCACGGCCACCGCGATGAGCGCGGGCTGGATGTGGACGATCCCGCTCTTCGAGCGGAACGGCAACGGCTACGTCTACTCCGACGAGTTCATCAGCCCGGAGGAGGCGGAGCGGGAGCTCCGTGCCGCCGTCGCACCCGGTCGCGACGATCTGCAAGCCAACCACATCCGCATGCGGATCGGTCGTAACACCGACTCCTGGGTGAAGAACTGTGTGGCGATCGGGCTGTCCAGCGCCTTCGTCGAGCCGCTCGAGTCGACCGGCATCTTCTTCATCCAGCATGCGATCGAGCAGCTGGTGAAGCACTTCCCGGACGAGAACTGGAACCCGGCGCTGGCCCGCGACTACAACAACCGCATCAACCGGGCGGTCGACGGGGTCAAGGAATTCCTGGTGTTCCACTACAAGGCCGCCCGGCGCGAGGACACGCCGTACTGGAAGGCGGCGAAGCTGCGGCCGATGCCGGACGGCCTGGCGGAGCGGCTCGACATCGCCGCGAACCGGCTCCTGGACGAGGAGACGATCTACCCGTACTACCACGGGTTCGAGAGCTACTCCTGGAACGCCATGAATCTCGGGCTCGGCGGCCAGCCGCCGGCTTCCCCGGCGCTCAAGCACCTCGACGCCGACGCTGCCCGGGTGGCTCTGACCCAGCTGCAGAAGGAAGCCGACGAGATGGTCGCCACGCTGCCGTCCTGTTACGAATACCTAGCCTCCATCAACGGCTGAGGACGACCATGAGAGTCGTTGCTATACCGCCCGAGTCGACCGCGCAGGACGATCCGGCGGACCATTTCCGGCTGTTCATGAGCTCCTGGTTCACCGGCGTCGCCATCGTCACCTCGGCCGGTGCTGACGACCGGCCACACGGGCTGACCTGCACGTCGCTGTCGAGCGTCGCGCTGGATCCACCCACCCTGCTCGTCTGCCTGCAGGTCGGCAGCGGCACCTTGGCGGCGATACAGGAACGGCGTGCGTTCGTCGTCAACCTGCTGCATCACAGTGGGCAGGCCGCCGCGGAGCGTTTCGCCTCACCGGAACCCGACCGGTTCTCGCACGTCCGTTGGCGGCCCGCGCCGCTCACCGGCCTGCCCTGGCTGGCGCACGATGCCTTCGCCATGGCCGAGTGCCGGGTGACGGACTCGGCGATCGTCGGTGATCACGTGATCATCTGCGGCACGGTCGAGAACGTGGTGGTGGACGACGGCAACCCGTTGCTGTACGGCGCCCGCACGTTCCACACGCCCCGCCAGTCGATCGGCCCCTCATGACCGCGCCCGGAGCGGCTCCCGGCCGCGTCAGGTGGACTTTGCTGCTCGGGCTCGCGGCCCTGGCTGGAGGGCTTCTGGTGGGTGTGTCGGCGGCGATCCGGCAGGGCGACGCGGGGATCACGGTCGATCCGATCACGCGCTTCCTGCTCGCTGTCGCCCTCATCCTGGTCGTCAGTCACGTCCTCGGTGAGCTGATGCGCCGGATCGGGCAGCCACCGGTGCTCGGCGAGATCATCGGCGGGATCATCATCGGCAAGTCCGTCTTCGGTCTCCTGTGGCCGGAGGCCGGAGCCTGGGTGTTCCAGCCCGCGGTGCTGGACAGCCTGAACAAGGTCGCGCAACTGGGCCTGGTCGTGTTCATGTTCCTGCTGGGTTGCGAACTGCGCACCGATCGCATCGAGCGGCGCGGCACCGTCGCGGCCCTGGTGGCGGGTGGAACGATCTTGCCGCTCGTCGCCGGTGTGGGTATCGCGTTCCTCACCCGGTCCCAGTTCCAGGGAACGTCCTCCTCGGCGACCTTTGTCCTCTATTTCGGGCTCGCGCTGGCGATCACGGCCGTGCCGGTGCTCGCCCGGATCCTCGTCGACCTGGAAATGGAGCACACCCGCGTCGGGGTGCTGGCGCTGTCGTCCGCGGCCGCCGCCGACGGAGTGGCCTGGATCCTGCTGACGCTGATCCTGGCCGACCGAAGCGGTTCCATGGCGCAGAGCATCGGCTATGCGGTGGCCCTGGTGGCTTTCATGATGGTGTGTGTGCGTCCGGCGCTGGCAGCGGTGGTGTCGAGGGTCCACGCGGAGCGCCCGCTGATGATGATTCTGGTGACCGGGGCCATCGCCTTCGCCGGCCTGACACAGCTGATGCATCTGCATCCGGTGGTCGGGGCGTTCCTCTTCGGAGTCGCCGTCCCGCGTGACTCGCCGATCATCGAGCGCGTCAGCCAGCAGCTGCAGGGATTCACCCTCATGGTCCTGCTGCCGCTGCTCTTCACCAGCGTCGGGCTCAGCATGTCCATCGGTCTGCTCGGCTCCGATATCGGTCACTGGCTGCTCTTCCTCGCCGTGCTGGCGGTCGCGTTGGTGACCAAGGTCGTCGGCACGTGGGTCGCCGCCCGGGGGGTCGGCCTGCCGCGGCAAGAGGCGCTGCAACTCGGTGCGTTGATGAACTGTCGCGGGGTGACCGAGATCGTCGTCGCCAGCATCGGGCTGCAGGCGGGAGTCATCAACGAACTGGCTTTCACCGTTCTCGTCCTGGTGGCGGTGGTTACCACGGCCGTGACGAAACCGGTCATGCGGCGGTTGCTGAGCGACCGCGACGCGCCGGCCAGCGTCGCCGCGACGACGCACTGAGTAGCGCCGCCGTTGACTGGCCGACCGGGCGTGTGGAGGACGCCCGGCCGGCCGACGCCGGACCGGACCTCGGACGGGGGACCGAGGCCGGTCAACGGCGGCGAGCGGCGCGGTCGGTCCCGAGGGCCTCGACGCGCCGGAAGATCAGCCAGAACAGCGCCAGGACCGCGCCGAACACCGGGAGCCAGAACAGGCGGTCGGCCACCCAGCCGAGCCCGTCCGGTGCCCCGATGAGCCCGGACGGATCGCCCAGCGACACGTGCCCGGCGGCGCTGACGACCAGCAACGCGCTCTGGTGCCAGAGGAATACCGTCATGGCGGACAGGTTGAGCGCGACCACGGTCGCCCACCAGCCCGGCCTCCGCATCAGAGCGGCCAGCCGGTCCCACCAGTGCAGGGCGAGGCCGATCTGCACGAGGGCGAGGGCGACGGCGACCAGCGACGGCGGTGAAAGGTTCGAGCGGTCGTCGCCGGGCACCCCGACCACGCTGGCCGGGTAATGCGCGCCGAGGACCAGGAACGCGCCGGCCAGCGCCCCCGCCACGACCAACGGGAGACCCCACCGGCGGTCGAGGCTGCCGCGGCTCATGGCGACGCCGAGGACGTACGGCACCAGCCAGGCGGTGACCGCGTTGAGGTACGCGACCTCGCCCGGCAGCTCCGGCCAGATCCGGTAGCGCGCGAGGTCGACCACGGCGACCGCGACCAGCGGGCCGAGGGCGGCCGCCGCCCCGAAACGCCGCTCGGCCGCGACGACCAGCGGGGTCAACGGCAGCAGGAGGACAAGGACCCCGACGAACCACAACGGACTGATCATCAGCTTGCTGACGGTGTGCACCGTCCACGGGTCCATCTGTGAGCCGGTCAGCGACGTGTGGACCAGCAGCCACACGCCGAGGAACACCGCGACCGGGGGCAGCAGCCGGCGGATCCGCGACGCGAGCCAGGATCCCGTCGAGCGGCCGGACTCCCGCCACCGGCTCAGCCCTCTGCCGGTCGAGTAGCCCGAAACGAAGAAGAACAGCCCCAGCGTCTGCAGCACCCAGGTGACCGGGATGAACCACGGCATCGAGCTCAGGGGACTGCGCTGATGCAGCGAGCCGTCCGGGTCCACCACGAGCGCGGTGACCATCCAGTGCCCGGTAACCACGCCGATCATCGCCAGGGCGCGCAGCGCGTCGACCGTACGGTCGCGGTAAGCCGGCGTCGCCTCGGCCAGCCGGCGGGTCCAGGACATCTCCGCGACCGTCATCGCGGGTCACCCCCCAGCCCGATCTGCGCCATCGCCCGCAGCGACGACGTACCCGACAGGAAGTAGCCGTCGTGACCGTCCACGTCGCCGCACGGCAGCGAGAGCGCCCCGAAGTCGGGGTCTGCCGGCTGGGTTCCATGGCCGACGCCGAACAGTTGCAGCCCCGGCACCCGCCGCGTCCAGTCGTTCGGCGCGCTGCCCGCCCACACCGTCGCCGCCGTCCGCAGATCCTCGCGGTGGTCGACACCCACTCCCGGGCTGCCGATCGCGACGAGGTCGGTGATCTGCGGGCTCAGGCGCGGTGCGGCCAGCCCGGCGACCGTGGAGCCGTAGCTGTGCCCGATCACCGTGACGGCGAGCCCCGGACGGCCCAGCACGAGCCCGTCGACGAAGCGCTCCAGCGCGATCGCGCCGGCGGCCGCCCGGTCCTCGCGGAACGCGTCGCGGCGTACCCCCTCGGGTGGGTCGTAGCCCAGCCACGCGATCACCGCGACGCGCGCACCGGGCTCGAGCCGAAGCATCTCGGCGTGGAGCTGGCGGGCCTGCCAGGATTGCGCCCGGCGCAGCACGCCGCCGTGGCCGGAGTCGAAGTTCTCCAGGTCGTCGTCGACCCCGGGGACCAGCACGGCGACCCGCTCGGCCGTGGACAGGTCACCGAGAACCTCGGCGACCCGGCCGTCCCCTCGGGTGTCCAGGGCAAGGATCGTCCGGTCGGCCCACGCCGGGCGCTGCACGCGGTTGGCTGCGTAGCGCAGTGCCAGCGGCGCGCCGTCCAGGTTGCCGACCAGCTGCGGGTGGCGCAGCGTGAGCGCGGTCGCGTCGGCCGCGGACAGGCCGGCGAAGAAGCCGGACACCTGCTCGACGGTGGCGGTCACCGGGTCCGGGGGTCGCAGCGGGTCGGCCGTCCACCCGGTCAGGTTGGTGGGCGGCATGGCCTGGGTCGGCTCGGTGGTGCCGAAGAGCCACGCGCCGGGCACACCGACGGCCGCGGCGACGATCGCCGACGCCACGATTCCGACCAGCCGACGAGGCCTGCTGAGCACTCCCCCGCTCCCCTTTCCTGGTGTTCCGGTGATGCCAGCTGAAAGTACGGGACGGGGTGTTACGGCGTCGTCAATCCGCAGCGGGACTCCTCCCGTAGTACTTCGGAGCTAGGGGTTTCGAGAATCTACACCGCCGCCCGCGTTTTCCCTGCATATGTGGGGTGCGGTCGCATGGTACTCAAGCGTGACGACACCCGCGGTCCCGCTTCCTAGAGTCGAAACCAGGCCCGTATGGGCAAGGCTGGAGGCTGGTATGCGACCGCGTTGCGTGGCAATGCCGACCGACGGGATGACGGCGCCGCCGTGCTGACCGCCCTGCTGAGCGCGGCCGGCGTCGGTCTTTTATCCGCGTACGTGCCTTTGCTGCCGGCCGAGCCCTACGTGGTCGCGGCCGCGGCCACGGCCCCGGAGTACGCGATCGCCCTCGGCGCCTCGGCGGCGGTCGGTCAGACAGCGGGCAAGCTCGTGCTGTTCTACGCCGCCCGGGGCGCGTCGAGCCGGCTGATGCCGAAGTGGGTGCTCCGCCGGGTCAGCGCCGCGGCGTTGGCTGCCAAGCGCCGCGGCTCCTCCACCGGCGGTGGAACGGCCGCGCGGTGGGGCGCCGCGGTGACGAACCGGGTGCGACGCGTCCTGGACGCGGCACGCTCACCGTGGCGAGCGGCGCTGGTCGTCCTCGTCAGCGCGTTCGCCGGCCTCCCGCCGCTGCTGTTCACGACCATGTACGCCGGTCGCACCCAAATGCCGGCCGGCGCCTTCGCGGTGCTCTGCCTCACGGGCCGCACCGCGCGGCTCATCATGCTCGCTTCATCCCTGGAATGGGTCCTGCGATGCCGATGAGCAGCGCGCCCGCCTCCGGCCGGTGCTCGGCCGAAGACGGGCGCGGGTGATCAGTCCTCCGCCAGGATCGGCGCCAACGCGGCGCAGACCTCGGCCACCGGGCCCGGGTCGATCAGTTCGTGGTGCCGGCAGTCCACCTCGACGACCTGGATCGATCCGTCCACCCGGGACTTCCAGCTCTCCGGGGTCATCCAGGGCTGGCGATCCCGAAGGGCGGCTACCAGCAGCACGTCGCCGCTGTAACGGTCCGGCTCCTCGTCGAGCAGCATGGCCTGCACGTTGCTGAGCATGAGGTCCAGGACCCGGGAGCGTTGCGCAACGGTCAGGAAGCGCAGCTCGCTGGTTCCCCGGCCGAGGTAGCTCAGGCACTGCGCACGCAGGGCCGCGGGGTCGGTCGCCGTTTGCACGTCGTCGATGCCGTCGTAGAACTTGGCGTAGCCGGCCACCATGGCGGACAGCATGGGGAAGTCCTCGGCCGGAACCCTGGACTCGGGGTCGTCCGACGGGTACGAGTCCATGATCCCGACCAGGCCCACCTGATCGCCGGCCCGTTGCAGCTGCACGGCGACCGGCTGCACGAGGTTGCCCCCGAACGACCAGCCGAGCAGGTGGTAGGGGCCTTCCGGCCGGATACCGCGGATGACGTCGGCGAGCTCGGCGGCGATCTCGGCGAGGTCGTTCGACAGCGGCCCGTCCCCGGTGAGTCCCTGGGACTGGATCGCGTACACCGGGACCCGGGGGTTGAGCGCGCTCAGCAGGTTGACGTACCGCCAGCTCATCCCGGTGTTCTGGGGCAGGCAGAACACCGGCGGCAGGTCGCCTTCGGCGCGCAGCGGCAGCACCCGGGCGAACGGGTCCAGTTCGCTGCCCGCCTCACTCAGCAGCGCGTCGACGCCGGCCGGGGTCGGCGCGTCGGACACCGCGCGGACGGTCAGGTCGACCCCGAGCACCGAGCGGATCCGCGCGGCCAACCTGGCGCACAGCTGGGGATTTCCCCCCAGCTCGAAGAAGTCGTCCTCCGGTGCGGTCCCGGGCACGCCGAGGACCTCGGCGAACAGCCGGCACAACACGTATTCCCGCAGGTTCCTCGGCGCCTGGCGGCGCGACCGCGCTTCGGACGGCGGGGCGGACAGCCGGGCCGGATCCTCATTTGCGCCGCGACCGAGGAGGTCCAGTCGCCATCCTCCGGCCCCGACGTCGCGTCGCCATCGGGCGAGTTCCCCGGTGCGGTACAGCCGTGCCCCCGGCGGACCGAACGGGTTGGCCACGAAGCGTTCGGCGGTCAGCGCGGGCCTGCCGTGATAGCCCCGGGCCAGGGCGGCGCCCGCGACGTACAGCTCGCCGGTCACGCCTGGCGGCACGGGCCGCAAGGCCGGGTCGAGCACATAGGTCCGTACGCCGTGGATGGGCGTGCCGATTCCCTCGCCGGCCGGCTGGCGCGGCGACACCACGAGGCAGTCACCGAAGAGCAGGGCGAGGGTCAGCTCGGCGACGAACACGTCGAAGCCGGGCGAGACGAAGGGGAACACCCTGGAATCGGAGGTGACAGCGAGACTGGCCAGTCCGGCGTGGGTGACCACGACCCCGCGCGGGCTCCCGGACGCGGAGGTCACATAGGCGGGGTGTGCCGGACTCAGTGGCGCGACGCGATCCGCGTCGGTCGGTTCGGTGGCGGGCAGTCCGGTCAGTTCGAGGTCGTCCAACTCGACGACCCTGGCGCCGCCGGGAGCGGGCCCGTCGACCGACCGGGTGGTCACCACCGCCGTCGGAGCGAGGTCCAGGTATTCGGACCGCGCGGCGAGATCGTCCGGGTCGACCAGCGCGTACGCGGCCCCGGCCTTGGTGACTGCCAGGACGGCCACCACGAATTCCACGGACCGTCGCAGGGCGAGCGCGACCACCTGTTCCGGCCCGACGCCCAGGCCGATCAGGTGGTGCGCCAACCGATTGGCGCGCGCGTCCAGCTCGGCGTAGCTGACTGTCACTCCCCCGTCCTCGACCGCCGGGCGGTCCGGGGTCTTCTCGGCCTGGGCGGTGAACAGGGCGGGCAGGGTGGCCGGCGGCTCGGCCTCGACGTCGACGCCCGCGGCCACCAAGTGGTCTCGCTCCGACGCGGACAGCAGGTCGAGCGCGCCGAGGCGGATGTCCGGGTCGCCGGCGACCTGCGTCAGCAGCCGCGCGAGCCGGTCCGCGATGGCCTGCGCGGTGTCGGCGTCGAACAGGTCCATCGCGTAGTCCAGCGTGCCGTGAATCCCGTTCGGTGCCCCGTCCGCGAAGCGCTCGGCCACGCTGAAGGACAGATCGATGCGGGAGGCGCCGATGCCGAAGTCCTCGGCCGCCACCTTCAGGCCGGGCAGGTCCAGGGTCGGCCCCGCGTTGTTCTGGAACACGAGCATCACCTGGAACAGCGAGTGCTGCGCGGCGGACCGCGTCGGGTTGGCCATCGCCACCACGCGCTGGAACGGCACATCCTGGTGGGCGAACGCCGCCAGGTCGGCCTTGCGGACCCGGCCGACCAGGTCACGGAAGCTGGGCTCGCCCGAGGTGTCCGTGCGCAGCACCAGGGTGTTCACGAAGAACCCGACCAGGTCCTCCAACACCTGGTCGTTGCGGCCGGCGACAACGGTGCACAGCCGCACGTCGGTGCCCGCGCCCAGCCAGGTGAGCAGGGCGGCGGTCGCCGCGTGCACCACCATGAACATGCTGGACTGGCTGGCGCGCGCGAGGTCGGCCAGCCCGCGGTGCACCGCGGCGTCCACCTCGAAGGCCACCACGTCGCCCCGGTGGCTCGGCTTTGCCGGACGCGGCCGGTCGGTCGGCAGTTCGAGCTGGCTGGGCAGATCTGCCAGGTTGTGTCGCCAGAACTCCAGTTGGGTGCTGACCAGGCTGCGCGGGTCCGACTCCGATCCCAGCAGTTCCCGTTGCCACAGCGTGTAATCCGCGTACTGCACCGGCAGGTCCGGCCACTCAGGACGCCGCCCGGCGCGACGCGCGGTGTACGCGGCGACCAGGTCCCGGCCCAGCGGCCCCGCGGACCAGCCGTCGCTGGCGATATGGTGGGTCAGCATCAACAGCACGTGCTCGTGCTCGCCGGTGGCGAACAGCCAGGCCCGCACCGGCAACTCGGTGGCCAGGTCGAACGTGGTGGTCGCCGCCCGCAGCATCGTGTCGGCCAGCTCATCGGGCGCCACCTCGACGAACTCGACCACCGGGCGCGCCTGCGCCTGCGGCAGCACCCGTTGGTAGGGCATGCCCTCCACCTCGACGAACAGCGTGCGCAGGCTCTCGTGCCTGCCCACCACGTCGCCGAGCGCGGCCACCAGTGCCGCCCGGTCGAGCTCTCCGGTCAGCCGCATCGACATCGGCAGGTTGTAGGTGGCGCTGGGGCCTTCGAGCTGGCAGGTGAACCACAGCCGCTGCTGGGCGAAGGACAACGGGATCCGGTCCGGCCTCGCCGTGCGCCGCAGCGCGGGCCGGGCCATGCCGGCGTCGTCCAGCCGTGCCACCAGTGCGGCGACGGTCGGAGCCTCGAAGACCGTCCGGACCGGCAACTCCACCCCGAAAACGGCCCGGGTACGGGAGAGCAACTGAATGGCGCTCAGCGAGTGCCCGCCGATGGCAAAGAAGTTCTCGTCCGGCCCGACCCGGTCACGGCGCAGCACATCGGCCACCAGGCCGCACAGGATCTCCTCGCGCGGATCCCGGAGCCGGCGCGCGGGTGTCGCCGCGTCCTCGGTCGCGGCGGGGGCGGACCCGGCGAGCAGGTCACCGAAGAGCGTGGCCCGGTCAGCGTCGTCCAGGGTGACCGGTCGGCCCAGCGGGCGCTCCCCGAGGAGGATCAGGCAGCGCAACGCGACCGTGAACGCGTCCGCGACCCAGTGCGCCGCGGCCTCGTCGAACAGGTCCCGCCGGTACTCCAGCACGATCTGCAGGCGCTCGCCGGTCAACCTGACCACCAACCGCAACGGGTAGTGCGCGGCGTCATCGCCGGTGATCTCGGTCAGTCGTACGCCCGGCGCGATCTCCCGCGCGGACGTGTCGACCGGGTAGTTCTCGAACACCACGAACGTGTCGAACAGGGTGGTCAGGCCGGTGTCCCGGGTGACGTCGGTCAGCCGGAGGTGCTGGTGCGCCATCAGCCGGGACTGCTCGTCGGCGAGCCGGGCCAGGTTGTCCGCGGCGCTCACCTCGGGCCGCAGCCGGACCCGCACGGGCACCGTGTTGATGAACATCCCGACCATCTTCCGCACGCCGTCGATCTCCGGCGGCCGGCCGGACACGAGGGTGCCGAACACCACGTCGTCGCGCCCGGTGACGGCCGTGAGCACGCTGGCCCACGCCGCCTGCACCAGGGTGTTCGCGGTCAGGCCGGTGGACTGGACGAGCCGCCGCAGTTGCGTGCCCACCTCCGGATCCGGCCGGATGTCGAGCTGCGCGGGCAGCTCGGCACCGAGCGCCGCGTCCGAAGCCACCAGGGTCGGCCGGTCGACTCCGGCCAGCGCCACCTGCCACGCTTGCGACGACGCGGCGCTGTCCTGTTCGGACATCCAGGTCACGAAGTTGCGATAGGGGGTGATCGGCGGCAGCCCGGCGGCATCGCCACCGCTGGCGTAGAGCGCGAACAGGTCGTCGATCAGCACCGCCAGGGACCAGCCGTCCACCAGGATGTGGTGGTTGGTCAGCACCAGCCGGTACTCGTCGGCGGCGAGCTTGATCAGGGTGAACCGCAGCAGCGGTGGCCGCCCCAGGTCGAACCGGGCTACCCAGTCGGCGGCCACCAGCTCGGCGAGTTTCCGCTCCCGCACCTGGTCGTCAAGGTCGGACAGGTCGACCTCGGAGAAGTTGAGCGGCACCTCGCGGTAGATCACCTGGATGGGCTCGCCCGTCTTGCGCAGCCGGAAACCGGATCGCAGCACCGGATACCTGCGGACCAGGCTCGCCGCGGCAGTGCGAAGCACCTCGGGCTCCAGCCGGCCGGCCAGTGCGAGCACGCCCTGCGCCTGGTAGACGTCGACCCCGTCGTCGTCGTAGGCGGCGTGGAAGAACATGCCCTCCTGCAGCGGCGTGAGCGGCAGGATGTCCTCAAGCTTGCTCAATCCAGGGCCCCCAGTTCGGCTTCCAGTTCGGCTTCCAGCTCGTCGATCTCGGCCTGCGCGAGGTTGATCGACAGGTCGGACGGTGTGAGGCCTCCGGCGCTCGGATCCACCGCGTGCCGGACCAACGCCCGCAGCGCGTCGAACCAGGCCTCGGCCAACTCGGCCACGTCCGGCTTGGCAAGCAGCGCCTCGGGCCACGCCCAGGTCACCGACAGGCTGGGCCCGTCCGGCCCGTCCACCGCCGCGGCGTTGATCTCCAGGACGTGGGGCACCGCCTGGGCGGCGTCGAGAGCCGGCGGCTTGGCGATGTCATCGACCTGGCCCCAGTCGGCGGCGGCGGCGTCACCGGAGCCGACCCCGAACCGGCCGATGTAGTTGAACCCCAACTGCGGGGCGGGCAGGCCGGCGAGTGCCGGCGCGGTCTCCGTGTTCAGATGACGCAGCAGGCCGAACCCGATGCCCTGGCCGGGAATGACGCGCAGCTGTTCCTTGACCGCCTTGAGCGCGCGGCCGATCGCGGGCCCGCCCGCGCTGACCTCCTGCCAGTCGGCCGGGCCAGGGTCCAGCCGCACCGGGTACATGCTGGTGAACCAGCCCACCGTGCGGGACAGGTCGGCTCCGGGCACCACGTCCTGGCGGCCGTGGCCCTCCAGGTCGAGCAGTACCGCGCCGCCCGTCCGGTCCCGCCACTTGTTGATCGCGAGGGCCAGCCCGGTGAGCAGCACGTCGTTGACTCCGGCGTTGAAGGCCGCGGGCACCGTCGTCAACAGCGGCTCGGTGTGCTCCACCGGCAGCGTGGTGCACAGGTAGCACAGGGTGTCGGCGACGTCCACGGCCGGATCGAGCGCCCGCTTGCCCACGAGCGGTTCGGTGTCGGCCAGCAACCCCTGCCAGATGTCGAGCTCGGCCACCCGCTCCGGGCGGTAGGCCTCCTCGGCCAGCCCTCGGGCCCAGGTCCGCGCCGGGGTCCGCACCGGATCCAGCAGCGGCGTGTTGCCGGCCGCCGCGTGCCGCCAGGCCAATGCCAGGTCCGGCAACAGGATCCGCCAGGACACCACGTCGGTGGAGAGGTGATGCACCACCAGCAGCAGTCGCCCGTCCCGGTCCGGGCCGAAGTCGAACCACACCACCTGGAGCGAGAGGCCGTCCTGCGGAGCCAGCCCGTCGCGAGCGGCCAGAGCCTGTGTCGCGGTCGTCGCGGCGATCTGTTCGTCGGTCGCCCCGGCGAGGTCGACCCGGCTCAGCAGGTCACCGATCGCGGGCTCACCGACCGGCTGGACGGTGAAGGACCATTGGCCGTCCGGCGCGATGTGAAGCCGCTGGCGCAGCGACTCGTGGTGGTCGACCACCGCCCGCAGCGCCGTTTCGAGGTCTTCCCGCCGGATGCCGCGCGGCAGGCGCACCGCGACGGACTGGTTGAAGCCGTCGTAGTGGTCGGTGAGCTCGCGCAGCCAGCCCATGATCGGCAGCGGCCCGAACTCGGCACCGGCATCGTCGTCGTCGTCCGGCGTGGCCACCGGTGCCTCGTCCCAGGTGGCCACCGCGGCCAGCGCGGTGACGGTGCGCTGCTCGAACACGTCCCGCACCGTCATGGCGAGGCCCGCGCGGCGGGCGGCGGCGACCAGCTCGATGGAGATGATGCTGTCTCCGCCGAGGGTGAAGAAGTCCTGGTCGGGATTGACGTGGGACAGGCCGAGCACCTCGGCGAACAGGCCGCAGAGGATGTCCTCGCGGGCGTCGCGCGGGCCGGCGGCCACCTCCTGCTCGACCTCGTTGACCGGCGCGGGCAGCCCGGCCCGGTTCAGCTTGCCGTTGGGGGTCACCGGCAACGCGTCCAGCGTCACGAACGCCGACGGCACCATGTACTCGGGGAGCTGGCCGGCGACATGCCCGCGCAGCTCGTCCGCCGGAGCCGGCTCGCCGCTGGGCACCACGTACGCCACCAGCCTGCGGTCGCCCGGCCGGTCCTCCCGCACGATCACCACGACCTGCTTCACCGCGGCATGCCGCAGCAGGACCGCCTCGATCTCGCCCAGCTCGATGCGGAATCCGCGCACCTTCACCTGGTCGTCCACCCGCCCGGCGAACACCAGCTCGCCCCACGCGTTCCACCGCGCCAGGTCCCCGGTGCGATACAGCCGCGTGCCGGGCGGGCCGAACGGGGACGCCACGAACCGCTGCGCGGTCAGCGCCGCCCGTCCCAGATAGCCGCGGGCCAGACCCACGCCCGCCAGATACAACTCGCCGACGACGCCGGGCGGCACCGGATTCAACCGCTCGTCCAGTACGCACACCCGCGCGCCCACGATCGGCCGGCCGATCGGGATCTCCGCGACGTCCGGCGACAACGGCTCGCTCGCCGTCACGCACACCGTCGCCTCCGTCGGGCCGTACGCGTTGACCATCCGCCGGCCGGGAGCCCACCGCGCCACCAACTCCGGCGCGGACGCGTCGCCGCCGACCACCAGCGTGATGCCGGCGGGCAGCGCGTCCGCGGGCAACGTGCCCAACGCCACCGGCGGGATCATCAGGTGGGTCACCTTGTGCCGCGCCACCAGGTCGGGCAGCACGGCCAGGCTCACGTCCGCCAGCACCAGACACGCCCCGCACAGCAGGGTTCCGAAGATCTCGCCGGCCGCCACGTCGAAGCTCAGCGCGGCGAACTGCAGCATCCGGCTGCCGCGGTCCATGGCGAACCGCTCGCTCTGCCCGGCGACCAGGTTCTCGACGCCGCGGTGGGTGACCACCACGCCCTTGGGCCGGCCCGTCGATCCCGACGTGTAGATCACCCACGCCGGCGAGTCCAGGCTCAGCGGCGCCAGCCGCTCGCTGTCCAGGACGGGCGCGTCCGAGAGGTCGGCCACCTCCTTGGACACGACCGGGTCGTCGACCACCACGGGCGGCGCGGCCCCGCCGATCTCCGGCAGCCGGTCGGCCAGTTCCCGCGTCGTCACCAGGCACACCGACGCGGAGTCGGCGACCATGAACTCGAGCCGGTCGACCGGATAGTTCGGATCCAGCGGCACGTACGCTCCGCCGGCCTTGTGCACCGCCAGCAGGGCCACGATCAGCTCCACCGACCGCGGCAGGGCCACCGCCACCAACCGTTCGGGGCCGACCCCGCATCCCACCAGGTAGCGCGCCAGCCGATTGGCACGCGCGTCCAGTTCCCGGTAGGACACGGTCTGGTCCTCGAACACCACCGCGGGCGCATCCGGTGCCCGCGCGACCTGCTGGGCGAACAAGTTCGGAATAGTCGCCATCGGTACCGCTCCATCCATCAAGTTGTTGTTCATCGGCGACCGCTGACGGTCTCGGCCGGGTAGCAGGGGCACCGCGCTCAACGGGCGGTCGGCGGCCGCGACGACCTCCGACAACAGGCCGGTCAGTTGTGCGGCGATCAGCTCGACCGACTCGCGGTCGAACACGTCCACGGCGAACTCGAGGACGCCGTCGAGTCCGGCGGGGCGCCCCTGCTCGGTGAAGATCTCCGCCATGCCGAAGTGGAGATCCAGTTTGGCCGCGCCGGCGCCGAAGTCGGCGCTGTCGACCTGGAGGCCCTCCAGCTCCCAGCGCCCGTCCGTGCCGCTGGAGTGGGACATGGTGATCTGGAACAGCGGGTGCTGGCCCAGCGAGTGCTTCGGTGCGATCGCGCCGACGAGCCGGTCGAACGGCACCTCCTGGTGGGCGTAGGCGGCCATGCTGGCCTGCCGCACCCGGGCCAGCAGCTCACCGAAGGTGGGATCGCCCGAGGTGTCGTTGCGCAGCACCAGGTTGTTGGCGAAGAAGCCGACGAGATCATCCAGCGCGGGGTCGGCCCGGCCGGCGGTCGAGGTGCCGATCAGGATGTCGGTGCCGGCACCCAGTCTGGTCAGCAGGGTCGCGATCGCGGCCTGCCAGACCATGAACATGGTGACGTCGTGGCGGCGCGCCACCTCCACCATCGCGGCGTGGGTCGCGGCGTCCACCATGAAGCGCACGTCGTCGCCCCGGTGCGTCGGCGTCGCCGGATGCGGACGGTCGACCGGCAGGGTGATCGGCTCGGGCAGGTCGACCAGGGCCTGCCGCCAGAACTCCAGCTGCCGCCCGATGGTGCTGTCCGGGTCGTCCTCCGCGCCCAGGAGCTCCCGCTGCCACAGGGTGTAGTCGACGTACTGCACGGGCAGATCGGGCCACTGTGGTGCGGCGCCGGCTCGCCGGGCGGCGTAGGCGCGGGCGAGGTCCCGGCGCAGCGGTCCCAACGACAGACCGTCAGCGGCGATGTGGTGGATGAGCAGCAGCAACACGTACTCTGCCCCGCCGAGCGGGAACAGGACCGCCTTGATCGGAATCTCGGTGGCCAGATCGAAGCCGTAGCCTCCGGCCTCGCGCACGGCGGCCGAGAGTCCCGCCGCGTCGACATCGACGACCGACAGCTCCGGACGCGCACGGCCGACGTCGAGAACGCTCTGGTACGGAACCCCGTCATGTTCGGGGAACACCGTCCGCAGCGCCTCGTGCCGGTGCACGACATCGCTCAACGCCGCCTCGAGTGCCGCCCGGTCCAGATCCCCGGACAGCCGCAGCGCGATCGGCATGTTGTAGGTCGGGCTCGGACCCTCCAGCTTGAACAGGAACCACAGTCGGCGCTGGGCGAACGACAACGGCACGTACCGGGGCCGCTCGACGGGCACCAGCGCGGCACGACCGGCGTCGGCGTCATCCAGCCGAGCCGCCAGTCGCGCCACCGTCGCGGCGTCGAAGATCTCCCACACCGGCATCTCGCGCCCGAACACCGTACGGATCCTGCTGGCCAGCCTGATCGCCAGGATGGAATGCCCACCGAGGTCGAAGAACCCGTCGTCGATCCCGACCGAGTCCAGCTCCAGCACCTCGGCGAACAACTCGCACAGGATCTCTTCCCGTACGGACCGTGGACCTCGGAACGCGGCCGACGCGGCCACCGCGGGAGCGGGCAGGGCCTTCCGGTCGATCTTCCCGTTGCTCGTCAGCGGCAGCTCGTCCAGCACCGTCACCATGGCCGGCACCATGTAGTCCGGCAGCCAGCGACGCAGGTAGGACCGCAGTGACCGGCCCAGCGCGTCGGCCTCGTACGGCCTGGTCGGATCGTTGCCGTACTCGGCCAGCGGCCGGCCGTGCGCGACGGCGGGATACACGATCCCGACGGCGCCCACGCCGCTCGACGAGTCCCGGGTGAAAACGGCGTCGATGCTGCCGTCGGCGGCGTCGAACGACCAGGCCACTCCCGTACGGAATCCGTTGCGGTCACCCAGGTCGTACAGCGTCTCCGGGTCGACCGGCTCCGTCGGCGACGCCGGCGTCTCCTCGTCGACGGTCGACAGCGCCGCCAGCTCGGACAGCAGGCGGGCGTTGGGCATGCCGGTCACCCGGACCGCCGCCGCGCCGGACCCGGCCAGCTGGGCTTCCAGCGCCGCGAGATCGGCCACGTCCGCGCCCCACCGCAGTTCCCGAGGCTCGCTCACCGGCTCGGCGGTTCTGCGCAACACGACGTCGTACCGGTAGCGGCTCAACTCGTTGTGGGCCGCACCGCGCTTGACACCGATCTCCACCGCGGGCGCCCCGTCGAGCGCGTGGCCCAGGGCCGGGAAGAACTCCGGATCGATCAGCAGTTCCTTTTCCCGCCGAACGGCCTGTGCCACGGATCGACGCCATCGCGCCGGCTCGTCGTGGGGGTGACGGATCACCTCGACGGCCGCCCGGAAGCACCGGAGCAGCCGGCGGTTCCGCACGTCGCCCACGAACACCGCGCCGCCCGGGACCACCAGGCTCAGCGCCTGGCGCAGCACGGACACGAGATAGTCGACGTTCGGGAAGTACTGCACCACCGAGTTGATGACGACGGTGTCGAAGAACCCCTCCGGCAGACCGTCGAAGCTGTCGGCCGGCTGGGTCCGCAGCACGACCCGGTCGGCCAGCTCCGGCTTCCCGGCGACGATGTCCCGCAGCGCGGTCACGGCGATGTCCGAGAAGTCCGTCGCCCAGTAGGCCTCGCTGTCCGGAGCCAGCTGGGCCATCAGCAGACCGGATCCCACACCGATCTCGAGTACGCGCCGGGGCCGCAGTTCCCGGATCCGCGCCACCGTCGTGTCCCGCCACACGCGCATCTCGGGAAGCGGAATGGGGGCGTCGTCGTAGCTGCTGCGCCACACCGAGAAGCTCTCACTGAAGTCGCCGGACTTCGCCTCCTCCTCGTACGCGGAGTCGTAGACCTGCTGCCAGTCGTCGACCTGCTGTCGCTCGACGGCGTCGTCGTGGCCGTCGTCAGCGGACTGCGGCTGGGCGAGCGGGGTGACGTAGGCGATCAGCTGTTCGTTCTCGCGGGCGACGACGGCGGACTGCGCGACCTCGGGATGCCGGGACAGGACGCTCTCGATCTCGCCGAGCTCCACGCGGAACCCGCGCAGTTTGATCTGATGGTCGACCCGGCCGAGGAACTCCAGCTCACCCTTCCGATTCCATCGAGCCACGTCACCGGTGCGGTACATCCGCGTGCCGGGCTCGCCATGGGGGTTCGCGACAAACCGCTCGGCACTGCGCCTGGGCTGTCGGTGATAGCCACGGGCCAGGCCGTCGCCCGCGATGTAGAGCTCGCCGGCGACGCCGACCGGCACCGCGCGCAGTTCGCCGTCGAGGATGTGCACCTGGGTGTTGGCGATCGGGCGACCGATCGGCGGCACGCGGTCGTCGCCGGGCACCGACGCCGTCGTGGACCAGATCGTGGTCTCCGTCGGGCCAAACTGGTTGATGACCACGGCCGAACGCTCGCGCATCCGGGTGGCCAGCCCGGCGGGCAGGGCTTCGCCACCGACCAGCATCCGTACGCCGGAGAAGGCGTCGGTCCCCGTGCTCAGCAGCACCTGCCACATCGTCGGCGTGGCCTGCATGATCGTGCAGCCGCGCGCGGCGGCGAGCGCGGCCAGCGCCGTCGGATCGTGGACCGTCTTCTCCCGCGCGAGCACCACCCGGGCGCCGTGGACCAGCGGCATGTAGAGCTCCAGTGCCGCGATGTCGAACGAGACCGTGGTCACCGCCAGCCAGCGATCCCGAGGAGTCAGCGCGCACTGCTCCCGCATCGCGGTGAGGAAGTTCGTCAGGTTCTCGTGCGTAACCACGACGCCCTTGGGTACGCCGGTCGATCCGGAGGTGTAGATCACGTAGGCCGGGTGGTGGGCGTGCAACGGCTGGACACGATCGGCGTCGCCGATGGTCGTGGCCGGCTGTCCCGCCAGTCGCGCGATGGTGCCCGGGTCGTCCAGCACCAGGCGGGCCCCCGGCAGTTCCGGCAGCACGCCGGCGGTAGCCGTGGTGGTGACCGTCAGGACGGAGCCGGCGTCGCCGAGGATGTATTCGAGGCGGTCGGCCGGATAGTCGGGGTCGAGCGGCAGGTACGTTCCGCCGGCCTTCAGCACGGCCAGCAGGCTGATCAGCAACTCGGGTGAGCGCGGCATCAGGACGGCCACGATCGACTCGGGCCCGACTCCGTCCTCGATCAGCGTCCGCGCCAGCCGGTTCGCCCGGGCGTTCAGTTCCTCGTAGGACAGCTCCACCTCGTCACAGGCGAGCGCGATCGCGGCGGGATCGCGGCGGACCTGAGCCTCGATCATTTCCGTCATGGTCACGGGCGGGATCTCGGCGGCCGTGTCGTTCCAGGCCAGCAACTGGTCGCGCTCGACCGGCAGGAGGACGTCGTGCGCCGCGATCGATCGATCGGGATCGGCCAGCAGCGCGTTCAGCCAGCGGGTCCAACGGCCCCCGAGCCACTCCACCGTCGCCTGGTCGAACACGTCGGTGCTGTACTCGATCACGCCGGTGATGCCGTCGGGGGCGCCCTGCGCGTTCCGCTGCTCGTTCAGCAGGAAGAACAGGTCGAACTTGGCCGTACCCGTGTTGATGTCCGAGGTGGTGACGTTCAGGCCGGGAAGTTCGAAATTCGTGCTCGAGTACGCGAAGAATCCGAGCATGACCTGGAACAGCGGGTGATGCGCCGCGGAGCGGGCGGGGTTGAGGATCTCCACCAGGCGCTCGAACGGCAGATCCTGGTGTGCGTAGGCGGCGAGGTCCGTGGCTCGTACCCGATCGAGCAGTTCCCGGAAGCTCGGCTCGCCGGACGTGTCCGTACGCAGCACCAGGCTGTTCACGAAGAACCCGACCAGGTCGGTCAGCGCGTCATCGTTTCGCCCGGCGACCGGCGTGCCCAACGGAACATCCGTGCCGGCTCCGAGCCGCGTCAACAGGGACGCCAAGGCGGCGTGCAGGACCATGAAGACGGTGACGTTGCTCGAGCGCGCCACGGTTATCGCGGCGCGATGCACCTCCGCCGACAGCGCCACCTCGACACGGCCACCGCGATACGAAGCCACGCTCGGCCGCGGCCGGTCGTACGGAAGATCCAGCTGTTCCGGGATGCCCTTCAACGCCGTACGCCAGAAGTTCACGTAGGCGCTGGCCGCGCTCGACTCGTCGGACTCCTCGCCCAGCAGCTCCCGTTGCCACAACGTGTAGTCGGCGTACTGGACCGGCAACGGCTCCCACGCCGGCGCCTTCCCGGCGCACCGCGCCTCGTACGCCGAAGCCAGATCGCGCACCAGGGGTTTGAGCGACGAACCGTCGGCGGCGATGTGGTGCAGCACCAGCACCAGGGCGGCATCGTCCGGCCGCGCGACGAACAGCTCGGCCCGCAGGGGACTCTCGGTCGCCAGATCGAACGGATACCGGGCCGCGCGCTCGACCGCGTCGTCGAGCTCGGCCTCGCTCACGGCGGACGTCACCAGATCGACCGAAGTCTGCTCCAGCACGTGCTGGCGGGCGACGCCGTCGACCTCGGGATAGATCGTGCGCAGGATTTCGTGTCGTGCGACCACATCTCCCAGTGCCGACGCCAGCGCGTCGCGATCCAGCACGCCGCGCAGCCGTAGCCCGAAGGAGATGTTGTAGGTCGGGCTCGGCCCCTCCATCCGGTGCAGGAACCACAGCCGCCGTTGCGCGAAGGACAGGGGCACCACGTCGGTGCGCGGCACCGGCTCCAGCGCGCGCTGCGCCGGTGCGGCGGCGGCCTCGATGCGTGCGGCCAGTCCGGCCACCGTCGGAACCTCGAACACCTCACGCACCCTGAGTTCCACACCCAGGACCGACCGGACCCGGCTGATCAGCCGGGTCACCAGCAGCGAGTGCCCGCCCAACTCGAAGAAGCCGTCATCGACCCCCACCGAGTCCAGCCCCAGCACCTCGGCGAACAGTCCGCACAGGATCTCCTCGCGCGCGCTGGTGTCCGTACGACCGGCCGATCCGGTGCCGAGCGTCGGTGCCGGCAGTGCGGCGCGGTCGAGTTTTCCGTTGGAGTTCAGCGGCAGCGCGGGCAGGAACACCAGCGCCGTGGGGACCATGTATTCGGGCAGGCCGCGCGCGATGTACCGGCGTACCTCGGCCACGTCCGGGATCCGGTCGCCGGCGGCCACCAGGTAGGCCACCAGCATGCGGTCACCGGGTCGGTCCTCCCGGGCCACCACTGTCGCCTGCGCGATATCGGGGTGAGCGACCAGCGCCACCTCGATCTCACCGGGCTCGATGCGGAATCCGCGCATCTTGACCTGCTGATCGGCCCGGCCCAGGTACTCCAGCTGGCCGGCGCTGTTCCAGCGCACCAGGTCGCCGGTCCGGTACATCCGCTCGCCCGGGCGGCCGTACGGGGCGGCGACGAAGCGTTCCGCGGTCAGGGCCTGCCGGCGGACGTAGCCACGGGCCACGCCGAGGCCGGCGAGGTACAGCTCTCCGGGCACACCGGGCGCCACCAGACGCAGCTTCTCGTCCAGCACGTAGGCCAGCACGTTGTCCATGGCCCGGCCGATCGGCACGGCGCTCTCGTCCCGCACCGACGCGTTCAGCTCGAACCGGGTCGCGAAGGTGGTGGTCTCGGTCGGGCCGTAGACATTCAGCACCCGCGTCGCCGGGCAGTGCCGCAGCACCCGCAACATCGCCGCCGAGGAGACGACCTCGCCGCCGCACCAGACCTCGGTGAGCGACGCGAAGCATTCCGGCGATTCCTCGGCCAGCAGCGTGAAGAGAGGGGTGGTCAGGAACACGGCGGTGACCTGGTGCTCGACGAACACGGCCGCCATCGCGCTGACGTCGATGTCGGCCTCCGGCGCCACGATCACCTCATGGCCGGCCAGCAACGGCGCCCAGATCTCGTAGGTGGCGGCGTCGAAGGCATGCGACGAGTGGAAAAGCACCCGGCGATGGGCCTGGCTGCTCAGATCGCGGTCTGACGCCAGAGCGACCACGTCGGCATGGGTGACGGCAACCCCCTTGGGGTTACCGGTCGAACCCGAGGTGTACATGACATAAGCGAGGTGTTCGCCGCTCAGCCGCAGGCCCAGGTCCGTACCGGGCAGTTCGTCGAGCGGTTCTTCGTCCACCACCAGCACGGCGGCGTCGTGGTCGGACCCGCGATCGGCCAGGCCGCTGTCGGTGATCAGCACGGGCGCGCCGGTTTCCCGCAGCATCCAACCGATCCGGTCCCGCGGATAGCTCGCGTGCAGTGGCACATAGGCACCACCGGCCTTGACGACCGCGACCATGGCGACCACGAGATCGACGGACCGTTCCATCAGCACCGCCACCGGGACCTCGGGACCGACGCCGAGGTCGACAAGCCGGCGGGCGAACCGGTTCGCGCGGGTGTTGAGCTCGGCGTAGGACACGGTGATGTCGCGGCAGGCCAAGGCGGGCGCGTGCGGGGTACGCCGCACCTGCTGTTCGAACAGGGTCGCGAGGTCACCGGCGGGAACCGGGCTCTCGGCGCCGTTCCAGTCGACGAGAATCCGCTGCCGTTCGGCCGGCTCGAGCAGGTCGAGTTCGCCGATGGCCCGGTCCGGCTCGGCGACGGCCGATGCCAGCACGAGCGTCAACCGGTTCGCCAGGTCCTGCGCGGTGGCCCGGTCGAACAGATCCTCGGTGTATTCCAGCGTGCCCTCGATGCCGGCCGGTTCCCCGTCCGCCAGCGTCTCCGCGATGCTGAAGGACAGGTCGAACTTGGCTATGCCGGACACCGGGGTCGGCAGGACCTCGGTGCGCAACCCGCGCAGCTCGACCCGGTCGGCGCTGGCGTTCTGCAGGACCAGCATCACCTGGAACAGCGGGTGGCTGGCGAGGCTGCGGGTCGGGTTCAGCACCTCGACGACCCGCTCGAACGGCAGGTCCTGGTTGGCGTAGGCGTCGAGGTCGACGGTGCGGACCCGGGCCAGCACCTCGCGGAAGCTGGGATCGGCCGACGTGTCGGTGCGCAGCACCAGGGTGTTCACGAAGAACCCGACCAGGTCCTCCGCGGCCTCGTCCGATCGACCGGCGACCGCGGTGCCGATCGGGATGTCGGTGCCGGCACCCAGCCGGGTCAACAGCACGGCGAGGGCCGCCTGGACGACCATAAACACCGTGGTTCCGGTGTCCCCGGCCAGCCGCACCGCCGCACGGTGCGCCGCGCCGTCCAGCCAAAGCGGGACCTTGTCACCGCGATAGGAGGCGACGGCGGGACGCGGCCGGTCGGCGGGCAGCTCCAGCAGTTCCGGCGCGCCCCGCAGAGCCGTACGCCAGTGGGTCAACTGCTGGCTGATGACGCTGTCGGGATCGGCCTCGCTGCCCAGCACTTCGCGCTGCCACAGCGCGTAGTCCGTGTACTGAACGGGCAGCTCGCTCCACTGCGGATTCTCCCGCCGGCAGCGGGCCGCGTACGCGGTGGAAAGGTCCCGCAGCAACGGCCGGGTGGACCAACCGTCGGCGATGATGTGGTGCGTCACGATCAGCAGCACGTGCTCCTGCGCGCCGAGCGCGAGCAGGCTGCTCCGCATGGGGGCGCCGGCATCGAGGTGGAAAGGCCGCGCGACGGCCTCGGCGATGGCCGCGTCCAGGCCGTCCGGTGGAATCTCGACCACCTCAAGGGCCACCGGCGCGTCGGCGGGGGCCAGCACTCGCTGGTAGGGCTCGCCGTCGCGCTCGGGGAACATCGTGCGCAACGACTCGTGCCGCGCGACCACGTCGCCCAGCGCGGCCAACAGCGCCTCGGAGTCCAGCGGGCCGGACATCCGCACCGCCAGCGGCACGTTGTAGGTCGAGCTCGGTCCCTCCAGGCGGCTCAGGAACCACAGCCGCTGCTGGGCGAAGGACAGCGGGATCATGAGACCTCCTCGGGCCTTGGCATCCGGCGCAGTGCCGGTCGAGCGGACCCGGCGTTGGCCAACTGGCCGACGAGGGTCGCGACGGTTGCCGATTCGAACAGGGAGCGCAGCGGAAGCTCGACGCCGAGAGTCGCGCGGATCCGGCTGATCAGCCGGACCGCGAGCAGCGAGTGGCCGCCGAGCGAGAAGAAGTTGTCGTCGATGGTGACCCGCGGGACGCCCAGCGCCTCCGCGAACAGCTCGCAGAGGATCTCCTCGCGGGCTGACCGGGGACCCCGGCCCTGCGAGTCCGCCGCGTAGACGGGGGCGGGCAGTGCCCGCTTGTCCAGTTTGAGATTCGGCGTGAGCGGCAACGTGTCCAGCGACACGAACGCCGAGGGGACCATGTACTCAGGAAGGAATTCCGCGCACCGCGAGTGCAGCGCCTCGGTATCCGGCGTGGTCTCTCCGGCCGGCACGAAGGTCGGCACGAAGTAGGCGACCAGGCGCTTGTCGCCCGGCTGGTCCTCGCGCACGATCACCGCGACCTGGTCGATCCCGGGATGCTGGCCGATGACCGCCTCGATCTCACCGAGCTCGACGCGGAAGCCCCGGACCTTCACCTGATCGTCCACCCGGGCCAGGAACTCGTACTCGCCGTCCCGGCGGCGCCGGCCGAGATCGCCGGACCGGTACATCCGCGAGCCGGGCGGGCCGAACGGGTTGGCCACGAACCGCGTGGCGGTCAGCCCCGGCCGGCCGTGGTAACCACGCGTCACCAGGTCACCGGCGATGTAGATCTCACCCGCCACGCCGAACGGCACCGGCCGCAGGGCGGCGTCCAGCACGAACATCTGGGTGTTCCAGGCCGGCTTGCCCAGGGTCAGCACGCCGGGCGGGATCCGCTGACCCGGCTCGATGCGGCATTCCATGCACCCGACCGTCGTTTCGGTGGGACCGTATTCGTTGAACACGGTCACCCCCGGGTGTCTGGCCCGCCACTCGTCGAGCACCTCGCCGACCAGCGGCTCCCCGCCGAGAACGAGCTGCTCGGTCGGCGAGAACCCGGCGGGCAGGTTCGTCAGCAACGGCAGGTGGCTGGGCGTGGCCTTCACGAACGTGGATCGCGCCGGGTCCGTTCTGGCCGTGGACGCGGTGTCGAGCTCGATCAGGTCCACCGTGCCGCCCGCGGTCAGCGGCGCGTACAGCCCGGTGACGGTCAGGTCGAACGACACCGAGGAGTGCACGAGCGCGCGCCCGGCCACGCCCGGATAGACGTGTCGGGACCAGGCCAGGTAGTGGTTGAGCGAGTAGTGCTCCACCACGACGCCCTTCGGCCGGCCGGTCGACCCCGAGGTGTAGATCACGAACGCCGGGTGGTGCGGATGCAGCGGGTGGGTCCGCTCCTCGTCGGTGACCTCGTGGGCGGGCAGTCGTTCGAGGTCGGCCAGGGTGTCGGGATCGTCCAGTACGAAATGGTTTCCGCGCTCCGGCAACCGGGACCGGCCCTCGGCGCTGGTCAGCACCATGACCGGGTCGGCGTCGTCGATCATGAGCGCGATGCGCTCGGCCGGGTAGGTCAGGTCGACCGCGAGGTAGGCCGCGCCGGCCTTGAGCACCGCCAGCATGGCCACCACGAGGTCGACCGACTTGGGCAGAGCCACGCACACGAACCGCTCGGGGCCGACGCCGCACCGCACCAACGCGCGGGCCAGCTTGTTCGCCCTGGCGTCAAGTTCGGCGTAGCTGAGGCGCTCCGGCCCGAACACCACGGCTAGCGCGGCCGGAGCCCGCCGTACGTGCTCGGCGAACAGCTCGGGCACCATCGTGCCGGCCACCGGGACGACCGATTCGTTGCCCAGCGCCAGCAGTTCGCGCCGTTCGGCGCCGGAGAGCAGCTCGATGCCGCTGATCGGCAGATCCGGCTCGGCCGCCACGCCCCGCAACAACCGGACCAGGCCGGCGGCCAGGAACTCGGCGGTGGGCCGGTCGAACAGGTCGGTCGCGTAATCGAGGTAGCCCTCGATCCCGGCCGGCTCGGCGCCGGCCCGGACCTCCCAGACGAAGAAGGACAGGTCGAACTTCGCCGAGCCCGCGCTGACGAAGTACGTCTCGCTGGCCAACCCCGGCGCGGTGAGCTGCGCGTCCACCCCGTTCTCGTAGGTCAGCACCACCTGGAACAACGGATTGTGCGCCAGCGACCGGGCCGGGTTCAGCGCCTCCACCAGCCGTTCGAACGGCACATCCTGGTGGTCGTAGGCGTCCAGGTCGACCTCACGCACCCGGGACAGCAACTCCCGGAAGCTGGGGTCGCCCGACGTGTCGGTGCGCAGCACCAGGGTGTTCACGAACAGGCCGACCAGATCTTCCAGCGCCTCCTCGTCGCGGCCCGCGGTGACCGCGCCCACCGGTACGTCGGTGCCCGCGCCCATCCTCGTCAGCAGCACGGCCAGGGCGGCGTGGAGCACCATGAACACCGTCGTGCCGGTGCCCCTGACCAGCTCGGCCAGCCGGCGATGGGTGTCCGGGTCGACCCGGAAGCGAACGCGGTCACCGCGATAGCTCGCCTCCATCGGCCGCGGTCGGTCGGTGGGCAGCTCCAACAGCTCCGGGGCCCCCGCCAGCCGCTGGCGCCAGTGCTCCACCTGCGCGTCGAGCCGGTCCCTGTCCTGCGTCTGTCGTTGCCACAGCGCGAAATCCGCGTACTGCACGGGAAGCGGGGCCCAGCCCGGCGCGTGGCCGTCGCACCGCGCCTGGTACGCCACCGACAAGTCACGCGCCAACGGCACGGTCGAGCCGCCGTCCGCGACGATGTGGTGCGTCACGACCAACAGCACGTGCTCGTCGTCGGACAACCGGAACAGCGTCGGCCGCACGGGGATGTCGGCGGCGAGGTCGAAGGCGTGCCGGGCGGCCGTCGCGACGGCCTCCTCCAGCCGGTCCTCCGTGATGTCCACGATCGGCATCCCGGGCCCGGTTCCGTCGGCGGACAGCACCAGCTGGTGCGGCTCACCCTCCCGCTCAGGGAACACGGTACGCAGCGACTCGTGCCGCGCGATCACATCGCCGAGGGCGTCGGCGAGCGCACCGCGGTTGAGCTCGCCGGTGATCCGCGCCGCCCACACGACGTTGTAGGTCGAGCTGACCCCGTCGATCTGTTGCAGGAACCACAGCCTGCGCTGGGCCGGTGAGAGCGGAATCAGCTCGGGTCGCGGGGCCGGGACCAGCGCCGGACGAACGCCCTTCGCGGGGTCGATCCGTTCGGCCAACGCGGCTACGGTCGGCGCGTCGAACACCGTGCGGGGAGTGAGCTCCGCGTCCAGCGCCGCACGGACCCGGCTGGCCAACTGGACGGCCAGCAGCGAATGCCCGCCCAAAGCGAAGAAGTCGTCGTCGATACTGACGGCCGGCACGCCGAGCACATCCGCGAACAGCTCGCACAACAGCGTTTCCCGCACCGTACGCGGGGTCCGGCCACCCGCGGCCCGCGCGACCTCCGGTTCCGGCAACGCGGCCCGGTCGACCTTGCCGTGCCGGGTCAGCGGCAGGGCGTCGAGCACCACGAACGCGGCCGGCACCATGAACTCGGGCAGCCGGTCGCGCAGCGTCCGCACCTCGACCGGGTCCGGACGGCCCGGTTCGGCGCTCACCACGTAACACACGATCCGCACGTCGCCCGGCCGGTCCTCGCGGACCACCACCGCGGCATCGGCCACCGTGTCCTGGGCCAGCACCGCGGCGGCGACCTCGCCGAGCTCGACGCGGTGGCCGCGGATCTGCACCTGGTCGTCGGCCCGGCCGACGAACTCCAGCACGCCGTCGACGGTCCACCGGGCCACATCGCCGGTCCGGTACATCCGGCTGCCCGGCCGGTCGAACGGATTGGCGACGAATCGCGCCGAGGTGTAGCCCGGCCGCCGGAGGTAGCCACGGGCCAGGCCGCTGCCGGCCAGATACAGCTCGCCGGCCACGCCCGGCGCGACGGGGCGCAGTTGCCCGTCCAGCACATGGGCCCGCGAGTTGGGCAGCAGCCGGCCCAGCGGCACCACCCCGAACGGGTCGGGCGCGCCGGGCTCCAGCCGAAACTCGGCACAGTGGATGGTCACCTCGGTCGGCCCGTACCCGTTGGTCACCGTGGTTGTGGGATGTTCTTTCCGCCAGCGGGACAACGCGTCACCGAGAAGCGCCTCACCGCCCAGCACCAGTTCGTCGCTGGGACCGGATCCGGCCGGCAACGCACCCAGCAGCGGCAGGTGGCTCGGGGTGGCCTTGACGAACGTGCAGTCGACAGCCTCGGTGGCGCCCGCCAGATCCTCCGCGACCCGGACGCAACCGCCCGCTGTCAGCGGCCCGAACAGCGCCGTCACCGACAGCGAGTACGCCACCGACGTGTGCCACAGCGCGGTGCCGCCGAGGCTCGGGTGGCGCTCGCGGGCGGTGCGCAGATGGTCGTCGAGGGACCCGCGCTCGATGACCACCGCCTTCGGCCGGCCGGTCGACCCCGAGGTGTAGATGACGTGCGCGGGATGGCGGGGCGACACCGGGGCGGTCCGGTCCGCGTCGGACAGGTCCGTCGCCGGGTGGGCGGCCAGCGCACGCGAGGTGCCCGGCTCGTCCAGCAGAATCAGCCGCGCGGTGATGTCGAACCGCCGCGCCACATCGGACTCGCTCAGCACCACGACCGGTTCCGCGTCGTCGAGCATGAACGCCGTCCGGCCCGGCGGATAGTCCGAGTCGATCGGCAGGTAGGCGGCGCCGGTCTTGAGAACCGCGAGCAGCGCCGGGATGATCTGCGCGGAGTGCGGCAGCAGCACGGCCACCACCTGCTCCGGGCCGACTCCCAGCGACACCAGGTGGCGCGCCAGGCGGTTCGCCCGGGCATTGAGGTCGCCGTAGCTCAGCTGGACCGGCCCGCTCACCGCGGGGGCGTCCGGACGCTCCGCGGCGTGCCGCTCGAACAGCTCGATCAGTGGCTCGGCCGGACCAGCCCGGTCCGTGTCATTCCACGCGGCCACCATCAGCCGCAGTTCCGCAGGTGACGGAGATGTCGCCTGACCTTCCATGCCGCTGACTCCTACTTCGTCTCGGCGGTGCGTCCGCCGACCACCGACCACGGACCATCGACAAACACGACTCAGCTGCGCGCGGCCGATTCCATGAACGACACCAGGCTCGCCGGACGCATATCGGTCCAGGTGCGCTCGATGTAGTCCAGGCATGCCTGGCGGGTGTCCGGGCCGTGGCTGGCCGTCCAACCGGCCGGCACGTCGACAAAGGACGGCCACAGCGAGCGCTGACCCTCATCGTTGACCAGCACCAGGTAATTGCCATTCTCGTCCTCGAACGGATTGGTCATCACTCGACTCCTCGACTTCTCGACTCAAACCCTGCGCCGAGGCTATGGATTTGACTTATCGCCGAGTTATCAACCCGATTCGGATCGTCGGTGTGGTTGGCACCACTGCCGATCGCGTCTCGCGCCGGTGGCGTCGAACCGAGGTCACTTCCCCGGCCGGACACCACCACGCGATCCGCTCCGCCGGATCCTCGCTGCTGTTATCCGTCGCTCGATAACGGCCCGAAACTGCCGGGAACTACGTTCGGCGGCATGTCGAACTCGCCCGCGTTCACGGCGCCCGCGGGCTTCGCCCCCGATCTGCCGGTCGGTCTCACCTTCGCGGGTACGGCTGGGAGCGGGCAGAGCCTGATCGCCTTGGCATCCGCGTCGATCACGCCCCCACCGTTGGGATGACGAAATTTGTGTGACGAAGGAGTGAGCATGGGAAACGAGATCACCGCTCTCCTGTCGACGGCTATGGTGCTGACCGCCGTCACCGCCTGGGTGTGGATCATCGCGCGGACGCGGCAGCGGCGAATCATCTCGACCATGCAGCATTACGTGATCAAGCAGAACGAGGTTCAGCACGCCGTCCTGCAGCATCGGATGGACGAGGCCATGCACAGCATCAGCAACATCGAGCGGCTGCTCATGGACGCTGACTGACCGATCACGAGCGCCGCGGTCCGCCCGGGCGGGGGCCCGCGGCGGCCCGCGGCGCTGACATCGAGCGCCGGGGCCATCACACCGCCGTGTTGCCGACGACCTCTGGGAAGTCGAGAACGTCGTCGCCGTACAGATCACGGGCCCAGCTGTCCTGGTAGACGGTGTCCAGGTATCGCTCACCCAGGTCCGGAGATATCGCTACCGCGGTCAGATTTCCGTCTGGATCGTTCTCCGACAGCCACCGCAGCGCACCGGTGACGACCGTGCCGGTGGATCCGCCGACGAGAAATCCGCGCCGCGCGAGCCGGTGACATGCCCGGACGGCGTCGGCCTCATCGACGTGCACCACCGCGTCCACATATGACGGCTCGAGAATCGCGGGGCGGACGCTGGTGCCCAGGCCCGGGATCATGCGACGGCCGGCGGGCGCGCCGAACGTGACGGAGCCGACGCTGTCGACCGCGACGACGCGGACGGGACGCGGATATTCCCGGAAGTATCGCGCGCAGCCCATCAGGGTTCCGGTCGTACCCGCGCCGACGAACACCACGTCCAGCTCGGGGAATTCCCGAGCAATCGCCGGCGCGGTGCTGCGGTAGTGCGCGATCCAGTTGTTCGCGTTCTGATACTGGTTCAGCCAGACGTAGCGATCGTCCGCCGCGCAGAGAGCCCGGATGTGCGCTATCCGGGCACCCAGCAACCCTCCGTCGGCCAGGGGGTCGGTGATGACGTGCACCCGACTGCCCAGCGACTCCATCAGGCGTCGGGTGGAAAGGTTGCACCGGGAGTCCGTCACGCAGAGGAACTCGTATCCCTTACTGGCGGCGATGGTGCTGAGCGCCACACCGAGGTTGCCCGACGACGACTCGACGAGTATCGACCGAGAGGAGATCAGGCCCTCCCGCTCCGCGGCGGCGACCATTTCGGCGGCGGGCTTGAGCTTGATGGAGCCGGCGAAATTGAAGCCCTCGCATTTTAGATAGAGGGATCGGTGCATGATCGGTTCCAGGTCCACGAACAACTGCTCCTCGTTGTATTCATGAGGAGCGGAAATCACCGCCATCGCAATCCCAACTGTTGAGCGGCGCCGGGCAGATTCCGCGCCGGCGGCTAGCCGAATCGCCGCAGCTCATGGAAGAAGTTGTCGACGGTGGCGAGTCGATCCGCCTCGGCGAGCGTGTCGTAGACGAATCTCGCCACCGCGAGATCCAGCACGCCGAGCCCGAAGGGCGAGAAGATGATGGTCTGGTCCCCGGGCAGTTCGAGCCCGCGGGAGATCACATCGTCCAGGGTGCCGGTAATGAAGTCGCGGTTGCCGGTCCGTTGCTCCGCGAGGTGCACGGACGTGTCGGCCTTGAGGCAGTGCTCGACGTCGTCGACCACGTTCACGGATTCCAGAATGATGGCCGGGTCGATGTCTCGCAGAGACACGTGCAGGACCAAGGGGTGGTGGGCGAACGCGGCCGGGTCCGAAAGGTGGGGGGAACCGGCGACGGTCGCCAGGACGATGAGATCGCTGTCGCGCAGGAGCGTTCCGGGATCGTCGTGCACGACGATCTCACTGTGCGGGGCGGCTTGTTCCACGTAGGAGCGGAAACCTTGCGCCGACTCCGCGGAGAGGTCGTAGATGCCGACGCGCTCGAAGTCCTGCCCCGTGGCGGCGAGATAGGTGTGCAGGTAGCGCGCGATCAGTCCGACACCCAGGAAGCCCACTCGCACCGGTCGGGGCCGATCGCGGCCCAGGACGGCCGCGGCGAGAGCGGCTGAGGCCGCGGTCCGCACCGCGCTGATGATCGAGCTCTCCATGCACGCCATGGGATAGCCGGTGTCGTGGTCGTTCAGGATCAGCACCGCCGAGGCCCTCGGGATCCCGGCCTTGATGTTGTCCGGGAAGCTGGAAATCCATTTGAGGCCGTCGGTCCGGACCTCGCCGCCGAGCGAGGCCGGCAGCGCGATGATGCGCGCGTTGGGCCGGTCGGGGAAGCGCAGGAAGTAGGACGGCGGATTCACCGAGTCGCCGGCGCCGTGCAGCCGGTATGTCGCGGCGACGAGGTCGACGATCTCCTTCTCCCGGCCTCGGCAAACCTCGTCCACCTGCAAACCGGGCACCACTGAGAACGAAGGCACTTGAACGGGAGAGGACATGTTGACTCCATGATCGGATCGCAGGAATTCCCGCACCGGGTACGGCGGGATCGGTGTCAGCGGGCGACGTCGACCATCGGCATCGGGTCGCCCATCGCCACCAGAACTTCACGGGTGCCCTCATAGGCCTCGCGACTGTGCGCGGTACGAACGTTGTCCACGATCATCAAGTCGCCACGCAGCCACGGCTCACGAACCGTGTGGGCCTCGTAGACGTCGTTCAGCAGTTGGATGACGTCTTCACCGATCGGGTCGCCGCTGCCGTACGCGGTGTTGAAGGGCAGCGCCTCGCGGCCGTACACCTCGACCAGGTACTCCCGAATTTCGGGCGCCATCGTCCACTCGTTGAGGAAGGCCACCTGGTTGAACCAGCAGCGCTCACCGCTGGCCGGATGCGGGATCAGCGCCCGGCGGCGTTGCCGCGTGCGTAGTGTGCCGTCCGGCAACCATTCGCTCTCGATGTCATTGGCGCGGCAGTACCGCTCCACCTCCGCGCGGTCACTGGTGCCGAAGGCTTCCGTCCAGCTCACGCCGATCTCGCCGTTGTAGCTGCGGGTCAGCAGCCAGCCCTCGCGCTCGAATCGCTCGACCAGCTCGGCCGGCAGCGCCGCGGCGACCGCCCGCGCATCGGCCAATCCCGTGACGCCGCCCGACCGCGGCGCGGTGAGGCAGGCGAACAGCAGCAGCGTGGGCACCCGCAGCGCGTAGCTGAGCTCGTGATGCATACACATCGGCTGGTCCGCCGGCCACTTCGAGGACGAATAGACACCGTCCTCGTAGGTTGACCGGGTGGCGAATGCCTCATAGTGCGGCATCAGTTCGTCGACGAGCACGCGGAAGGCAGCGGCCACCGCGTCGGCGGAGTCCAGGCCGAGGCCACGAATCAGCAGAGCACCGTGCTCGCGCACGGCTTCGCGCAGCTCAGTGCGCCGTTCCGCGAGCCAGGAAGTGACGTCAGGTGCCGAAACTTCGAGAATGGGTAAGGCGGCGGAAACGTGCAGCGGCATCGTATGAGTCCTCCGTAGGTTTCAGGCAACCGTCGCGCCGACTGCCCGCAGCACGACCTGAGTCGTCTCGTCGGGACAGGTACGCAAGAAGTGGTGTCCGCCGTCGGCGAGCGTCACGAGCTCGACCTCCTCGGCCAGCTCGCGCCAGGCGGCGTAGCCGGTCGGATAACCCGAGGTCGTGGCGTTGTCCTCGGCGACGACGACGGTCAGCGGAACGGAGAGCCGAGGGCCCGGCGCCGATCGGGCCGCGATGAGGTACTCGTGCGCGCTGCCGCAATCGTGGCGGTAGGCCGCGCCGAGATGCTCGGCGTGTTCGGCGTCCAGTTCGCGCAGCGAGACGTGATCCTCCGCTGCCAGCTCCATGGCGAGCTGCCGATCGGTACGCCGATCGAGCCTGGCCAACTGCTCTCGGCGCGCGGTCTCGGTCCCGAGCAGTTGCGCGGCCACAAAGATCCGCCGGACCGCGATGCCGGCCGCCCGCAGCTGGTGTGCCGTCTCCACCGCGACCGCGGCCCCCGAAGAGTGGCCCCACAGCATCGCCTCGGTGATTCCGAGCCGGACGATCTCCTGGACGACGCGCTCGGCCACCTCCGCCGGCGGCAGGAAAGGCGTGCGGCTGCGGGTCAGGTCATGGCCGGGAAGCTCGACGGCGTAGACGGCGACGCCGTGCCCGCCCAGCGCCCGGGCCATCGCCTGGAAGTTGACCGCGTTGCCTCCGGCGTAGGGAAAGCAGACGAGGGTCGCTCGCGGGTCGGCGGGTTGGGCGAGCGGCTGCAACAGGTCGTCGCTGGATCCGGTGGGGGTGTCGATCACGCCGGCTAGGTCCGCGAGCACCGGATGCCGGGTGAGGTCGCCCAGGGAGAAGGCCCGGTCCAGCTTGACGGCGAGTCGTACCGCCGACAGCGAGGTGCCGCCCCGGTCGAAGAAGTTGTCCGTACGGCTGATCTGCCGCACGGACAGGCCGAGCACCTCGGCCCACGCCTCCGCGATCCGCCGCTCGGTGGGTGTCCGCGGGGCCGCCGTACCCGCCTGGTCCTCGCTGACCACCGCGGCCAGCCGGGTGAGGGACTTCTTGTCTACCTTGCCGTTCGCGGTCAGTGGCAGTTCGTCCCGCCGGTACAGGGCCGCCGGCACCATGTAATCGGGTAACGCCTTGGCCAGTTCCTCCCGCACCGACTCGACCGGGACGTCGGGGGCGGCCCGGAAGAAGCCGATGAGGTGCTTGCTTCCGTCGGTGCGTTCCGTGACCACCACCGCGCTTTCCAGCACGCCGGGCACCGCCAGCATCCGATTCTCGATCTCACCGATTTCGATGCGGAATCCACGGATCTTGACCTGGGCGTCCCGGCGCCCCAGGAATTCGAGCTTGCCGTCGGGCGACCATCGACCGATATCGCCGGACCGGTAGAGCCGCTCCCCCTCGTGATAGGGATCCGAGAGGAAGGCCTGGCGCGTCCGAGCCTCGTCGTTGATGTACCCGCGCCCGACGCACACACCGGAGAAGACGATCTCACCGCTGGAGCCCAGAGGCACCAGGCGCAACTGGTCGTCGACGAGGTAGACCCGCACGTTGTTGACGGCGCGGCCCAGCGGCACCCGTTCGCCCTCCGGCGGTCGGTGCATCACCTCGTGGTTGGTGTCGTCCGAGGTCTCCGTGAGCCCGTACGCGTTGACCAGCCGTACCCCGGCCACCTCCGCGAAGAAGCGCTCCACCAGGTCCTTCTTCAGCGCCTCGCCTGTCGCCGACACGCATCGCAGGGCGGGCAGCGTGGTCGAGTGGCGGTGCAGATAGGCCAGGACGACGTCGAGATAGGACGGCACGAACTGGACGACGGTGACCCCGGCGCTCGCGAGGAGTCGGACACACCGCTCGACGTCGAGGATGACCTCCTGCTCGACCAACAGGGTGCGACCACCCACCACGAGACCGGCCAGCAGCTGCCAGAGGGAGATGTCGAAGCATTGCGGAGCCGTCTGGGCCACGACGTCGCCGGCGCCGATCTCCAGATCGTCGATCTTCGCGAAGAGATGGTTGAGCATTCCGGCGTGCTCGCACATCGCACCCTTGGGCTCGCCGGTCGAGCCGGAGGTGAAGTAGATGTAGGCGAGCTGGTGCGGACCCACCTCGACACCCGGGTCGGTCTCCCGCGCGCCAACCCGAATCTCATCGGTACGCAACACCCGGCCACCGTCGGGCAGGGTCACCGGAATCGCCGGCTCCGCCAGCACGAACCGGCAGTCACTTCGGCGAAGCATGGTTGTCATCCGGTCGGCCGGGAAGGACGGCTCGATCGGCAGATAGACGCCACCGGCCTTCAGCACCCCGATGACGCAGGCCATCCACTCGAGTGAGCGCTCGGTGACGACAGCGACCACGTCCTCGGGTACGAGACCCGAGTCGAGCAACGTGTGCGCGATCGCGTTCGCACGCCGGTTCAGTTCGCCATAGGTCCACTGCCGGCTTCCCCGGACCGCGGCGATCTCATCGGGAAACGCCCGGGCCCGTTGCTCGAACAGCTCGTGGAATCGCAGGTCCGGCACGCTGCGGCGGCGCCCGGCCAAGCCGTCCAACTGGTACCGGACCTCCTCGGCACCGAGCAGGTTGGTGTCCCGATGGTCGCTGTCGGCATCCGTGGTCATCAGGGCCACGGCGCGCCGGAGGTAGCCGCCGATCCGCGCGGCGTGACCGTGGTCCACGACCGAGGTGTCGTATCGCACCCGCAGGACGTCCCGGTCGCACCACACCCAGAGATCCACATCAGCGGGAAGGCCATCGGCCGGCGGCTCGGCTCCGACCACCGTCCCGCTGTTCCGGCTGGCCGCCGGCGCTTCCGCGCGGTACCGGGTGGCGGTCGCCAGGTATTGATCGGCCGCGGTGACCAGGTCCCGCCAGGTGCCTTCCCCGACCGTCAGCCGGAACGGAAGGCCGGGCTCGTGCGCCCCGGGCTGGAACACGGCCGCGACCGACTGCTCGCCGTCGAGGATCGCCAGCAGTTTGGCGTGCGCGGCGAGCAACGGGGCGTACGTCTGCACGGCAAGGCCACGCGCGATCTCCGGCAGCGTCAGCCCGAGCGGTTCGACATGCTCGCCGGTCGGCTGCGCCGACCTGTCCGACACCCAGGCCGGAATACGCGTCATGCCGCCGCCCTCGGCCTCCAGCTCGGCCCAGAACCGGCGACTCTCGTCATCGGCCGCCCTCAGTAGACCGCTCAAGGTGTCCTCCGCTCGCCGCCGTGCCGATCCCGCACGGCTGACGACACGCTAGGGAGCCGCCTTTTTCTCTCGTTATCTCCTCCATTTCGACGGACAGCGGCCGACGCACGCACCGCCGTGGCCGGTACGGTGGTATGCCTGGTGGCGTCCTGGCGGCAGGACGAACCACGATCAGGAGGTACGGGTGGCGCCTTTCCTCCGCGCCGCGCGCGGGGCCGGCCGTCAGCTGTTCGCTCTGTCGGCCAGGCCGGAACGCACCGCCACCCCGGCCCGTCCCGCGCTGCTGCGGGGGCTGCGGATCATCGGGGTGTCGCTGGTGGCCCTGTACGCGGCGGTCATCGGCACCGGCATGCTCGCCGAAAGCCTGCCGCTGAGCCCACCGGTGATCGGCACCCTGGCGGTAGCGCAGGCCGCACCGGTCGTGCTGGTGATCTACCGGCCAATCGCGGCATGGTGGCTCTCGCTGCTCGCCGCGCTGCCCTATCTGATCCTGCTCGGCTTCTCGACCGATCCGGCCGCGAACAGCACACTCTGGCCGTGGAGCGCCGCCGGAATCGTCGCGCACCTGTTCGTCGGGCTGGTGGTGGCCTACCAGGTGCCGCCCCCGGTCTACCTGGCCCAGTGGCTGATCACGGGCGCCGTGGCCGGCGCCGCGGAGCTGATCTTCCCGGAGCGGGCGCAGGTCAACAACGGCCCGGTGCTGTCCGGCTTCTACGCCGTCGGGCTCGCCGGCATCGCGATCGCCCGCTGGCTGCGCGACGTCCGGCGGGACCTCCGCCATCAGGTCGACCTCACCGAGCGGGAACGCCTCCAGCGGACGGCGCTGGAAGAACGCACCCGGATCGCCCGCGAACTGCACGACGTTGTCGCCCACCACATGTCGGTGATCGCGGTCCAGGCGGAGGCCGCGCCCTACCGGGTCAGCGGGCTCGATCCGGCCGCGGTCGAGAGCTTCGCCTCGATCCGGCAGAACGCGCTGGCCGCGCTGACGGAGATGCGGCACATCCTCGGCATGCTGCGCTCCGGCCAGGCCGACGAGACCCGGTACGCTCCACAGCCGACGCTGGCCGACCTGGAGCAGCTGTTCGACAACTGCCGCAGCGCCGGACTGACCCTGAAGACCGGCATCCACGGAAACGTGCGAGTCTTACCGGAGCAGGTCGAGCTGATCGCCTACCGGGTGATCCAGGAGGCGCTGAGCAACGCGATCCGCCACGCCCCCGGCGCCGACGTCGAGGTCGACGTCGCATACGGTCCGGCGGACCTGCGCCTGCGGGTGTCCAACAGCCCCTCCCCCGCCGCCGGCCGGCCGTTGACCGGCACCGGCCACGGCCTGACGGGCATGCGGGAACGCGCGGCGGTCCTCGGGGCAAGACTGCGGGCCGGACACCGCGACGACGGATGGTACGAGGTCACCATGTCGGTGGCTGTGGCGGAGGGATGAGCACGATGCCGATCCGGGTGTTGGTCGTCGACGACCGACGCATGCTGCGGGAGAGCTTCGCCGTCCTGCTCAACGTCCAGCCGGATATCGAGGTCGTCGGCGAGGCCTCGAACGGGGAGGAGGCCGTCCGGCAGGCATGGGACCTGCACCCGGACGTCGTGCTGATGGACGTGCGGATGCCGGTCCTCGACGGCCTGGAGGCGACCCGGCGAATCCTGGCGCACGCCCCCGACATCAACGTGCTGGTGCTGACGACCTTCGACGAGGACGAGTACGTGCACGAGGCGATCCGCGCCGGAGCGAAAGGCTTCCTGCTCAAGGACTCGTCGGCACACCAGCTCGCCGACGCCATCCGCACCACCATGTCCGGCGGCGCCGTGCTGGCACCGCTGGTGACGAAACGGCTGATGGAAGACTTCTCCCAGCGGTCGGCGCCACCCACGTCGACGTCCGGCCGCCTGGCCGCACTGACCAACCAGGAGATCAAGGTCCTCGGGCTGGTCGCGCGCGGCATGTCCAACGCGGAGATCGCCGTCCATTTGACCGTCGCCGAGCAGACCGTCAAGACCCACGTGAGCCGCATCCTGATGAAACTGCACCTGCGGGACCGCACCCAGGCCACCGTCCTGGCGTACGAGACCGGCCTCGTGGTCCCGGGCCGTTAGATCAGTGCCTCGCGCCGGGTCACCCGGCGCGGCGGCGATACCGGACGATCGACAGCGGGGCGAACAGGATGACGAGTCCCGCCGTCCAGGCCAGGCTGTGCAGCACGGGCTCGGTCGCCGGACCGCCGGTGAGCAGAGCCCGGGACGCGTCGACGATAGAGGTCGTGGGATTGATCTCGCTGAAGATCCGCAACCAGGTCGGCATCGTGGCCGGATCGACGAACATGGAGCTGCCGAACTGCAGCGGCAGCGTCCAGAGGAACCCGATCGACTGGACGGTCTCCGGATTCCGGATCGTCAAGCCGATGAATGCGGAGACCCAGCAGAATGCCATTCCGTAGAGCATGAGCAGGGCGACGGCCGCGAGGGCGGAGAGCGGATCGGTTTCGACCCGGAAGCCCATGATCAGGGCGAAGAGGAACATCACCATGAGTCCGAGCAGCATGCGGCACATGTCCGAGAGGATGCGGCCGGTGAGCACCGCGGACCGGGCGATGGGCAGGGCCATGAATCTGTCCATCAGGCCGTTGGAGAAGTCGAACGACAGTCCGATCCCGGTGGATCGGGCGGCGAACGTGACGATCTGCACCATGATCCCGGGGATGAGGAACCGCTGGTAGTCCGCGGAACCGTTGCCGATCGCCCCGCCGAACACATAGACGAAAATGAGCGTGATCACCAACGGCATCAGCATCGCGTCGAGCAGCTGCTCGGGGTCGTTGCGGAGCTGGATGAGGTTGCGTCGGGCGAGCGCCAGCGAGTGGCGCAGGGTCGCGCCCGGCCCGATCCGGGCTGACGGCACCGCCATGTCGGGCAACGCTCGCGACGAGTCGTTCGCGGTCAGTGTCATGCGCTTGTCCGATCCGGAACGTCGCTGGTCAAGGACAGGAACACCTCGTCAAGACTGGGCAGATGGGTGTCGATGCCGGCTAGCCGAACGCCCGCCGCGGCCAGGGCGTGTATCGCCGCGGTCAACTCCGATTCCCCACCGATGGGCAGCGCCACCAGGCCGTCGTCGGCCAAGGTCAGCGGAGTGCCCGAGCCGATGGTCGACAGCACGGCGGCCACCGCGGCCAGGTCCGCCGGATCCGCCGGCCGCACCTGCAGCACCTGGCCACCGACGGCCGCCCGTAGCTCGGTGGGGGTGCCCGTGGCGACGATCTGACCGCTGTCGATCACCGCGATCGAGTCCGCCAGCGCCTCCGCTTCCTCCATGTACTGGGTCGTCAGCAGCACACTCGTGCCCTGCGCCACGAGCAGGCGCACCTCGTTCCAGAGGTTGTTGCGGCTGCGCGGGTCGAGGCCGGTCGTCGGTTCGTCGAGGAAGAGCACCCGGGGATTGCCGATCATGCTGACCGCCAGGTCCACCCGTCGCCGCATGCCGCCGGAGTAGGTGCGCACCGGTCGCCGTGCCGCCGCGACCAGATCGAAGCGTTCGAGCAGCTCGTCGGCGCGCCGTCGGGCGGCGGACGCGGACAGGTTGAGCAGGCGCCCGATCAGGTAGAGGTTCTCCCGCCCGGAGATGCTGCCGTCCACGGTGGCGTACTGGCCGGTGAGGCCGATCAGCGTGCGGACCTGCTGCGGCTGCCGAACCACGTCATAGCCGTGCACCTCGATGCGTCCGGCGTCTGGTCGGACCAGAGTCGAGAACATCCGGACCACGGTCGTCTTGCCGGCGCCGTTGGGACCGAGCAGACCCAGCACGGTGCCCGCCGGCACCGCGAGATCAACGTGTCGCACCGCCTGGGTCGTACCGAAACTCTTCTTCAGGCCTTCAGCTAGTAATGCGTGGCTCATGCCCGTCGCCGTCCGTCGATGGTCAGTGGCGTGACCGTAACGGCGTGCCTTTTCGTCTCCATATCAGCGCCACATCCCGACTGTGGCCGGGCGATCTGGAACCGATAACAAGAAAGAGCTGGGAATTCCTAGCGTGGAACCGATGGGGACCCATGGCAGCGGCCATTCGGGCCGCACGACAAACGCGGGTCCCGACGATCTATCTCGGAGGTCCCGACATGACGGTGGTCACACCTTCCGTCGCAGCGCCCCTACCTGTCGAGCTCGATGCGGATGACCGATCATCGGTCGCCCGGGTGGCCGAGGCGTTGTGCGGCCCCGGCACCTTTCAGGTCGACGATTCCCGCTGGGTTTCCCGAGCCCGGGCAGCCTGGGAGGAGTGCCCGGTCGGCCTGCGTCAGCCGCTCCGGGCGTTCCGCCGCGATGCGGGTCCACATGGCGCGATGATCGTTCGAGGGCTACCCGTGCCGGAGCTCCCGGACACGCCGTCGGTGGCGGGCTCGGTGCAGAAGACGGCGACCGTCTCGGCGGCCTTGCTGATCATGGTCGCCGCCGGCCTCGGCGATCCCGCCGCCTTCCTGCCGGAGAAGTCAGGATCGCTGGTGCAGGACGTCGTTCCGGTGCCCGGCAAGGAGGAATTCCAGGGCAACGCGGGCTCCGTGCTGCTGGAATGGCACAACGAGAACGCCTTTCACCCGCACCGGCCGGATTACGTGATGCTGCTGTGCCTGCGCGCCGACCACGAGAAGATCGCGGGCCTGCGGACGGCCTGTGCCCGCCAGGTGGTTCCGGCGCTCAGCGACGCCGCCCGCGAGGCACTCTTCGCGGAAGAGTTCATCACTGACGCACCGCCCTCGTTCGACTTGGGCGAGTGCACCGTACGTCACGCGGTGCTGACCGGCGCGCCGGAGGATCCCGACATCCAGGTGGATCTCGCCGCCACCACGGGCCAGACTCCGCGGGCCCGGACGGCACTCGAGGAACTGCGTACCGCGTTCGACGAGACGGCGCTGGTGCACCGGCTCGAGCCGGGTGAACTGGCGATCGTGGACAACCGGATCACGGTGCACGGACGCACCGGATTCCAGCCGCACTACGACGGCCGCGACCGCTGGCTGCAGCGTACGTTCGTGACGAACGACCTTCGACGGTCCCGCCACCAGCGGCCAGCCGACGGTTACGTGCTCATGTAAACGTCGAGGGCGCCCAGCATCGCTGGGCGCCCTCGACGTGACGTGCGGTCAGGACTGGCTAAGTCCCATGATCGCGTCCGCGGAAAGCACTCCCTGGTAGAGCCGGACGGCGTCCACCTCGCCGGGGAACCAGCCGCTGTTGCGGTCGTTTCCGCGGCCCCGACCCGCCGCGAACGCGCCGGTGGCCTGCCACGGCGCCGCAGCCGTCTGCACAGGTTCGGCGGCCACCCCGTTGACATAGAGCGTCATGGTGCCCGAGGTGGCGTCGTACGTCGCCGCCAGATGCGTCCAGGTGTTAGCGGCTGCTCCTGTCGGCCCGTCCGCGTGGGCGGTGGCGGGCACGGCCTGATCGGTGTCGGCGCTGACGAATCTCCAGCAGGAACAGCTGGAACCCCACTGCAGCGCGAAGCGGCTGGCGTGGGCCCCGTCCTGACTGAGGACCGTGTAGTCGCCGTCGGTCTTGCTGATCTTGGCCCAGGCCGCGACCGTGAAGGACTGGTCGGTGCGCACCAGCGGACCGGCGGTGACCGCGGCGTCGGTGCCATTGAACTTCAGCGCCGCGATGTCCCAATCGTTGTGTCCGGGGTAGGTGTAACCGGCACCGCCGGCCAACTTGCCGTGATTCTCCGCGTCGGTGGCGTCCTTGGCGATGGTGGGATCGCTGTCATCGTCGAGCTGCCAGTTCGCGATCGGAGCGGCGGAAGCCTGCTCATCGATCTCCGCCGCGTTTCTCGCCCGGGCCCACACGTTGACATCGGCGATGTCACCGGCGAACCAGGTGGTGCCACTCCGCCCGATCCAGGTCGCTCCTTCCGGATCGTTGAACGACTCCATCTCGTCGACGGACGTTTCGGCGGCACCGTTGACATAGAGCGTCAACGTCTTCAGATCCGCGTCGTAGGCGGCGGTCAGGTGGGTCCAGACCCCCGTCTGCGCCGGGCTGGAGGACAGCGCGCCTTGCCACTTGACGGCGTCGCCGGTCGTGGCCGACGGCATCTGCGCGAGCCAGCGGTCGGAGGACTTCTGGTACTGGAAGTACAACGAGGCGTAGCCCTTGGCGTCCCGGGCGAAGATCGTCCGGTCGGCCGACTTGTCGGTCAACCGCGCCCACGCCGAGACCGTGAAGCTCCGGGCCGTATTGAGCTTCAGATCGGTACTGGCATAGCTGCTGGTGCCGTTGAAGACGCCAGCCTTGCGACCGAACATCCGACCCGCGCCCCACCCGACGTTGTTCAGGGTCGCGTCGTGCGTCGTGCGTCCGCTTCCGGTGCCGAAGCCGGTGTCCTTGGCCGTTTCACCGGCGCCCTCGTCGAACTTCCACGCGGCGATGGCCTCGGCGTCGGGCTCGGTGCCGCCCGACTGGTCGTCGTTGGACCAGTCGGAGGCGTCGGCGTCCAGCAGGTACTGGTCGGCGAGCGCCTGGTAGTAGAGGTCGCTGGGGAGTAACCGGCCACCGTCGTTCCAGGTGTAGTCGGCGAGCACAGTGTCGGAGAGATGATCACCGTTGGTGGAGACGGCGGCCGCGAAGTTGATCACTCCGTCGGCGTACCCCTGGAGGGGTTGACCGCCCTCGGCGCCGAGGATGTAGCCGTTGACCAGCTGCCGTGCCGCCTCCTGCACCGCGGTGTGGGTGGCGTGGAAGGGGGGCAGCGTCGCCGCGTACACCTTGATCGCACCGGTCTTGGTGGGCAGGGTGATCGCGGAGTTGGGCGCGTCGTCGGTCTTGTACTGGCGCAGCTGCGTGGCAAGAGCCACGAGCTTGGTGCGCACCGGCGCCGCGCACGCCTCGGCGGTGGCGGCGGTGCAGGCGAGCAGGTCGCTCGATCCTGCGGAGATCAGTGCCGTACGCACGTTCGCCTGGTGCAGGACCGCCCGGTCGACCGTGGCCATGGCCGACTCCGGCAGGGCGGCGTTGCCGACGGGCAACTGACCGCGCAGCCCCCAGCTGCTGCTACCGAGGTTCAGCACGCCCATGGGAACCCGCTGCTCACCGTCCTCGGTAACCGCGAGGCCGTCCGCCAGCCGACCGTCGACCTGGCTGCGGCCGCCCTCACCCGCGGTGTCCGAGTTGACGGTGTGGTCGCCGAAGAGCGCCACGGCGCCCGCCGGATCAGCCGTCGAGGTGGTGACGTCGATGCCGGAGAGGAAGGGCGCACCCATGAAGGTCGAGCGCGTGAAGTTCGTTCCGGCCGACTCACCGGTGCGATCGACGTTGTCCGCGGCGCTGACAAAGACGGGCTCGCGGTAATCCTGATGGCCGGAGAGTGAGGCCAGGTTGCCGCGTACCTTGAGGCTGACCAGCGCCGTCGTCCGGTCCGGCACGGTGAGGTCGACGGGATCGCTGATCGCGTCGGCGCCGACCGGCAGGGTGAGGGTCCGACCGCCACCGAAGGTGAGCGGAATCGGGGTATCCGCCGCGGTGGCTCCGCCGGCGCTGCTCTGCAGGGCGACAGTGGCCGCGTCGAGGGTGACCGGTGTCTTGCCGAGGCTGTTCGCCAGCCGGACACGAACCTGCTGGTTGTCACCGGCCGTGCCGATGGTCAACCGTGCCGGGATCCGCACGGTCTGGTTGTTCAGGGTGGCGTCGACCCGGGTGGTCGGGCTCGTGTCATTCGGCACCGCGGCGGTGTCCTGGGCGGCTGCCCAACTGCCGACCCAGTGCTTCGCGTCGGCGCCCTTGCCGGTGATCGACGTGGGACGGATGCCGAGGCCGAAGAAGTGCAGCGACGTCACCCCTGCCACCACGGTGTTGGTGACCAGCGGCAGCGTGATGCTGGAAATGGGCGCGCCGGGGCACTGCAGCGGCACGCTGAACGCGAACATGCTGACCCGGGACGGCTTCTGGGTCTTGTTGCCGCTGTGGTTGGTACGGGTGAAGGAGAGGAACGTCTCGGCCGGCGTCGTGGCATCCCAGTCCGAGACCCTCGACAGGGTGTACGTCTGACTCCGCATGCCGCAACCGCTGCCGCTGTAGTTGATGGTGCCGGTCGCGTTCAACGGGTGGCCGTGCGCGGCGAAGCCGACGAAGACCAGGGCGTTGCCCTTGTTCACCACACCGCTGTCGGGCACGGTCACGATCTGGCCGGAGGCCAGCATGTTGTCGGGCGTACCGTCGCCGAACCTGGCCGGCAGCTTGATCGCCGCGCCGTTGACGGTGACCGTGCCGCCCGCGGTCCAACCGGCGGCCTTGAGGTCGGCCGCCTCGAAGCTGTTCCCGCTACCGTCGGCGTCGGCGGGGGTGACTGTCGGCGCCGTCCCCGGGGTGTAGGTGCTGATCGCCGTGTTGTTGAAGCAGTCGGCCGGGTCGTTGATCGTGCACGCGGGCGTCCGCGTCAGGCGCAGCACGTCGATGCCCGCCTGGTAGCCGGCCGACCCGGCGTTCTTGCCGGTCAGCTTCAGCGTCACGCTGTGCACGCCCTGGCCGAGCTCGATCTCCGAGCCGTCGAAGTTGCGGTAGGTGGTGTTGGCGCCCCGCGCGTTGTAGGCGTCGAAGTTCTCCAGCAGGACCTTCTCGGTGGGCTTGCCCTTGTCCAAAGTCAGCGTGTACGTGCCGTAGTCCATGCCGATGGTGAGGTTGGCACCGAGCCTCCACAGGCCGGTCTTCGGCACGTGGAAGTTGAACGTCGCGGTTTCCCCGTTCGCCACCTTCTTGTTCGCGTCGACGTTGGAGAACATCGCCTGGAAACCGCTGGCGAAGTAGTAGCCGGGGTAATGCTGCTGCTTGCGCAGGAATCCGTTGACGCTGGTGTGGGTGGCGGGCGGCACGGCGACGGTGGTGCCGTCGGCGTTGGTCGCGGTCCAGCCTTCGATCATCTTGTCGCCGTACGCATAGACCGGGGTGCTGCTTCCAGCGTTGAAGACGTAGGCGGTCTGCGGCGAGGTGGATCCGGCCTGGTCCACGGCCTTCGCGAAGACTCGGTGCTCACCGGCGGTGCCGGGGGCGAACGACACTCCGGCCGTGCCGTTGATGACCGTCGCGCCCGTGCCGTTGCCGTTGTCAGCCTTGGCGAAATAGACGATGCCCGGCTTGATCACCGTGTTGGCGGTCCAGGGGGTGCCCTTGTTCGACCCGTAGACGACGTTGCTCAGATCGCCGTCGAGGGAGAACAGATAGCCGGTGATGTTGTTGCTGCGGTCGTTGCTGAGGACGAAGAGGCCCTTGTCGGACAGGGCCGCGCCCACCTGGTTCGGCGGGAACTGCGTCGACCTGACTCCTGGCGCTTTCGGCGCGACAGTGTCGACCGTGAAGGCCTGCTCCTGCGACCAGACGCCACCCCACACGCCGGAGGCGTTCTTGATGGCGGCCTTCCATTTGTAATTGCCGTCCGCCAGGGCAGGCGTCACCGTCCAGCTACTGCCGTTGAGGTTGTAGCCCTTCGACGGCCCGTACCCGGAGGCGACCTTCGTGCCGGCCGAGTTGAACACCTGGTAGGAGATCTGCACGTTCTCCTGGTAGCCGTTCGCCTTCGGGGTGTAGCCCTGGGCGGTCAGCGTGGGCGTACGGGTGGTGGTGAGGATCCGACCCTGGTCGACGATGGAGGGCTTGATCGTCGGGTTGCCGGTGCCGTTGAGGAACTTCGGCTTGTAGCTGTACTTGACCGACAGGGTCGCGCCACCGCCGTATCCGAGCTGCTTCCAGGCGTACTTGTCGTCCATGTCCTTGGCCTCGACCATGAACGTGGCATTGCTCAGCTTGTCCTTGGCGGCCGTCTTGATGAAGCTCACCACGTTGAACTGCAGACCCGCCGGGCTCGGCTTCGGCTTCGACGTGCCGCAGTCCACCTCGGTGCCGTAGGCGGTGGACAGCACACCCGTCTTCTTGGATGGCTGCTTGCCCCAGTTCAGTCCCGAGGAACTCCAACTGCTGATTCCGCCGGTGCCGTAAACCACGGCGGCCTTCTTGCTGTTACAGGCAGCCGACCAGCGATGCACGACATACAGATTCGCTTCGAAGATCTCCGCGCCTTTGATACCGGCGGTGTTCATTTGGTAGTACGTGCGCGCACGCTCACCACCACCACCGGACTCGGGCCAGTTGTCGTAACCGATGCGGGCACTGGTGTGACCGGTCTTCGAGGTGGAGTTGTAGACATCCCACCCGTTACTCGAAATCCGCGCCCACTTGAGCTGCGACTTCCCCGGAGAGCCGGACCAGTACGGATCGACGAACACCGGATATTTCGTGGTCTTCGCGGTGAGCAGCTTCTGGTCCAGCGTCAGGCTCTGCTTGCCCTTGCTGATGTCGACCTTGATCTGCGCCCGGTTACCACCGAGCCGCCCGCCCGCCACCCGCATCTCCTGCGGGGTGGGATCGCCGCTGGCCGGAACCGCGGCGACGTCCTTCGCCGGGGTGCTGTCCCACATGAGCGCGGTGTCGGTGTGGAACACCTGCTCGCCCGTCTTCGGGTCGACGGCCTTGGCCCCACCGTTGCTGGTTTCGTCGATCCTGACGTTGGTACCCGTGAGCCCGAAATCGACCTTCTTCAACTCCGGATTCGCCGCCGCCTCGGGCGTCTTCACCACCAGCATGGACGAATACCCGGTGGGATCCGCGGTGACCTGCAAATCAACATCGGGGAATACGTCGGGATAGGTGGCGGTGTCACCCGCGACCTTGGCGGGAGGCAGCTTCTTCGCCCACGAGAGCTTGATGGCATTACGGCCGTCTTTCATCGACAGCAGCTGCGTGCCACCACCATCAGAGACGGACAGCGTCGTCAGTGCCGCTTTCGGTGCGTACGTGCCGTCGCTCTTACGAACCAGGGTGGTATCGACCGGCACCCACTCGTCGTTCTTCTTCACCCGCTGCGGGCTGGACGACGAAAGGCGGGTCAGGGTCCCGTCGGGATTGGCCGACGTCGTCGAGTACTCGTCAGTGAGAGAGCCGACAGGCACCGACTCACCCTGCGCCGCGGCCTCCTTGATGGCCGCGACGACCGGGTCCGCGGGCGGCTGCGTCGGAGCCTTCTGGCTGGTGGGAGAGGGTGTTTTCGCGGCTTGCGCTGGGGTGGGCGCAGTCACGCCGACCACACCGGTGGTGAGCAAGGTGGCTATCGCCGTGGCCGTGGCCGTGGACAGACGACGACCGCGTGTCGGGAGTGTCGACATGCTGCCTCGGGACCCTTCTGTGGGGAAGGCGATCAAACTCGCGTGGGCCCGGCCATTGTGGGGGAGCGGAACGACGCGCATCGTCCCGTCTTGGTCCAGAACCATTGATGTGACCGGAGACACGTCGATGATCTTGTCGATTGCGTGTGGTTGATGCCCTTTCAAAGCCAACACGACCGATTCCTCGTCGCCGGCATCCAGCGAGGCGCCGGCCCTGGATTCGACCCATCCAATGTGAGCCGCTTATCCGGGAGCCGATCACCGCCATTGAGCGGCATGAGTCTGATTGGCAGCTGTTTGTCCCGTAGAGCGGCGGCGCCCGAACGCCGTACTCTGTCGCGACACCGAAAGGATCTTCGGTGTCGTTCATCGCCCATGTCTGGTGTGCATGCTGCCGTGCGCCCCAGTCAAGGCAACGGGGGAAAGGGCTGGCGCTCCATGCTGTCCAGACATGACCGGGTCGTCAGAACGTCCGCGGGGCGCATGCTCGCCGCCGTACTCGTTCTCGCTGTGGCGGTGACGTCGAATCAATTCGTCACCACGGCTTCCGCGGAGGCCGCGCCGGGCGCGGTGCCGTTCCCGGAACCGCAGGCCCTGGACCGGGTCGACCTGACGAAGCGGAAAGTCACCCGCCCGACCCCTCAGCCGAGGACATACGCGCACTTCAGCTCGACCGGGCATGACGTCCTGCCGGCGGCGGAGAGCACGACCGTAGCCCTGGCGCCGGCCGCGCCGGCCGCGCCGGCTCGCGCGGCCTCCGCCGCATCCTCCGGATTCTCGGCGTCCTCGCCATGGAAGCGTGCCGGAACCACGCCGGTGTCGCTCGCCCGGCCCGCGAGTGGCGCCGCGCCGAAGCAGGTGCAGGTGTCCACTGTCGACCGGAAGACCGCGGAGGCGGCGGGCGTCCGCGGCGTCATGTTCACCCTTCGCGGCGAAGGGGACAAGGGACGCGTCCGGGTAGCCGTCGACAGCACCTCCTTCCGCAACGCCTACGGCGGCGCGTACGAGTCCCGGCTGCGGCTGGTGAGCTTGCCGGCGTGCGCGCTGACCACCCCCGGGCGTGAGGAGTGCCAGCGGACCACCCCCGCGGCCCGCTCCGCCAGCGCCCCGCTGACCGCCGAGGTCGCGGTGGGCGCCATGACGGTGCTCGCGGCCACGACCACGGCGAGCGGCACCGGAGGTGACTACACCGCCACGAGCCTGTCGCCCGGGGGAACCTGGTCAACGAGCGGCAACACCGGTTCCTTCACGTATGGCTATCCGATCGCGGTGCCGCCGGCCGTCGGTGGGTCCGCGCCGGGCATCAGCCTCGGGTACAACTCCGCATCGCAGGACGCCCGCACGATCGGTACGAACAACCAGTCCTCGTGGGTGGGCGACGGCTGGTCCTCGACCGAGAGTTTCATCCAGCGCATCTTCGAGCCGTGCAAGGAAGTCAAGGACTCCGGCGCCCCGAAGAATGACGCCGACATGTGCTGGGGCGGCCAGCGCCTGACCATGTCCCTCAACGGCATGTCGGCGCAGATCGTGTACGACGACGCCACCAAGACGTTCCGGGCCACCGCGGACGACGCGACCACCAAGATCGAAAGCCTGACCGGCGCAACGAACGGCACCAGGAACGGCGAGTACTTCCGCGTCACCGAAAACGGCAGGCAGTACTACTTCGGGCTCAACCGCCTGCCTGGCTGGAAGGCGGGCGACGACGAGACCCGCTCGGCCTGGACGATGCCGGTCTACAAGGCGCATGCCGGCGTCTCGGCCTGCCCCGACGGGGATTTCGCCGATACGGCCTGCACCCTCGGCTACCGGTTCAACCTCGACTACGTCGTGGACCTGCACAACAACGCCACGGCGTACTACTACGCGCCGGAGTTGGGCTACTACGGGCCCAATATGAAGAACACGGCTGTCGAGTACACGCGCGGCGGCACGCTCTCGCGCATCGACTACGGCATGACGGCCTCGACGATCTACTCGGGCACGGCCCCCGCCCAGATCGTCTTCGGCACGCAGGAGCGCTGCCTGGTGGGCTCCCCGACCGGCAACAAGTGCCAGGACGATCAGTTCACGGTCGCGCATCCGGAGTACTGGCCGGATGTGCCGGTCGACCTCGCCTGCGCCAAGGGCTCTACCAGTTGCACTCAGCACGCCCCGAGCTTCTGGTCACGCAAGCGTCTGACCTCCATCACCACCCAGGTTCAGGTCGGTGGCGCCACCAAGAAGGTCGACCGTTATGACCTCGTCCACACGTTCCCGGACGGTGGCGATCACGCTCCCACGATGTGGCTCGAGTCGATCAAGCACACCGGTCTCGACCTGCTGGGCGGTGCGACGGCGGATGCTCCAGTCGCGGCGGTGACGTTCTACCCGGTGCAACTCGCCAACCGCGTCGGAACCCTGGCTGGCCTGCCGAAGATGTACCACACCCGCATCCAGAACATCGTCTCGGAATCCGGCGCGGAGACCACGGTCGAGTACAGCACCCCGAACTGCTCCGGCGTCCGGGCCAGCGATCCCGGTGACCCCGACGACAAGGAAGCGAAGGCGTACGCGTCCACCAACACCACCGGATGCTTCCCCGTCTATTGGACGCCGGAGGGTCAGCCCGCGCCGTTGATGGACTGGTTCTACACCCATCCGGTCACCAAGGTCAGCACGGTCGACCGGTACAACGCCTACCAGGACGGCTCCCAGCCCAGACTGGTCACGGAGTACGCCTACCGGGGAAAGCCGGGATGGCACTACGACGACAACGAGGTCGTCAAGGCCAAGTACCGCACGTGGGGACAGTTCCGGGGGTACCCGCAGGTCGACGTCACCACCGGTGACCCGGAGGTCTTCCACTACACCAACGGCAAGAAGGTTTACGACCGTCGGACACTCACGAAGACGTACTACTTCCTGGGCATGGACGGCGACACCCTGCCGGGCGGCAAGACCCGTGACACAGGGCCTCTGACCAGCCTGGACGGCACGATCACGGTAGCGGACAAGAACGCCTACGCCGGCCGGATCTTCGAGACGGCCACGTACGCGGGTGTCGGCGGCGACCTCGACGCAAGCGTGGTGACCGTACCGACCGCGATCGGGCCGACGGCGTCACGTGACCGCGGCGGCCTGCCGGCGCTGACCGCCCAGATGGTGCGGACCGCAAAGGTCGCCAAGCGCCAAGCGACGTCCGGCGGATGGCGTCGCACCGAGACCGCCAGCTTCTACAACACCAAGCTGGGACAGAGCACCACCGGCATGCCGATGCAGACCGCCGACCGCGGGGAGACAGGAGCGGCGGGCAACGTGCCCACCTGCACCTTCGTCCGTTACCTCGACGGCAAGGCCGACACGGTGGTGGTCGGTGCCGAGACGATTGTCACGGCCCAGGACTGCCCGTCCGCCGGTGCGACACCGTCGGGCACGCTGCTCTCCGACGTGCGTACGTCATTCGACGGCAATCCGTTCGCCTACAACGGCGACGGCCAGGCATCCCCCGCGAAGCCGTCCCGCGGCGACGCCACCCTGGTCCAGCAGGCATCTGCCGCGTCCGGAGCGAATGCGACCGCGTTCCTCGACCAGACGGCTAAGACGTACGACTCCTACGGGCGGGTCGCCTCGACCACCCGTACGCCGAAATCGAAGTCGCCGGACGGGCTTAGCCTCGCGCAGACCCAGTACACGGCGTATGCCCCGGCGAGCGGAGCCCTGCCGGGCGCCGTCACCACGATCGTGGCCGCGACGCCCGGCGTGAACTGCGCTGGTGCCACGACCTCCTCGGCCGACTGCCACCGCAACGAAGCGATCCTCGACGCGGCGCGCCAGGTACCGATCCAGACCGTCGAGGAGGACGGGTCGCTCACCTCGCTGACCTACGACGCTCTCGGCCGGCTCACCGCCGTGTGGTTGCCGAACCAGAGCAAGGCCGGCGGAGCCAAGGCCAGCCTGGTCTACGACTACAAGGTGTCCCGCACCGGCCCGTCGGTCGTGACGACGAGCTCTCTGCTCGACAACGGCACCTACGCGGTCAGCAAGGTGCTCAGCGACGCCATGCTGCGCCCACTGGAGAAGCAGCTGACCGGCAAGAACAACACCATCACGGTCAACGACACCCAGTACGACTCGCACGGCTGGACCGTGCTGACCAACAATGCTTACGCCGCGGTCGGCGCACCGGCAGACCAGCTCGTGTCCGACCGACTGTCGCAGGTGTCGATCCCCTCCACAACGGCGACCGACCACGACGCCCTGGGCCGGATCACCCAGACGACCAATGAACACAACGGTGTCGAGACCTCGCGTACGCGCACGGCGTACACCGGCGACACGATCACGAGCGTGCCTCCGGCCGGCGGTGTGGCTACCAGGACCACCGTCGACGCCCGGGGCCGAACGACCTCGTTCGCGCAGTACACGACCGCCCCGACGCTGACCGGTGACCTGACCAACGGCTTCACCGCCAGTGGAGGCGCCGCGCAGGACATCACGTACACGTACACCCCAGCAGGACAGCAGGCCACCGTGACCGGGCCGGACGACTCCGTCTGGACCTTCGCCTACGACCTGCTGGGCCGCAAGACGTCGACCAAGGACCCCGACGCCGGCACGAGCCTGTCGCGATACGACGACGCCGGGAACCTCGTCGCCACCCGCGACGCCCGCGGCATCGAGCTCAATTACACCTACGACCTACTCGGCCGCAAACTCACCGCGCGGGACAAGGCCAAGGACAACTTCAAGTTCGCGTCCTGGACTTACGACACCCTGCGCATCGGCCTGCCCACCGCCGCCTCGCGGTACGTCAACGGAGTGACCGGGGCATACACGACCTCGGTCACGGGCTACTCGAGGCTCGGCAAGGCACTCGGCCGCAAGATCACGCTGCCGACGTCGGAGGCGCCGCTGCCGTTGGAGTACACCACTTCCTACGCGTACAGCGACACTGCGGAGCTACTGGCCCAGCAGCGTGACCCGAGCGTCGGCGGGCTGCTCGGGGAGACGATCACCTACCAGCGGGACGCGCAGGGCGCGCCGACCAGCACCACCGGCGTGGACCTTTACGTCTCTGACACCGTCTACGGCGACTTCGGCCAGCCATCGCTCATCCGGATGGGCGCCTCCACCAATCAGGCGGAGGTGACATACGCGTACGACGAACAGACGCTGCGTTTGAGCGGCCGGACCGTCTCCCGTGCCCGCGGCATCGGCCCCGTGATCGACGAGGCCACGTACACGTATGACCAGGTCGGTAACCCGCTCAGCGTCACCGACAAGCAGTCGGAGAGCGGCAACGTCGTTACGGACACACAGTGCTACCGGCACAACTCGCTCGGCCGGCTCGCCGAGGCGTGGACGGCCAAGGACGAATGCCCGGCCGCCGGAACGCAACCCACGACGGCCACCGTCGCCGACAAGCCCGGCGCCTACTGGCAGACCTTCTCCTACGACGCCATCGGCGACCGCACCAAAGTGGTGGACCACGCGACCGGCGGCGGCGACGACATCACGACGACGTACACCACGGGTTGCACCAACGGTTGCAACCGTACGGGCGCCCAGCCGCACACACTGACCTCCACCGAAGGCGGCACCGACCCGACGAAATTCGTCTACGACGTCGCCGGCAACCTGCTCACCCGCTCCCCGACCACGGAGAACCGGGCGGGCCAGTCCCTGAACTGGGACGACGAGGGCCACCTCGCCAAGGTCACCACCACCGGCAACGACCCGAAGGTCACTTCCTACCTGTACGACGCCGACGGCAACCAGCTCATCCGCCGCGACCCGGGACGCACGACACTGTTCGCCGGCGACACCCAGATCGTCATCGACACCTCGGTCACCCCGGCCAAGTCTCTCGGCGCGGTCCGCACCTACAGCCACGGCGGCGAAGGCAGCGCGGTCGCCGTCCGGTCCACCCTGCCCGGCGGTGGATCGCACTACATGTTCACCGACGCGCACGGCACCGGCGTGCTGGCCATGGACACGACCACCCAGGCGGTAACCCGCCAGCAGACCAAGCCGTACGGCGAGGCGCGTACCTCCGCCAACCTCGGGGTATGGCCCGACCCGACCCGCGGCTTCCTGGGCGCACCCAAGGACCTCACCACCGGGTACACCACTCTGGGAGCGCGCAAGTACGACCCGTCGATCGGCCGGTTCATCAGCGCTGACCCGCTGCTTCAGACCACCGACCCTAACCAGCTCGGCGGTTACGCCTACGCCGCCGACAACCCGATCACCAGCTCCGACCCCAGCGGCAAGATGGTGCCGCCGGACATGCGCACGAGCCGCACCAACGCCGACGGCTCATACAAGTGGCAACCCAACTCCGAAACCAAGACGCAGGGATCCACGGTCTACACGGACCAGCACGGCACTCCTCACCGCGTGCGTGACACTCAGAAATACCCCAATCCGACCGATGAAGGAACGGTCAGGTACCTGAACAAACACCTGCAGACCAGCGGTGAACTGTACGACGCCAGCAGTGGCAACGGTTCGCAGTACTTCTTGCAGGACGAGGATCGTCCGATCGTCGGCAAGGGCACCTTCGTCGGCGTCGACGGCGAACTGACGGTGAGAGGCACGACCGCCGACGCGATCAAGGTGAACTGGCTCAACGGAAAGATCGTCAGTGTGGATTCCGTGGACTTCACCACGGGCGGGACCAAGCCTGACCGGCTCCCATTCCACGAGCAGACCATCCGCAACAAGATGGACACCAGCCCCGGGAGCAAGAGGCAGTCCAACCTGGTCGTCTTCGTCGCCCAGAGCGACAGCCAGGCGGCGAGCCTGGCCGAGCGGGTCAAGGACGTCAAGAACGCCCGGATCATCCACCCGTCTTCCGGCTTCGACACAGGCGAGACGTACTCCGGAACCCACACCAAGGCGCTGCAGCGATTCGGCCTCAAGGGCGGCACGACAACCCGCACGCCCCAGGGCGGGACCGAAGGCGCCAGGGGCGGCTCACGAACGGGCCGAGGCGGAGCAGGAGCGATGGGAGCTCTGAGCATCGTTGGCGATCTGTATTCGGCGTACAAGCTCGGCAAGGCCCTGGAGTCGGACGACCCCAGGGCGAGGGACCAGTTCTTGTGCGACTTTACGATGGTCGAGGCCTACTGCATCCAGGGTTATGGTTCGGACATGCCCATGGCTTAGGGAGTGACGTTGAGCAGTCTCGGGGAGTTCCGCCGGATGTCACCGGAAACGCTCGAAGACATCCGGTCGGAACCCCCACGGGCGCACGACCGCGTACATGACCTGCCGGACAGTCTCGACGTCGACCGAGACTGGAAGCGCCTGGCCGCGCTGCTCGACCTGGCGGGCTTCCCGGTCAACCCGATGACCGGCGGCGAAGTCTTCCCGGACGAGCGCTACTCGTGGGGCGGCAACGGAGACGCATTGGCGCTGACGACCGAGCAGGTCACCCTCGTCGCGGACCGGCTGGCCGGCACACCTTTCGACCAGGTGGCGCAGCATCTGCCCCATCTGCACGCGCAGGGTTGGCAGTCGGTCCACCCCGACGGCCACCTCCACCCCATCACGGCCGAGGAGGACATGGCGGCCGCCGTCCGTGAGCGGCTCGCCGAGGCGTACGCCCAGCTGACCGCGTTCTTCGCGGCGGCCGCGGCGAATGGCCAGCGCACCATCTTCTGGGCGGCCTGAGCGACCCGTTCTCCCGGCAGGTTCGTTAGCGCCGGCCCGGCTACTACAGACCGTCGCGCGCCCGTCAGGAGATCTGCGCCAGGTAGACGGTGTTGGTCGAGGTGCGTCGTTGCAGCGGATTGTCGAATTCGACGACCTCGGCGCGGGCGGTGGCGAACACCTCGGCCAGAAGATCGGTGAACTGCTCGTCGGGCGCGTCGTTGGACCACAGTCCGAACACCCCTCCCTGATGCAGGTGCCGAGCAAGACGTCGCAGACCCTCGGCGGTATAGAACGAGGCGTGCCTGGGATGCAGCAGGTGTCGTGGGCTGTGGTCGACATCGAGCAGGATGGCGTGCGCCAGGTGCCCGGGTCGGTCCGGGTGGTAGCCGGCGGGGTCATCGGTGAGGGTGAAGAAGTCACCGTGCACGAGCCGGCAGCGGTCGTCAGTAATGAGAGCCCCCGCAAAGGGCAGGAGTCCCTCGCGATGCCAGGTGATGACCTCGTCGAGTGCGTCGATGACGAGCAGCGACCGAACCCGGGGATCGGTCAGGACGGTGTCGGCGGTATAGCCCAGTCCGAGACCGCCGACGACCACGTCGAGGGCGTCGCCCTGCAGAGTTGCCAGGCCTCGGCGGGCGAGTTCGATCTCGGCGACGGTGAACAGGCTGGACATGAGGAATTCGTCGCCGAGTTTCACCTCATAGACCTCGGCGTCGACGGTGGGGTCGTGGCGGCGCCGGAGGCTGATCTCGCCGATCGGGGTGCGGTTCCAGGCCAGTTCTTCGAAGCGTTTGGGCATGCGTTTCTCATCTTTCCGGCAAGGCACCCCGAAAGGGATGGCATCTCCGAGAAGTACGTTAGAGCCATGTCGGCTACCACGTGGGTCGCCGAGGCGGCGCGTTCCGGACGGCGCCGACTTGACGATGTGGGGATCATCGATGAATGGGTGTTCGAGGAGCGGCGACCGGCGGGGTCGTGTGTGGCCTGGTCACCGCTGGTGCGATCGGTGTCGCCCTCGGGTCCCTTGAGGAGTATCAGGTGCCCGACTTCGCCGACACGGACGGCACCGTCGGGCTGCTCTTTTCTGTGCTCGCGGCCGTTGTCGCGGCCGCCGTCATCGCCGTGGTGCGGGTGATCGCGGGTCGGTCGGGGGCTCGCTGGCCGAAGACGCACGTCGTTCTGCCCGTGGTGCTGGTGCCCGTGGCGGTGGTGCCGCTGGTGACGGGGGCGGAACGCAACCGGCTGGAGGCCGGCCTTATCTGGGGTGCCGCCGCCGTCGCGGTCCAGGTGCTGGTGGCCTACTCAGGCTCCGGCGATCGGTGGCGTCGTTGGATGGCCGCCGGGCTCGTGCTGCCTTGTGCCGCCGCCGCCCTGGCGACGTGGGGCTGCCAGACCCGCTGGCGAGCGCAGAAGTTCGAGGCCGTCGGGCTGCCGCTGTACGTACCGGAGGTGCCCGGTTATCGGCTGACCGGCACGTGGGCCGGGCGTTACAGCGTGAGCATGGCCTTGGTCGGCCCGTCCGGCCGGGAGCTGTTCGCGGTCATCGGGAGAACACCCGGCCGAGAGGTCGACTGCGCGTCGCGAGGCGGTCGGCCCTGGCGGGAGAGCGCTGCCGGGCAGGGCAAACAGCGTGCGTTGTGCTGTCTGCGCGACGGAGCCGTTCTGGAGCTTGTGCCCGGCGTCGCCGGCCCGCTGCCGGATTTCACGGTGCGCGAGGTCGACGGGGCGACGCTGGCAGGCCACCCCGACGACCCCACGATGAGTGAGCCCGACTGACGAAAGCTCAGCTTTCGCAGTTGACTCTGACGTCGCCACGGTAGGCGAGGCAGTAGTCGCCCTCCGGGGTCGTGTGGCTTCCTCCGTCGAGGCGGTCGGCGGCGGCGGGGGCACCGAAGTCCTCGCCGGAGAGCATGTCGTCGCCGGCGTCGCCGTAGAGCTGGTCGCGGCCCTCGAAGCCGTCGAGGATGTCGTTGCCGGCGCCGCCGCGGATGATGTCGTTGCCCGGACCGCCGTACAGGAAATCTTGGCGGTTGGTGCCGTTGATCCGGTCGTTGCCGTTGCCGCCCTGGAGTTCCTCGATGTCGGCGGCGATGGTGTCGTGTTCGCCCTTGGCGCCGTCGTCGCCGGTCACGCCGTCGGCGTCGATGGTGACGGACTTGTCGTAGCCGGCGTAATAGGCGGCGTCGTGGCCGGTGCCGCCGGAGACGTAGTCGTCGTTGGCGGCGCCGCGGGTGATCACCGGATCGAGGTAGAACGAGTCACGGCCGGGCCCGCCGTAGCCCCGGTCGCTGCCGTCCGTCCCGTGGATCGTGTCGTCGCCGTTGCCGCCGTACATGGTGTCGTTGCCGTCGCCGCCGACGATGAGGTCGCCGCCGTCGCCGCCGTCGAACCAGTCGTTGCCGGTGTCACCGGTGAGCCGGTCGCCGCGGGGGCCGCCGACGAGTCGGTCCTTGCCGGAGCCGCCGTCGGCAGTCATGGGCAGATCGGTCTTGTTGACCACGGAGTCGTTGCGGTCGTACGTGTAGACGCTCACCCGGGTGGGGTTGGCCCTGGTGGTGCATCGCACCTTGGTCTTGTCGCCCTTGACGGCCTTGCAGCCCTTGCCGGGCTCGATCCGCACCTTGTCGTCGATCGTGATGGTGCGTCCGGACCGGGTGACGACAACCTTGTTCTGCTTGCCCTTGGCGGCCTTGTACTTCACCTTCGTGCCGCTCACGGAGGCGACACCGGTGCTCGCGGCCTCGGCCGGTGCGGCGAGCGCGCCGCCGGCGACGGTGATGAGCGCGATGAGGCTCAACCGGGATGGCCACGTGGACCGAAGCATGGGATCCCCCTGGGAAGCAGATCGAGATGATCTTTGCGGGAGCTGATCATAGAAGGAAGTCACGCTGGCCGCTGCCCCGCGGTCACGGTGCTGGAGGGCGTACGTTTGGGCAGGTCCGGGGGCCGACGACGGCCTGGCACGAATCCGGGATGGGCGGCCGCGTCGCGACGACCGATTATGGTCGTCGACGACGGTGTGGTGAGAGGGATCATGAAACTTCATGGGGTGGCCGGCTCGGCCGGGCGGCAGTGGCGTACGGCCGTGGCGGCACTGGTGGCGGCGAGTGTGCTGTTCAGCGCGGGCTGCAGCGGCGAGAGCAAGCCCGGATCTCCCTCGTCGCCGGCCGGGTCGCAGAGCCCGTCCGCATCCGCGGCGCCGCAACCCTCCCTGAGCACCGTGGCGATCACCAAGCCCGCCGCCGACGCGACCGGCGTCGTGGCCAGCACCGAGATCGCGTACAAGTCCGAGGATCCCGCGAACACGTCGGTCGCGGTCAAGGACGCCGAGGGCAAAGAGGTCAAGGGCACCCTCGACAAGGACGCCAAGGTCTTCCGGCCGGCGAAGGCACTGGGCTGGGGCAAGAAGTACACGGTCACGGTCACCGGCTCGGGCTCCGCGACGAGCTCGTTCACCGTGATGAAGAAGCCGTCGAAGCTGGTCCGGATCGTGAGCCACCTCAGCGACGGCCAGACCGTCGGCGTCGGCATGCCGCTGTTCATCAACTTCGAGCGCGAGATTCCGAAGAAGTACCGCGCGGAGGTGCAGCGCCGGATGCAGGTCACCGCCACACCGGCGCAGGAGGGAATCTGGCACTGGATCAGCGGCAAAGAGGTGCATTACCGGCCGAAGGTCTACTGGAAGCCGTACACCAAGATCTCCTACCGGATCCAGCTCGCCGGCGTGCCGATGGGCGACGGGTGGTACGGCCGCTCCGACTACACCGTGGACGTCAAGGTCGGCCGGTCCTTCGTCATGACGGTGGACAACAAGAGCAAGCACATGACCGTCAAGCGCGACGGTAAGACCGTCAAGCGCCTCGCGGTCAGCCTCGGTAAGCCAGGATTCCCCACGGTCGGCGGCACCATGCTGGTCGTCAACAAGCTGCGGAAGACCAGGTTCAACACGATCGGCCGGTTCACCGGCGACGACGCCTACGACGTCGAGGTCGAGTACGCCCAGCGGCTGACCTGGGGCGGCCAATTCATTCACGCGGCGCCCTGGTCGGCGTGGGCTCAGGGTCGCACCAACGTCTCGCACGGCTGCATCAACGTCTCCCAGAACATGGGTGCGTGGCTCTTCGAAAACACGCTGATGGGCGACCCGGTCACGATCACCGGCACGGAGGAGCACATCCAGCAGGGTGACGGCTGGACCGACTGGAACCTGAGCTGGGCCCAGTGGAAGAAGGGCAGCGCGCTCTGATCTCCAGCCTGGAGCGGAAAGAGCCGGCCCGGTTCCGCCGTATCGTTGCGGTCACCGTCACCGCGCTGCTGCTCGGGGCGACGAATGCGTGCGGTTTCGACCCGAAGGGGTTCCGCGACGGCCGGCTCTTCGTGGTGACGGCGCTCTATCCGCTGACCTTTCTGACCGAACGCGTCGGCGGGGACACCGTGCTGGTCAGCCAACTCGCCAAGCCCGGCGTCAACCCGCACAACGCGGAGGTCACCCCCGTCCAGATCGCCGACATCAGGGACTCGTCGCTCGTCGTCTACCTCGACGGCTTCCTCCAGCCGGCCGCGGAAGTCGACCTCAGCTCCTGGGCTACCACTTCCCTCGACGTCACCGCCAGCGTCGACCCGCTCCCGGCCGAAGAACCCACGACCGGCGAGGAGGGCGGCACGAATCCGCACGTCTGGCTCGACCCGAAGCGCTACGCCGCCATCGCGGAGGCAATCGCCGAGAGCCTCAGCCTGGCCGATCCCAGACACGCCGCGGCGTACAAGGAACGTGCCCGCTCCCTGCACGCCGAGCTGGACGCGCTCGACCGTGAGTACGCCGCCAAGCTGAAAACGTGCCAGCGCCGCGAGTTTGTGACCAGCCACAGCGCATTCGGTTACCTCGCCGACCGCCACTCCCTGAAGGAAATCGGCATCACCGGCGTCCTTGCCGAAGAGGAGCCCTCGCCGCAGCGTCTGGCCGAGGTCACCGAGCAGGCGAAGGCCACGGGCACCACGACCGTCTTCTTCACCGACCCGTTCTGGACCGGCGCCGCCAAGACCGTCGCGAGCGAGGTCGGCGGCGGCACCGCCCTGCTCGATCCGCTCGAGATCAGCCAGCCCGGCGCGGACTACTTCTCCGTCATGCGCGCCAACCTGGTCGCCCTCACCGCGGCCCTGGGATGCGGGCCGGCGGCGCGACCTCGTGGGTGACGCCGCCGTCACCATTCGCGGTGACAGCGGCGTCTAGCTGTGCGGTGTGGGCTACTGCACTGGTGGCACGTCGCGGTAGCTGCTGGTGTAGTAGGTGCCGACCTGGTCGCGGTATTCCGGAGTGTCGAAGGTGTCCTTGTCGTACTCCGGCGAATCCTTGACCTGGTCCTTGGTGCGGTCGACGTACACCTTGCGGTCGGCGTGGTCGATCCGCTGCACCGTGCCGGCCGGCAACAGCACCTTGCGGCCGAAGATCCACGGCCCGGTGTCCACGACCAGGAAGGCGCTGCCCACGTCGTAGGTAGCCTCGTCGATCTTGCCGATGCCACCATCGGTGGCCTCGACGTGGTAGCCGGCCAGGTCCGTCCCGACCTGCTCGTCCGCGCGGTCGCTGTCGGCGTCGAAGGCCCGCTCGCCGCTGGTGGCGGGGGTGCCGCCGACCAGGTTGGGGTCACGCCACGCCCACGGCTCAAACACGTAGGGCTGCATCACAGACTCCTCATCGTCGTCGATGAATGTGCCGTCGTCTGCCGTATACCCAGGCGGCACGCGCCAAACCGTGCGTCGCCGTGCCATCGACGTTTGCGATCGACCCCGGACCGGGTAGCCCAGCAGTCACCGCCCGAAGGCATGAATGAACACATTAGTCACGTTAGCCGGGTTCCACGGACGGGCAAGGAGGCGACTACCGCGTCGTCAGGCTGCCGGCGACGACGGCGTGCAGGCTCCAAGAGAGGAAAAGCCATGAAGATCAACCCCAGCACCGCAAAGGTGACGAGTTCGCATAGCACCCCTGGCGCTCCGGAGAACATCCGCACGGAGATCGAAGAAACCCGCGACAACCTCGGCGACACCGCTGCGGCGATCACCCTCCCCCGCCCGCGTCTGAGCAGCGCCCTGTCGACCATGAAGACCAAGACTGCCCACGTACGGGCCTCAGCGCCGCAACGGGCCCGGCAAGCGCAACACGCCGTCCGCCGCCGTCCCGTGCCGGCTGCAGCGACAGCCCTGACCGCCGTCGGCGCCGTGGCCGCGGTCCTCATCCGCCGCCGTCGGGCAGCGAAGGCCCGCGCCGCTCGCAACCGCTGGCTGCCGGGGTTCCTGCACCGCTGACCCACCCGCCGCCGGCGTCCGGGCGACATGGCGGCCAAGACGCCGGTCCGCGCCCTCGTGATCCACCCCAGCACGCAAACCCGTCGCCGGTGGCGCGCAACGGAGAACCCTTCGTTGCACGCCACCGGCGACTAGCGAAATGGAGCCTCTGCTCGCATCAAACAAGCCAGCGGGTCCCCCCGCGACAAGCTCGACACTATGCAACCTGTTGCATAGGTGATTAGTTGTATATGCTGCCCCCGTCCAGCGAGCCCGAGGCGAGGAGGCAGACGACGTGAGCGCGTCCCCCGAACGGCCTGAGAACCGGTATCCGACCCTGCTGAGCCCGCTGGATCTCGGTCACACCACCCTGCGCAACCGCGTGGTGATGGGATCGATGCACACGAAGCTGGAGGACCGGGCACGGGATCTGCCGAAGCTGGCGGCGTTCTTCGCCGAGCGCGCGCGAGGCGGGGTCGCCCTCATGGTCACCGGCGGGTTCGCGCCGACCTGGCGGGGTTGGCTGGCGCCGTTCGGCAGCGTGATGACGTCGCGCGGGCACGCGCGCGCTCACCGGGTGGTGACTGACGCCGTGCACGGTCACGACGGCAAGATCCTGCTGCAGGTGCTGCATGCCGGCCGGTACGCGTATCACCCGTTCAGCACCAGCTCGTCGCGGCGCAAGTCGCCGATCACCCCGTTCCGGCCGCGGGCCATGAGCACGCGGGAGGTCGATCGCACGGCGACCACGTTCGCGCGGGCCGCGGGCCTGGCCCGGCAGGCGGGGTACGACGGCGTGGAGATCATGGGCTCGGAGGGGTACCTGATCAATCAGTTCCTCGCCGCCCGGACCAACGACCGCACCGACAAGTGGGGCGGAAGCGCCACGAAGCGGATGAACTTCCCACTTGAGATCGTACGGCGGACCCGCGATCTGGTCGGCGACGACTTCATCGTGCAGTACCGGATCAGCCTCCTGGACCTCGTCGACGACGCCCAGTCCTGGGAGGAGACCGTCGAGCTCGCGCGCGGCCTGCAGGAGCGTGGCGTGTCGATCCTGAACACCGGGATCGGATGGCACGAGGCCCGGGTGCCGACCATCGTCACCTCGGTGCCGCCGGCCGCCTTCGCCTGGGTCACCGGCAAGCTGCGCCGCGAGGTGTCCGTGCCGGTGATCGCCTCCAACCGCATCAACCGGCCCGAGATCGCCGAGCAGGTGCTCGCCGCCGGTGACGCCGACCTGATCTCGATGGCCCGGCCGCTGCTGGCCGACGCCGAGTTCGTGAACAAGGCCGCCGAGGGCCGGGATCGCGAGATCATCACCTGCATCGCCTGCAACCAGGCGTGCCTGGACCACACCTTCCGGAACAAGCGCGCCACCTGCATGCTCAACCCGCGCGCCGGGTACGAGACGGAGCTGGTGCTCACACCGACCCGGACGACCAAGCGCATCGCCGTGGTCGGCGCCGGCCCGGCCGGGCTGGCGGCGGCGGTCGAGCTCGCCGGCCGCGGCCACCGCGTCGAACTCTTCGAGGCCTCGGACCGGATCGGCGGCCAGTTCCGCCTGGCTGCGCGAATCCCCGGCAAGGAGGACTTCGCGCACACGCTCGCCTACTACGAGCACATGATCGAGGTCCGGGGCATCACCCTTCACCTGGGCGTACGCGCCTCAGCGGCGGAACTGACCGGGTTCGACGAGGTGATCCTGGCGACCGGGGTGACGCCCAGGATGCCGCGCATCCCCGGAACGACGCATCCGAAGGTCCTCACCTACCAGCAGGTGATCTCCGAGCGGGCCCCGGTGGGTGACCGCGTCGCCGTCATCGGCGCCGGCGGGATCGGCTTCGACGTCGCGGAGTTCCTGCTGCACGAGCCCGGCGAACAGGCCGAGGCGTGGATGCGGCGCTGGGGCGTCACCGATCCGGCGCTGCACCGGGGCGGCCTCACCACCAAGACGGCGGCGCCCGTTCGCCGCGAGATCCACCTGTTGCAGCGCAAATCCACGCCGCTGGGCAAGGGGCTCGGCAAGACCACCGGCTGGGTGCACCGAGCCACCCTGCAGGACTCCGGTGTGACCATGCTGCGGGGAGTGGAGTACGTCCGCATCGACGACGAGGGCCTGCACATCACCGTGCCGCAGGACGTCCGCGATCCCAAGTCACCGCGTCAGGCCCAGATCCTTCCCGTCGACACGGTTGTGATCTGCGCCGGCCAGGAGTCCGTCCGCGACCTCGTCGACCCGCTCACCGCCCAAGGCGTCTCCGTCCATGTCATCGGCGGCGCCGACGTCGCCGCCGAACTGGACGCGAAGCGCGCGATCAAGCAGGCGACCGAGCTCGCCGCCCGGCTCTGACCCCCTCCAGGAGCGCACCCATGACCAGCAAGCAGCCGTCGACGAAGCTCGTGACGACCCGGGTCGAGGACGCGATCGCGCACGTCCGCCTGGCCCGGCCCGACAAGCTCAACGCGCTCACCCTGGAAACCCTCGACGATCTGGTCCGTACGGCGCGGTGGCTGCGCCGCGACCGTACGCTGCGGGCGGTCGTCATCGCGGGTGAGGGCGACTCGTTCTGCTCCGGCCTGGACTTTCCGACCGTGATGCGTACGCCTCGCCGCATCGCGGGCGCCTTCATGCCCGCACCGTGGCGCGGAACCAACCTCTTCCAGGAAGCCTGCTGGGCCTGGCGGCGGGTCCCCGTCCCGGTGATCGCCGCGGTGCACGGGCATTGCTACGGCGGCGGCGTGCAGATCGCCCTCGGCGCGGACTTCCGCCTCGCGACACCGGACTCCAAGTGGTCGGTGCTGGAAGGCAAGTGGGGCATCATCCCGGACATGACCGGGATGCGCAGCCTGTCCGAGGTCGTGGGCATCGACGTCGCCAAACGTCTCACCATGACCGCGGAGGTGATCTCCGGATCCGAGGCGGCCCGCATCGGCCTCGTCACCGAAGTGCACGACGATCCGCTGGCCGCCGCCACCGCCCTCGCCGGGCGGCTCGCCACCCGCTCCCCGGACGCGGTCGCCGCCGCCAAACGACTGCTCGACGGCGCCGTGACCAGCAGCGCCCGCCGGACCTTCGCCCGGGAAAGGCGGGAACAGCTGCGCCTGCTCCTGCTGCGAAACACCCGGATCGCCCAGCAAGCCGTCCGCCGTAAGACTTCACCCGACTTCCGCCCCCGTGCGCGATGACCTGCCCCCGGCTCCCCTCCTCGTAATCTGGATACCGTGTCGCTTCGCAACGCAGTCCTAGCCGCCCTGATCAACCGCGAGGCGTCCGGCTACGAGCTGGCCAAGCAGTTCCACGTCTCGGTCGCGAACTTCTGGACCGCCACCTCGCAGCAGCTCTACCGCGAGCTGGAGAAGATGGAGTCGGACGGGCTGCTCTCTGCCCGGGTCGTTGCCCAGCCCAAGCGCCCTGACAAACGGCTCTACTCGCTGACCGAGCCCGGGCGCCTCGCGCTCAACGAGTTCACGAAGCAGGAGCCCCGCCCGACAACCCTCCGCGACGAGCTGCTGGTGCAGGTCGAGGCGCTCGCCCACGCGGACGTTCGCAGTGTCCGCTCCTCGATCGAGTCCCGCATCGAGACCAGCACCCGCCGCCTGGAAACCTACGAGGCTCGCCTGGCGGAAATCCTCGGCGGGCGCGCCGACGAGGACTTCCTGATGACGGGCAAGCGCATCGGCCCCTATCTGACATTGCAGCGCGGCATCAGCTTCGAACGCGAGAACATCGCATGGGGCCGCATGGCGCTCGAAGTCCTGAACCGCCGCTACCGCGACTGAGTGAGGGTTTGGGACTGGTGCCCCGCAGCGTGTCCACGTGGCTAGCCAAACGAGGCCCGCAGGTGAGGCTATGGAACACAACGCTGATGTCAGCGCTTGAGTGAGCCCGTCGTCGTGCCGACCGTCTGGTGCCCGAAGCACAGGATGCCCCGGTCGCTGTCCGCCATACGTGCGGTGACGAGAGTGAACTCCGCATCCTGCGGTACGTCGCGACCGGCATAGGAAGCGAAGCGCTGGAGACATCCCATCTTTGAAGCGAGGCCGGCTCCAAGCTCCTCTTCGGACACCGCAAAGGCGGCGAAGAGCTCGCTTGTGTGCGGCGCCGAGCAGGGCAGGGCATCAATATACTTGCCGTCTTGGGACTCCAGGTCCTTAATGCAGTCGCCTGGTCTAAGGTCGGCGACGGCGATGCTCTGCTTCCCGCGAAGGGTGCCATTCCGGTCACATCGTCGCTGATATCGATGCCTTGCGAGCAAGAAGCGCATCCAACATGAAGAAACCCCCGACCGGCGAGATAGCCGACAGATCCGGGCTTCAGCTGCAGCTCAATCATCGGACACGCATGGGCGATGAAATCCGCGAATCAGATGTGGAGTCCCCCGCTTCCTGATGTCGCCGCGATCATTGGGGTGCCGGTATCGGGGTGATGGTGATGCTGCCGTCCGTCCCGCCGACGACGAAGACGTCGCGGCCGTCGGGCAGGATCGCCGTGGTGGCGCAGAGCGCGTCCGGCACGTCACCGAGGTGTTCACCGGTGACGACGTCCCAGCACCGCACGACGCGATCCTCGGCGGCCACGAGCAGCCGTTCTGGGGAGACAGCGTCCAGCCGCAGCGAGGCGCCCGGTTCTCCGCCGGCTCGTAGCGGCGGGCCCCACCGCTCACCCGTCACCGCATCCCACCGGTAGACGTCTCCGTCGTCATCGTGCGCGCTCAGCACCACCCGGCCATCCGACAGCGGGTGGAACGTCACCCACAGGATCATCCACTCGCCTGCCGAGAGCGGCGCGCCGATCTGCTCGCCGGTGACCGCGTTCCACCGTAGGACCTGGCTCTTCTCGCCGCCTGCGGCAACCATGACAGTCGAATCCGGCAGGGTCACGACCGCCACGCCCAACGTCTGTGATGTCAGGCCACGCAGCGGCTCACCCACTGCTTCTCCAGTGGCCGCGTCCACCAGATAGACCGGACCGTCCTGACCGGCGCCGGCGAAGAAGTGCCGGCCATCGGGCAACCTACCGACGGCGACCTCCGTGACTGTCGGTTCGGGTTCGTCGGCAGGCGGGTCCTCGACGGTGCCCGCGGGCATGCGGTAGCGCAGGAAGCCCTCTTCGGCGGTCGAAGCCGCGAGCAACCGGCCGTCGGGCAGCCACACCGCGGCCAGGCCTTGGCCGACCTGTGGTGGATCGACCCCCGGACGACCCATCGCTGCACCGGTTGCCGCATCCCAGACGCGGAGCCCGTCGCGACCAGTGGACAGCAACACCGTCCGGCCTTGCGATTCTGGGCCGGGCGCCACCGCGAGCACCTGACTCACTGCGGCGGTGTGGCCGGACATGTCGTCGCCGACCATCCGGCCAGTTGGGTCCCAGCGTCGCAATCGACCTCGAAGGCCGCCGGTGACGAACAGCCAACCCTGCTTCGACGGCACTACCGCCACCGCCTCCACCACCGCGGTCGGCTCCGACAGCGGCTCAGCCACCGGATCGTCCACGGTCAGATCCCACCGCCACGGCCTGCCGCGCTGGTCCACCGACAGCAGCGCACGTCCATCGGGGGTCACTGCCAGACCGCCGCCTATCAGGCCCCAACCTTCCACCAACATCGGCGTACCGATCGGCTCACCGGTCACCGCGTCCCACCGATGGATCGCCCCCTTCCGCTGCTGGCCGATCACCACAGAACGGCCGTTCGCAGACACACAGACGAGCTCTGTGACAGGCCCGTCCGGGCCGGCCCACGCCTCACCAATCGGCTCGCCGGTCACCGCGTCCCAGCGGCGCACCAGCCCGTCTGTGCCACTGGAGACGAGCATCGGGCGCCCGTCGACTCGCATGACCGCCAGCGACAGGACCTTATTGTCATGAGCGATCCAGTCCTTCCCCAGCAGCTCCCCGCTCACCGCATCCCAACGGTGCACCGAACCAAACGGCCCACCCGCCACCAGCACCGCGCTGTCATCATCGGCGAACATCGCCACCGGACCGAGGCCACCGACAGGAATCCACGCCGCCTGGTGCGGCCGCAGCCGCGGCCCGACCTCCTTGCCGGTCTCCATGTCGGTCCGGCGGATCGCCGTGCCGTCGGCGGAGATCAGCAGGCGGAGGCCTGGAGCCTCAAGCACCCCGAGGAACGAGACGATGCAATCCGAGTAGGGGATCGCCCGGCCAGCCGGCGCACCGGAAGACGCATCCCACAGGCGGAACAGGTCGTCGCCTCCCGCAGTCACGATCAACCCTCGACCGTCGGCCGTCGTGGCACCAGCGATGGCCCGCACTGGCGACCGATGAGCAACCTCAATGCGCATCTCTCTCCGTTCCCTCTGCGAGCATCACTTCAGCACTGCTGACAGCGTCATCGGCCTCCTCGGCCGCCGCTCCTGCCTGAGCCTCGAGTAGTGATCTGAAGCTTGTGGGAATTCTTGTTGAAGGTCCCTTCATCGGTATGCCCGATCTCGATCTCTGCCGCCGAGAAGAAGTTGAGCATGTTGGGCACCGCCTCGCCGGTCAGCTCCGCAAAAAGAAGATCAAGGGTGACCCCTGGGAGCTGGCCGTCGCCGCCGAACGCAGCAGCCTAGCGGAGGTCAAGGCCGCGAACGGCATCCCGGCGTCCGTACAGTCCTATGTTGACGAGGTCGCGGGATATGCCGACTGGTATTCCGACCAGTCCGTGTTCCGCATCGGTCAGGGCCCGAAGCCTGGCGCCGGCCCCGCCACCACGCCTCTGAAGGTGCCGGACGACCTGGTCGCCGACATCAACGCGGCCGGCGTGATCTGCCCGAGAGTGACCCCGGCCCGGGTCGCCGCCCAGTTGCGAGCCGCGTCGAACTTCGACGCCAACCGGCGGTCCGAAGGGGCGAATGAGGGCATCGCCCCTGTTCACTCCGGCGTTGTGGGACATGTACAAGGGCAAGAAGGCTTCCGTCTGGGACCCGCACGACGCGATCGCCGCGCTGGGTGTCGCCATGTGCGACCTCAGCAAGCAGTTCTCCGGTCTCAGCGGCGCTGATCCGTACATATTGGCGCTCGGCGCAATGGAAGCTGGAGGATGCCGGAAACGGCCGGCTCTGGATTCGGAACCGGGCCTCGGGCAAGGTGTTGGATCTGCACGAGGCTCCCTCGAGGGACGGCGAATGGGACGGAGCCTTCGTGTACGAAAAAGATCGGCAACAGACCGATCGCGACCAGAGGTGGCTGCTGGTCGAGAGCTGAGACGGAACCGGCGGCGCCGGATTGCGATCCGAGTACATCGGAGAGCTATGCCGCAGTCACCCACCGGACGTGCGTCCTCGCACCGTGGTCGGCTACAGTCGCCCGCGGCGTTCCGTCGTCGGCGGGTCCGCCGGAAACCGGGACGCCGGGGTGCCATGCCGCTCGACATGGGGGACGTCGGTGTCAGCTGATTCCATTCAGGATCTGGCCGAGCTGCTGCAGCGGCTGAAGGAACGGACCGGGCGAAGTTACGAGGCGCTGGCCCGCCGCGCGAACTTGAGCCGGTCCAGCGTGCACCGGTACTGCTCCGGCGCCGCCGTACCGGCCGATTTCGAGAGTTTGAGCCGCCTCGCCCGCGCGTGCGGAGCGAGCCGGGACGAGCTGTTGGAGCTCCACCGACGCTGGGCGTTGGCGAGCGCCGCGCCACGAGAGACGCCGTCGACGTTCGCCGGGGACACAGACCCTCCAGCCGCGGCAGTGAGCGCACCCGTCGGCGAGCTTGCCGCCGCCGAGGACGAGGATGCCGCCGCCGAGGACGCCACGACGGCGGAGCCGGTTGCGCCGTCCCGGCGGATGCCGCGTCGCTACCTGGTCGCGGCGCTCGCGCTCGCCCTCGTCGGCACGATGACGACGGCCGCCTTCGCGGCCAAGCACTGGCCGCGGGAGCGCGCCTCCAGCGCGGCGGCCAGCCGCTCGGCGGATGGCCGGATGCTGTTCACACCGGCCTGCACCGACGTGGTCAGCATGGGACAACACGACGAGTGCGTCCGGGAGGTGCAGCGGCTGCTCTCCGAGGCCGGCACCACCATCCAGGTCGACGCGTCGTTCGGCCCGGAGACGCTGCGCCGGGTCACCGCCTTCCAGGTCCTCGCCGATTTGCCGACCAAGGGAGTCGTCGACGACGCGACCAAGGAGGCGCTCTACGCCGGCCGGGTCTCCATGAAGACGTGGACGCCCGCGCAGGTGGAGCGGCGGGTCCGCGAGGTGTTCCACGAGAATCCGGACCTGGCCGTACGGATCGCCCGCTGCCAGTCGTTCCTCGATCCGCACTGGATCACGCCGAACACCAACGGCACCCGGAACTGGGGGGTGTTCCAGCTCGCCGACGTCGTGCTCGACCGATACCAGGGCACGCCCAGGCAGGCCTTCGACCCCGAGTGGAACATCACGACCGCGCACCGGCTGTGGGCCGACAACAAGGGCTTCAGCAACTGGCCCGCCTGCCTGAAGGCGGCGGAGCCGAGCTGACCGTACGATCGGCCGGTCACCGAGAACCCGTCAGGTCCATGGCGACCGGCCGCCCCCGATGCGGACTACGCAGTCCGCTCCACCATTAGCTGCCAGCCGGCCGACGTGACGGCGCCGTCCGCGGGCAGCTGGTGCTTTTCTGGACGGCACGAGCGCTCCCGCGATTCGTCCCGTCACAAAATCTCCTCGTCGCGCCGCGGGTGCTGCTCGAACGGTCCCGAGGCGCCCCGCGGAGCAACAGTGCCAAGAGGCGCTGGGGCCGACAACGCCCCGAGCAGACCCTGGGACCGTGGGACGGGACAAGGGTTCTGACCTGCGGCGGAGCCACGAACCTGGGAGATCATCCGGGACGATCGTCAGGCCTTCCCAGATATCTTGTCAGGCAGTATATTGTGGCAATGACTGCCAGTCCGATGACCGAGCCGGCGTTCTTCGTCCTCACGGCGCTGGTCGACGTCCCCCGGCACGGCTACGGAATCGTCGGCGAGGTGGCCGAGCTGTCCGAGGGCCGGGTCTCCCTGAAGATCGGCACCTTGTACGGGGTGCTCGACCGCCTGGCCGGCGAGGACCTGGTCGAGCTGGACCGGGAAGAGCCGCACAAGGGCCGGCTGCGCCGTTACTACCGGCTCACCGATCGGGGCCGCCGGGCACTCACGGCGGAAGCCGCACGACAGGCCGCCAACGCCAAGGCCGCCAGCCAGCGGCTGGCCGCACACCGACCAGCGACAGTGGGAGGCCTGGGATGACCAGTCTGCTGGAAGAGCGCTACCGCAGGGCATTGCGGCTGCTGCCCGCCGACTACCGGAGGTTGTGGGAAGAGGACATGGTGTCCTCGTTCCTGGAGGCGGCCTACGCCTCGACCCCCGACGATCCGGAGGGTGTGGAGATCAGCAGCCCGAGCCACGGCGAGGTGGCCAGCATCGCGCTGCTGGCCCTGCGGCTGCGCCTGGGTGGCACCGGCGCTCCCCCGCGCGCCTTCGCCTGGGGCGAGGCGATTCGCCGGGTCGCGTTGATCTGCCTGTTGGTGCCCGCGGTCGAGTCCCTGCTCATGCCCCTATTCATGACCTGGCACCTCGCTCACCTGCCCCGCCCGGGCGTGGTCGAGGAGGCGCAGGTCGGATTCGCCAGCCAATGGTGGGCACTGTGGGCGATGGCGGGACTGCTGTGGATCCCGACGTACCTGTCGGCGGTGTTCGGCCACTATCGGGCGGCTCGGATCATGGCCGTCGTGGCCTTCATCCCGGCGGCGATCACCAGCGTCGTCCAGATGCTCGACCCGTGGAACGGCCCTGTCCCGGCGCAGGCCTACTGGCTGTTCCTCGCCGCCGTACCGATGCTGGCGCTGACCGCCTTCGGGCCGAACGTGCCGCGGGTGCGGGCCCGGCCGTGGCTGGTCGCTCTGCCCGTGGGCGCCGCCGTCAGCTTCGCTGTCGCCCTCCTCACCGCACCCTTGTTCCTGGACAACATGGCGCTCAGCCCGCTCGTCGACGTGCCCGGCATGTACTGCGCGGCACTGATCTGCGCCGCCATGGTGCACCTGGCGAGCAGGGACAACCCCTCGCCGTCCTGGCCGCTGGCACTCGCGTTGCTCGTTCCGCTTCTGCTCGGGCTGCGGGTGACAACGCTCCTGGGCCACTTCGGCGAGACTGTCGTACCGATGACCATCGGGGCGGTCCAGTGCCTGCTGTTGGCGGCCACCGGCACCGCACTCGCCGCCGTTGCCGTCCGTCGGCTGCGCCGACTGCCCACCGCAACGGAAACCCTGCGCGCCCCGGCCTCCGAGCATTCCGCTGACGGCCGCTAGACGGTGCCGTCCGCTACGTCGATCACGATCTTGACGTTGCCGGTACGGTTCTCCACCGCGAAGTGCGCGTCCATCGCGGTCTCGAGGGTGAACCGGCGCGGGTCAACGACCGGACGGATCTTCCCCTGCTCCACCAGCGTGGTGATCTCCCGCAGCCGCCGACCGTGCTCGTCGCGGCGCTCACCGGTGAGCAGGGGAAGCAGCACGAAGGTGCCGTGCAGAGTGGCCATCCGCAGCGAGGCGGGCGCGAGGTTGTGCGTACCGAAGGCGGCGCAGCTGGCCACGTGGCCGTAGTGACGCACCGCCGTGAACGATTGGTCGAGGACCGGCCCGCCGACGGTGTCGTAAACGACGTCGAAGCCGCGACCGCCGGTGTACGCGTTCACGTACTCCTCGACGGACGTGGTGGTGTAGTCGATCGCGGTGGCGCCGAGATCCTTGACCAGGCCGAGCTTGCCCGTCGAGGCGGTGGCGAAGACCTCCGCGCCACGGGCCCGGGCGAGCTGCACCCCGATGTGGCCGACCCCGCCGGCGCCGGCGTGCACGAGAACCTTGTCGCCGGGTCCGACGTTGGCGGCGCCGACGAGCCCCTCCCACGCGGTCAGGGACACCAGGGGCAGGGCGGCGGCCTCGCGCAGCGTGAGGTTCGCCGGCTTGCGCGACAGCAACCGGACGTCGACGGCGGCGTACTCGGCCATCGAGCCGGGCAGCCCGCGGACGCCGCCGGTGAGGCCGTACACCTCGTCGCCCGCGGTGAATTCGGTGACGTCCGGACCGGTCTCGACGACGACTCCGGCCAGATCGGTGCCGAGGATCGCGGGCAGCTCCGGCATGGCGTAGGTCGACTTGCCGGTCCGGATCTTCGGGTCGATGGGGTTGACCCCGACCGCGACCACCCGGACGAGAACCTGGCCGGGTCCGGGGGTGGGCCGGTCGACCCGAGCCGTACGGAAGGTGGCCTCCGCGTAGTCGTCAAGTAGCACTGCCTGCATCATCTCGGGCATGTCGTTTCAGCTTTCGCCAGAAGGAGCGGTACGTATTACGAGTGTGATCGTAATACGGGTCCGATCGGAATAGACTGTGACCGGCCGCACCGTCATCCGGCGGCTATCGTTGACCGGCCCGGCGGCCAGCCGGCATCCCACGAGAGCGCGGACGATGGCGAGACCGAAAACCCAGCCCAGGATCCTGGAACACCCGGAATCCGACGCGATCACCGTCCAGAGCCTGTTCGAGGCCCTGGCCGATCCGGTACGCCGCGAAATCGTGCGGCACCTGGCCGACGTCGGCGAGCACCTGAGCTGCGGCGCGTTCGACCTGCCCGTGACCCGGTCGACCATGACCCACCACTTCAGCGTGCTGCGCGAGGCCGGCCTGGTGCGGCAGTACTACGCCGGCACGATGAAGATGAACGCGCTCCGCGCCGACGACCTCGAGGCCCGCTTCCCCGGCCTGCTTCCCGCGCTGCTCACCGCCATGGACCGAGAGCGGTAACAGCTGTCCGATCATGAATTGGATCGGCTGTGCTTCGATGTGCGGACACAATCCTGGGGAGGACGAAACGTGGCAGGGAGACGGGTTATCACCCGCCTGGCCGGCATAGCGGCGATGCTGGTGGGCGGCGGTCTCGGGGCGTTCGCGCCAGCGCCGGCCAGCGCCGGCAACCTCACGCGGACGGCTCCAGCGACCGCCGCCGTGGCCGCCAGGGCGGCTGCCGCGTCATGCGCGACCGGCAAGTACCAGAAGCAGGTCGAGGGCTACCTCAAGAAGCTCGGCGGATACGGCACGGTGACGGTCGACGGCAAGCAGTCCACCGCCGACTGTGCCGCGATCGTCAAGTTCCAGAAGCGCTTCGGCATCACGCCGGCCAAGGGTCTGGCGGGTGCGACCACCAACGACGTCGCCAAGCGGCTGGCGGCGACGAAGACGTCGAAGTGCAAGCCCAGGAAGAAGGGCATCACCTTCTGCGTCGACCTGACGCACCAGACCAGCTGGATCATGAAGAACGGCAAGGTCCACACCAAACCCACCGTCGTCCGTACGGGTATGAAGGGCTACCGCACCCCCACGGGCACCTTCACGATCAACAAGCGGGCGAAGAAGGAATGGTCCAACCCCTACAGCGTGTGGCTGCTGTACTGGCAACGCTTCATCGGCGGAGTGGGCTTCCACCAGACCACCACGTACCTCCACGACAAGTGGCGCGGCTCGCACGGCTGCGTGAACCTGCTGCGGTCCGACGCCAAGAAGTACTACAGCGTCGGCAAAGTCGGCGTGACGGTGAAAACGTTCGGCCGCCGTCCCGGCACCTGATGCCGAATTAGACTCGCCGCATGACCGTTGACCTGTTCGCGGGAATCCCGGTCACCGACCGTCCGGCGGCGCTGGCCTGGTACGAGAAGCTGCTAGGCCACCCGCCGGCGTTCTTCCCGAACGACGTCGAGGCGGTGTGGGAGCTCGGCGAGCACCGATACGTCTACGTCGAGGTCCGGCCCGAGCACGCCGGCCATGCGATGCACACCATCGTCCTCGACGACCTCGAGGCATTCGTGTCCGGCGCCGCCGAGCGGGGCATCGAGCCCGTGACGCGGGAGACGTACGACAACGGCGTACGCAAGATCACCTACCGCGATCCCGACGGCAACGAGTTCGGCGTCGGCGGCGCTCCGCTCTAGGACACCGCCAGGGCGCCCGATGGCGAATCGCGGTGAGCAGTGATGGTCAGTGGTGAGCAGCGGTTGATCATGCCTTTGGCCGGCCGCTGCGTGCAGAGTCAGAGTCGCACCGGAGATCGCCGGTGGCCCTCGGAGCGACGAAGACCTGGAGAACGCCATGATCACGAACATTCAAGAAGACGCCACCGTCGTCGTCCGACGTGAGATTCGCATCGCGGCGCCCGTCGACCGGGTCTGGCGGCTGCACACCGACGTCAACAACTGGACCACCTGGCAGAGCGACATCGACACCGCCTCCGTCGACGGACCGCTGGAACCAGGCACCACGTTCCACTGGACCACCGCCGGCCTCCAGATCGCCTCCACCGTCTACGCGGTCGACGCTCCGCACCGCATCCTCTGGGGCGGTCCCGCGCACGGCATCACCGGCATCCACGAGTGGACCTTCACCGCCGACGGCGACGCCACCATCGTGCGCACCGCCGAGTCGTGGGATGGCGAACCGGTCCGCGCCGACGAGGACAACCTCCGTCACGCCCTCGACACCTCTCTCGCCTCATGGCTGCACCTTCTCCGGACCAAGGCCGAAGCCAGCACCGACTGACGACGAGCTACCGATCCCCCATCGCCATCAGTTGAATCCCCTCACCGATCCGGAGAGATCATGTTCAGGAACACCCGGCTGCGGACCTTGACGCTCGCCGCCCTGTCCGTCACCGCCGTCGCCGCCGGCGTCACCGTTTTGACCACGACCCGGGAGAGCTCCGCCACGCCGAGGAGCACCATCGCCTGGAAGGCCTGCACCGCCGACGGGCTCGCCGGTCTGGACTGCGGCACCTTGAAAGTGCCTGTCGACTGGGAGAAGCCCCGCGGTGAGAAGACCACCCTCGCGGTCGTCCGTCGGCGCGCCGACGGCCCGAACCGCATCGGCCCGCTGCTGCTCAACAACGGCGGCGGTTCGTCGCCGATCGAGCAGCTTCGGCTGGGCCTGAAGGCGGGCCTGGTCAAGGCGCCGCTGGCCACCCGGTTCGACCTGATCGCGGTCGACCCCCGCGGCGTGGGAGAGAGCAGCCCCATCAGTTGCGGGCGGCCGCAGCGCCGTGCGGGCGTCACCTACTTCCCCCGTACCCAGGCTCAGTTCCAGGCCCTGGCCGCCGACAACGCCGACCTGGCCAAGCAGTGCCGCCGGCTGACCGGCTCCCTGTTCGACCACCTCGACACCGCCAGCAGCGTCCGCGACTTCGACGCGGTGCGCGAGGCCCTCGGCGCCAAGAAGGTCACTTGGTACGGCATCCACGGAAGCACCAGCCTCGGCCGCGCCTACGCGCAGATGTTCCCGCACCGCCTCCGCGGCATGGTCCTGGACACCGCTGTCGACGACACCCTGGACCCGGTCACCCGGCTGGCCGGCGAGTCGACCGCCGCCGAGACGGCGCTCGTCCGCTGGGCCGCCTGGTGTGATACCACCGCGAGCTGCGCCCTGAAGGGCAAGTCTTCCCTTGCCGCGTTCGACCGGCTGGTGAAGAACGCCGACGCCAAGCCGATCAGGGCGCGGAGCCTGCCGTCGCTCACCGGTGAGGACGTCCGGCGCGCGGCCCAGGAGCACCTGGTGCAGACCCTGGCCTGGCCCCGCTTCGGCCAGGCGATCAAGGAGGCGCTCGCCGGCAACGCGGCGACGCTCGCCGCCAGCCCCGACGACACCCTGTCACCCGTGCAGGCCCACGTTCTGAACTGCGTCAACACTCCGCCCGCGGCCGCCACGCTCGCTGACCTGACCCAGTTGTCCGCCATGACCCGATCGGCTTCCCCGCACGTGGCGGGCGCCACCCGGGCCTACGACACCGCGGCGGGTTGCATCGGCTGGCCCCACCGGGCCACCCGGCCGGCCAGTCCGGCACCGGCCCGGACCACGCCGCCCGCGCTGATTCTGCAGTCCACGCATCAGTCGCTCGCCGCGTACTCCGAGGGCTTCTCCCTGGCCCGGCAGCTGCCCGGCAGCAGGGTGCTGACCCGCGAGGGAGACGACTACAGCATGATCCTCTTCTCCGGGTGTGTGCAGGACGCCTTCGGCAGGTACCTGACCCAGCAGAAGTTGCCCGCCCCCGGGTCCACCTGCAAAAACTGAAGAAAACCGCCCGCGCGGCTCTGTCATCGCCGACAGAGCCCGCGCGGGCGCGGGTGTCATCCGGGTCGTCGTTCGAGGACCACCACCGCGGTCGGGGTGGGGCGCCGCGCCGCGAAGGCGTCCAGGTCGGCGTTGGTCTCGCGCCAGAGCTGCCAGAGCCGGTCCCGCTCGGCGCCCTCGGCGGCGCGGCACCGGACCAGTCGCGACCCGTCCGGGAGGTCGGCGCGCGCATCCGGGTTCGCCTGAAGGTTGAGCCACCACGCCGGCTCCGCTTCGCCCCAGCCGTTCATGGCGAGGGTGACCAGATTCGGGCCGTCCTCGAGATAGGCGAGAATCACGCTGCGCGATTGCCCGCTGCGGCGCCCGGTCGTCGTCAGCCGGAACATTCCCCACTGTTGCGCCTTCGGCCGCCGCAACCCGAATCGTCCCCGGGTGATCCGGTACAGCCCGCGATGCACTGTCCAAAAAAGACGGATGAACCAACGCGGCGGCAGCCGCGCGGCCCCTTTCTCCTGGAGTTCCACCTCAGTCGCCTCTCGCCGGGCGGGTGACGGTCGGCCCGATTCTCCTCCCGACCACCTGTGAGCGCGCTGAGCTGCGATCTAAAGACGTACGTACGGTTACCAGGGGGTCCCCGCGCGGCCCGGCCCGCGGCCTTTATCGTGTCCAGGTGACGGAAGAGCCGAGGTCGACGCAGCCTCGCGCCTTCATCGTCACGATCTACGGGCTGTACGCCCGCGAGGCCGGCGGCTGGATCAGCGTGTCCGCCCTGATCCAGCTCATGGAACGGCTCAAGATCGACGCGCCCTCGGCGCGCTCGGCGATCTCACGGCTGAAGCGCCGGGGACTGCTCGAGGCGCGGAAGGTGAACGGGTCGGCCGGATACAGCCTGTCCGACCAGGCCCGGGGGATCCTCGATGAGGGCGATCAACGGATCTTCGGCCGGCAGCGTGCCGAGCTGGCGGACGGATGGCTGCTCGCGGTCTTCAGCGTGCCCGAGTCCCAGCGCCAGCAGCGGCACGTGCTGCGCTCACGGCTGAGCTGGCTGGGGTTCGGCACGGTGGCCTCGGGGGTGTGGATCGCGCCTCGTCATCTGCGCCAGGAAACCCGCGAGGTGCTGGAGCGCTACGAGCTGTCGGGGTTCGTGGACCTGTTCGACGCCGACTACCTGGCGTTCGGGGACGTCGCCGAGCTGGCGGGCCGCTGGTGGGACCTGGACGGGCTGCAGAAGCTCTACGGCGAGTTCCTGGACTCGTTCGAGCCGGTGCTGTCGCGCTGGGTGCGGGGCGAGGTGGACGGCGACGCGGAGGCGTTCGACGACTACGTACGCACCCTGACCGCCTGGCGCCGCCTCCCGTTCCTCGATCCGGGCCTGCCGCCGGAGATCCTTCCGCGCGACTGGAACGGAGTCCGCGCGGCCACCCTCTTCGACGAACTGCGGGAGAGGCTGACCGAGCCCGCGCATCGATTCGCGAGCTCGGTGATGGGCGAAGCGATGGGCGAGGTCACGGCCTGACGAGCCGCTCCTCGGGGATGACGGCGACGCCCAGGATCTCGATCAACGCCTCCGGCTGCCACAGCGCGGTGCAGCCGATGCCGGCCATGGCCGGGTAGACGGACCCGGCGAGCTCGCGCCAGACCCGGCCGATCTCTTTGCCGTGCGCCTGGTAGTCGGGGATGTCGGTGAGATAGATCGTGATGCTGACGAGGTCCTCCGGCCGGCCGCCCGCCGCCCGCAGCGTGGTGAGGACGTTGCCGAAGGCCTGGCGGAACTGCTCGACGATGCCGCCCTCGACGATCTTCATGTCCTTGTCGAGGGCGGTCTGGCCGCCCAGGTAGAGCGTGTTGCCGGCCAGAGTGCCGTGCGAGTAGCCGCTGGGGGCGGGCAGGGCATCCGGATTAACAGGAATGGGCAGCATCGGGCCTCCGTCGGGTCTAGAGTATTGACTTTAGCTGACGGGCGTGAAAAAAACTGCATACACGGCCTGGAGGAGTGCACGCATGAGGTTCGCGACGGTGACCCCGGCGGACGGCATCGCGACGGCCGCGGTCGACCCGGGCGACGGGTGGCGCCGGCTGCCCGCACCGCACCTGTCCGCCTATCTCGACGAGTTCGCCGGCCGGCCGGTGAGCGACCTCATCGGCGAACCGGTGCGGCCCGCCGGCATGGCACTGCCGCTTCCCGCGCCGCGCAAGGTGATCTGCTGCGGCCTGAACTACGCCGACCACATCCTCGAGATGGGCCGGGAGCTTCCTACCCATCCGACCCTGTTCGCCAAGTATGCGGACACCCTGACCGGTCCGACCGACGACATCGCACTTCCGCCCGGGCTGAACGTGGACTGGGAGGCAGAGCTGGCCGTGGTCGTCGGCGCGGAGATCCGCGGTGCCGACCCGGCCGAGGCCGCCGCCGCGATCTGGGGCTACACGGTCGCCAACGACGTGTCGGTCCGCGACTGGCAGAAGCGGACCCTGCAGTGGTTCCAGGGCAAGGCCTGGGACCGCACCACGCCGATCGGCCCGGTCGTGGTCACCCCCGACGAGCTCGACCCGGCCGCGGGCGTGGAGGTCGTCTGCCGGGTCGACGGCGTCCAGCGGCAGCGTGGCAACACGAGCTCGCTGGTCTTCGACGCTGCCGCGCTGGTCGCGTACGTGTCGACCTTCACCCGGCTGCGACCCGGCGACCTGGTGTTGACCGGAACGCCTTCAGGGGTGGGAATGGGAATGACGCCCCCGGCCTACCTCGCCGACGGCGCCGTCCTGGAAACCGAGATCACCGGCATCGGCGTCCTGCGCAACCGGATCGTCGTCAAGGACTAGGAGTCGACATGCAACTCACCGAGGGTGACTTCCCGGGTGACAACTCGATGTACGCCACCAACGGCCTGGTCGTCCCGGTCGTCACCCGGGGAGGGCTCGAATCCGGGCTGACCGGCCAGTCGGCGGGCGCCACGCGCATCGCCGGCGTGAGCCCGCAGCACACGCCGGCACGCCGCCTCTGGTTCGGCAAGGTCAGCAACGAGCCCGGCTTCCGGTCGGTCCCCCACCACCACGGCGAGGCCGAGACCGGCGGGTTCGTCCTGTCGGGCCGTGCACGCATCTACTTCGGAGCGAAGTTCCAGGACTACATCGACATGGCGGAGGGCGACTGGGTCTTCGTCCCGCCCTACATGCCGCACGTCGAGTGCAACCTGGACCGCAACAACCCGCTGACCTGGATGACCACCCGCACGCCCGACAACATCGTGGTCAACCTCGACGACGTCGCGGACGAGGCGCTGCGCGACTGGAGTGAGCGCCCGTGACCCCGACCTCGGAGACCTTCACCGCCTCCATCACCCTGAAGGAGGCGGAGGCGCAGCACTTCGACGTGGCCTACACCGCCGTCACCCAGCCCTGCCCCTGGCCCAAGGCGTACGGCGGCGACCTGGTGGCCGCGGCCGCGGCGGCCGCCATGCGGACCGTCCCCGACGGTCCGGAGGGCAAGACCCTGCACTCGATGCACTCCTACTTCATGCGCCCGGCCGACATCGGCGCCGAGGTGCGCTACGAGGTGGAATTGCTCCGTGACGGCCGCGGGTACGGCACCCGCCAGGTCCGCGCCTACCAGTCCGGCAAGCCGGTGTACGTGGCCCTCGCCTCCTTCGCCAAGGGCGAGCCCGGCGGCACCTTCTCCGTCGAGGCTCCCGAGCTCCCCGGCCCCGAGACGCTGCCCACCTCCGCGCAATACCTAGCGCCGCGCGACGGCGGGACGATGACCGAGGAGTCGAAGGCCTACTGGGGCGGCGGGCGCAGCTTCGACATGCGGCACGTTCCCGGGCCGGTCTACCTGACCGTCGACGGGGAACGGGCGCCACATCAGGCCATCTGGGTGAAGCCGTACGACACCCTGCGGCCGGTCGAGGGCCTGACCCGCACCCAGCGGGACCTGGCGGCCCTGGCCTACGTCTGCGACTACACCATCCTCGAGCCGGTGCTGCGCGTGCTCGACCTGCCCTGGGCGAAGCCGGGCCTGGTCACCGCGAGCCTGGATCACGCGATGTGGTTCCACCGCGCCCCGGGCGAGGGCGTTCTCGACGACTGGTTGCTCTATGCGCAGCAGGCGGGCTCCGCCGGCTCCGGGCGCGGGCTCGGCCAGGGCAGCTTCTTCACCCGCGACGGCGAACACCTGGCGACGGTCGTGCAGGAAGGCATGATCCGCGCGTCCTGACCCCCCTGGAAGGGACCTTGAAGATGCAGCTCTCACCCTCGTCCCACACCGACACCTTCGCCCGCGACCACCTGCCCCCGTTCCACCAGTGGCCGCACCTGGAGTTCACGACCGACCGCCTGCGATACCCGGACCGCCTCAACGCGGCCGCGGAGCTCGTCGACGTCGCGGTCGCGACCTTCGGCCCCGATCGGCCGGCGCTGCGCACCGACTCCGGGGAGACCTGGACCTACGGCGAGCTCCAGCGGCGCGCCAACCAGGTCGCGCAGGTTCTCGTCGAGGACCTCGGCCTCGTACCCGGAAACCGGGTCCTGCTCCGCGGCCCCAACAACCCCTGGCTGGTGGCGTGCTGGCTCGGCGTGCTGAAGGCCGGCGGCATCACGGTCACGACGATGGCGGCCCTGCGCGCCCGCGATCTCTCCCCAGTCATCGCCAAGGCCCGACCGACGATCGCGCTGGTCGACCACCGGTTCACGGCGGAGGTGGAAGCCGTCACGGTGGTGCCGTTCGGCGGGTCCGACGACCGCGACCTCGTCGCGCTGTGCGCCGCCAAGTCGGGCGAGTTCGCCGCCGTGCCGACCGCCGCCGACGACGTCGCCCTGTTCGGGCCCACCTCGGGCAGCACCGGCACCCCCAAGATCACCACACACTTCCACCGCGACCTGCTGGCCATCGACGCCACCTTCGGCCAGGAGGTTCTCCAGCTCACCGCCGACGACATCGTGACGTGTACGGCCCCACTCGGCTTCACCTTCGGACTCGGCATGCTCGTGGTCTTCCCCTTCCGAGCGGGCGCCTGCGTGTTCCTGGTCGAGAGCGCGACACCGACACAGCTCGCGGAGCTCGTCGAGAAGCACGCGGTCACGGCGCTGGCCACCGCGCCGACGGCGTACCGGCAGATCCTGAAGTCCGGCAAGATCGACAAGCTGCGCGGCCTGCGCGTCGCGGTGAGCGCGGGCGAGCACATTCCGCGCAGCGTCCGGGACGAGATCGAGGCCGCCATCGGGCTCAGGATCATCGACGGCATCGGCGCCACGGAGTTGCTGCACATCTTCATCTCCGCGGCCGGCGACGACATCCGTCCCGGCGCGACCGGCAAGCCGGTGCCCGGCTTCCGCGCGACGATCCTCGGCCCGAAGGACGAGGAGTTGCCCGCCGGAGTCGAGGGCAGGCTGGCCGTGATCGGCCCGGTCGGCTGCCGCTACCTGGACGACGAACGACAGGCCGGCTACGTCGTCGACGGCTGGAACGTCACCGGTGACACGTTCTACCGCGACGACGACGGGTACTTCTACTACTGCTCGCGGACCGACGACATGATCGTCTCCTCGGGATACAACATCGGCGGGCCGGAGGTCGAATCGGCCGTCAACACCCACCCGGACGTGGCGGAGTCCGCGGTCGTCGCCAAGCCCGACGCCGACCGGGGCTCGATCGTGTGCGCCTTCGTCGTGCTGGTGGACGGCGTCGACGGTGACGCGGCGAAGGCCAAGGAGATCCAGGACTACGTCAAGCAGCAGCTCGCGCCGTACAAGTACCCCCGCGAAGTCCGTTTCTGCGAGTCGCTGCCGCGTAACCCGAGCGGCAAGCTGCAGCGCTACGTCCTGCGGCAGCGCGTCGAAAGAGAGCAGGAACCCGCGTGAGAATCGCAATTGCCGGCGGCGGCCCCGGCGGTCTCTACTTCGCCGCGCTGATGAAGCAGCTGGACCCGAGCCACGAGATCACCGTCTGGGAGCGCAACGCCCCCGACGACACCTTCGGCTTCGGCGTCGTCTTTTCCGACGAGACGCTGGGCGGCATCGGGAACGCCGACACGGTCATCCACGACCAGATGGCCCGCCGCTTCGCCCGCTGGACCGACATCGACATCGACGTCGACGGGCACACCTTCACGGTCGGCGGGCAGGGCTTCGCCGCCATGAGCCGAAAGGATCTCCTGCGCCTGCTCCAGCAACGCGTCGCGGACCTCGGCGTGAGGGTCCACTACGAGACCGAGGCGCCCGACGCCGACGAGCTGCGCGCGTCCCACGACCTCGTGGTGGCCGCCGACGGCGTCAATTCGCCGATCCGCACCAAGTACGCGGACACCTTCGCGCCGGCTCTCGACCACCGGCCGAACAAGTACATCTGGCTCGGCACCGATCTGGTCTTCGAGGCGTTCCAATTCTTCGTCAAGCAGACGGAGTGGGGCACCATGCAGATCCACGGCTATCCGTATTCCGCCACCGGGTCGACGTTCATCGTCGAAATGCACGAGGACGTCTGGCGTCGCGCGGGATTCGACGCGACCGAGGGCCAGTCGCTGCCGCCCGGCGCTTCCGATCAGCACGCCGTCGAGAAGATCAAGGCGATCTTCGCCGACGAGCTCGCCGGCCACGAGGTGCTGACCAACAATTCCAAATGGCTCAATTTCACCACGGTACGCAACCAGCGCTGGCACGACCGCAACGTCGTCCTCCTCGGCGACGCCGCGCACACCGCGCACTTCTCCATCGGGTCGGGCACGAAGCTCGCGATGGAGGACGCCCTGGCCCTGGCGGCGTGCCTGCACGAGCGGCCGACGCTCGTCGACGCGCTCGAGGCGTACGAAATCGAGCGGAAGCCGGTGGTGGAGTCGACCCAGCGTGCGGCACAGGCCTCGCTCGAGTGGTTCGAGAACATCGGAATGTACGCCGGCCAGGAGCCCGCCCAGTTCTGCTTCAACCTGCTGACCCGGTCCCGGCGCATCACCTTCGAGAACCTCAAGGAGCGCGACCCGGAGTTCGCCCACCGCATCGAGTCGGCGTTCGCCGAGTCGGCGGGGGCCCGCGAGGCCGTGCCCGCGATGTTCCAGCCGGTCGACATCGGTCCCCTGCGCCTCAAGAACCGGGTCATCGTCTCCCCCATGGACATGTACTCGGCGACCGACGGCATGCCCGACGACTTCCACCTGGTGCACCTGGGCTCCAAGGCGCTCGGCGGCGCGGGGCTCGTCATGACCGAGATGGTCTGCGTCTCCCCCGAGGGCAGGATCACCCCCGGCTGCACAGGCCTGTGGAACGACGAGCAGCGCGACGCGTACCGGCGCGTGACCGACTTCGTGCACTCACGGACGACCGGCAAGATCGGCGTCCAGCTCGGCCACTCGGGACGCAAGGGCTCCACCCGGCTCATGTGGGACGGCATGGACCGGCCCCTGCCCGGGGACAACTGGGAGGTCATCGGCCCGTCGGCGCTGGCGTACGGCCAGGGCTGCCACCTGCCCCGCGAGGCCGACCGCACCGACCTGGACAAGGTCGTGGCCGACTTCGTCGCCGCGGCCGTTCGCGCCGTCGCCGCGGGCTTCGACCTCGTAGAGGTCCACGCCGCGCACGGCTATCTCCTGTCGTCGTTCCTCTCCCCGGTGGCCAACAAGCGCACCGACGAGTACGGCGGATCGCTGACCAACCGCCTCCGGTTCCCCCTGGAGGTCTTCGACGCCGTCCGCGCGGCCGTTCCCCACCAGATTCCGGTGACGGTACGCATCTCGGCAACCGACTGGGTGCCCGACGGCAACACCGAGCACGACGCCGTCGAGATAGCCCGGGCCTTCGTCGAGCATGGCGCGGCGGCCGTCGACGTCTCCTCCGGGCAGGTCACGAGTGAGGAGCAGCCGGCATACGGCCGCTCGTACCAGACCCCGTTCGCCGACCGGATCCGCCAGCTCGTCGCGGCGCCGGCGGGCGTGAAGGTCATCGCCGTGGGCGCCATCTCCTCCTACGACGACGTGAACTCCATCCTGCTGGCGGGACGGGCGGATCTGTGCGCCCTGGGCCGTACCCATCTCTACGATCCGCAGTGGACGCTGCACGCCGCCGCGGAGCAGGACTACCGGGGCGAGGGCGCCGGATGGCCGATCCAGTTCCGGGCCGGCAGCCGCAAGCCTCCGACGTCACGCACCGACAAGATCCCGCCGCGGTTGGCGCTGCTACGACAGCAGGCCGACCAGCACGTTCATCTGCGCTGGACCCCGCGGTGACCGACGCCTACACCCCGCGCGGGGTGCACCGCACCCGGGTGGGCTGGATCGATACCGACGCCGCGGGCATTTACCACAACTCCGCGGTCACCCGCTATGTCGAGGCCGCGGAGGCCGAGCTCATGCGGACCCATGGCCTTCCGGGCTACTTCCCCGTCGCGCCGCGGGTCCGCTACGAGGTCGAGTTCGAGGCCGCCCTCCGCTTCGACCAGGAGGTGACGGCCGTCGTCGAGATCGAAAAGATCGGCACGGCCTCGATGACCTTCACCTTCGAGGTCTGGCGCGAGGAACTGCCGGGCCGCCCCCGTGCCCGGGCCGCATCCGGCCGATACATCACGGTGCACATCGCCGGCGGCCACGACGAAGACGACGGCGCCCGCAGCGCCCCCTGGCCGGACGAGTGGGTGGCCGCCCTCCGGCAACCGCCGAACTGATCATGCGGTCAGTGCGGCCTCGACCTCCGTGGCGTAGAGCAGACCCGGATCGAATCCCATGCCGGCGAAGTGACCGGCGATCTCGAGGCTGACGACACCGTGTAGCCGGGTCCAGAACGTGAGCGCCCGGCGGAGGGATCCGGCCGTGGCCGGACGACTGCCCGTCCATTTCTGATGCCCGCCCAGGTGCGCGTCGAATATCGCCGCGCCCCCCGGGCCGCGGGCGGGTGTAGCGGATTCGGCGAACGCCTCGACGAGGACCGCCATGAGGCTGCTGGCGATCGTGGTCGCCTCGGGCGGCGCCGAGTATCCGGGCACCGGTGTGCCGAAGATGAGCAGATAGCGGTGCGGTGTGGCCAGAGCCCACCGGCGAAGAGCGACTGCCACCTCGGTCAGCCGCGCCCGCGGCGGTTCGCCGGGTGCCGCCGCGGCCCGACAGGTGGCCGCCAGGTCCCGATAGGCGTCGAGGACGAGATCGGTGATCAGCTCGTCGCGGTTGCGGAAGTAGCGGTAGAGCGCCGGCCCGCTGATGCCCATCCGCTTGGCGATGGCGTTGAGCGAGGGCGCGGACGCACCGGTGGCCACCTGGGTCCAGGCGTGCGCCTTGATCTCGTCGCGGACCTGCTCCCGGTAGCGCTCCCGCGGACTCCTGCCGTTGTCGGCCATCGCCTCTTCCCCTCGCCTGCCTATGGACCTCGCTTGACAGCGGCTCCGTGAGTGGATAATACTTCCGTTAGAGCCTCTAACCAAGGCGAGATGCAGTAGCGACAAGGAGATGGTGAAATGACGAAGGCGATGATCGAGCAGCGGACCGAGATCGTGCTCCCGGGCGTGGTGGCCCCCGAGGGTCTGCAGGTGCACAAGACGACGATCCCGACGCCCGGCGCGGGACAGGCGGTGGTGCGGATGGAGGCCACCGGGGTGTCCTTCGCGGAGCAGCAGATGCGCCGGGGCCGCTACTACGACCAGCCGCCGTTCCCGTTCGTGCCCGGCTACGACATGGTCGGCGTCGTCCACTCCGTCGGCGACGACGGCGACCCCGCGTTGGTGGGTCAGCGCGTCGCGGTGCTGACCAAGGTGGGTGCCTGGGCCAGTCACGTGCTCGTGGAGGCGGCCGACATGGTGCCGGTGCCCACCGGCCTGAGGCCGGTCGAGGCGGCGACCGTCGTGATCAACGGCATCACGGCCTGGCAGATGCTGCACCGCAAGGCGCGCATCCGGGCCGGCCAGACGATCCTGGTGCACGGCGCGAACGGTGGCGTCGGCTCCACCCTGGTGCAGCTCGCCCGCCTCGCCGGCGTACGGGTCATCGGCACCGCCTCCCCGCGCCACCACCAGAGCCTGCGCGCCCTTGGCGTCACCCCGATCGACTACCGCACCGACGTGGCGGCCGCCGTGCGTCAGCTCGTCCCCGGCGGCGTCGACGCGGTCTTCGACCACCTCGGCGCGGACAGCGTGCCCCACTCGTGGCGCCTGCTCGCCCGCGGCGGGACCCTGGTTGCCTACGGCAGTGCCGCCACCCGGGACGACGAAGGCTCCAAGCAGCTGCCCGTGCTCAAGATCCTCGGCCGGGTGTGGGCGTGGAACGCGCTGCCGAACGGCCGGCGTGCCTACTTCTACAACGTCTGGGCCGGCCGCGGCCTGGCCAAGCGGCGCTTCCAGGACCGGCTGCGCCACGACCTCACCCAGGTCCTGAACGCCATGGCCGAGCTTCGCATCACCGCACAGGTCGCCGCCACGTTCCCGCTCCCCCAGGCCGCCGAGGCGCTGCGCCTGGCCGAGTCCGGCACCGTGGCCGGAAAAATCATCCTCACCGCCTGATCACCCCTCGTACCCTTGCCGAGCGATGATCGACGGAAGGAGCGGCCCATGGGTACGTGGATGGCAACGATTCAGTTCCCCGACGGCAGCCGCAAGTACCTGCGATACAGCACCAATGTGGAGGAAATGTTCAATCCGGTCTACTCGCAGTCGTGCCCGCTCAACGGCACACTGCCGGACGGGGAGCACTGCTACCGAGCAACCCCCATCGGCGAACCGGACCCCTCCTACCCGGATACGCCGCTCGGGCCGCTGGACGACATCATCCCGGTGGTGGTCACCACGGATTCCGACCCCCATGAGTGGCATGCCCTGTTCAGCCCTCGACATGGCATGGTGCTCGGCCCGAGGTCGCCGTTCCACAGTCGCGAGACGCAGGAGACCTACGAACTGATCGCCGACGACGCCGGAGTCCGGCACCTGTGCGAGTTCGCCATCACGGAGGACCGCCCCGGGCTGATGAGGCCGAACAGCATCTGCGAGCTGCTGCTGACCGGCCCTCCGCTGCCGTACTACAAAGAGCCGTACTGGCTCGTCGATTTCCATCCGGAGCTGGCCAGCGAGGACATCCCCTACATCGACCTGTACGCCCAATGGGGCAGCCCCGACCTGTGCCGTACCTGTCTGGTCGACCTCCTGCTCAACCCGCCACGACCTGAGCCGACAACGAAGCCGGAACCGTCCTCGCCGCCGCCACAGCCGCGGCACTGGCTAAGCCGCCTGTTCAAGCGCTAGCCCGACAACTGGGCCGGCAGCCCGAAGAGCGGGAACAGGCGAGCAGTGTCGAGGAAGTTGGTGACCCCCGCGATCCGCCCGGCTGACACCTCCAGCACGATCAGCGCCCACGGGTCGTGCCCGGGACCGTCGAGGCGGGGCCGGTACTGCCCGAAGGCCGGAAGGCCATTGGCCACCACCGGCACGAGCCGGGAACCACGACAGCCCCCGCCCGTCCCGGCCATCCAGGTGGCGATGTCGTCGTGGCCACGCAGCCACAGCGGCAGTGGCGGCATCGACAGCGTCGCGTCCTCGTGCAGCAGCGCCGTCAACGCCGTCAGGTCGTACGCCTCGAACGCCGTCACATAGCGGTTGAGGAGCGCCCGTTGCTCGTCGTCCAGCGGCCGGTGCACGTCGGCGTCCGTGTCGACGGAAGCGATCGTGGCGCGGGCCCGCTGGAGGGCGCTGTTGACGCCGACGACCGACATGTCGAGCAGGTCGGCCACCTCCTGCGCCGACCAGGCGAGCACCTCACGCAGGATGAGCACGGCCCGCTGCCGCGGCGGAAGGTGTTGCAGCGCGGCGACGAACGCCAGCCGGATCGATTCGCGGCCGGCGACGACTTCCGCCGGGTCGGCGCGTTCGGGCAGCACCCTGGCGTCCGGCACCGGCCCCACCCAGATCTCGTCGGGACGCGGCTCGCCCGCGCCGGTCGCCCCGCCGGACCCGGCCGGGCCGAGGTCCATCGGCCGGACCCGCCGCTGGGCGCTGTCCAGCATGGTCAGGCAGACGTTCGTCGCGATCCGGTACAGCCAGGACCGCAGCGCGGAGCGCCCCTCGAAGCTGTCGAGCCCTCGCCAGGCCCGGACCAGGGCATCCTGGACGGCGTCCTCGGCCTCGAAGGCGGACCCCAGCATGCGGTAGCAGTATCCGGTCAGCTCCGGCCGATAGGCCTCGAGCTCCGCCACATCAGTCACAGGAAAAAAATAGCTCCAGGAGCGATGAGTTCGCGGCGCCCGCCCGGTCTACCACTGCGTCAGACCGCACCAAGCACACGAGGAGTCGTCATGACCGCCACCCAGGGCCAGTACGCCACCGTCAACGGGATCACCCTCTACTACGAGACGCACGGGACCGGACACCCGATGGTCCTGCTGCACGGCGGCCTCGGCTCCGGTGAGATGTTCGGCCCGCTCATCGACACCTTCGCCGAGCGCCACCAGGTCATCCTGGTCGACCTGCAGGGCCATGGCCGCACCGCCGATATCGACCGGCCGCTGGACATCCGGTCGATGGCCGACGACATCGCCGCGCTCATCGACCACCTGGAGCTGCGGAAGCCGGACGTGGTCGGCTACTCGCTCGGCGGTGGCGTGGCACTCCTGGTCGCGATCCGGCACCCGGACAAGGTCGGCCGCCTGGTCACCGCGTCGGCGGGCATCCGCCGCGACGCCACCTATCCGGAGATCCTCGAGCAGCAGGGCCAGGTGTCCGCCGCCGCCGCTGACTTCATGAAGGACACCCCGATGTACGAGCTCTACCAGCGGGTGGCGCCCCGGCCCGAGGACTTCCCGCGGCTGCTCGACAAGATCGGTGAGGCGATGGCGAAGGACTACGACTTCACCGACGAGGTGCGCGGCCTGCGGGTCCCGACGCTGGTGATGGGCGCCGACGCCGACCTGGTGCCGCCGAGCCACTTCGTGGAGATCTTCCGGCTGCTGGACGGCGGCATCCGCGACGGCGGCTGGATGGGCGAGGGCCGGCCGAAGGGCGGCCACGCCCTGGCGATCCTGCCCGGAGTCACGCACTACAACCTCTTCATGTCGCCGTTGTTCGCCTCGACGACGCTCGCCTTCCTCGATCAGGAGCCCGTCACGCAGAGCGGCCAGACGACAGCGGAGTGAATACCTGAACGACGGATTGTCCGAAGGGTACGGAACGGCAAACCATGGTCCATGACCTTCATCGAGTGGGGTGCATTCTTCTTCGGCGTCGTCATCGGCTGGAACACCTACTTCATCAACCGCTATCGCGGCTCCGTCAAGCTCCTCGACCTGCTGTCGTTGGTCGGCGCGGTTGGCGGAGGCGCGATACTGGCGCTCTTCCCCGAGCAGACGACCCTCTTCGCGGCGTACGGAATCGGGCTCTTCACCGGCTTCACGGTCTACTTCCTGCTGCTCGTGGTCTTCATCCTGACGCAGCGTAAGAACGGGTGGACCCTGGCCTACTTCCTGGACGGCCGAAGGCCCGCCCTCGCCGACAACCAGGAGAGCGACGGCTCCCATCCGATGCTGGGCCGGGGCGGCGTGCAGGGTGGCCGCTGATCGTGTCCGTGCTGACCGACCTGCTCGACTTCGTCGCCAACCTGCCGCCGTCGCTCCTGCTGCTGGTTCCGTTCTCCTACCTCGCGGTCGGGCTGGTCCAGGTGCTACGGCGCCAGGAACGCCGCGGTGAACCGCTGGGGAGCGCCCAGCCACGTCTGTCCTTCGAGGAGGACGACGAGGAGGATTACTACTACGAACAGCCCCCGACGCGAGTCCGGGTCGTCAGCACCGGCTTCGCCCAGACCTGGGCGTCGGAGGATCCCTTGCCGGCCGATCTGCCGCTCGAGGGCGGCCGCTACCTGTTCTGGCTGGCGGTCGGACCGTCCGCGCTCCCAGGGAACATCGATGACCTCGCCGCGCCGCTGATGTTGCCCGACGACGCGTCGGCCGGCGAGGTCATCCACGTCGTGCTCTTCGACTACCGGGGAGAGCTCGGGGTGACGCCCGGAGCGGACGTCGGCCGTCTCATCCTGCGCGCCGACGGCGGAATGGACGTAAAGCAGCCCACGCACGAATTCCGCTCCGACGATCGGCTGCTCTTTCCGGTGCACGTGCCGGAGACCCCGGGGATCTACCGGCTCCGGTGCAACATCTACTGCCGAAATACCCTGCTCCAGTCCCGGGTAGTGCAGGTCACCGTCGCTCTCGCGGGCGTACGCCAGCGCGATGCCCTGCGTACGACGCTCGACTACGTGACCGACTCGACCCTCGATCCGGCCGCCCTGGCCCGCATCCCACCGTTGCGCCTGTCGGTCTTCGCCAACAGCAACGACGACGGCACCCACAGCTTCCGGTTCTTCGGCGAATCCACCGTCAAGGCCACGACAATGGTCTCCGCCGGAGAGGTGGAGGAGTTCCTCGGCCGGGTACGCCGGACTCTGTCGTGGGTGGCCTGGGGCAACACCGAGGGCTGGCAGGAGGGCACTCCCTTCAAGTATCTGAATCCGGGACACACCCCCACGTTTGAGAGCGATCTCAAGGAACTGGCCCTCGCCGGTTATCTGATGTGGACGGCGGTCATCGGAGGAGTGGCCGCCACCGCGGATGGCCTGCCGGAAGACGACGACAACTCGCCGATCCTCGCCCTGCAAGAAGTCATGCGTCGGCCCGGGCTGGTCGAGTTCGCCAACAAGGTCAAGGCGTCCTACACCGTGCCGGCCGCGCTGCTCTACGACTTCGACCTCGACACCGGCGTGCCGTGGCCCTCCTGGAGGGTGTGCGAGCACGCGCTGGCCGCGATCGACGCGCAAGCCGACCTGGCGAGTCATGCCTGTTTCCGCGGCGAGACGACCCACGCGGAAACGGTGGTGTGCCCGGCCGGATTTTGGGGCTTCCGGCACGGCGTGACGCTCCCGCAGTCGATAGGCGGGGGAAGCACCAAGCCCTACATCGAGGTGGCCGACGACCTGCGCGCCATCCTGGGTGTGGCGGACGTCTTCATCGGCCCGCACACCGCCTGGGTGCTCGAGGTGTTGAAAGGGCTCGGCTCGGTGGCCGGCTTCCAGGACCGCGATCAACTGCTGTCCGCGCTCCGCGATCGCCACCGCTCGCCGCATTTCGTGTACTTCTACTGTCACGGCACCGAAGCGAACGGCGTGCCCGCCCTCCAGGTGGGTTCGGAGGAGTCCGCGGGTATCGACTATGCCCAACTCTCCAACGGCAAGGTCTTCTGGAAGGGCAGCAGGCCCCTGGTCTTTCTCAACGGCTGCCGCACGGCCGCGGTCCAGCCCAAGTACGCCATGAATTTCGTCGAGGCCTTCATCCAGCGGGCGCGGGCTTCCGGAGTGATAGGCACCGAAATCATCACCGACGAGAGTCTCGGTGCTCGTTTCGGCCAGCATTTCCTCGAGAATTTCCTGATTCTCCGCGCGCCCGTGGCCGACGCCATGCGCTCGGCCAGGCTGAGCCTGCTCACGGAACGGGATCCGTTGGGCATGGCCTTTGTCGCCTATGCCCCGCCGCAGCTTCGCCTCGTCCGGCACGACGACTCCTGCCCCTGCGGGTCGAGGCGCATCTTCGGCGCCTGCTGTGCCGACCTCGCGTAGCGGCGGGTTTTACCAGGCAGGAGGGGTTGCCGCTGCCAACTCGCGGGATTGTCCTTCGTCCGGGTGGCGCCGGGTGGGGGGTGCATACCGGACGTTCGGCTGAGCCGCCTCGGCGCTCCGGGCATTTCGCCGCATGGCCGGGTGAATCCACTGGTGGTGGCTCGACGGAGCGTGTCACGGTGGGTGTCGTGACCAGGGTGACGTGGGATTTCACAAAGGAACAGACCGACGCGGGGTGGCGCTCGATGTCTTTGCTCGCCCGCCTCGTGCACCGCGGCGGGCACCCCGCCGCGGTGACGCCGACCATCGCGCTCCAGCCGGACGAGGCAGAGTACGGCGCCTTTCCCGTCGACGTACTCGCCTATTTCTCCGCCGATGTGGACTACTCGAGCGGAATCTTCGCCAGCGGCGGCTATTTCTTCACGAGCAACGGCAGCGGCGCGAGAACCCGGGCGGGTTGGCGGCACGAGGGACGGCAGGGCGCGACCATCACCAGCCAGCGACTCGTGCTGCGCGAAAAGAACGGTGAGCAGGCGTACGATTTCCGCTCGCTGATTCTGATCCAGCCCAACCCGCTCGACTGGTCGGTCAACCTCTACTTCCAGGGCGCCCAGCCGATGATGCTGCGCAGCCCCTGGGTGCCGTGGATGACCGTGGTGATGTCTGCCGAGTTGTACGGCTCGCCGTGGCCGCCCGGGCACGTCCCCGACTCGGACATGCCGATCAAGGCATTGTGCGAGAAGCCGTAGCGCGAGGGGTGCAAGTCCTGCGACGCTGAGCCTTGTGAACGACTACGACCTGGTAGTCCTGGGCTCGGGGCCCAGCGGGCAGAAGGCGGCCATCGCCGCGGCCAAACTCGGCAAGCGGGTCGGCATCGTCGACCGCCGCGACATGATCGGCGGGGTGTGCATCAACACCGGCACGGTCCCGTCCAAGACGCTGCGCGAGGCCGTGCTCTACCTGACCGGCCTGAGCCAACGAGATCTGTACGGCAGCAGCTACCGCGTCAAAGACGAGATCACCGTCTCCGACCTGGCCGCACGGACCCAGCACGTGATCAGCCGCCAGACCGACGTGATCCGCAACCAGCTCGCCCGCAACCGGGTCGCGATGATCACGGGCACGGGCCGGTTCGCCGACGCGCACTCCATCTGGGTCGACGCCGGCGACGGCCGGGACAGCAAGATCCGCGCCGAAAAGATCATCATCGCCGCGGGAACCCGCCCGGCACGCCCGGAGAGCGTGGACTTCGACGACCGCACCATCGTCGACTCCGACGGCGTCATCAACCTCGAGGCCGTGCCGCGCAGCATGGTCGTCGTCGGCGCCGGCGTGATCGGCATGGAGTACGCCTCGCTCTTCGCCGCCCTCGGCACCAAGGTCACCGTGGTCGAGCGCCGCGACAAGATGCTCGACTTCTGCGACGAGGAAATCGTCGAATCCCTCAAGTACCACCTGCGAGACCTGTCGGTGACGTTCCGCTTCGGCGAAGAGGTCGCCTCGGTCGAAAGACACCAGACCGCCGCACTGTGCATCCTCAAGAGCGGCAAGAAGATCGTCGCCGACACTGTCATGTATTCCGCCGGCCGGCAGGGCCAAACCGACGACCTGGCCCTGGAAGCGGCCGGCCTCACCGCGGACCGTCGCGGCCGCATCGAAGTCGACGGCAATTACCGTACGGCGGTAGAAAACATCTACGCGGTCGGCGACGTCATCGGCTTCCCGGCCCTGGCCTCGACATCGATGGAGCAGGGCCGGCTGGCGGCCCACCACGCCTGCGGAGAACCGGCCCGCGACATGCACCAGCTCCAGCCGATCGGCATCTACACGATCCCGGAAATCAGCTTCGTCGGCGCGACGGAAGACGAACTGACCGACAAGTCGGCACCCTTCGAGGTGGGCATCGCCCGCTACCGCGAACTCGCCCGCGGCCAGATCGTCGGCGACTCGTACGGAATGTTGAAGCTCCTTGTCTCCCCCACCGACGGCCGCCTACTCGGCGTCCACGTCTTCGGCACCGGCGCCACCGAAATCGTGCACATCGGACAAGCGGTCATGGGCTGCGGCGGCACAGTCGACTACCTCGTCGACGCGGTCTTCAACTACCCCACCCTCGCCGAAGCCTACAAAGTCGCAGCCCTCGACGCCTCCAACAAGATCCGCAACATCACCCGCATCGACGGCTAAGCGGCCCCCTTCTCGAAGGCCACCTGGTTGTACGGCGAATCGTCATAGGGCTCGATCTCCCGATACCCACTGCTGCGATACAACGCGATCGCCTCGGTCAACGCCCGATGCGTGCCCAGCCGAATCATCGTGAACCCGTGCGCCGCCGCATCCGCCTCGATCTCCTGCAGGAGCCGGCGCCCCAACCCGATACCCCGCGCCCGCACGCCAACCCACAGATGCCGCACCTCGGCCACCTTCGGCCCGAGCCGCCGCCACGCCACGCAACCGACCGCCTCCCCCTCATCCCAGGCCACCAGCAGCGCCAACTGCCCCGGCGGCGTCAGCGTCGCAGCGTCGTACCCTTCCGGAAAGCGATCCGCGAGCTCATCCGCGTACGTCCGCAGACAGGCCCGCGCAATCCCGGAGGCATCGTCGACCCGCTGGATATCAACCGCGGCCAGCCGCAGCAGGCGCCGCACCTGATCCTGGGCGGCGACCAACCGCTCCCGCTGCACCACCGTCAGCGGACGCAACAACGCGTCAACAGCCTCCCGCGAACGAGCATCAAGATCGTCCAGCTCCTGAGCGCCGGCATCGGTCAGCTCAGCGACCCGCAGCCGGCGATCGTCCGGCTGCGGGTCGACCCGGATGAGCCCCTCGGCCTCCAGGGATCGCAGCAGCCGACTCAGGTATCCGGAATCGAGTCCGAGCCGAGCGCGGAGCTCGCGCACCTCGGCACCGGCGCCGATCTCAAAGAGAAGTCGCGCCTCGCCCAACGAACGACGCTGTCCGAGATATCGATCGGTCAGGACCCCGATGCGCCGGGTGTAATAGCGGTTGAAGTCCCTCACCAGCTCGACCTGGTCCATCACGCGACGGTAACAGATTCTCTGACTAAGGTCAGAAAATCGCCATCGTACGCCCAACCACCAGCCACTTAGGTCGACAAGCGCCACTCGGCACGCGCCGAACTCTCGCTTCCATGAGCGCGGGTACCCCCGTGTTCACTGGCATTCCTGCCCACGCGGGTGAGAACGGCGGACGGCTGGCGTCTCCCTAATCTGGGTGCACCCTTGGAAGCGCGCCCGCAGCCTCGTCATCGGCACGGCCAAGAACGGCGGGCCCGCGCGTCTCCGACCTCTCCGACCTCTCCGACCTCTCCGACCTCTCCGACCTCTCCGACCTCTCCGACCTCTCCGACCTCTCCGATTGGGAAGTCCAGTTGGCCTGGGGCAACCTGTCTGCGCTCGCGACCCTCGTCCGCAAGCGCGTCGGTAAGCCGCCCGTTGCCACACCCGCGGCCTCCGTCCACAGCCCCGTCCACAGGCGGTTTGTCGGATCTATCGCCCTTCCGACGCTGCCGACCCGGCCAGCACCCGTGCGCAGTGCACAACCCGCTGATGACTCAGTGGTAGTTATCCACGGGCGACGGTGAGGGACGAGACCCCCGAAGTGACGTCGATGGTGAAACGGTCCTTGGCCGACTCCCAGCTAGGCGGCACGAAGAGGAACCCGTTGGCAACACTCGACTGGCTCTGGCCCTCGATGGTGACATTCGCGGCCCCGTCCCGAGCAGCGACCCGAACGGGTGCGGTGCCAGCCAGGCGGACGGTAAGCAGGCTAGCCCCGCCGTTCACGGTCACCTTCTGCGTACCCGCAGCGGCCGGCAACGCCACCTCGGCCCGACTCGTGCCGGCGCTGAGATCGACGTCCCCGCCGAGCGTCCCTCCGGTGAGATCGACGGCCTCGTCGCTAGCACCGCCGGTGAGCCGCACCTGCCACCGAACGTCCCGCGCCAACAGCACGGTGACGATGGAAGGGCCGGCATTCCCGGTCTCTCCCAGTCGGGCGACCACGGAGGTCCCCTTCACATCGACAGTCGGCCGAACCTCCGAGCGGCTCGGGGCCGACACGTCGAACAGGTCCCCACCGAGGTCCGCGACACTCACCCGCACGGCATCAGCTCCGCTGGCAAGCTCGAAGGTATGCGGCTTGCTCGCATACCCGGCGCCACCTCGGACGGTCTGGTCGGGCTCGCTGGGTTCGGCCTGTCCGATGCCGGGAAGCCCCAACCCTGTTCCCGACCCCTGCCAGGTCGGAACCGGGGCGGGATCAGAGGAACCGCCATAGCCGGGAAGAACGTAGTCGGGCTGATGAGCCGGGTTGTAGTCCCGCCCACTGTCGTCGGCCATCGAGCAACCGGCCATCACGAGCACACCCGCCATCACGGCCGTCCGCAGCACCCGGACAATCATGGCCACCTATTACCCGACCCCTCGGTTGCCTACACGGCACGTCCCTTCAGGAAGGTCAACCTACGCCCTGCAAACCCGCGACGCCATGCCAGCCACCGAAGCAGCCACGCCAGCCCGCCGCAGCGCAGCAACAGCAGCAGCGCCCCCGCCGTCAGCCTGGACCCCCACGTCGACGCACGCCATCACCGACGTCAAGCCCGCCCCACCCAGCTCGGCCTAACCCAACGCGGTCCGACCCCAACACGGTCCGGCCTCAACACGGTCCGGCCTCAACACGGTCCGGCCTCAACACGGTCCGGCCTCAACACGGTCCGGCCTCAACACGGTCCGGCCTACGCACGTCCGGCCCGCCGCGTGACATCGTGCGCGACGAGCCCGCGCGGTCTCCAGGACGAATCCCCGGTCCACAGCTGGGACTGGGTGGTCGCCTGTTTGGGTGTGGAAATGAGGAAAGGCCGACCCGGGGGCGGGTCGGCCTCAGAAAACATGGGTGTGGATATAACGGAAACGCCCACCCCGACACGCGTGTCGGGGTGGGCGTTTCTTCACGTTAAGTCCGGCGGCGTCCTACTCTCCCACACCCTCCCGAGTGCAGTACCATCGGCGCTGGAGGGCTTAGC